>DATGFC010000084.1:0-279860 GCA_035309485.1 Candidatus Sulfotelmatobacter sp.
CTGCTCAAGGCAGGCATCGTCGGTCGGAAAGTCTTGGTCGAATTGCCGGAAGGTGTAGCGGAGTTCGGCAGGAATCGTTTGTCGGCGGTTCATGCCCTCACTTTGCCATATCTTCTCCTTGTTGTCAAGGGATAATTACCAAGATTCGGTGCAGGCCACGCAGCACTCGACTTTCTTGCTGGGATCGTTGTTGCAGCCGTGCACGATGGCGTTGGCCAGGGCCTCGCGGAGGGCGAGCTCAACCTTGAATTCATTCCCTTCCACCGACTTCATCTCGCGCGCGATCTGCATGACTCCGTCTACGACCCCGGAAATTGCCGCGAGGTTGGCGGGGATGGTCACGTCCAGCTTGCAGACGGAACATGCCGGCAGCAGCCCGCTCAACCGCTGCACGTGGCCTAGAGCATTTTGCAATTCGACAATGGTTCGGTCGCGTTCAGCCTCAGCGCGGTCGCGCTCCTCAAGGGCGACACGCAAGTCGATCAGATTCTTCCGCAATTCAAACTGCGCCTGAACCTGCCGGCTCAAGGCCAGCAGCGCGGATTCCTGGCCGGTCGTGAGCTGGCGCGGAACCATGTCGACCACGCACAAGGTGCCCAGCGGATGCCCGTCGGAGCTGCTAAACGGTGCGCCGGCATAGAAGCGAATCTTGGGATCGGACACAACAAACGGATTGGAACTAAACCTGGGATCCTTGCTGGCGTCGGGCACCACGAAAAGATATGGCTGCTGGATGGCCTTGGCGCAGAAGGAAATCTCACGCGGCGTTTCATTCACGCTGATGCCAACTTTTGACTTAAACCACTGGCGCTCGGAGTCAATCAGAGAGATCAGCGCGACCGGGGTTTCGCAAATGTGGGAGGCTAGAATGGTGAGGTCGTCAAACGCCTTTTCCGGATCCGTGTCCAGGATTTTGTACTTGCGCAACGCCTGCAGACGAGCTTGCTCGTTGAATTCCATCACGGGCCTCCGCAACCGCCTTTGAAACGCAGTTAGTGTAACGCTTTCGGTCGGGGAAGACGAAAAAAGCATGCGCTCGGGCGGCCTGCGCAGCCGAGGGCGAAGGACTTCAGCGGGAAACCTTAGGGTTTTCTGCTGTATAGACCGAGGCACTCTCAGGAGAACTCCCATCGTGTCCGGCGAAGTGACCTAGTCATCGCTACTCAGGATGTCCCATGCCTTTGCGCTGGATGCCCGATGGAATTGGAAGCAACCTGCGCCTATGGTTTACCCAGACAATCCCCGGGAGGTGGCACATGGTATGCCCCAGATGCGATCGAGCACGAATTGAGCGCGACGGAGTGATCATGCGATGTGCCGTCTGCGGAATGTCTTACGACCCGAACGAGGAAACGAAAACTGACACAGAGGGGCCGACCGATCCGGGCTCACACTGGTTATCTGCTGGCCCGCTTTCGTGGCACCCGCCGGCTGCTCTGCACACCTAGGCTTCATAAACGTTTCAGGTTCTGATTTATTGGCAATGTCTGTCGACTCCGGCGAGTATCCCCACTTTATTCCCTTTGATACAACTTAACCGTCGATTCTGGCGGCCTGAATGTTCCGATCACCGCTGCCTGATCCGGGAAGAAGTGGCCGCGCCCGATTGGCATGACTTCCCGATTAGAGGGAAAAATGGAGGCGCCGCGGCCCGGGGTAGCGCCGGCGTCCCGCCGGCTGTCGCGGGGGCGTCCTCGCCCCCGTTGCACGCGCTCACGCTTTACGCTCGTCGGTTCAGGATTGCCTCCAGGCGCGATTTCACATCGGGCCATTCAGAATCAAGGACGCTGAAATAGACTGTGTCGCGAACGCGGCCCGTGTGCGTGATCAGGTGTCGGCGAAGCGTGCCTTCTTCCTTGGCGCCGAGGCGCAGGATGGCGTTGCGCGATTTCTGATTGAGAGCATCTGTCTTGACCTCAACGCGAATGCAGTTCCACTGTTCGAAGGCGTGCCGCAGCATAAGGTATTTCGCTTCGGTGTTGATCGCGGTACGTTGCCAGGGCGGGGCGATCCAGGTCGACCCGATTTCGACGCGGCGGTTGGCCCTATCGATGTTCATGAAGCGCGTGCTGCCGATGGTGCGTCCGGAGCTGCGCTCGACGGTGGCGAACGCTACCGACTCTCCGCGCCCCTGCTCCTCAAATATTTTGTCGATCAGCTTGCGGAAATCTTCGGGCATTCGCATGGAGTAGGGGATCCAACGAAATATATCCTCCAGGTCGTCCTTCGCGACTTCCCAGAACAGGTCCGCGTGTTCGCGGCGGATCGGCTCCAGGCGCACAACCGAGCCTTCCAGGGTCACCGGCGTGGCGGTTTCGAGCGGGGCTGAGGTTCGATTCATCGTTTTGGTTGCTCTCTTTTCTGAATTCCCCAGATGGATGATTTAGCGCATCAAAACCATTCATTATCTTGCATCTTGCGCCGGTTTCCGGCATCAGTACTACGACGCGGAAGTGTTTCGGCGCTTCGAGTTGACCGGCGATGATTTCAGACGTCCAACCAAGGTCTATGCGACAATCTTCGAACTGTTGTTGTCAGGAGCATAGCCTGTGAAGGCGCACTGCCTGCCATTCTCGCAAATCCCGCATACCACGCGCCTTTTCACGGACTTCCTGTCGTACTCCCCCAACGTTCAGCCGTTTTATCCGCGGTCGCCAGTTTTTGGCGAGTGGATGAAAGAAGAAGCCGCGAAGATTTCTTACGATGCGGCTCGCCGCGAGCGTGTGACGGCGATTCTCGAACGCCAGAACAAATCCTGGAACGCCTCCGCCAAGACGCTGGCCAATCTGGAACGGCTGCGCAAGGGGGCAGCTGCGGTAGTGACGGGGCAGCAGGTAGGACTTTTTGGCGGGCCGATGTTCGCCATCTACAAGGCGCTGACCGCGGTGAAATTGGCGGAGGAGGCAAGGGCGGCCGGAGTCGATGCGGTGCCGATTTTCTGGCTGGCGACTTACGATCACGATCTTGCCGAAGTCAATCACGTTTCAATACCCGGGCCGGATGGCACGTTGCAGAGGTTGACCAGTTCGAGCCACGGCGTAGCCGCAGCGCCCGTCGGTACGGTGCGTTTCGGCGAAGATATTTCTTCTCTGGTACAGCAGGCGGCCGAGTTGTTGGGCGACTCAGAGGCGACACAGTTCTTGCGTGACACATACCGCCCGGGCGAGACGCTGGGTACGGCGTTCGCACGGTTGTACACGAGGATCTTTGCCGACTGGGGCGTGATCGTGCTGGACGCCTCGGATGGCGAATTCGCGCGCGTGGCAGAACCCATTTATCGAGCGGCGATCGAACGCTCGCAGGAACTCGATGCTGCGCTGCTGAAACGAGGGGAGGAACTGGAGGCCGCGGGGTATCACCAGCAAGTGAAAGTGACAGAGACTTCAGTGCTGCTCTTCACGACGCGGGATGGCGCGCGGGTGCCGATTCACCGCCACGAAAACGGTGCAGCGCAGTTCATCATTGACGGTGAGTCGCGAGGAGAGAAGCTGTCACAGTCCGAGCTGTTGGGCCAGATCGGCGCTGAACCGGCCCCATTCAGTCCCAACGTGCTTTTGCGCCCGATCGTGCAGGACTACCTCTTGCCGACGCTGGCCTACACCGGCGGAGCGGCTGAGACCGCTTATTTCGCACAGGCGGGTGCCGTTTACGAGGCGCTGCTGGGGCGGGTGACTCCGATCGTACCGCGCTTTTCGGCCACCATCGTTGAACCGAAGATGCAACGCTTGCTGGAGCGTCACGGGATTGCGATCACCGATGTCTTCGCTGGGCCTGAGGAGTTGCGGCGCGAGATTGCGGCGCGCAGCCTGCCGGGCGACCTGCAGGATTCCTTTGAGGCTGCGAGGAAATCGTTTGACGACAATTTTTCCGCCGTGCAAGAGAAGCTGGAGAAGTTGGACCGAACGTTAGTCGATGCGGCAGAGACGGCGCGTTCGAAGATGCAGCATCAGCTGGAAAAACTGCACTCGCAGGCAGCCCGCGCCGCGGCGCTCAAAGGCGAGTTGGTGACGCGGCACGCGGATCATCTGAGCCAGGCGCTGTATCCCGGGAAAGGTCTGCAGGAAAGAGTGGTTGGCGGAATTTACTTCTTCGCGCGGTATGGAAGGGAACTGCTGCAGCGGCTGTACGACACGATCCGCTCCGATTGTCACGACCATCAGATTTTGGAGCTGTAAGAAGGAAGAGGTAAGAAGTCAGAGGGAAGGAGTAGGAAGCCAGAACGCAGGTAACCACGACTTTACTTCTTTGTTCTACCTTCTTACTTCTGCATTCTTGTTCTCCCGCTACTTGCCATCGCTGGTCGCGAGGTAGGTTCCCAGACCTATCATGATGGCGCCGGTTACGGTTCGTTGACGGCGGCGGAACGTGGGGGAGCGGCGAATTTTTTCTCCCAGCGGGCCTGCCAGGGCTATTACTATCAAGTCTGCGGTCGTATTCATCACTACCGAGATGCTTCCTAGAATTACGAATTGCAGGAACACGTGGCCGCTGGCGCGGTTTACGAACTGCGGGATGAATGAAAGAAAAAACAGGGCGGTTTTCGGGTTGAGAGCTTCGGTGGCGACGCCTTGCCAGAGTGGATTGCGGGCGGGCTTGATGTCCTCCGGCAGCGACACTGACGGATCGTGGCGCGTGTCCTGTTTACGAGCGTCAAGAATCATGCGGACCCCCAGGTATCCGAGATAGGCAGCGCCGACATATTTGACCGTAGCGAAGGCAATCGCGGATCGCGCAAGAACAATGGAAACGCCGAGCGCTGCCGCGAATACGTGCACCAACCCTCCTAGAAATGTGCCTAGGGCAGAGAGAATGCCTTCGCGCTTGCCACCAGCGAGAGCCCGCGCCAGAACGTACAGCATGCCTGGGCCGGGAGCAACGGCGAGCAATGCCGCCGCGGTCAGAAACAGGAAAAAGCGTGTGGAATCGAACATGTTTTGATCCCCCAGAGATCGAGTCTTACCCGTTCAGCCATTGTTCCAGTTCGTTCAAGGATGCAACGCGCGGGAATTCACGGCCGCGATAGGCGCCTGCCACATCGAAGAGCACGGCCTGCATGCCCGCATTGCGAGCGCCGACGTAGTCGACCGAATATAGGTCTCCCACATACAAACTGTCGGCGGGATCGGCCTTCATCGCTCGCAGGGCGGCGGCGAAAATCGCCGGATGCGGCTTTTCGTGGCCGACGTTTCCAGAGTCGGTGATGGTGGCAAAGCAGTCGCAGATGCCGCAGCGCCGCAGGACGGCGTCGATCCCCCCGTCGGAATTAGAGATTACGGCGGTCGCGTATTGCCGCTGGATCCGCTCCAGCGCGTCGCGGGTGCCGGGTTGGATCTGGTCCCAGTTGGCGGAGTTTTGCGTGTTCTGAACGAGTGCGTCACGGACTCTGTCATCCATGGCATTGCACTGCTGCAGCAAGTGGGTATGAAAGGTCCACCAGAAACTGTGATCGACTTTGCCGCTCATCAGTCCCTCATCGAATTCGTGTTTGGTGCGGCGTTCGAGTGCCTGCCAGGCTTCGAGAGACGGATGCTTTTCCACGGGCAATGGGGCCAGTACGCGGGTTCGGTTGGGGAAGAGCAGCGTGTTCCCCACGTCGAAGAAAATGAATCGGCGCTTTGCCATCTCCTCCATATTACCAACGCGGGTCGCACTTCAGACCTTGGACTTCGGGCCTCAGACCACGGGCCTCAGACTTCCGACTTTGGATTCTGACTTCGGACTGAACGGCGTGCGCTGGCCGTCATTCTGTCGCCAATCTTCCGTTCCGACAAGCAGGTTCGTGGCTCTGTCTGAGGTCTAACGTCCAACTCCTGACCTTGAGGCCTAAGCCTGAAGTCTGAAGTCCGAGGTCTGACGTCCAGCCCCCTAGATTTCCCGCGAATTTAGGAGAAAAAGGATGTAATATTCCTTTTCGCTGTCCGCCTGCGGGGGCGGTTACTTCGAAGGATGGGGCTGACTGTGATGCTGATCTCTGGCTTGTGCAGTTCTGCAAGAGCGTTGATTGCCGCCGGCTCATCGGTCCATGTATCGGTGTCGGCACTGAGGGGAACCGCGATGGCAATTTTTTATCGCGGGAGCCGGCAGGATGTATACAACATCCTTTGGGCGGTCGTGTTCGGCTTTGCCACACTGAACATTCTGAGCCTCACGGCGCGGCGCATGGAGCCAGCCCGGCGCGGGCTTGCCTTCGGTGAAGTCATGGCAGTAGGAGTGGTCGTGATCGCCGCGTCTCTGCTGGGTTGGGAGATGCTGAGCTTGATGCATATTTTCCCCATCCACTTGAAGCGGTGAAGCAGGGGCCAGAGACTAGAGACCAGTTTGCTGGACCTCGAACTTCAGACCTCAGACCTCGAAACTCCGACCTCGAAACTCGAAACTCCGACCCCTGTTTTGCGGTATGATTCGCACAAATGGCGAAGAATCCTCCTGCGTTCGAAGTGACTTGCCCTTGTTGCAATGCGGTGTTGAAGATCGACTCCGAGACGCGGGCGGTGATTGCGCATACCGCGGCCGTGAAGCCGAAGACGTTCAGCGACATGGAGGCGGCGGCCAAGGCGATGCGCGAGCAGGACAGCCGCCGGGAATCCATCTTTCAGCAGTCCGTGGAGGCGCAGAAACATGCGTCGGATTTGCTGGAGAAAAAGTTCCAGGAAGCGGTCAAGAAGGCGAAAGAAACTCCCGACACGGGCAAGCCCATTCGCGACTTCGACCTTGATTGAGCGGGCATGGCGGAATTTGTAGGACGTCCATTGCTGCTGGGACACCGCGGAGCGCGGGCGGTCAAGTCCATTCCAGAAAATACGATTGCATCCTTTGATCGCTGTCTGGCGGATGGCTGCGACGGCTTTGAATTCGATGTGCGTCTCACAGCGGACGGCGCGGCCGTATTGTGCCACAATCCGGAATTCAAGGGCGTCGAGATTGCGGGGGCGACGGCCCGGGAGTTGCCGGAATTGGCCCGGCTGGAAGAGGTGCTCACACGCTATGAGGAACGGGCATTTCTCGACATCGAATTGAAAGTGGGTGGACTGGAAAAGATCACGGCGGAGTTGTTGCGAAAGCATCAGCCGCGGCGCGGCTACGTGGTGTCATCGTTTCTGCCGGAGGTGTTGCGTGTGCTTCGTTGGGAAGATTCAACGATTCCCCTGGGCCTGATCTGCGAGACCCGAAGCCAACTGCTGCACTGGAATCAGCTGGAAATCGAGTACGTGATTCCGCACCAGAAGGTGCTGAATGCCACGCTGGTTCGCCGGTTTCAAGACTCGGGAAAGAAGATACTGGTGTGGACTGTCAACGCTCAGACTGAAATGCGGCGCCTGGCGGATTCGGGCGTGGACGGAATTATCTCCGACAATGCCGCGTTGCTGTGCCGCACTCTCGCGGGCTAATCTCGGCGCAGCATTTGCGCGGCGTAGTTGCGAACGCTCTCGTCCGGGTCCTGCAGTGCCCGATCAATGGTCGACCAGCCCTGTGGGCCGATGCGTTTAAGCGCGCGCAACGACTCGATCCGCGTTTGAGTGTCAGGCGAGTGCAACGCGGCCTGCTCCAGTTGCGCGAGTGCAGCCACGGCCGGTATCCCAATGTCGCCCAGTTTCGCGGCTGCGTCGCTGGAAACCTCTCCCGACGTGTCTTCTAATGCAGAGGCCAGCAGCGGGATCGCATTTATTCCAAAGTTCGGAAGAGTCAGCTGATCGATGACATCCCGCCGTACTTGCGGGTCGTCCGCGGAAAGCAGTCGCCGCATGCTCTCCAAAGAATTCATCTTGGCGGCCACCGGAACAACCGTGTGGCGGACCTCAGGGACGGGATCGGTAGCCAATTTTTCCAGGTCCGGAAGCAGATCGGCTGCTTCAGGACCGAGATCCCCCAACCCAAGTAGAGACGCCATGCGTATGGCTTCCTGGTGAGTCCGTTTTTAAATGCCTGCTTGATTCTGCCGGCAACTTCGGGATGCTCGCTTGCCGTTTTTTTCAATTGCCATGCGGCTGCGGCTCGGCCCAAGGACCGGCGATCTTTCATGGCCTCAATCAACGGCTCAATGCCGCCCACTTTTTCAATGTCCTCTGCCGTGTCGTCTGCGAACTCACCGGAGTCTACACAAAGTGTGGTGTCGAGAATCGAACGCAGCGC
Source organism: Candidatus Sulfotelmatobacter sp. (assembly GCA_035309485.1). Lineage (GTDB taxonomy): Bacteria > Acidobacteriota > Terriglobia > Terriglobales > Acidobacteriaceae > Sulfotelmatobacter. The sequence continues at coordinate 8,131 of DATGFC010000084.1, forward strand.
CGGCAGGGCGCTCTTGGCGGCCGGCCCTCGGTCTCCGATGCGCCGGGCAGCGGCGCACTGAACGTCGGGGTCAGTGGATCTCAACTGGTTTTCGAGTCCAACTTGGGTGCCGGAATACACCTGCAAACCGACGATTGGGATCGCCAAGGTGATTACTGCCAAGACGACTCCTCCTGCCACTTTGGGATTGTGCTTCGCATGAATCCAAATTGCCGGAACCGATGTCAATGCAAGGTAAGAAAAGCAGAGTGCCGACCAGAGAGGGATCCACGAAAAACGAGCATTGTCCGTGGATGCGTTCGCCAGCAGTCCATATACCCAGAGACTGACGATGACCAGGTGCCAAAGCAGCGTTAAGACTCTCGAGAGCAGTGTGCGGGAATACAGAAGAATCGCACTGACTCCGCCAAAGATAAAGAAGGCGCTGCCGCGGGCGAACGCAGTCGGCCATGCCGATGCGCCTCCGTACATAAAGGAAAAAAAGAACGACGCACCTAGTACAAACGATGCGAGCAGTTGCGACGTGACAATGAGCCGGACAATGATTTTGTCCGATCGGTCGTTTGGGTTTGGACGGTTTGTCGTTATCTCATGCATCAGAGGGAAAGCCGGCCATTAAGAAAGGTTTATGGTGCGGCAGCGGCGGCTGCGTTTTCGGGCGTTATCGCGGCCTTCGCTTCCTTTATCCCGGTCTGGATTAGGCTGTCCCAGTCGAGGTGCGGGATGGGAGACTTGGCCGCTGCCTGATAAAGCGCCAGCGCGTCTTGCGGGCGATTCAGCTTCTTCAGGCATAACTTGGCCGCGCTCAGTTGGGCGGTCAGACCTTGACGATCCGTGGGATAGGCCTGCATAAGCTGCTGATATTCGGCGAGGGCGCGGTCAAATTCCTGCAACTCTTCGGCGCCTTTGCAGAGTTCAAGCCAAGTTGCCGCGGGCAACTTGCCGCCGCCGGAATCTATGAACTCGGCGTAATCCTGGAACGCGGCTTCGACCTCGTGTGCTTTCAGCCGCAGGGCGCAGGTGTGGACGGTGGCATCGAGGTAGTTCTTGGTGTCGGCCTGCCGAGTGTAGATCTGGCGCAGCATCGACCAAGCGTCGAGCGAGTTGGGCGTAATGACGAGATAATCTTTCAGGAGCGCGGTGGCGTCGGCGAGTTGGCCGTGCTCCATCATGCTGGTGGCCTGCTCGATCTCCACATCCGCTTTCCACGCGACTTTTTCTTCAATGGCCTGGTTCGCTTTGTGCTCGAGGCCCGAATGCTGGATGGCGAGGCCCGCGACTGCGCCGAAGACGAATCCGCCGACGTGGGCCCAATGGGCAACGCCGCCCGACGTTCCGGACAGCGATCCATAAAAAACTTCAGTCAACAACCACAGCGGCAAGAGCCAGTACGCCGCGGCCCGAAACCGGCGCAGGCGAAACATGAAGAGCCATGCCATCTCGATCTTCATCTTGGGAAATCGGACGAGGAAGGCTCCCATCAGCGCGGCGACGGCCCCCGACGCCCCCAACGTGGGCGTGATGCTGCCGGGGTTGGTCCAGGCGTAGAACTGCAGCGCCGCGACTCCTGCGACTAAATAGAAGATCGAATAGAGCCAGCGTCCCCACACATCTTCGAGTACAAAGCCCGCCAGCCATAGAAACCACATGTTGCCGATCAGGTGCAGCCAGCCGCCATGCAGAAAATTCGCAGTCAGGTAACTGATCGGATTGGGGTGCGCGGGCACGAACGCATATTGCTCGGCGATGGAGGCCGAAGAGAGGCTCACGAACTGCGTGTTGAGCGAGTCGGCCTCGTCCTGCAGCTTGCTGGTGTCCTCCATCAGCCTAATTCGAGCATCGTAGGCATTGATGATGTCGCGGTAGGGACTCTGAATCTGTTTCCACTCGTCGGGACGACTCTGTTTGAAGCCATCGATCACGCGTTGCGACTCGGGCGCCCACTTCAACTCGGGATGCAGGGCAGCAAGAATGAGGATTTGACTCTTGACCTCGCTCAACTGCGGCGTCTCATTGTCGAGAGCGGTCATCGTAAAGATAAAAACGATGGTGTTGATGGCGATCAGCGACAGCGTAACCACAGGCCAGCGCCGGGCCGTCATGTTCTCGTGCTTGATGGGAATCAACATCGTACTTCGCCCCTGTCATCGCGAATGCTGCGCGGTCTGCGCCAGTGTAGGAATGGGGGGAAAGCGTGGCTAGATGACTCTCGGTCGGCACTCTTTAGTAACGAAAGCCGCGCAGCCGGGCCCTTCTTTCACCACAGAGGCACGGAGGCACAGAGAAGAGGAAAGCGCTCGATCTCAAACTAGAAGTACACCCACCGGCGTCGCTTGCCACGTTCGTCGTACTGATCTGGCGTGGTACACCAGTCTACTTCTTCATTTCAGATTTCCAGTTCAGAACAAGAGACATTGGATGTGCCGAGCCATTGTTGTAGTTGGTATTGACGATGAAGCGCTGGCCATCGCGGGCGACGTCGTAGATGATCACTTCAGTGGTCGCGACCCGCTCACGGGGATCGGTTTGAAAGAGAACTGCCGGCGTGCCGGACTCGAATTCGGTCTTCGTATCGACGGAGGCCGCCATCAGCTTCGCGTCGGCTGACAGGAAATATATTTCTTTGCCATCGCCGCGCCACCGGGGTTGTTCGCCACCGTTCGACGAGACTTGCCATTTCCCACGCGCATCGGGAAACGATGTGACGTAAACTTCCCAACGCCCGCTCTCGTTTGAGGAATAGGCTACCCATTTGCCGTCGGGAGAGAACTGGGCGTTGTTCAGGGAAGCGTTCGCTTTCAGAAACAACCGCGACTTCCTGTCGGCGAAGGAATATACCCACAGGTCGGGCGGGACGAGGTACAGCAGATTGTGGCCATCCCGTGACCAATCGAGGGGCAACGAATCGACTCCACTCGTCGGGACCAACAGGTGCTCGGGTTGCGACCCGTCGGCAGGTTTGACATAGATATCGAAACTACGGCCGCGGCTCGAGGTGAACGCGACCTGACCGCCATTGGGACTCCAAACAGGCACCGCATCGATGCCGGGATCGAACGTGAGGCGTCGGAACGTGGAACGAGCTAGATCGTAAATGAACGCGTCGGTGTTGTCATTACTCTCATCGGTTTTGTCGATGGCGACGTATTTTCCGTCAGGTGAGATTGCGAGGTTGCCGTACGCGTCCGGAGGAACGGAATCGGAGATGATCTTGCCGCTGTGGTCGTACCAGGTCAGCCGCGAAAGTGAGACTTCGCCAGCCTCTTGGGCGACCACAATATCGCCGCCGGCGGCAAACGTCGCATAAAGAACGCGCGACTGCAGCTTCACATTATCAATCACACGCTTCACGTCGCCGGTAAGGCTGTAGGAATCGAGATCGAGCTTCTGGGCCTGGATAGCGCCATCGCGAACAAAGAACACGTAGCCATTAGCGTAATCGCCGTTGGCCGTCGTCTTGGTCAGAAAGTGTTTTTCGCTGGGGTTGTCGATGGAACCGAGATACAGCTTGTTGAGCTCAGTATCTCCGCGAATGTTTCCCGCCAGGAAAAGATAGTGTTTGCCATCGGGCAGGAATACCGGCCAACGGTACGTATTCTCGTCTTTGGTCGTGCCCGGGTAGCTAAAGTTAGAGGCATTGCCGCCATTGTCGGAGACCATCATGATCCCGCCGTTGAGCGTTCCGGTGGGGGTGAACAGGATGACTCCTGTCTTGCTCCAAGCGCCGCCGCGCCCATTGGGAGCATCGCACAGCGTCCGAACCGAGGCGCTGTCCAGGTCGAAGCGCTTGAGCTTGCCCGAAGCAAAAAATCCGAGGGCGCGTCCATCCGGTGACCAGAACGGAAAAGTTGCGCCATTGGTGCCGGCGAGCGGCTTGGCATCCGTGGCCCCAATGTCATAAAGAAAGAGCCCGACTTTGTGAATGTCCTCCCGGTACGCGGCCAATGCGACTGTGTGCCCGTTCGGAGCAACCGCCATGGATCGCGCGGAAAACGGCAGCGCCGCCGTGAACTGCATCGCGGGGGGTGGAGGCTGCGTAGAGCGCGACCACAGCAGGATTGCGACAGTGACGGCAATCGTAGCGAGCGCGATGATCGCGACGTACGCGATCCAACCCGCTAATTTCGGTCGTGCCGGGGCTGTGTCAGGCTGTGCCGTCGATAGCCATCTCAACTCGAGTTTCACATCGAGCGCGGACTGGAATCGCTCTTCCGGACTCTTGGCGAGGCAGGTGCTCACGAGCCGGTCCAGGGCAGCCGGTGACGTCTTCAGGACCGCACTTACAGGCTGCGGTTCGTCTTCCAGAATCGCACTCGCCACTTTGATCTGCGACTTACCTTCGAAAGGGCGCTTGCCGGTAGCCATCTCGTAGAGCACCGCGCCGAAGGCGAAGATGTCGCTGCGCGCGTCGGCCTCATTTCCCTGAATCTGCTCCGGCGACATGTACTGCACCGTGCCCACCAGCGCGCCCTGCCGGGTCAGCGGCAAATACTCTGGACTGGGCGAAGTCATCGTCATGGCCGCACTCAGCAGCGGCGCTGGCCCGCTTCCCGTCGATGCGCCCATCACCGCCGCTTTCGCCAAACCAAAATCGAGCAGCTTCGCCCCGCTCTTCGTCAGCATAATGTTGCCGGGCTTCAAGTCGCGATGAACAATACCGGCACGGTGAGCGCGATCCAGCGCGTCCGCGATATTGCACCCGATTCCGATGATTTCTTTGAGCGGCAGCGTCCCGCGCTTAAGTCGCTCCGCCAGCGACTCCCCTTCCAGAAACTCCATTACGAGGTAGTCGGTAGGGCCCTCGTGGCCGACGTCATATAGGGTGCAAATATTGGGGTGATTCAGCTGCGAGATGGCCTTTGCCTCTCGCTCGAAGCGCTGCTTCAGGTCGGGATTATCGGATAAATGCGACGGCAGCACCTTGATCGCTACCGTGCGCTCCAGCCGCGTATCCCGCGCCCGATACACTTCTCCCATGCCGCCGGCCCCGAGCGGCGCGAGAATTTCGTAAGGGCCGAGCCGAGTTCCTGCGGAAATCCCCATTTTCCCCCTTGGAAGTGCCTGGATTGTACACCCAACCTTCGCACCGGGAAGAAGACCTTGGCGAGATTCGAAACGCGCAGTTTAGCCCGGCCCGAGTCGCGTTTGGAGACTTTGCTGAAGCCATTGGCGTTCGTCGAGAACAGAGCCTCTCTCGTTGGCGAATTACGAGTTACCGGGAGTAATTCTTTGAAGGTCGCGCTTACGGCGGGGACCCCGGGACAAGCGGCGAGTCTCAGGCGCCGCCTAGTCCGCGGCGGCTTCTAGTGCAGAGATCTTGCCCGAGGGGCGCTTCAGGAAGGCGGTGCGTTCGGTTTCGAAGGCTTCGAGGTTAGCTCCCAGATCTTGTTCGCTCCAGCCCATGACAGCGCTGATGCGGAGCGCGGCTTCGCGGCTGCAGGACTCGGACCAGCACGCTCCCAGGGCAACGGGAACACGCCGCAGGAGTGCGTCGCCCAGCGTGGTCGCGTACTCCTTGCGATAGGCTTCTACTACCTCAGCGACGATGTGCGAGGTGTGAGGGCAGATCGGGGCGCGCATCTCGACGCTGACCAGGGCCATGCGCGCGATGTCCATGGCGCGGTAGCCGTGCCATTCCATCAGCCCGCGAGCGGTTTCTTCGCTGACCGATCCGGCATGTGCGATCTCGACCACCTCCTGAGTGATCATGGGATCGAGGGCGCTGCCCGGGCCCACGGTGATGCCTTTGGGTTCGGGTACCCGGATTCCGATCTTGCGCGCGCATTCGCGGGCCAACGAGGCGGCGGTGGTCAACTTGCCGCCAACCACAGAAATCAGCCGGGCTGCGCCGTCGTGCTTGTGATCGTGCAAGAAATGCCGGCGCGTGACGGCCGAGGGCTTGCCGCCTGTGTTGGGCAGGGGCCGCACGCCGGCAAAGGCGTACTTGATTTCCTGCGCGGAAAGCTTGGCCTTGGGGAACAGGCGGGTGACGGCGCGCAGCAGGTATTCGATTTCCTGGGTGGATGGCGTGGTTTTTGCGGGGTCGCCGGTGTCCGGAACTTCCGTCGTGCCCACCAGCACCTGCTCGTTCCACGGGATGATAAAGACCGGTCGGCCATCCGCGGCTTCGGTATATAGAGCAGTGCTTGGAGCGCCAGAGAAGCGGGGCAGAACGATGTGAGATCCCCGCACGCCGCCGAGCAGCGGCTTGCCGGTACGGACCGTCGATCGCTGGCAGATGCGGTCAACCCAGGGGCCGGCGCAGTTCACGATCCATCCTGCGTCCACGCGCTGATCTTTGCCCGTAATGCGGTCGCGAAGCAGGACGCCGCGAGCGCGACCTTGGGCGACGTCAACGGCGAGGACTTCACAATGATTACGAACCACCGCGCCGGCATCCGCCGCTTCCGTCATCCATTCGGCGACCAGGCGCTCGGGAAATTCGCACTGCGCATCTTCGTAGCTGAGAATGCTCCAGCGATGGCCGGAGTCGAGGGCGCGCTCCACCCGAGCGACTTCCATGGGGCTCGGGGACGAAGATTTTTTTCGGGCAAGGCGTTGATAGAGCCACAATCCGGCTCGTACCTTGAGTGCGCTGCGCCGGCTGTTCTCGTCCAGCAAAAAAAGAAAGTGGAGCGGATGGATGAGGTGCGACCGCTCGCGGAGAAGGCGTTCTCTCTCTCGCACCGATTCGCGGACCAGGCCAATCTCTCCGTGTTCCAGGTATCGCAGCCCCCCGTGAATGATGCGCGTAGAGCGGCTGGTGACCCCGGAGGCGAAATCGTTCTGCTCCACCAGCAGCGTGCGCTTGCCGGCGCGGGCACACTCGCGCGCCACGGCGACTCCATTAATGCCTCCGCCGATGACGACGACATGGAAGTGCTGACCTTCCAATGACGGCCGAGGTTTAACAGCTAAGCTCATGAAATCACGCGAGATTTGCGTCGAGGGCAGGATCCTGGCCTGCCAGAAGGTTCTGCTGCACGCCCTTTAAGATGATTGTCGGTCTTCATGAGCGAGATATAAAGGTGACGATAGTCCACGTGGAAGCTCGCCGGCTGCAGAGATGACTGTGGAGAGAATGATACCGGAAGTAACCAGGGGCGATGGTCAGTGATTGGTGGCCAGTGGGCAGAATGGCCGAACTTATACCGCCCCCAGCCCACTGACCACCTACCTCTCGAGCTACGCGGCGGGGCGGACTGATTGCGGATGGTCCTCGGCGAAAAGGCGGACCATTTCGCGATTGAAGGCGGGGAGGTCGTCGGGCTTGCGACTGGTGACGAAGCGGCCATCCTGAACCACCTCTTTGTCCACCCAGTTCGCGCCTGCATTTTTCAGGTCGGTCTTGAGCGAGGGCCACGAGGTCATGGTGCGTCCGCGAACGGCGTCGGCTTCGACCAGAGTCCAGGGGCCATGGCAGATGGCGGCGATCGGCTTGCTGGAGTCCACGAAATGCCTGACGAAGGCGACGGCTTCCGGTTCCATGCGCAGCTGGTCGGGATTCATGACGCCGCCCGGCAACAACAGGGCGTGATAATTCTTCGCCTCGGCCGACTTCAGCGGGACATCAACCGGAACTTCATTTCCCCACTCTTTGTGATTCCATCCTTTGATCTTGCCTTTTTTTGGCGAGACCACTTCGGTGATGGCGCCGGCCTCGTCGAGAGCGCGCCTGGGCTCGAGTAGCTCTGATTGTTCGAATCCGTCGGTCGCAAGAATTGCGACTCGCTTTCCTTGAAGAGTGCTTGCCATCGATTTTTCTCCTTCTATGAATGTGGAATTGGATCAGGGTTGATAGCTTTCACTGAGTTTGCGGTGTCGAGTTGATAGCTTTCACTGAGTTTGCGGTGTCGATAGGATGCGGGGCCATCCCGGGCGGTTGGCGCTGCGGGAACGATTCCATCGTATTGGTGAATTTCATACTTCGCATATGCCGGACCCACGTTTTGCGAACCGATTTCGATTGTGGGAGGCGAATCCCTGACCAGCGGCGGTTTTGTCGCCGATGTCCTGCCTTCTCCGCGCCGGCCGTGCGCTGGCAGCACGTGCTCCCGCTAAAATACCTACATGTCCACCGTACTCATCACCGGTGCCTCGGGCGGCATCGGATACGAACTCGCCAAGTTGTTCGCACGCGATCGTCACAATCTCGTGCTTGTCGCCCGCAGCGCATGCAAGCTTGGGCAAGTCGCCAGCGAGTTGCAGGCGGCCGGCGTTAGCGTCAAGACCGTGGCTCTGGATCTTGCAGAGCCGCCCGCGCCAAAAGTTTTATTTAATCAACTGCAGCGCGAAGGCATTGCCGTCGACATCCTCATCAATAATGCGGGATTCGGCGCACTGGGGAAATTCGCGCAGATGCCCAACGATGAAATCCTCGGCCAGATCAACCTCAACATCATCGCGCTGACCCAACTGACGAAACTATTTCTGCCCCCCATGCTCGCCCGCCATAACGGACGAATTATGAATGTCGCTTCGACCGCCGGATTCCAGCCGGGTCCGCTGATGGCGGTGTATTACGCGAGCAAGGCCTATGTGATTTCCTTCTCGGAAGCAATCGCTAATGAACTGAAGGATTCTGGGGTGACGGTCACCTGCTTCTGTCCGGGCGCGACGCACACCGGGTTCGCCAAGCGCGCGGGCAATGACAAGTCGCGTCTCTTCAAGCAACTGGGCGCGATGAACGCCGACAAGGTCGCGCTCGACGGCTACCGCGCCCTGATGGAAGGCCGCACCCTGGCGATCAGCGGCCTGCACAACTGGCTGGTAGCACAGTCTACGCGCTTGGGCCCCCGCAAGATGGTGACCGCCATCTCACGATGGGTTTCGGAAGACGCTTCGTAAGAAGGTTTTGCCCACTTCTCTCATCAAATCCTCCGCGCATTACAAACGTTTAGCCACTCTTTGCAAAGTTTTACTCTAGATCTAGATATCCTTTTTCGTGATTCGCTAGTCCAATCCAGTGGAGGCGGGCTCCAGCCATGAATCCGCGATACAAGCGCCACATAGCTTTTGACAGAGGTGCCCTATGATGCGCCCTCGCTCCCGCCGTCGAAGCTTTTCGTTCCCTATCAACACCATTCCAATCAAAAACGCCATGCAGGCCGCGTTTGTGCTTGCCTTTGTTCTCGCCGATTCCCCTGCCTTGCCCAGGAGCAGGCGCCAGCCGCCGAACCAACTCCGCCGGCCGTAACTGCCCAACCTCCCGCCAGCATCACTATCCCCGCGGGCACTCGGTTGGCGCTCGTGCTGACCCATCCCATTCAGAGCCGCCACCTGCAGCGCGGCGATGACATCTACGCGCAGGTCAGTTCCCCGGTCGACGCCGGCAACGAAGTCGTGATCCCCGCCGGCACGTTTGTCCAAGGAACGGTCGACAAGCTCGGCCGGAATGGCAGCCGTGGGGAATTGCACCTGCAGGCGATGTCGATCACGTTTCCCGACGGCTACATCGCTCCCATTTCCGGGCCAATCACCTTACAGAGCGATGAAGGCTACGCGATCAAAGATCCCGGGCAAAAGCGGATGGCAGAAGCGTTCCTTCTGCCGGCCGGCGGCGCTGGCCTCGGGGCATTGATCGGACATTCGGTGGGCCGCTCGCAGTCCAGCGTAACCAGCCCCTTCCCGCCCGGTTGCGTCGGAGGGCCACCGTTCTGCACGACAACGACCACTCCCGTCTTCGGCACCAAGGGCAGAGACCCAATCATTGGAGCCGGCATCGGCGGCGCCGTTGGAATGTTTGCCTCGTTCGGGCTGTTGTTCAGGACTCGTCATTTTTACGTTGACGCGGGTGCCCCTGTCACCATGACACTGCAACAGCCGCTGACTTTGCAGCAGAACGAAGTGGCCGAGGCGGTCCGCCGTTCGCTCGAGCATCCGGTGTACCAGCAACCTGTTGCGCCGCGCCCGGTTTTCATACCCCCAGCGAATGGCACTCCCGGAACGCCGCCCATCATCATTCCAGCAACACCGGGACAGCCACCCACTGTTATCCCGGGAACGCCGCCGAACGAACGCAGTAGCTCCTGAGCTGACTGGTCGAGACTGTGGCGTAGCATCTTTGCCCTCGGGACAGAGAACCTTGCCCCCTCCGCACACTCGTGTACTCTAGTGAACGAACGGCCCCCATGCCAACCTTGATTCCACAACCCACGCGCATCGAAGCCGCCGGCAACAAGCCCAAGCTGATCGACGAATACGTCGGCCGCGTAAACTCGAAAACGTCCGCCGCCAGCGTTGCACACATGCGCAGCCCGGAAGGATGGCTCGAACCCGGCCAGACTCCCGAGTTCGATGAGTTCACTATCGTGCTGAAAGGTATGCTCCGCGTTGAGCACAAGGGCGGCGCACTCGACGTGCACGCAGGGCAGGCAGTAGTTGCGCACGCCGGGGAATGGGTCCGCTACTCCACCCCGCAGGAAGGTGGCGCAGAGTACATCGCGGTCTGCCTACCGGCATTCTCGATGGAAACCGTGCACCGAGACCGCTAGCGCCGCGTTGTCGGCCTATTGTGCTATACACATAATTGTGAGATATTTACACATAGGCATAAAAGCCAATGCGAACCAACATTGACATTGATGAGACCTTGATGCGGCAGGCCATGCGACACAGTGGCAGCCGCACAAAGAAAGCGACCGTGGAAGCCGCGCTGCGGTTGCTCGTCGCGACATATGGTCAAAGCGTGATTCGCCGGCTAAAAGGCAAAGTCCATTGGGAAGGCGATCTCGAAGCCTCACGCCGCGACCGGACCAAGGCATAGAGAAAAAATGGTCATCGTGGACACCACGGTTTGGATCGATTACCTTGGCGGCATCGTAAGCGGCGAAACGGCGTGGCTGGATCTGGCCCTGTCGCGCGAAAGGTTGGGCTTAACAGACTTGATTTTGTCTGAAGTCTTACAGGGCATTCGCGACGACGCCACTTTCCTGCGCGTTCGCGATGATTTGATGAAATTCCGAATCTTTGCCGGCGGCGGGACCGATCTGGCAATCGCGGCAGCGCACAACTATCGCACCTTACGGCGCCGGGGCTTCACGGTCCGCAAGACGATCGACTGCTGGATCGCCACGTTCTGTCTGCTCTCCGGTCACCACCTTTTGCACAAAGACCGCGATTTCGATGTGTTCGAGAGCGAACTGAAGCTACAAGTGATCCATCCCTGAATCCCGGTTGACCTTAATCATTCCCACTCAATTGTTCCCGGCGGTTTGGAGGTTACGTCGTACACCACCCGGTTCACGCCCTTCACTTCATTGACGATCCGCGTGGAGATGATCTTCAGCACGTCGTGCGGCAACTGGACCCAATCGGCAGTCATGCCGTCTTCGGAGCTCACGGCGCGAATGGCGCAGGTATAGGCATAGGTGCGCGCGTCGCCCATGACCCCGACCGTCATCACCGGCAGCAGCACGGCGAAGGATTGCCAGACTTTCGTGTATAGCCCGGCTTCCTTGATTTCGCTGACCACGATATCGTCGCACTCGCGCAGTAAAGCCAGACGCTCGGGAGTGACTTCTCCGAGAACGCGCACGGCAAGACCGGGGCCAGGGAACGGTTGCCTCTGCAAGATTTCTTCCGGCAGGCCGAGGTCGCGTCCAATCTTGCGGACTTCATCTTTGAACAAGTCTTTCAGCGGTTCGATGAGCTTAAGCTTCATCTTTTCCGGCAACCCGCCGACATTGTGATGGGACTTGATGACCTGCGATGGTCCCCGCACCGAGCGCGACTCGATCACGTCGGGATAAAGCGTGCCCTGTACCAGCCACTTTACTTTGCCTTCGTCCTTCTCGATGCGGCGGGCTTCTTTTTCAAATACCTTGATGAATTCGTTGCCGATGACCTTGCGCTTCTTCTCGGGATCGCTGGTGCCCGCCAGTTTGCCGAGAAAGCGCTCGGTAGCGTCCACCGCATCCAGGCGAAGGCCGAGTTTGTCGCGCAACGTTTTCTGCACTTTTTCGAATTCGTTCTTGCGCAGCACGCCATTGTTTACAAAGATGCAGGTCAGCCGCGACTTCCCCTTGACATCGCGGAGCGCGCGATCCACCAGCACCGCGGCCACCGACGAATCCACCCCCCCGGAAAGAGCGCAAATGGCACGCCCAGAGCCGACTTGCTGCTTGATCTGCTCGATCGTGGCTTCGATAAAACGTTGCGCGGTCCAGGTCGGCTTGGCGCCGCAAATCTGAAAGATAAAATTCTTCAAAATCTGCGTGCCCTGCGGGGTGTGATGCACCTCGGGATGAAACTGCACCGCGTACCACTTCTTGGCCACATTCTGAATGCCCGCCACGGCGTAGTGGGTTTTGGCCATCAACTCGAAGCCAGGAGGAAGTTCCAGCGCCTCGTCGCCATGCGACATCCATACGGCAAGCTTTTTGGCCAGACCCTGAAACAGGATGGAATCGGAGACAATATCGATTTCGGCATGGCCATACTCACGCTTATCGGCCGGTCGCACCTTGCCCCCGAGCGTGTGCACCATGAACTGCAAGCCATAACAGATGCCGAGAACGGGCACGCCCAGATCGAACACGTGCGCGTCCGCCGGAGGCGCATCCTTGTCGTACACGGACCAGGGCGCTCCCGAGAGCACGATCCCGGCGGGCGCATAGCTCTTAATCTCTTTGAGCGTGGCAGTGCAGGACAGCACCACGGAAAAAACATTCTGTTCGCGGATGCGGCGCGCGATCAGCTGCGTGTATTGCGCGCCAAAGTCGAGGATAACGATAGACTGCGTTACCAAAGTTTGATTGTGCGGGGATTGGGTTTCCACGCACGAGTTTCTCAAATCGCGAAGAGCATGTAAAGAGCGAAGCCCAGCTCCCTCGAGATTTCCATAGGCACTCAGCCAACCGTGACGCCCGCACTCAGCAACCGACGACGTCCCCGCCGCGCAGAGGTACGGTAAAGTCGTTTCTACCTCGCCGTAAACAAAAGCCCCGGAACATCGCTCAAAATCGGCTCATCCCGGTCAATCGTAGTTTGCACCGGAACTGGCGGTAGAGGCGGCGGCTCGGCAGCCTGATCGATTTCCGGCGCCTCCGCGATGCACACGTACCCGGCAAGGCGGGCAATGAAGAGCCAGTCGGCGACGGCGAAGTACGCCAGGGTGACAAAAATGACAGGAATCACGATCAAGCGGCCCGGCAGAATCCCAGCCATGCTCAATGGGACCGACACGACCGTTGTTGCGACGCCGAATGCGACCAGGTGCGCGAGTCCTGTCCAACTGCTGACCGCGAAAACGGCGCCGGTGCGCTCGCGGCACATCGTAACTGCGGCCGAGATCGCGCCCATGGCATCTTCGCCCTCGCGTACAGCCAACATCGCTGCCAGCGAGAGAACCCAATTGAGCACCCATGCGACAAACGCGATCAACACCGCCAAAGGGAAAAATAGGATGAATACAATGCCGGGCTGAGGATCGGAATCGGGCGAAACGGAGCCCGCCAACATCGCAGCTCCGGCAAGACACACAATCGCAGCCATCACTACCACGGCGCGCAGAAAATGAATTCGCAGCAGCGCGCTGAATGAACGTGCCGGAGCGGGAGTAATCTCTTCCTCCCCGACATTGGACACACCCACCAAGGAAGTGAAGCGCATCCGAAAATAGTCCAGCAGGTACGTGACGGTCGCAATCCGCCCGAGGGACGCGGCGACCATCCAGAGCAAAGTCAGCAGCACCGCTGCCAGCACGGCGGACAATACCGCGCGACCCAGGCTGGCGCCGAGGATATGCGCAATCACTTGCCCCACAAGAAACGGCTGGCGAGTGCGAACCAGGAGCATTTCGCGGTTCGTGACCGGCAGGCTGCCGAGATACTCGACGACGCCGAAGAACAACAATAACGTCGCAGTCGCCGCCACGCTCCATCGCCACAGGATTTCAGCGACGCTCAACGAAGGACGTCGCCACGCGGCCCGGAATCCTTCCATCGTAGGTGAGACGAGCGACATGCCATCAAGCATAACGCAAACTCCGAGTGCAACCGAGTCGGATCTCAGGCGAACGCTTAATACAAATCAATCACAAAGATGTGTCGGGACGAGCGATTCTTTTCCGTACTTTCGTGAAACAAAGTGACTTCAGTTTTGCGGTCAGATTGTGCAACCGGAGTTATGGCGCGGGCATCCAGATGAGTAAGGAACTTGATAAAACCAAGAAGGCATGCGGCATCTGGGGTTTGTCGTTGCGTCAGGATCCTCGTCGCGTGTGCCCATTTTAAGGAGAACGAAACATGCGACTCATAAAATACTTTGCTTCCATCGCCGTTGTGGCGCTCGTGTTGTCCCTTGGAGCATTCGCCAAGGATAAAGACTCGGGGAACTTCGATCTGACTCAGACTGCGCGAGTGGGCTCAACCACGCTGCAGCCCGGCCACTACAAGGTGGAGTGGACTGGTCCAAACAATGCATTGCAAATTTCCATCATGAAGTACGGGAAGACCGTAGCTACGGCCCAAGGAAAGCTGAAAGAACTTCCCACGAAAGCGGAGAACGACGAGGTGACGCTCCGAACCATGAAAAACCACACCGAGCGCGTGGAGGAGATCGATTTCAACAATCGAACCGAGGCGCTGGTGTTACCAACGGCGTAAGAATGTAACGAGAGAGCACTCGCGGGCGCGGAATGCGCCCGCTTTTTTGTGGCTGGAACTATTTGACGACGAGATTCACCATCTTGCCGGGCACGTAGATCTTCTTCACGATTTGCTTGCCCGCGATCGCCGCTTTGACTTTTTCGTCAGCCAGAGCGCGCTCGATCACAAACCCTTCCTCGGAATCGGCAGGCACGGTGATACGGCTGCGCAGCTTGCCATTGACCTGAACCGGAATCTCGACCTCTTCTTCCTTGGCAAGTTCCGCGTCATATTTCGGCCATGGCGCGCGCAGCAAGCTTCCCTTTTCCCCGATCATTTCCCACAACTCGTGAGCCATGTACGGGGCGAACGGAGCAAGCAACAAAACGAGTGTGCGCTGCACCTCCGCAAGGAACGCCGCCGGGACAGCTTTTCTGGCAATTGCCTCCTCCGCAGCGTACAACGCGTTCACCAGTTCCATGATCGCGGAGATACAGGTATTGAAATGCCAGCGCCCCTGGAAATCATCGCTCACGCGCTTGATCGTCTGGTGCAATTTGCGCTGAATCGCCCGCGCTTCTGGCGTTGACTGCAAGGCGGTCACGGTTGACGCAGCCGTCACGGGATTCTTAACGAAGAAGCGATATATGCGTCCCAGAAACCGGTGGATCCCTTCTATCCCGGAATCCTGCCAGTCGAGATCGCGATCGGGAGGCGCCGCGAACAGGCTGTATAGACGCGCCGCATCGGCCCCATAACGTGCGACCATGTCGTCGGGCGAGACCACGTTACCCAAACTCTTCGACATCTTGGCGCCGTCTTTGATCACCATGCCTTGCGTGAAGAGGCGCTCGGCCGGTTCATCGTTGGTGATCATCCCCAGATCGCGCATGAACTTGGTCCAGAAGCGCGAGTAAATGAGGTGCAGGATGGCATGCTCGACACCGCCGATATACTGATCAATCGGAAACCAGTATTGCGCGATCTTGCCGTCAAAGGGCGCGCGATCGTTGTGCGCGTCGGTGTAGCGGTAGAAGTACCACGATGAATCGACGAACGTGTCCATCGTGTCCGTCTCACGGCGCGCCGGTCCCCGGCACTTCGGGCAGGTGGCATTGACAAACTCCGGTACGCGACCGAGCGGCGACCCTCCTGTCAATGTGATGTCAACTTTGTCGGGCAAAATTACCGGCAAATCGTTTTCCGGCACCGCGACAATTCCATCCTTCTCGCAATAGAGCATCGGGATCGGCGTGCCCCAGTAGCGTTGTCGCGAAATGCCCCAATCTTTCAAGCGATACGTGACCGTAGCCTTTCCGAAACCTATCTCTTCGGCATAGGCGGACATCTTCTTAATCGCCTGTTCACAACTCAAGCCGCTGAAGGGCCCGGAATGGATGGTCATCCCTTCATGCGCCGTGAAGGGCAATTGCGGCTCGGTCATCGTTTCTTCTGGATCATTCGAAATCGGAAGAATCACCAGCCGAATTTCCAGCTTGTATTTCCTGGCGAATTCATAATCGCGCTCGTCATGCGCCGGCACGCTCATGATGGCGCCCGTGCCGTAATCCATCACGATGTAGTTGGCGATCCAGATGGGAATCCTCTCGCCGCTGAAAGGATTGATGGCGTAGTGATGGGTATTCACGCCGTGCTTTTCGATTTCTCCGATGTCGCCGGTTTCCTTTGCCTTTCGCTGCTCGGCAAGCAAGGCTTGTACTTCGGCCCCTAGAACCTGGTTGTAGCGGGTGAAGTCGGCCACCAGCGGATGCTCGGGAGCAAGCTGAATCGAGGTCGCGCCGTAAATCGTGTCCACGCGGGTGGTAAACACAGAGATGGTCGAACCCGCCGCCCCGGCATTGCCTTCGAGCTGGAAATCGACCAGCGTGCCTTCGCTGCGGCCAATCCAGTTGCGCTGCATGATGCGAACTTTTTCCGGCCACTCTTTGAGTTTTTCGAGATCGCGGAGCAGTTCCTCGGCATACTGCGTGGTGCGCACGAACCACTGTTCCAACTCACGCTGCTCGACCAGCGTGTCTTCGTGACGCCAGCAGCAGCCATCGACCACCTGCTCGTTGGCCAGCACCGTGGCGCACTTCGGGCACCAGTTCACCTTGCTCTTCTTGCGATACACCAATCCCTTCTCGTAGAGCTTGAGAAAGAACCACTGGTTCCAGCGGTAGTACTCGGGCAAACAAGTGGTGACTTCGCGCGACCAGTCGTAAGCAAATCCCAGGCGCTTCATCTGCGCCTTCATGTTGGCGATGTTGTGCAGCGTCCACTCGCGCGGCGGCGTGGTGTTGGAAATGGCGGCGTTCTCCGCCGGCAAGCCGAATGAATCCCAGCCCATGGGATGCAGCACGTTGTACCCATTCATCCACATGTAGCGGGCGAGCGCGTCGCCAATCGCATAATTGCGCACGTGCCCCATGTGCAGCACGCCGGAGGGATAAGGCAGCATCTCGAGCACGTAATATTTCTTTTTGGTGGAGGTAGGCTCGGCAGCATAGAGCGATGTGTCCTGCTGCCAGCTCGCAAACCATTTCTGCTCGACGCGCTGGGCGTCGTAGCGCTCGTCGTTGGGACGATCGGAACTGGGTCGATCGCTCGTCATGGTGACTTCGGATTTTCCTTCTTGCGGCATAAGCAACACTTTAAGGATTTGATTTTACACTCTTGCAGCCGCGTTGCTTGCAAGCTGTCCATCCAGTTCTCTCCGATCTCCGCGAATCCTCGGCGTTCTCTGCGGCTATAAATTTTCGCGCGCACCCAAACATCCGACCATGCACCCGACCAATCGCTCCCAATGGTATCTATTCTTCCCGAACCAGTTTCTTCAATGCCGCGACATTTCTCCTGTCATCCCCAGGTTTGTCGATCGGCGTCTCCGCGATGAAGGCGGCGTGAGCCAGGCGAAGATCGTTGAGCAGAATGCGAAACGTTTCCTTGCCGATCGTTCCTTTCCCAATGTGCTGATGCCGGTCCAGCTTTGATCCGCGTGCCGCCTTGGCATCATTGCAATGCCATACCTTCACACGGTTCAGCCCGACGGTCGCGTCCAGATGCCGCAACGTTTGATACAGACCCTCTTCGCTGACGATGTCGTATCCCGCGACGTGCGTGTGGCAGGTATCGATGCACGCTCCTACAGGAATAATCCCGTCCAAACGTTCAAGTACCTCCGCCACCTGCTCAAATGTTCCGCCCAGCGAGAACTCCGCTCCGGCGGTGTTTTCGATGAGGATCGTCAGACCTCCCTTGGCGAGATCGAGCCCCTGCGTGCACGCCGCAATCGCCGCGGCGGTACGTAACAGTCCCTGCTCGCGATCGGCCCCGCGAAACGAGCCGGGATGCAGCACAAGATATTCAGCGCACAATGCCAGTGCACGCTCCACCTCGCCCCGAAACGCCAGCATGGACTTCTGCAGAAATAGCTCAGTGGAACTGGCCAGGTTCACCAAATAATTCGTGTGAACGACCATCGGCTTCAGATCGTACTGCGCCCGCAGGCGGTTCATTTCGGCACACTGCGGCGCTCCGAGTTCGTATGGCGCCCACTGCCGCGGGCTGGAAGAGAAAATTTGAAACGTGTTGCAGCCCAGCCGGTAGGCGCGCTCGGCGGCATTTTGGACTCCGCCCGCCGAAGATGTATGAATACCGATGCGGCGGGAAGTCAAGCGGGGCGGGCGCTTCGGCGCGTCCCGCTTCAGAATGTCCTGTTCACGCGCGATCGAGCGAGGCATGGACCCAGTTTCATGATTCGAGTGTCGAGTTGCAAGCGATTGCCCACCCGGCACTGGCCGCATGAACCTCGAACTAGTTCATTGTGACCACCGCCCGGAACCGGACCTTCCCCCCTGCTACCCGATCATAGGCTTTGCCGATTTCATCCAGGGCATAGGTTTCGGCGATCACTTTGACTTTTCCCTTGGCCGCATAATCCAAAGCCTCATACAGATATTCCGGACCGTTCTGCGACGAACCCATCAGGCGCACGCGCTTGAACATGAGTTCGGGGTTATACGCCAGAGGCTCAGAACTGACCCCCATCAGCACGATGCGGCCATCCGGGCGCATACCTTTGGCGGCGTCGGCGGTCGACGACCAGGAATTCGACGTTGCCAGCAGCACGTCGGCGCCGCCGGCCTCCATCAGCTTTGCGCCGTCTTCGACTACCTCATCGGCACCCATTTCCTTAATTGATTTGATCTTGTCCTTGGACTTGGTCACGGCAATTGTTTCGAAACCGGCAGCTTTCGAATACTGCAGGGCGAGGTGTCCCAGACCTCCAATGCCCACCACTGCGATGCGCTCGTGCGGTTTGGGATCCCCCTGCCGCAACCCGCTCCACACGGTGTACCCGGCGCAGAAAATGGGCGCGGCCTGTTCGTAGCTGAGCTTGTCGGGAATTAGCATGGTCGCATCGGCGTAGGCCAGCATGTATTCCGCATGACTGCCCTGCAAGCTAATCCCGGTGGAAATGGCGTTCTGGCACAGTTCTTTTTTCCCTCGCAGACACCACTCGCAGCGCCCACAACCCCGCTGCACCCATCCCACCCCAACCCGATCGCCGACTTGCCTCGACGTCACTCCCGGACCGACTTCCACGATTTCGCCAACCGGTTCGTGCCCTAGGACGCGTGGAAATTGTGTTGGGATCACGCCGTGCGTGATGTGCACATCGGTATAACAGAGCCCGCTGGCGTGAATCTTCATCACGACCTGGTTGGGACCGGCTTTCGGCGTTTGCCACTCTTTGACTTCCCACTTGCCGTTCACGGAAGGAACCACTGCAGCTTTCATATAAACGCTCCAGAAGATATTTGCCTGATATGGATGTTGCAGGAAACGCCTGGATTCAGAAACGCTGTACTCCTGTCATCCTTCCCGCATGCTCCATTTGCGGTGCAAGCGCACAGAACGGTAGACTTGAGGGGCGGCTTGGCTTCCCTGTAGTCGCCGCAAGAAGACCAGTTCCCATCGACGGACAACGCTCAGGCGATGTCCCCACACGTCCGCATTAGGGTGAATCTATGTTAGTGGTCATGAAGGCGCAGGCCAGCGAAGAGCAGGTGCGCGCCGTTTGCGAAAAAATCGAGAAGCTGGGCTACCGCGCGCATCCCATGCCGGGCGCCACCCGCACCGCCATCGGCATCACGGGGAATAAGGGCGAAGTCGAACAGGGCACGCTGGAAGAAATGGCTGGTGTGCAGGAAGTCATCCAGGTTTCGAAGCCCTACAAGTTGGTCAGTCGCGACGTCAAGGAAGAAAACACCGTCATCCGCTTTGCCGGGACTGCAGCTACGATCGGAGGAAAAGGTCTCGCGATCATCGCCGGACCCTGCGCGATCGAGAGCCCGGAACAGGCCTTTGCTGTCGCCGAGCGCGTGCATCGGGCCGGCGCGCAATTCTTCCGCGGTGGCGCCTACAAGCCGCGTACCTCACCTTATTCCTTCCAGGGACTCGGCGAAGACGCGCTGCGCATCATGGCTGACATCCGCCAGCAGTTTGGCATGAAGATCATCACCGAGGCCATCGACCACGAATCGCTCGACCTGGTCGAAGAATATGCCGATGTCATTCAGATCGGCGCACGCAACATGCAGAATTTTTCGCTGCTCAAGCGCGCCGGCCGCACCCGCAAGCCCGTCCTGCTCAAGCGCGGCATGTCGGCTACTCTCGAGGAATTTCTCATGGCTGCCGAATACATTCTGAGCGAGGGCAATTACAATGTCGCGCTCTGCGAGCGAGGTGTCCGCACCTTTGCCGACCACACCCGCAACACGCTCGATCTAAGCGTAGTTCCAGCGGTGCAGCGCCTCAGCCATCTTCCGATCGTGGTGGATCCGAGCCACGGTACCGGCAAGCGGAATAAAGTCACGCCGCTCTCTCGCGCCGCGGTCGCAGTCGGCGCCGATGGACTCATTGTGGAGGTCCACCATAAGCCCGACGAAGCTCTCTCCGACGGCCCTCAGTCGCTGTTCCCCGATCAGTTCGATGAGTTGATGGTCCAGGTCCGCCAGATCGCCGCGGTCGTAGGAAGGACCGTGCCGGAGATCGGGATCACCGAAACCGTGGCGGCAAGCAAGTAAGACGCACCAGGTCGAGCGTCCCCTGCGCACGAAGTCGAATCCTGGCCGCTTGCGTTTGCAGAAATCTGTGATTTGTTAATTGAAAACTAGGCAGGTTCTCCATCCCTCGGCTTTTTCAATTTCCCAATTACTCAATTCCCCAATTATTCAATCCCGCAATCTTCCTACCTGACGACTCCTTCCAGAGGAGAACTGGCGGTCGCGTACAGTTTTTTGGGCATGCGGCCGGAAAGATACGCTTGGCGTCCGGCAACGACGGCGTGCTTCATCGCTTCTGCCATGAGTACCGGATCCTGGGCATTGGCGATGCCCGTGTTCATTAGAACAGCGTCTGCACCTAATTCCATTGCGATGGCGGCGTCAGACGCGGTGCCCACTCCTGCATCCACGATCAGGGGGACGCCGCTGATCATCTCGCGCAGGATGCGAATGTGGGCCTGGTTCTGAATGCCCATGCCGCTGCCGATCGGCGCGCCTAGCGGCATAATTGTTGCCGCACCGGCATCAATCAGGCGTTTGGCGACGACAATATCGTCGGAGGTGTAGGGCAGAACCGTGAATCCTTCTTTGACCAGAACGCGGGTAGCCTCCAGCGTCGCCTGCACATCGGGATAAAGCGTCGCCTGATCGCCGATGACTTCGAGCTTGACCCAGTCGGAGAGCCCAACCTCGCGTCCAAGGCGCGCGGCGCGAATGGCTTCATCGGCCGTATAGCAACCGGCGGTATTGGGCAGGAGGAAATATTTTTTCGAATCAATGTAGTCGAGCAGCGACTCTTTGCTGCGGTCCAGATTTACGCGGCGCACCGCAACCGTGACCATCTCGGCGCCGCTGGCTTCGAGGGCGCGCGCGGTTTCCTGGAACGATTTGTACTTTCCCGTGCCGACGATAAGGCGGGAGCGGAAGGAACGTCCGGCAATGACCAATGCGTCTGACATAAGTTCATTGTAAATCGGGCCGGAATGACTCACACGACCCGACCTCAGGAAAACTGCGGTTTGCGGTTGGCCCAGGACTGCGCTTTTTCCAGTTGAGCGGCCAACCGCAGCAAAAGAGCGTCTTCACCGAAGCGGCCCGAGAACATCACGCCCACAGGCAAGCCGTCGGGTGTCCAATGGAGCGGCACCGACATGGATGGCTCGCCCGTCACGTTGTAGAGGGAAGTCGAGTGCATGAATTCGGTGATGTTCTTTCCGAAAACCGCCGGGTCTTGCGACAGACTCAGAACCCCGAGAGCGACCGGCGGCTTCGACAGTGTCGGGCTGAGGATCACGTCATAGTTCTGATGGAACTTGGCCATGGTGAGGCCGATCTGATGCATCGTGGCAATTGCACGCGAATAAGCCACACTGCTGATGCTGATGCCGGCCTGCATCATTACCCAAGTCGCGGTTTCCACGTCGTCAGGGCTGACAGCTCGCCCGAGGATTGAGGATGCGTCGTCCAGCATGCGCGCGAGCGAAACCTGCAATATCGTGAAGAACGCTCCGCGGAGTACCTCGTTGTTGATCGGCAATGCGGCTTCTTCGACCTTGTGCCCCAGGCTCTCGCACAACTTTGCGGCGTTGAGCGTGGCCTTCTTGCATTCAGGGTCGAGCGGAACTCCGGTTGGACTTGCCGTGACCAGCGCGATTCTTAAGCTGCCAGGATCGGTTGCGATTTCGTCAAGAAAGGAGCGCGCCGGTTTCGGCGAAAAGAACGGCGAGCCTAACTCCTGACCAACAGACGCATCCAACAAAGCGGCACTGTCGCGCACGGAAATTGTGAGGGCATGATGATGAGAACAGCCATTCCAGCCTTCAAACGTTGATGGCCCGAGCGGCACGCGGCCGCGCGTCGGCTTGAGACCAAAGATGCCGCAACACGACGCCGGCACGCGGATCGATCCACCGCCATCGCTGCCATGCGCCATAGGAAGAATGCGGCTGGCAACCAGCGCGGCGGAGCCGCCCGAGGAGCCTCCCGTAGTTCGCTCCAGATTCCAGGGGTTGCGCGTCGGCCCGAATAATGCGGATTCCGTGGTTACGGTCAACCCGAACTCAGGGGAGTTGGACTTGCCGAAAATGACCAGTCCGGCCTGTTTATAACGTGAAACCAGGGTACTGTCGAACATGGCGATGTTGTTTTTCCAAACCCGGCTTCCGCCCGAGGTGATCGTGCCGCTCAGAGACAGCGACAGATCTTTGAGCACGAATGGTACTCCGTGGAATGGACCCGTGCCGAGGTTGCCATGGATCTGCGCCTCTGCTTTCTCGAAGAAAACATGGCATAGCGCGTTTAATTTCGGATTCAACGCCTCAACGCGTTGACGAACCGCGGCCTGGAGTTCGAGCGGAGTGATCTGCTTGCCCGCGATCAGCGCCGCCAGGCCGAGTCCGTCGTAGTTGGGGTATTCACCGGCCAAGCCTCTGAGATCGTTACGTGGACTTATCGTAGGGGTTGAGGAGGAAACCTGCGTGGTCATTATGGCTCCCAAGCCGACCGCAGCGCCCTTAAGCACATCACGGCGGCTAAATGGCCTAGCGTTCATTCATTTGTCCGGCCGTCCCGGAAAAATCGTTTGTCAAAGCGAGGCATCATTACATGTCACACGCGTGGCTGGCAAGCTGGCGAAGCATAGAGTCGAGAGTGGAAGCGGGCATCGCCCACATGCCACCACCTCAGTTCAGAATGGTGCTGAGTTGACCAGGTATTGACAACTCCGTGACGAATTCACGTTCCAGCGTCCCACCAAGTCCGCAGAAATAGTTCTTAATCAGCTTTCTTTCTTTGTCATTACCTCGTTAACCATTTCAATCCCCATTGCAGCCAAAAGCATGACAATCTTTTTACGCTCCGCCGACACTTCCATCGTTTAATCCGGGCAATCTCCAGGATGAGGAGAGTCTCACATGCATAACAGCTGGAGAAGCATGAAAGGCGCAATCAATCGGCGTTCGTTTGTAAAGAACGGAATCACAGCGGCAGGCGTGGCGACAGTGGGCACGGGCCTGCTGGTGAACGGGACTTCCGTCCTAGCGGACGATACAGAAAAACATAGTGGACGTTTGACGAAGGGCGATGCAGCGTTGCTGCGCTTCGCGGCGGCGGCAGAAATTCTGGAGACGGACTTCTGGGTGCAATACAACGAATTGGGAGGTATCCAAGACAGCGAAGAGCCCAGCGGAACTGGGAATCCAGCGTACACCGCAGCGCTTGCGGTGCTCGATGGCGATATGGCCCAGTACATTCACGACAACACCGACGACGAATTTACGCACCAGAACTTTCTCAACGCATATCTGGCCTCCAAGGGCGCGGAGACGATCAACCTGGAAGAATTCCGCACTTTGCCGGGCAGCACGGCAACGGGATCCAGCGGAAAGCTGCGGCTTACCAATCTCACGCAGCTTACTCTCGACACCAGTTGGTGGACGCGCTATCGCAGTGACAGCCACAATCCAGATCTCGATCCCGACTTTGTCTTCCCGCAAGCGATCCCGACTCTCGCCGTGAATCAACACACCGCCATCCCGCGCACCGATGCTGATACCGCAGACCCGAATTTCCTGCAGGCAATTGCCAATACTGCGGGCTTCCACTTCCCGACGATCGAGCAGGGCGGCAACAGCCTGTATCCATCGATGGCGCAACGGGCGACGAGCGTCGAAGTATTGCGGATTCTGATCAGCATCGGGCCGACGGAAACCATGCACTTTCAAACCTGGTCGGACAAAGCGGGGAACGCTCCGCAGTTGAGCGCCGTGGACCCGGTCACCGGCGTGTCGGTCACATTTCCGGATCTGAATTCTGCCCCGTTCGGAGGAGAAACCTTCCAAACAAACCTGATCATGCCAGAGCCCTGCCCATTCCTCAGCCGCAAGCTGCCACCTTGTTCCATCATTCGTCCCACGCAGACGAAGGGGATCGCGATGGCAGTGGTGAATTTCCTGACAGCGATGGGACTGTTCATCGGGCAATCGCCGTCGTTCTTCGAATTGCTGCGCGATCTTGCGAAGGACGCGGACTCGGCCCGCCGGGAGCACTAAGCGCAATCGGAGGTGAATGCTGCAGGAGGGGGCGTGCAAGGCTCATGCCCCCTCGTGTTTTCTAACTGTGGGTTCAATTTGCGTTGAGTATCAAAAACGCTGGGACCCTCCTCCGATACACATGCGGCAGCGAGGGCGCTGCCGCCACAGCCGGGAGACGCGGGCGCTACGGAACCGGGGCTGCCTCTGCTTGAGTGTAGAGATTGTCAATCTGGTCTCGGTAACGCTCTTCGACGACGCGGCGGCGGAGTTTCAGCGTCGGCGTCATGATGCCGTTGTCGGGGGTGAATTCATCCGGCACTACCAGCACCCGCTTCATCTTTTCGAAGCGGGCGAGATTCTGGTTGATCCCTTCGACGATCTGCTCATAGAGCGCTTGCACTTTGGGGTTGGACACGAGCTCCGCCCGCGAGGAGAACGCAATCCCATTGCTTTGGGCCCACTGCTCCAACACAGAAAAATTGGGCGAGATCATCACCGCGGGGAACTTTCGCCGTTCGCCGAGGATGGCCGCCACGCCAACGAACGAATTCAGCTTCAAAGAATTCTCGATCGGTTGGGGCGCAATGAACTTTCCTCCCGAGGTTTTGATGAGATCCTTCTTGCGGTCGGTGACGGAGAGGTATCCGTCGACATCGATGTTGCCGATGTCGCCGGTCTTGAACCAGCCGTCCACCAGCGCGGCTTTGGTTTCGTCCGGCCGGTTCCAGTAGCCCTTGAAAACAGAGGGGCCGCGCACCAGGATCTCGCCGTCTTCGGCAATGCGGACTTCAATGTTGGGAAGAGTTTTGCCGACCGTTCCGATGCGGTGATTGACAGGCGTGTTGACAGCGATGACCGGTGAGGTCTCCGTTAAGCCGTAGCCTTCGTGAATGCGAATACCGACGGTTGCATACCATTCGGCCAGCTCGCGGCCCAGGGGCGCGCCCCCGGAGATGAAGGTGCCTACTTCTCCCCCCATGGCGTCCCGTAACTTCGAGAAGACCAACTTGTTCGCGAGTTTCCAGGAGAGTGAGGTGGGAGTCTGGCCGGACAGAATTTCAGGCTTATGTTTACGGCCCACTGAAAGGGCCCAATCAAAAATGGTGCGCTTCGGAAAGCCTTTCGTCTTGTGCTCAGCCTGGGAATAGATCTTCTCGTAGACCCGGGGCACGGCAACGAATATCGACGGGCGCACTTCGCGGAGGACCTCGGGCAGTTGATCAATAAACGGGCAATAGGCAAGTGTGACTCCGTGATAAAGCATGGCGAAGTCCACGTGGCGTGCAGTGATATGGGACAACGGCAGAAACGAGATGCTGACCAAGCCAGGGCGCATCTCAAACCCGCGCAGGGAGTAACTGATGTTGGAAGCGATGTTGCCGTGAGTCAGCATCGCGCCCTTGGGGTGGCCGGTTGTGCCCGAGGTGTAGACGATTGTGGCGAGATCGTCCGGTTTGGCAGAACGGGCTTGCGCCTCCAGGTCCGGGCTGAGCGCGTCGTCCGCGGTCTCGGCAATTTTTTGCATCGTGATGCACTGGCCGGCGTAAGGAGCAAGATTTCCGGTGAACTCGACCCGATCCATGACCACGATTTTTTCCAGCTGGGTCTGCTTCAGAACGGAAATAATTTTTTGCAGGTGCTGGTCGGAAGACAGGAAAATGACGCGGCAGCCGGAGTCTTTCAGAACGAATGCCCATTGCTCCGCAGTGAGCGTCGAATAGAGGGGGACGGTGACTGCTTTGAGCGCAAGGATGGCCATATCCGCGGTGGGCCATTCGGGGCGGTTCTCGCTGAGAATAGCCACTCGGTCGCCTGGTCGGATGCCCCACCCTTGCAGAGCGCGAGCGGTGCGGGCGACCATCTGCCCGAATTGCCGGGACGAGATGGGCAACCACCTTCCGCTTTCGCGGTGGAGCATGATGCGGTCCAGATTGCGGTCAACGGCAGAGAAGAAAATATCGTTCAGCGTGGCGAGGCTCATGGGCTTCAGTTTTCGCGGTAGATGCGAAACTGCTCCGAGTGGAAATGTACTGTTTTGCGCCCGGTCTGAGCAACGTGAAAGGTGCGCGGCAGGGTACCGAGTGGCAATACGATTTTACCGCAAAAGCCATGGCAGAGTATGCTGTTTGCATACTCCCGTGGGGGGAGTTCAACATGCAAATGAGATCTACCGGCCTGCTGGCGGCTGCGTTGTTACTGGCCAACGTTCTTGGCACCAGCGGCCCTGCGTTTTCCCAGACTAAGAAGGAGGCTTCGAGCATGCCGAAAGTGGGCGACATGGCTCCGGATTTCACCCTGAAGTATTTCGATGGCAACGACCTGAAAGATGTGAAGCTCAGCGACTACCGCGGCAAGAAGAACGTCGTACTGGCGTTTTACATTTTCGCCTTTACCGGGGGTTGAACGCAACAAATGAAAAACTTCCAGCAGAATTTGAAAGCGCTGGAAGCAGCCGACACCCAGGTCCTGGGTGTGAGCATGGATAGTGCCTTCGCCAATAAAGCTTTCGCCGACCAGATTGGTGTGACGTTCCCCCTGCTGAGTGACTGGGGCGGCAAAATAAGCCACGAGTACGGAATCTACAAAGACGAATACCAGGCGCCTCGCCGCGTGAACTTCTTGATCGGAAAAGACGGGAAGATCATGGAAGAGCAAGTGGACAAGGACGCCATCGATCCCAAAAAGATCGTCGATGCCTGCCAACGCCCGAAGATGAAGAGCTGACTCTTCCCGCGTAATTTCCCGTGGAGATGCCGCCAGGCAATGTCTCCACGGGATTCCATTTGTAAAGTTTTTTGAAGCTCATTGCTTCCAAGCTCTTCCCGGCACTCGGAAACTAAACTGTCTCTATTGTGTTTACAGACATAGCGGGTAAGATCAGGTGCATACAGATCTCATACCCCGCGAGGCACTGCTATGAAAACAAGCAAGTGGTGGGCGTGGATGTTACTTGTTGCCGGCATGGCGATTGTTTTGCAACTCTCCATTCCTGCACGAGCGCAGGACGACGATCAGGCACCCCCTGATCAGGATCAGGGCCAGGATCAAACGCAGGATCCTCCGGGACGCGTAGGCCGCCTGAATTTTTCGCAGGGATCGGTATCCTTCCGGCCTGCGGGAGAAGACGATTGGGTCACCGCGGTTCCGAATCGCCCTATGGTGACCGGCGACGACTTGTGGGCAGATGAAAACTCACGCGCTGAAGTTCACATTGGATCGACGGCGGTCCGCCTGGGACCGAAGACCGGAATCACTTTCCTGGCACTTGATGACCGGACCACGCAAATCCGCTTGGCGGAAGGATCTCTCATTTTGCGCGTTCGCCATCTCGATGATGACGATAATTACGAGGTCGACACGCCAAATCTTGCTTTCTCGCTGAAGCAGCCCGGCGAATACCGGCTTGATGTCAGCGAAGACGGAAGCCAGACCAACATCACGGTGTGGCACGGGCGAGGCCGCGTCACGGGCGGCGGCTACACTTACAGCGTGGTGGCGGATCAGTCCGCGACCTTTACCGGCAACGAGCAGCATCTCGATTACGATCTCGGCCAGATTCGCGCGTCGGATGATTTCGACAACTGGGCATTTGAGCGCGACGATCGCGAGGACCATGCGGACTCGGCGAATTATGTTTCGCGCGAGATGACCGGATACGAAGATCTGGATGAGTACGGCGACTGGAGCTATGTCGCAGGCTATGGACCGTGCTGGCGTCCGCGTGCAGTGGTTGTGGGGTGGGCGCCTTACAGATTCGGACACTGGGCCTATGTTGGGCCGTGGGGCTGGACCTGGGTTGAGGATGAGCCCTGGGGCTTCGCTCCATTCCACTATGGGCGCTGGGCGTTCGTGAACAGTGGATGGTTCTGGGTGCCGGGACCGGTGGTCGTGCGCCCAGTTTGGGCTCCGGCGATGGTAGCGTTCGTGGGCGGCGGCCCAGGCTTCCACTTCTCGGCGGGAGTGGGAGTGGGCTGGTTCCCGCTGGCTCCTGGAGAAGTCTACGTCCCCGGCTACCGCGTGAGCCGCGGATACGTGAACAATGTGAACATCACGAATACGACCGTGAACGTCACGCGAGTCACGAACGTGTACAACACGGTCGTCGTGAATCGGAATACGACGATCAACAATGTCACCTATGTGAACCAGCGCGTCACAAACGCCGTGACGGTGGTTCCGCATGACGCGTTTGTGAATGCGCGTCCTGTGGCACAGAACGTGATGCGAGTGGACCAGAGGGAAATCGCGTCCGCGCCGGTCAGCCGCGTGGCAGCGGTCGAACCGGTTCGAACGAGCGTCATTGGCGCGGGAAGGCCGGTCTCGAACAGGCCGCCCGCTGCTGTAGTAAGTCGAACGGTGGTGGCCGTACGGACGCCGCCAGCTCCGCCGCGCGCCATTGAGCAGCGGCAGGCGCAGGCGGGAGGGCACCTAAACGAGCAGGCGTTGGTGCGTCCGGCAGGTCCGGCTCGTCCTGCTCAGATGAATGAAAATCAGAGCGAGCGGCGGCCGGCAGAACCCGGATTCCGTCCGTTTACTCAGCCGAATAGCGGCAATAATCAGGTGCGGACCATGCCCAACAGCCAGCCGCGCACATATGAACAACAGGGGACTGCGGAACCAGCGAACCGGAACGCGACATCCACTGAGAACAGGCGAACGGAGAACCCGCCCGCCGAGAATCGGGCGCAGACTCCGGAAAACCGCATGCAGCCGACAAACCGCGATTTCCGGCAGGAACAGGCCCAACAGCGGCCGTTTCCGCAGGAAACCCATCCGCTGGTCAGGCCCACGCCTCCAGTGCAGGAGCACAGCCCGCAGCAGGAACAGCAACAGGAACAGAAGTTCAACCAGTGGCGCCAACAACGGCCCTCGCCGCCGCCTTCGCAGCGCAGAGAGCCACAGTCGCGGCCGTCACCTCCTCCCAGGCAGGATAAACCGAAGAGCCGTTGACGCTGACCGCTTGCCATGTGATAGGTTCGCATGAGATGCGCATGCGGACCGGTCACCCATAACGACCACGCCGGGAGAGGCCATGCCGCTCCCGGCTTTATTTTTCTGGGGATCTCTTGGCAGAGATGAGCGACGCGAAACGGCTCAGCATTAACTGGATGGACGTGCTGTGGCTGGTCCTGCTGGCGGTGTTGGCAGTCCTGCCACCCGTGCGCGAGGCCCACAAACAGCTTGCGTTAGTGGCCTTTGGAATTCTGCAGTTAAGCGAAGGTTGGCTCATCGGCCGCATGCCGCGGCGAGGCCCAGCCTATGTAGTTCTGATGAAGATTGCCCTGGCTACTTTTCTGATCGATCACACCGAAGAACTCGCGATTAACAGTTATTACTATCCGATTTATTTTCTGCCGGTGATGACAGCCGCCGAATACTTCGGTCCCTTGGCCACGCTGGCATGGACGGGGTTAGCTTCGGCTGCATACTGCGCGTATCTATACCAGGTGGTGCACGACTATGAGATTACCCCAGAAGACTATGGCCGGTTAGCGATCCGAATTTCTTTCTTTTTCCTTGCAGCGATGTTGGTGAACCGGTTCGTGACCGAGAGCCGGCGCCAGACGCAACGCTACCAGGAACTGGCGGAGAACCTCGCGGAGACCAATCGCCGTCTGCAACAGGCGCAGGCCGAAGCGCGGCGCTCAGAGCGGCTTGCGGCTCTGGGCTCACTCTCTGCCGGGTTGGCGCATGAAATCCGCAATCCCCTCGGGGTGATTAAGGGCTCTGCGGAAATGCTGACCCAGAAGCTGGCTGAATCGAATCCGCTGGCCACCGAGTTGGCGGGATACATTTCCACTGAAACCAACCGGTTGAGTGCGCTCGTAACCAGGTTTCTGGATTTCGCGCGTCCCTTGCACGCCGAATTAACTCCCCGCGAACTGCCTTCCGTTCTCGACCGCGCCCTCAACGATGTGGCCCAATTCTGGAAGGGGGTTCCGATACAGGTGGAGAAACAGTACGAGCCCAACCTGCCGTTGGTTCCGCTCGATGAAGGCTTGGCGGAGCAGGCATTCGTCAACATCATTCAGAATGCTTACGATGCCATGAACACGAGCGGGGGATTGCTGCGGGTCAATGTCGCTCCAGCGCGGCGGGTTCTGCCCTCCAGAGGCCTTGTGGATGGAATAGAGGTGCGTATCGCCGATACCGGGCCGGGAGTTCCGCCGGAGTTGCGAGAACAAATCTTCAATCCCTTCATAAGCACGAAGAAGAGCGGAGTGGGCTTGGGATTGTCGATCGTGTCGAAGATTATGGACGGCCACCACGGATGGATTCGCGTAGAAAACGTCGAGGGCAGCGCCGATGGAGGGCAGGGGAAGGGCGCGTGCTTCGTCATGTTTTTTCCACTTGCGAGCGAGACCTCCCAGGTGGGAGAAAATGCGCATCTGGTAATTTCGTAAGTTCGTAAGGGAGATAGGGAAGGCTTACTTATGCCGGCGATTCTGATCGTGGAAGACGAAGCGAAGATGCGGCGCCTGCTCGAGTTGAACCTTGGCGATGACGGCTTTGCAACGTTTTCCGCCGGCGATGCGGAAGCCGGCCTCAAGATCTTACGAGATAACCATATTGACCTCGTGCTCACCGACCTGAAGCTTCCGGGTATGGACGGTCTGGAATTTCTGCAAACAATTAAGCGCCAGAATGCGGCGCTGCCGGTCGTGGTCATGACTGCCTTTGGCAGCGTGGAGACCGCTGTGGAGGCCATGAAGGCCGGCGCCGCCGATTATGTTCTGAAGCCTTTCTCTCTCGCCGAGATGAGGATGGTTGTCCACAAGGAACTGGACGTGCACAATCTGCGGGAAGAGAACCGCAATTTGCGCGAGGCACTGGGCAGGCGTTATGAGCATCCCAACGTAGTCGCGCGCAGCCCGAAGATGCAGGAGGTACTGGCGACCGTCGAACGCGTAGCCCCAACGAATGCGACGGTGCTGCTGGGGGGCGAAAGCGGTGTCGGCAAAGACTTGATTGCCCGGGCCATTCATGAAAAGTCGCGGCGCGTTTCCGGGCCTTTCCTCAAAATCAACAGCACGGCCATTCCCGAGAATCTGCTGGAGAGCGAATTGTTCGGCTACGAAAAGGGCGCTTTCACCGGAGCCGTTGCCAGCAAACCGGGCAAATTCGAGTTGGCAGACAAAGGGACGCTGTTTCTTGACGAGATCGGAGACGTTCCCCCGGCAACACAAGTGAAATTGCTGCGCGTACTGCAGGAACGCGAGTTTGAACGGCTGGGCGGGACAAAGACGATAAAGATCGATGTGCGCCTCGTCGCCGCCACCAACCGGGACTTGCGCGAGGCGCTGGAGCAGGGCACATTTCGCGAGGACCTCTATTACCGGCTGAACGTGGTGCCGATTGATATTGCTCCGCTACGCGAACGCAAAGAAGATATTCCGGATCTGGTGAATCTATTCATATCGCGCTGCGGCGAGTCGGGCAAGGGAATCGAAGGTATTACTCCGCAGGCTATGCAGATACTTGTGAATTATCACTGGCCAGGGAATGTACGGGAATTGCAGAACATTGTGGAGCGCGCCTGCGCCCTCGCCAAAGGGCCGAAGCTTGAGGCCGAGGACATTCACATCGATACGCGAGCCTCGAAGGCTGGCAACGGGGCGCCAGGACTCCTGCCCGAAGGTTTGACGCTCGAGCAATGGGAAGATGAAATGGTGCAGGAAGCGTTGCGGCGGGCCAATGGCAACAAGAGCCAGGCGGCTCGTCTGCTGGGGCTGTCACGCAATGCACTGCGCTACCGATTGTCGAAAATCGGGATCGCCGACGAAAGCGAAAAAGCCGAGTGAGTTTGATAACAATCTTGGCACTCATCCTGCCATCAACTGTGCCGTGTCGTTCCCTGATTTCTATGCTGACCCTCAGAACCCTGCTCATTGTCTCCCTGATCGCTACCGCTCTCGCCTCTGCCCAGGATTTGGCGCAGCAACTGGGATTCCCACCTGGAACAAAGCTGGTCATTATCCACGCGGATGATCTGGGCGAGACCCACGCGGTGAACGCAGCGGCGATCAAAGCGCTCGAATCGGGAACCGTCAATTCTGCCAGCCTGATGGTGCCTTGTCCGTGGTTTCCAGAGATGGCTGACTATGCCAAGTCGCATCCCGGGGCGGACCTTGGCTTGCATCTCACCCTGACCAGCGAGCGCGTGTACTACCGCTGGGGCCCTGCCGCCTCGCGAGATAAAGTTCCCACCCTGGTCGACAGTAATGGATATTTCCACCATGACTGGGAAGAGCATCAAAAAATCAATCCCCAGGAAGTTGAATCGGAACTGCGGGCGCAAGTGGAACGCGCGCTTGCCATGGGCGTTCACCCGACTCATCTCGATTCGCACCAGTACCGCCTGATCATGAGCGGCAAGGAATTGTTCGATGCCATGTTGCGGGTGGCGCACGATTACAAATTGCCGGTGTTCGTGAACAGAGACTGGTTTGCCGAACACCCGTATTTGGAGTCGAGTTTGAGCCCCGGCGATATCGTGCTGGACCACACGGTAACGATCGAACCTGAAGTTCCCGCGGAGAAGTGGGCCGACTTTTATCTCAATGCGCTGAAAAACCTGAAACCCGGCGTCACAGAATTCGTCATCCACCCGGGATTTGACGATGAAGAGCTACGGGCCGCTACGCGGGAACGTTCCACTTGGGGCGCGGCCTGGAGACAGCGGGACTACGATTTTTTCACCAGTGAACGGTTTCGCGAGGTTCTGGCGCAAGAAAATATCAAACTGATAACGTGGCGTGAACTGGTAGAGCGGTGGCGAACAAAGTCAGCGCACACGCATATCCAGTGAGCCCGGCTATTCCGATTTGAGCAGCATGCAGGTGACGTCGTCGTGCTGCGGGGTCGTGCCCACGAAGAGGTCTAGTTCGGCCATCAGGCGCTTGAGCATTTCGGCCGGTTCGAGATTCTTTCCTGCTTCGAGCGCGGTCAGCAGGCGCATCTCGCCGTATTCCTCCTGGCGCGCGTTTTCGGCTTCCACCAGTCCGTCCGTAAAAATAATCAGCCAGTCGCCGGGAGCCAGCGTGGTGATGCCCGTTTCATATTTGACTTCCGGCTGAATGCCGTAAGGAAGTCCGCCGACATCGAGCCGTTCAATCTTGCCGCCAGCGCGGCGCAGAATGGGATTATTGTGCCCGGCATTGATGTAGTCCAGCGTGCGCCGTGCCGGATCGTATTCCGCGAGAAATGCCGTGGTGAAGCGCAACCCTCCCTGGCTGTTGGTGCATGCGTACCGATTCATGTTGGACGCAAGTTCCGGCAGAGCTACCTGGGCGGTCGAGAGCGTCTTCAAGCTGGCTTGAAATGTAGCCATCAGCATGGCCGCCGGAATGCTCTTGCCCGCGACGTCGGCCACTGCGAGGACGACGCGATTGTCGGCATTGATTTTCCCGGGCCGGGGAAAAACGTCATAGTAATCGCCAGCTACGGTGTTGGCTGGACGCGTGGCATAAGCAATCACCAGGCCGGGAATTTGGGGCGGGGCGCCGGGCAGCAACCATGTCTGAATCTCGCGCGCAATCTGCAGGTCGCGCTTCATCACCACCCGGTCGGCAATCTCGAGCATGAGCAGCAACAGCAGAATGAGTGCGGACCAGAAATGTGTATTGAATTCGCCGATCTGAACTTTCCCGTTTCCGCCGGTGTACTCATACGAGCCTCCGGGAATCACCAGCAGAATCAGCGCCAGAAGCAGCAGGACACGGCGGGCCGGAGAGAGCTTCTCGAATACTGCCCAGAAGAATTCCTTAATGACGTGAAGGCGGCGTCCTCGATCGGTGAGGCCCTCGGGCGTTTTCGCAGCTACATCTTTCGAGTACAGGCGATAGCTGGCGCGAGCCTCGGATTCGAATTGCGACCACAGCTGGCTGACCTGCAGACCTTCCGTTACTCGATTCCAGAACTGCTGTACGCGCACGCCAAACGGAATCGGCTGCACAGAGGGCTGTCCGGTGGGCGGAGATGAGGCCATGACGTTCGTTGAGATTATAGAGGAACGAGATTGAGGAATTGGGGAATTGAGTAATTGGGTAATTTAAATCGAGTGTGGTCCGGCCTTTGGATTTTCAATTTACTCAATTACTCAATTACTCAATGACTCAATGAACCCAATTATTCAATCGCCAAATCGCTCAATCTAAAACAGGCTTAGCTGCTCATCGAAGGCTTGCACCGGCCACTGCGTAGCGTAGGCTGGGCGGCGGGCGCGCGTGATCTTGTACTTCTCGCGAAGACGGGCAATCAAGTGCGACAGGCGCTTGCCATATGCCGCTGGAAGAAAGGCTCGATCCTGATAGCGTTGTCGATAACTGGCAGCGAGGTGCGGGAAATTTTGTTCGAGGAAGGGAAGGAAGACCTTCGCAGAGCATGGCTTCAGAAACAGTGGGTTGGCGAAAACGTAATCGGCGCCGGCGTTGGCGGCAGCTTGAATCAGCGATTCCAAGTCTTTCGGTGCGTCCGTGATTCCGGGGACCACGGGCGAGCAACTGATCCCCACACGCAGGCCGGCTTGGGCCAGAGCGCGAACTGCGTCCAGGCGCAGATCGGGCCGAGGGGCGCGCGGCTCCAGAATGCGCGCGAGTTCCGTATCGAGCGTCGTCACCGTGATATGTACCGAGAGCTTGTTCGACTGCGCCACTTGTTTAAGCAGTTCCAGGTCTCGGACCACGAGATTTGATTTGGTCACGATGCCGAGTTCGAACCCTCGATGCCGCGCGAACTCCTCCAGAATTCCGCGGGTGACTTCGTAGCGGCGCTCCGCAGGCTGATAAGGATCGGTAGCGGTTCCCAGGGCAATTGCCTCGTCAGCCTTAACGCGGCGCAGTTCTTGCCGCAGCAGCTCCGCGGCGTGCTGCTTCACATAAATCTTCTGCTCGAATTCCATGCCGTCGCGCATTTCCATGAATTCATGGGTGTAGCGGGCATAGCAATAACGGCACCCGAACTCGCAGCCGCGGTAGGGATTGATCGTCCAGGTGAAGGGCATCTCGCGGCGGCTAACGCACTTGTTCAACAACGATTTTGCAGGCAGAGTAAAGTACTCGATTTGATGGCCTTCGCGCAGTGATTCTCCTTTGGAGGCAAGCCGGGCAATGCCGACCAGGCGCGGCTTTGCGGGAACTTGTGACTCGGAGGGCAAAAGGGGCAGGGAAGACATATATTCGCCTTTTATTCGCCTAACATACGCCGCCGCTCGCGCTGCCGTCAAGTGGATGTGATTTGCCCTTAGACAATTTCCGCCCGCTCGCTTGTCTTACTATTGAGGCCGCAGAATGGACCAATCGCCGGGGAGCGTCGCCGAACTTGAGTCGCTGTATCGCCAGCACGGCCCCGCGCTCCTGCTGTTTGCGTCGGGCGTCACCGGCGAACGAAGCGGAGCCCAGGATGCAGTCCATCAGGTATTCCTGAAGCTGCTGGAGAATGGCAGCCTTCATCGAGCAGCCGACAAGAAAGCTTATCTGTTCGGCTGTGTGCGCAACGCTATCCTCAACCAGCGCAAACGCGAGGAGCGTCATAGACCTCTCGATGAATCGGCATGGTTCAATCCGCCGGATCAAGACTATGCGGCAGAGCAAAACTTGCGGCGCGCTCTAGCCGCTCTCCCCGATGATCAGAGACAGGTGGTGATCCTGCACGTGTGGGGCGAACTCACATTCTCGCAAATCGCCGACCTGCTGGAAGTCAGTTCGAACACGGCCGCCTCGCGATATCGCTATGCGCTTGGCAAACTGCGGGAATCAATGCTGCCCAAGGAGAATTCCTGTGCCGAATCTGGATGATGAGCAATTTGAAACTTATTTGAAGCGATTCCGTCCGGCGCTGCCCGATGCCTTGCCTGTGCTTGAGACGAGGCCGGTACCGCGCCGTCATTTCGCCTTCGCGATCTCGGCTGTGGGTGCTGTGGCTATAGCGATCGTACTGCTGGTTAGTATCCGCACTATCAGTCATCGGAATGTCGTTGACTCTGATCGGCCTAATTCGGTTCAGCCGCTTAGGGCAACGCCGCCACTCACTATGCGCGCCGCCGACGCCCTGCTCGCAAAAGCCCCTTCGTATAAGGCGCTAATGAATGAGTTGGCGCTTCATCCGAACAATGGAATGGTTTTCGAAAACAAGCAGAGCGCGTTCTCTGTGCTTGATAAGGAGAAAAGTAAGTTATGAAACGAATCAATGGAATGGCGTCGACGGTTGTAAGTTTGTTGTTTGTGCTCGGGACGGCGATGGCCCAGCGGCCGGCCCTCGCCGACAATGCAGCGTTGCGTTACTGGGCGGCATTCTCCCAACTGCAAGACGCTGCCATAACCGACCAGGAAGCCAAGGATCTGCAGTCCGCGCTCGACAGGATGGGGCCGCTCGACATTTCGCGCTATAACGACTTGATTCAGAAGAATACGCTGGCCCTTGAAATCATGGAACGTGGAACCTTGCTCCCGAACTGTGATTGGGGACTGGATTACGGCCTGGGAGAAAACGTTCCCGTTGATTACGCGAGAAAGGCATTGGTTTTGGGACGGCTGAACCTTCTGTACGCAATGCACCTTTACCATAGTGGCAATGCCGATGCAGCGATCAACGCCGTCGCGGCGGGGCTGCGCTTTTCCCAAGATGTGGCCAGGGGCGGGCCGCTCTTTCCAACTCTGGTTGCGAAAGATCTTCTGGTCGGTCACCTCACGGAAGCAATCGATGCCCTTCGAATGGGGCAGCTCTCTGCGGACCAGCGGTCCCGACTCCAGACCGCAATCCGAACCGTGGGCGGCCTTGACTGGCCGGCCGCCGCCAAACGAGACCTGGAAGCGCTCGCGCCACGCTACGCCGGAGACGCGCGCAGCTCCGCGGCCCTGAGCCATATCGTTTCAGCCTACACTTCGTTTTTGAAGGACGAATCCCAACTGCCAAGCCTGATGAATGCAATCAGCCAGGCTCCCCCGGATCTTCAAGGATTGATTCCAAACCCGAAGCGGGTCGAGGAACAGAAGCAGGAATTCACCGACAAACTTCAGCAAACGCGCAGGCTGCTGCAATAAACATGCCTACGCTTCTTCGAAAAATTCGTGGATTCTACTTGTGATCGCTGTGGACCGCTTCGAACAACACCGCCGTTTTATCCTCGTAGGCAACGCGGAAACGCGGATCGCTTCGCAGCAGCACCGCCAGTGGCCAGGCTGGATTGCTGATCACGAGGTTGGCCTGTTGCAGTTCGGGACGCTGTTGCCAGCCATGATCCCCGTTCCACAGGGGCAGCGCGCGCACGATTTCATCCTGGGTGTGAACGTTCGTGCGTCCATCCATGGCAACCGGAATCTCCGGCAAGGCGTAAATCAGAAAGCCTCCCCAGGAAAGTTCATTCAGCAGCGGTCCCTGGAGATGATTTTGATGGATGTAGTTCACCGCGCCCAAGGGGAACCGTTCCGCCACTTGCCGCAACATGCGCTGGGAATTTGCCGACCAGGTCACCGCTCCCCCCAGCAGAATCAGGGCGACAGCAACGGCGACTGCCAGGCGCATCGAAAGACTGGTTCGCACGGGTTTATCGGGAATTTGCTCTTCTTCGTTGCGGGGGGTGGCGATAGTCACAACCGAAAGAATCGTCACCAGCCAGACTTCGCGCAAAGAACGGAAGCTCATCCAAGCCGACCAGCCTAGCAACACGACCCACGCAGGGCGAAGCCGTTGCATCCTTCCCAGCACAAAGCAACCCAGCATCAGCAGCAACAGCACGGCCCAGTCATTGAGCGTGCGGAAGTGCATCGCATGGAACTCGACGATAATGTCGTAAATTTTTGCGTCGCGAGCGTACTGGAAAACGTTGGAATAAAGTTTGAATCCGTACGGATTCACCAGCGTAGCTGCCAAGGAAGCGCCAAATACATACCAAAGCTGGCGGTGCATCGGATCGGCCCGATAACGTGGGCCGCCGGCGATCTCGATGACTTTGTCCATCAGCGGCTCAATACAGATCACTCCCAGCAGGAACAGACCGGTAACAAACTCAATATGGATGTTGGCCCACACCAGAAACAGCGCTGGAATAATCCAGAGCAATCGCGGATTTGCCTTGCGCCGCGCAGAGACCAGAATGTGAAGTTCTGCCAGAAATAGCAAGACAGAGATCGCCCCCGGACGCGGGGGCAAGATCCATAACATTGCCATCATAGCGGTGCCGGTGAGAGCTACCGCCTTCCACAACGAAGGTGAAAGAGTTCGTATCAGGCTGAAGAGCAGGGCGGTCACTGCCAGCCGCATCAGGGTTTCGAACCAGAGGATACTCGCCAGGTCGAAGTTTTTGACAATCCAGTACGAGCCCACATCGAACATCCAGCAATAATCAACCCACGGCCTGCCAAGGGTGCTGGCCGAGAACGGATCCGTATGGGGAATGCTGTGGTTCTGTACGATCCACTCCCCCGCCCGCATGTGCCACCAGATATCGGGGTCGGCCAACTTGTTGTAACGGATATTCGCGAGCGGCAGAGCGGCAAAAATGAACGTCAGTCCCACCCACGCCAATAATTCGGAGGCCGCGATGGCCCGAAGCTTGCTTTTCAAAGCGTGGAGATCAAAGGCGGGTTGAACGGTTTCTGCTTGCTCCAATACATCCGATTTCACGAATAGCCCTCACTTTCAACTTTGAGGTCTGAGTTGAAGATAGATGCGCGCAGGTCTCTGTTGAAACTAAAGCACATCATCGCAGACTGGAGCAATTCTCGTGATCCTGCGACGATAACTTTGGTCACGCTATGCGGCGGCGGAGTAGGAACTGTCGAGGCCTGTGAGAAAAACCGCGGAGAGCGCAGGGAAGAGCAGCGGGTGTCAAGATGAACAATCCTATCCAGAGGATGATGCTTTGCGGCGGGCGCGATTGCTATAAAATCAGGGATCGGTGCAGTTTTGTGGAAGGAATAATCATTACCGAAGTACCCGCCCGGAGCCACACAAGTGCCATATAATCAGCGGTTAGGGTAGGGTAATTTAGCTTTAGGAACTCAGCCCGAGAATGGTTCACTGAGAGATGGCGAAGCAACTCCATGAGATCGTTGAACGCGCGGTGGCGCAGGTTCTTGAGCGCCAACTTCCGAAATTAAAGTCGGAACTAGTGGAGCGCGTGCTGGCGGAGTTGCCGGCGCCGGCAGCCGGAGCGAGCGCAGGCGGAGGTCAAACTTCAGCCGGACTGACACAATCTATCGCCAGCATCCATGGGGGGACAACCCAAAAAGAAATTCTCCGGGCGTTGCTGGATGCGGGCAGTGCGTATGCATCGCGCGTGGCGCTGTTCGTGGTGAAGGCAGGCGCGGCGACGGGTTGGCAGGGACGCGGCTTGGGCGACGATGACGCCGTCAAGGATTTCCCTCTCGATATCAGCAGCGGACCTGCGGCACATGCGTATCAGAATCGGATAGTGGCTCCGGCGAATATTGCCGAGATGGACCGGCGATTCGTGAAACAGTTTGGCGGGCCGGAAAACGAGCAGATTCTGGTGCTGCCGCTGGTGCTGAAAGATAAAGTTGCGGCGCTGCTTTACGCTGACGGCGGGGCAGAGGGCGTGCTGGATGCAGCGTCGCTGGAAGTGCTGGTGATGGCGACGAGTTCATGGCTGGAAGTGGTCTCGCTGCGCAAGCAAGTGCAGAAAGACGCGGGAGATGGTGTGGCTGCCATGGCACAGGCTCCGGCCCCTGTACCGGTGCAAACCGTGAGTTCGTTCAGCGATCCGTTCGCCGGGCATTCTCCGAAGCATATTGCGAAAGCGCCGGAACCGGCGGCGGAAGTGGTAGAAGTGGCGGCTGCGTCAGCGGCGAGTGCGGCGGCCGCTCCGGCAACGGATCCGTTCGCGGGAATGTCTCCCGAAGATGCCGACGTGCACCGGAAAGCGCAGCGGTTTGCGCGTCTGCTGGTCGACGAAATCAAGCTGTACAACCAGGCGAAGGTGGCTGAAGGCCGGCGCAACAAGGATCTTTACGACCGTTTGAAAGAAGACATCGAGAAGAGCCGCGCCACGTTTCAGAAGCGTTACGGCAGCACGGCGGCGGCCAGTGGCGACTATTTTCAAAAGGAAGTTCTCCGCAGCCTGGCCGAGGACGATTTATCGGTGATGGGCGGGAATTTCCGCAAGTAGGCAAGGCGGCTTGCGTCGCACGAAATGCATCGAATGAATGAGGCGGATAGCCCGGGTTATTAGTTTTTTTTGCGCGACTCCGTACGAAAAGAATAAAGTGGTTCGATTGGGTCTCAAGTGGTGGTGGGTGCTCGTTCTGGCCGGTTTCTGCGGGCTCCTGACGAATACTGGGGCAGCCGCGGCTGCACCTTCGCGGCAGGACACTCCTTCAGCGACTCCCGAGAAGAAGACTGAAAAAGCGGCTCCCGAGAAGTCCGGGGCGCGATCTGCGGCAAAATCTTCGACACACAAATCAGCTCCAGCTCAAGAAAAAAAGACCGGGGTGGGCACATCTCGGAAGGCGGGTTCTGCCCGCAGCGCGGCATCGCGGAGGAGAAGGCGCGTGATGTCGCCGCGCGTGAAGCGCATCCGGCAGGCGTTCGTGGCATCGGCAGATCTGCGGCCGATGGCGCAGCAACTGGTGCAGGACCGTTCTGCCGCAGGATATGCAGCCGTGGAGGCATACGCCCGCAAGCATGGCAAGGAAGACGCGGGGGCGCTGGCGTGGCTTGTCGTCGGTTATGCGCACGTGCTCGATCACGACTGCGGGAAAGCGATTGATCCGCTGAATCGCGCGAAACCTTTATCCGGGGACCTGAGCGATTACGTGGACTATTACCTGGGCGCCTGCTATTTGCAGACCGGCCATCAGGCGGAGGGGCTGGCTGCGTTGGCAAATTTCAGCAGCAACCATCCGGATTCTTTGCTGGTGCGCGACGCTCACTTGAGTTATGCGACTGCGCTGGTAGCGGAAGGCCGGGCATCGGAAGCGGTGGAATTGTTGGAAAAAGATCGGCTTCCGGTGCGTGCGGACATTGAATTGGAATTGGGAAAGGCATACGCGGCCACGGGGCAGAGTACAAAAGCGGCTGATGTTCTGGCAAATGTGTATTACAAAATGCCCACTTCTCCCGAAGCCGATGCGGCTTATGGTGAATTGAAAAGATTGCCTGGCGCGCCGGCTCCCACTCCAGAACAGCGAAAGGCGCGTGCCGAACTGCTCATGAAGGCTCGGCGCTTCGCAGATGCGGCGGAGGAGTATCACGAACTGGCGGACCATGCCAATCCGGAGGAAAAGGCAGCGGCGCTGCTGACCTATGCGGATGCCTTACAGCGCAGCGGCCGCAATCGGGAGGCGAAGGCGCTGCTGGAGAACCTGCCGGGCGCGACACCGGAACAGACGGCGCACCAGTTGTACATCCTCGGCGAGATTGCGTGGTCGCTCGATCAGAACAACGTTTTTTATCAGATGGTGGATCAACTGCGGCAATCGGCGCCGACTAGCCCGTGGCTGGAAGCGGCGTTGTTGTCTGCGGCGAACCTGCACCTGGTGCATCACGAGTACGAGCAGGCCCTCGATGCCTTCCGCGAATTACAACAACGCTTTCCCAAGGGAGGGAAAGCGTCATACGCTCATTGGAAGGCGGCATGGCTCGCGTTCCGGTTGGGGCGCAAGGACGAAGCCAAGAAAGAATTCGAAGAGCAGATTGCGTTATATCCCGGCGGCAATGAGGCCAACGCGGCTCTCTATTGGCGCGCGCGGATTGCCGAGGAAGACAATCAGCTGGGCATGGCGCGCGCCTTTTATCAGAAGTTGTCGGACCGCTATCGCAACTACTACTACGCAGAGTTAGGACGAGCGCGGCTGAAGAAGCTGTCGCCGAGTGCCGACCCGCCTGGCGAGTATCCGCTGCTGGACCGCATTCCTCCGCTGGATCATGCGGAGAAAATCACACTGACCGATCCTCCCGCGGACGATCTTCACCTGCAAAAAGCGAAGCTGCTGGGCAATGGCGGGCTGGTGGATTTCGCCGTGCGTGAACTGCAGGCGGCGGCCACGGATGATCCGGGCAGCTGGGCTCCGGCTGAAACTGCGCAGCTTTTCACCGATACCGGGCATTACGATCGCGCCATCGAGACCATGAAGCGTTCGGTGCCGAGTTATTTTGCAGTGGATATTCCAATGCTGCCCCGACCTTATTGGGAGGCTCTGTTTCCGCGGCCATATTGGCCGGACTTGAAGAAATATTCGGTGGAGAACCAGCTGGATCCGTACCTGGTAGCGTCGCTGATCCGGCAGGAGTCGGAGTTCAATCCATTGGCGGTGTCGCGGGCGAACGCCGTGGGGCTGATGCAGTTGCTTCCAAAAACGGGGAAGCTGGTGGCTCACCAGGAATCCCTGAGGCGCTACAACTCAAGCCAGCTCTTTACGCCGACTACAAATTTGCAACTAGGGACCAGATACTTTCGCGGCATGGTGGACAAGTTTGGGGGATCGTTTGAGCACGCGCTGGCCGCTTACAACGCGGGGTCAGACCGCGTGCAGGAATGGATGGGACAAGGACCCTACCGCGACTCTCCCGAGTTCGTCGAGTCCATTCCGTTCACCGAGACGCGCGAGTACGTGCAGGCCATCATGCGCAACGCCAACGTGTACCGGCAGCTCTACGGGGAGCCGTAGGGATTGTTGATTGAAACAGCAGAGGCAGCCCGCGCCTGCGAACGCGGTTCTTCCAATCAGCGTCAACAATCAAGAATGTTCTTACTCTTAGTGACCGGTAAAAAACTCCGTCATGTCGGGGGCGGTACCGGACAATCCCGGAAACGTGTCCACGCCAGAGCTGGCCAAGATTAAGCGCAGAAGGCTTTGGTGCTGGTACAAGGTTTGTGACTGAAATCCTTTCTTGGCTTGCGAACTGACGATCACTGCGGCTACGTGCCCTCCGCCATGATCAAGGTCGGTGAGTTCGCTCTCATCAAATACGATGATCAACAGTCCGCTCGACTGAAATGCAGGATTGGACAGCAGGGCAGGGATATTGCTCTGCAGCCAGGAGTCGGCTGCGGCCAGGCTTCCGTTGTGAGCGTCGTTATTGACGTTGGGAGAGATGAACGCGTATTGCGGCAAGGCATTGTTGCCCAGGTCGGAAGCGAACTGGGTGAAGGGAACAATGTTGGCGGCCTGTGAGCTGCTGTTCTGCACATCGGACAAATAGCTGAACGGGTTATGGCGGCGAACGTAAGGGCTGTGATCCGGGCCGAGGTATGCGGGAGAGGGAATCGATTCTTCGTAAGCCTTCCAGGTTTTGCCCGCCTTCACGAGTTCACGAACCACGTTGTCATCGCTGATCGTGCCGGTGAAATTGTCATCGAACGTTTCCATTTGCCCAGTAGTGAACATCAGATAGTTCGGTATTGAGGGATGTGCGTTGGCATAATACTGGGTCGCCAGACCATATTGTGAGATCAAGCTATTGAGGTAGGGCATGTCGGAGGCGCCCACCACCTCGGAGTATTCATGGTTTTCTTCCACGATCAGGACGACATGGCTGAAGGTGGGCTGCCCGGCGGGAGCAGGAGTCTGCGGAAAAGACAGCCCCGAACTTCCGCCACATGCGATTTCCAGCGTGGCAAGTGCGAACAAAATGAGAGATGCAATGAAAGATTTGCCTGAAGCCATGGCCCGATGCACACTGTGATTAGTCACCGCCACGTTGGATGAGGCGGGTGAGACAAATGTTTGTGCCTTGAATTCTGTATTAGTGCCCGGAAGATTTCTTATCCGGGGGATTCAAGTCCAATCCGAATTGAGGTTTTTCGTAAGTTCCGCCGATGCGCACGGGTACGATCTCGCCCTTCTTTTTCTTCTTAAAAATCGGGTCCATCACCTTCAGCAGCAGTGCTTTGAAGCCGCTAGCGGTCTTAGATATCTGGGTATCAACGCGCATTTTGCCGTGCAGATCGATCTTGTGGTTGATGATGTTGTAGGTGCCGTGCATGCGGGCGTGGGCACCGGGAATGCGGAAGGATAGGTCAGAAAAATGGGCCGTGCCCCCGGCCAGGTCGGCTTGCCCGGTGAGATCGCTGA
Organism: Candidatus Sulfotelmatobacter sp.; assembly: GCA_035309485.1. Taxonomy (GTDB): domain Bacteria; phylum Acidobacteriota; class Terriglobia; order Terriglobales; family Acidobacteriaceae; genus Sulfotelmatobacter. Next base: position 52,854 of record DATGFC010000084.1, read on the forward strand.
GCACGGTTTCCGGGTCTTCCTTGTTTTCCCCGCGGGCCCCGGCGCTTAACGCATTCACATCTTTTTGAGTTTGGGGCTTGGAGAAATTTCCCGACACGATGCCAAAGGTGCCCTGCAGCTTGACCTTCTTCAAGAAAGGCTCATCTCCGGGGGGGATTTCAGCGTGCGCCTGTATGGATGTTTCCCCGGACATGGGGGATCGAGGGTCGGTCACGAATAATCCGAGAATATCCTCGATGCGTCCGTTTGGAGCGGACAGGCGCATATCCGTGAACTTGCCTTTGTGAGCGTCAGATTTCGCAACTCTGCCCTCAGCGATGACAGTGGTGCGGCCGAAGCGGGCTTCGACGCGTTTCAGAAAGGTGTCGCCCAGCGTGGCGTCGACGTAAGCGTCGAACTTGGTATCGAATCTGACTTTGTGGCCTGCGTGGGTTACCTCGAAATCGGGAATGTCGGTCGTCCCCGCGATGTTGATGTGCTGCAACCGGCCATCGAACTTGCCCTTGGAGGACAGAATTCCTCCGATTCCGCCATATACGCCCAGGTCGGCGTGATCGAAGGTGTACTCGCCAGACAGCGGAGTGTCGCCGGGATGGCCTGTAGCCCATGCGCCGAACTTGCCTGACACGGAGAGTTCGCCCGGAGGTTCGGGGTTGTGAAACTTGAGCCGATAAACGATGGGACTCGCCCAGCGGACGTTGGTGAGCAGCGCTTCATGCACGTCGAAGCGCAAGGGCTTGCCTTGCTTGTTTGCGGGCTCGAACTGTACGAAACTGCCGTTGGCGACGATTTCATCGACGACAGTTTTGGAATGTTCGGTTTTGAAAGTCGGGTTGCTGCCGAACGGAGGAATGAAGATCTTGGCGCCCATGGCGGTAATACGCGAGACGTGGCGGCGCAGAATTCCAATATAGCTTCCTTCAATGATCATTTTCTGGATGGTGAGCAGCTTGAACTGGTCTGCTCCGTGGTGGAACTCCAGTCCATAGATCACGCATCCGGGAGGGAAGTAGGTCTTGTGAAAACTCTGAATCGTTACGCTGCTGTCGGTGGCCTCCTTGAGATCTTCGAGCACGGATTCGCGGGAGTAAGGCCATATCCTGGAGTACAAAACAACAAGGAGTCCGACAACGATGACGGTGGCAACCACGAGCGCGATCTTTTTGCCGCGAGTGAATCTTGGGGAACGGCTGTGAACCAACCGGAGCGGAGGCTGGTTGAAGGTGGAACGCGCCGTGGAAGGCGAGGACATATTAGTTGGAGGCCGGTTTGCCTGTGAATGTTGGTACGGATTTCTTCCGGCAGCGGTCGGTGTTTTGGCGCATGGTGCGGCTCACAGCTTCGTAGTTAGTGGAAATGATATGATGTTCGGTGAACTTCATACCTCTCGATCTTCGGCGTTACAGCTGCGAGCGAATTTCTCCCGCCGGGCTTTAGTTTCCCCACCATCTCGAAATATCTGATTGGCTCCTCTTGAATGTGTCTGGAGTGCCTTGGCTTATCAGCGAGGCGTGATGCCCTCGCGACTGCCGGCACGATGCCGGCGCTACCTGCGAAAGGAATTTCCATGAAATTACTGGTGATTGGTTCGGGAATGATGGGATCGGCAGCCGCATTTGATATGGCGCGGAATGAGCAAGTACAAGCAGTGACGCTGGCCAATGCTGATGCCACGCGGGCGCGGGAGGTGGCCGCGCGCGTGAATCGGATAACCGGTGAGAAGAAAGTGCGCGCCTTCGCACTGGATGCAGCCGATGAAAGAGGGGCAGCCAAATTGATGCGCGGGCACGATGCGGCGCTCTCGGCGGTTCCGTACCGTTTGAATTTGGGGCTGGCGCGTGCTGCGGTTGAGGCGCGCTGCCACTTCGCAGACCTGGGTGGAAACAATACGGTGGTCCGGCAGGAGTTGGCGCTTGCGAAAAAAGCCGAGAAGCGAGGAGTGGCGTTGGCTCCGGATTGTGGGCTGTCGCCGGGGATGGCCTCGATTCTCGGCGGTGAACTCGTGCGGCGGCTGGGCGGACGAGCCGACGCGTTACGGCTGTATGTGGGAGGCTTGCCGGCGCGACCGACTCCGCCATTCCATTACCAATTGGTGTTCTCAGTGGAAGGATTGATCAACGAATATGTGGAGCCGGCCCGTATTCTGCGCAAGGGCAAGCTGACCACTATCGATCCGCTGACCGAGCCTGAAGATTTTCATATCGCGGGATTCCCCCAGCTGGTGGCTTTTCATACTTCCGGAGGAACGTCCACTTTGCCCGAAACGTTTGAGGGGCGCGTGGGAGAGTGCTTCGAAAAAACGTTGCGCTATCCCGGGCATTACGACCTGCTGTGCGAACTGAGCGAGCTCGGACTGTTCTCGAGCGAAAGAATGAAGTTCGCCAAAGCGGAGATCTCGCCACGGGCCATGATGTCGAAGGTCTTCGAGGGCAAGTTCGCCTCGAAGGGGCCCGACGTTTGCAACATGCGCCTGGAGGCGCACGAATCCGTGAACGGCGCGGGAGTCCGCGGGCTGCTGGGCGGCAAGCTGAAGGGACGGGTAGCTTCATTCACGATGGTGGATCATTACGATCCGAAAACGGATATGAGCGCGATGATGCGGACCACGGCGTTTCCGGCTTCGATCGTGTTGCAGATGCTGGCCTCAGGCGCGATCCCTACGCGTGGCGGGATCCTGCAGGAGCGCGACGTTCCGGCAGACCTGTTCCTGAATGAAATAGAAAAGCGCGGGATCAAAATCGACTACGCGATGGAGTGAGTTCCGCAGATTAAAAAAAAGCCGCACAGCCAGTGCGCTGTGCGGCGGAGTGAGATGCCCGTCCGGGAGGGTAGACCGGAAGGATGGAAATTTAAGCTTTAGCGAACTTGCGCCGGATCGCACCCGCAAGGCCAACCAGGCCAGTGCCAAGCAACATCATGCTGCTGGGCTCGGGAACCGGACTATAGCCGATGAACTCCTGGGGTCCGGAACCGGGCTTGGCATTCAGCGGGGTGTAGAGGATCAGGCCGTTGTAAGCGCTGTTGGGTGCCGAAAGAGCCAGCGTCAAGTAAGTGGCATCGGTGGCAGCGCCGCCGTAGGTCGTAAACAGCTGATTGTTTTGAGCGTTGGTCGAGAACAGTCCCCACACGGCCCATTGCGCCTGCAACGTGGTGAGCGTGCCTCCCAGCATGCTTTTGTAGATGAGGCCGGCGGCTTTGTAGTCGAGGATCATGGAAGATCCGAACATGCTGGTCGCGATGCCTTGCAGGAACGGTGTGGCGGTCGCGGTCCAGGTCTCGCCGCGATAGATGTTGTTATCGAAGCTATCGCACATCAGCGCGGTGTAATTGCTGCTGCCGTTGATAGAAACGTAGTACGCCTGATATTGATATTCGTAGGTCAGGGTCACTGAACTTGCGGAAGCGGGACGGGCCACAACCAGAGCCATCACCGCCACGAATGCAACCGCAAGAAGACGTCGGAAATTCATGAGAATTGCCTCCCAGGAAATATCGCGCCCGTTCGCGTCAACAGCGAAAATCCAATTTCACTACCGGGGAGGCACCGAAGCCTTAGAAGGATTCAGGCTGTTGGTAGCGCCGCTCGGGATGCGGCGAAGAGCTTGTATACGGCAATTTACGTCCGTAACAGGAGGCATAGTACCAACGGCCGGAAGCAGATTGAAATGGCACAATAGTGGCGTTACTCCAGTAACCACTGAAAGTTACGTCATAATCTGCAAGTCTCGGTTTAGATTTGGTCAGGGCTTGGGCACCCCCCGAAATGACCGTGCAAGTTTGGGTACATCAGGCGGAATATCCACAGACATGCCCAAGTTATTTTGTGCAAAGGTATGCACTGTCTGCTAGCATGTTGGCCATTCAAAGCTCACAAGCTCCATGTTTTGTAAGAATTGGGGGTGCGGTACTGGCACGACAACTGCATTCATAGAAGTGGGCGTGTAGGCGGCTAACAGTCCCAGGTGGTAGCCGCGAAGGGTGGTAGAGGTGTCGAGTCCTCCGGAATCATCAGATTATAGAGTCGTAATTCGCCGTCGCCGTACTCACCGACACAGCCGAAATCGCCGCATCCGTAAGACGCTTATTGTGGTGGTTTGCGCGCTATTTACCTTCGGCATTGCCAATGCCGCGCTTCGGCATCTGAGTCCCTCCTTGTTTCGAAGTTCGGAGTCCTCGCGCTCAGTCGGACCCCAGCGCCATTCGGCTGAGGCCAGCCGCGAGGCGTTTGTCGCCGCACAGCGCGAGGCCTTGCGGGAGATTGAAGATCGTCCGGTGTATCCGTATTCCATCGTTCCTGGCGGCGTGCGCAACGCTTACGAGCTGAAGAAAGCGGCGGAACGCGATCCGGTTGTGCGCGCGCAATACGCAGGATTTGATTACGACCATGCACGCGTGGTGCGCCTGACGCTGGCGCGCAATGTTTATTTGTCTTATCGCATTGGGAAGAAGGTGTACTGGACGCGGCATCCCGTGACGCTCAGGAAGGGTGAAGAGGTCATTACGGATGGCAGAAAGACCGCGCGCACGAAATGCGGTAATCGCGTGGAGGAACAGCCGCAGGAGATGACATCTGAGGCGGAGCCTCCGGCTATGAAGTTCGAACAGCCGATACGCCCGCAGCTGGGCACAGCGCTTGCGAATCCTCCGCTTCCGTTCCAGTCCAGTTTGCTGAATCCAGGCCCAAGCCCTTTTCTGCCGCTGAGCGGGTATGATCCGCTGGGCGGTGGGAGTTTCAATCCCGTGTCATTGCCGCCTGTGCCGAGCGTGTGCGCGCCTCTGATTCCGAAGAAGCCGACTTCAGGAACCAAGGCTGCAATACCCAGTGCCGAGGGGAAGAAGAAGAAACCTGGCGATCCATGCGCCAGCGGCGGTGGTCCCGGGGGAGAAGTGCCCGAGCCCGGCACGTGGCTGTTAATGGCGTCGGGACTCAGCGGAATTTATTGGAAGTACCGCCATAAATTCAGCTGCAACTAAGAGCCTGTGCCAGCGCGCACGTCCCAGTGCGCGTTGATCCATTGAACCTTTAACGCGAGAGGGAACCGAGAGACCTAATACCAACGTAAGTCTCGGCGCGGAAATTGGCTGCTACAATCGCGCAAGAACCACGAAAATCAGACCAGGGCACAGGTGTCCATGCGCAAATTGTCGCGGACGATTGCGAGCCGGCTGCCGGCAGCCGCGCTGTGTGCCGCCGTATCGGTAGCCTCTTTGCCGGCGCAGGTTTCAGTGCGGTCGGTTAAAGTTCTGGGCACAAAAAGTACCGTCGAAATCGAAGTGGAAGCCAGCGACCGGATTGTTCCACAAACGCAGGTTCTAAGCGGACCGGACCGCCTGGTGGTGGATTTCCCCAATGCAGTACCCGCCAGCAGCGCGCGCAGCCAATCGGTAGATCGTGGTGAGGTGAAGGATGTCCGGGTCGGATTGTTTCAGGCCAAGCCTCCGGTTACGCGCGTGGTGCTCGATCTGAAAGCGGCGCAGTCGTATCAGGTGTTTCCCTATGGCCGCACGGTGATCATCAAGGTGATGGGGGGGGCAGGGGAGGCAGCGGTTACGGCAGCCGACGATCAGCAGGTTCAGCCACGTCGTCCCGGACTCGTGGCGACGAACTATACGACCAAAGCCGAGCCGGCGGCGATTGATGCAGCGCCGAAACCGCCGCTGCAGGTTTCGTATCAGAACGGATTGCTGGCGATCAGCGCAAACAAGGCGACGCTCGCGCAGGTGTTGTATGCGATCCAGCAACGCACCGGCGCCGACATTTCAATTGCTGCCGGCGCTGAACAGGAGATCGTGGTGGCCGAGATCGAGCCCGCGCCGGCGCCGGAAGTTTTGGCGCGCCTGCTGAATGGATCGAAATTTAATTTTCTGATCGTGAGCGCGGCGGATGACGCCAGCAAGCTGGACAAAGTTATTCTGAGTACGCGTTTCGACGGAGTCTTCCCAACGCCGCCGCGGGGACAGGCGCCTCCGGTGCAGGCGCAGAACGACGACATCGCGGACGAAGAACCAGCCTTTGTACAGAATCAACCCAGCGGGCGCCCGCCCGCTCCGGCACCTCCACGGCCGCAGGCGGAGCAGAACGCCGGGCCTGATGAGAGCCAGCCCCAGCAGTAAATTCTTCGAATAGATGTGACGAGTGCGCTACGAAGGCCGAGGGCCTAAGGGGACGTAATTAATCGCACGGGCAGCGGAGAATTCGCCGTCACTGGCGCGCCGACGGGATTTGGACTTCCATTGCCGCAGCCGGCTACGTTGAGCACCGTGACCTCCACGTTGCCGTTGACGTCGGCGACGTCGATGAAGACCTGAAGGAAACCCACAAAGGTTACGTTGTTTGTTGCGCCCTCAGAAATATTCCCCGCCGTATCGTCGTAGATCGGAAGCGAGACAATGGAAGCGCTGGTTGTGATCTGACTGCCCGAAGGCAATGCCGCAGTGGCTACCAGAGGATTGCTGCTTCCGGCGAAGATCTGAAAGGGATAGGAGTTTGGAGCCGGGAAGGAACTGAAATTGAGGTAGTCCTGCCCACTGGGGTCGGTCAAGTTCGTGAGATCCCCTTGGTGGATCAGGCACTGCACACCGGCACTGGTATCGCTGTCAGGATTCAGGGTTAAGTCCGCCACGTTATTGTTTCCAGGGCCGGGTACTCCACAAGAATAGTTCGTCGGCTGATCGCAACCACCAATTGCCTCCTCATAAGCGTCGCCAGAGCTGCAAACCGGAACAGCGAGGGCCGGAGTTGTGGCTTGACCTGGCAAGTAAAGCAGATTCGGAGGGAGCGGAAGCGAGGGATTGTTCGAATTAGTGAAATTCGCCTGCGGCTGGACGCCTGCCCCGCTTCCATTCCCGCCACCTCTTCGGAAAGTGCAACTGCTTTGCGCGTTTCTACAGTCCGCAACCAGCCAAAATGTTTCTCCGATGATTCCGTTCGCCCCATTGGTCCCCGGGGGTGAAATTCCTTTGTGAACAATTGAGCCGTCGGGTAAATTCACAATCTTGCCACAGGGACCTGGGTTGCCGGGTAAGGTCTGGTCGCAAAAAACGCCAGAAGTTGGCTGCGGGTTCAGCGGATCGCGGTTAGGCACGATCCATGGCTTCACGCATCGCGGCTGCACCGGAGTCAGCGAACCGCTGTTGTTATTTTGATTTCCTTGATTCCCCGAATTAGACGGGTTGAACGCCTCGGCGCTGGCGCTGGCGTTGATGTTGGTTCCGGCATTTCCCCAGATTCGTGAAAAGAAATTAGGCAAGGCGGTGCGAGTAAGCGCCACGTTGACAATCGGGTTCACTCCAAATGCCGTGCTCTGAGCCAGACTTGAACAATCGGACACGCCTGCGCCGATGGTGCTGCCGTTTCCCGCGGAATAGGTCACGGTAACTGTGCCTGCAGCAATTCCGCCAACTTCATTCTGGGCCGCCGCAGCTTTCGCCACACGGCCCGCGAGTCCGTTCGTGCCATCGTCCACCCCGCAGATCAACGCCCAATTTCCCGACTGATTTGCAGGGTCCCCTGTAATGCCCGATAAGGCGATGACTTTGGCGGCAGCCAGGGCGGCGGCATCGGCCGCGCGTTGCGCTTCCAGCTTCGCCAGGTAGAGCGTTATGACATCGATGGAGAGCGCGGCCATGGCAATGATAGCGACCATGGCGAGCGCGACCAGAACCATGGTGACACCGCGCTCGCGATGGAGTAACTTCGATCCTGAAACGAGGGGCTTCTTCATCCTTCAGTCTTCATTCATCGCGACCCCAGTCGCCGTGATTTGCGCGGGAAGGGTGTCGCTGAAACCGAGCAGGCTGGCGGCGCGGCCGAATTTCCACGGGTAGGGATATTGAATACTCACACAGGTAGCTACGACGGCAGCTTTCGTACCGGGGCTTTGTGATTGGCAGTTGGCCGGCAGTGCCGCTCCCGTGACCGGGAAATAGTAGCCACGGTTGACGACAATCGTGATGCCCGGAGACGGACATCCGTTCCCATTCGCTGTGAACGTCCAAGTCAAGCCTGAATTTACGGGGGCTGCGGCAGTGGATAAGCCGCAATCATTGACTTGATTTACCAACAGATAATTGTCGGCGATTTGATACACGTCGACTACGGAAATGGGCTCGGGTGTGCCCTGCAATACATCGTTGCTCGGATCTGTGGCGGCCACGTGGGCGGCATCGCGTGCCATGTTCGTGAGTCTTTGCTTGAAGGTGAAAGCGGTGCTGAAGTCGAAAATGCCTACCACAAACACAACCAGCAATGGCAACGCTACGGCGAATTCCACGATCTGGGCGGCGTCCTCCTCCCCCCACATGGCTGCAACCCGTGAATGGAAGCGGTACATTACTGCCTCTCCATGCCCACTTGCGCCGACGCGTTCAAGTAGATCTTCTGGTTATTCAATCCGGTAAACGGCAACCAGAATTGATAGGGGTACTGGAACGCAACCGAGATGCCGCACGCTCCGACCCCGCCCTTGTTAGGGTCGGAAATTTGAACGGGCAATTCTACGCAGATGTTCGCGTTTCCGGAGACGCACGCGTTGCCGCCGGTAATGCCGGGGCAAGTGTTAAAGACAGGCTGCGGGACGGGATATCGCGCCTTGGTGGGATCCAGTTGCGACTGGGTCAAAGCGTTGTTCACGGCGTTGACTGCATTGGTTGCATACTGTGCCACGGTGTTTGGGCCGGTACAGGTAACGCAGTAAGGGGCCGAGCCGGCGCGGGCACCGTCATGGGCGGCCCGATTGATGGCCCCATATATGCTGAAGGCTTGCCCAAACCAGAAGATGCCGAGCAGGATCATGAACATCAAAGGCAGCACGGCGGCGGCTTCAGCGATCTCGGCGCCAGTGGTTTCGGCGATGAGCCGCAAGATCATGTTGCGGGCGAAGTTCGTCATGCCACGACTCCCCGCAGCTGAAGGAAAGCGTAGAACACAACGGTGAGAGACAGAGCGACGCCTTTCGGAATCCGAAGCGAGTTTGGGTCGTCGAGGGTCACGTGCGAACCTGGCAGGCGGAATGTTACTAGGGAAACCAGGATGTGCCCGATATTGCGCATGGTTTCAAGCAGCCGCCGTTTGTAGATCACGAGAATCAAGGCCATCGCTCCAGCTACGAAAACCGATCCAATCAGCACGTCCACCAGGCGGCCGGGACCGGTGAAGGCTCCGAGCGCCACGACAAACTTCAGGTCTCCCGCACCCATGCTGCGCAAGAGGTAGAACGGCAGCAGCAATCCAAAGCCAAGCAGCGCTCCCAGAAGGGCGGATTTCAAGCCCTCCCGGCCATTCAAAATCGTGTTCACCGCAATGCCCACCACGAAAGCCGGTACGGTCAGCCAGTTGGGAATGCGCCGGGTGCGCAGGTCGGTCCAGCCCGCGACGGCTGCCAACAAAACGGCCCCCGCCAGGACGAGCGGCCTCACACGAGCCTCCATCGGCGCCAGCCGGTAAATCGCCGTGCAGCGCTACTGCCATCATATTGAAAAAATGCCATCTTGTGACGCTTCAGACGTGAGCGGGAAGGGAAGATTGGCTTCCAAGCTACCTTGGCCATTGCCCCCGCAAAAGCCGCCTCTTGCGCGAATTTTTTCACAGGGCAAGGGTGAAGTCAATTGACCTCCGGGCTACGAATGGATCAGAGGCTATGTGCTCTAAGGCGATTCTTAGCGAAACAGGGTTTCAAGGAAGAGCTAACCGCAGAGTTCGCGAAGGATTCGCGGAGTTCGCTGAGAAAACTGCGGGGCGAAAGTGACGTCAGCCGGGATCCAAGAAAGGTGCGCACAAAAAAAGCCCGGGGACGGGCCCGGGCTTTCAGGATCAGTGGTTGTTACTGGCGGTTGAACGCCGGTGCCGCATTGTGCTCGGCCACGATCTTCTTGGCATTCTCGGCCAGGGCCTTTGCCTGGGGCAGAAGTTCAAGGCCCTTAATGACTTCGGGATCGGACTCGGCGCGAACCTTCATGCCTTCATCCTGCCCGAAGGCATCGACAAAGATTTCCGATTTGATGTTCGACTTGATCCAGTCGTTGTTATCCATCAACTCGGCCTGGGTATAAGGAATGTTGGCCTCGTCAAGCGATTTGCGGAACGCCTGCATGACGCTGTCGTCCACTTCGAAGCTCTTGGTGGGATGGTGATCGACCACATAGCGCTTGGCGAAGTTGAAGAATGCGTAGTGCTGCAGGAGCGTGTCCTGGAAATGATTGGTCTTGACGGGAGGAATATTCACATCCGGCGTAATGCCGCCTCCCCCGTAGACTGTGCGGCCGCTATCGGTGAGCTTCACTTCGCGGTTCGCGGTGCTGGAAGACTCAGCCTCCCGATTGTAGTAGTAGTCGTAGAGCGAAATGTTGCTGTAATCGCGCTGAATGAGGCGTCCACTGGGCGTGTAGTAGTGCGCGGTCGTCAGTGCCAGGCCGGTATTCTCCGACAGCGGATAGACGGTTTGCACCAAGCCCTTGCCGAAGGTGACCTCGCCCACGATCAATCCGCGATCGTGATCCTGAATCGCGCCGGAGACAATCTCAGCTGCCGAAGCGGTGAGCCGGTTGACCAGCACCACAATGGGATAATCCTTGCCGCCATTGCCGTGCTGCGCGACGTAACGCTTCTCCGCCGACGCGCGACCGTGATGCGAGACGATGAGTTGTCCCTTCTTGAGAAACTTGTCGGCTACGCCCACGCCTTCGCTGAGCAAGCCACCGGGATTGCCGCGGAGATCGAGGATAAGTCCCTTGAGATCACCGAAAGAATCGAGCGCTTCGGAAACCTCGTGCTCGGTGGTCTCGTTGAATCCATTGACGTGCATGTAGCCGATGCCCGGTTTGATGAGGAAATGCACGTCGACGCTATAGCGTGGAATTTCGTCGCGGACGAGCGTGAACTCCATCGGCTTCTCGACGCCTTCACGAGCGATGCTGATGTGAACCGTGGTGCCTTTGGGACCCTTCAGCATATCGGCCACATCGGTGGTGCTCATGTTCTCGGTCGACTTGCCATCAACCGCGATGATCACGTCGCCGGGATGAATGCCGGCCTTGTATGCGGGCGTCCCAGTGAACGGGTAGATGACGATGACTTTGTTGTTGCGCGGGCCGACGGTCATGCCGACGCCGTAGTACTTGCCGCGCTGATCCTCGCGCATGAGCGCGTACGACTTGGGGTCAAAGAAATTTGAGTGGGGATCGAGCGCGTGCAGCATGCCGGGGATCGCGCCGTTGTAGATGGCCTTATCAGGATTCACCGGCTCGGCGTAGTTGTCTTCCACCAGCGCATAGACATCGGTGAATTGCTTCAGGCTGTCCTTGACATCGGAGTCGCCGGTAATCGACGACTGCTGACCGGAACGCTGGGCAAACAGAATTCCCAGGAATCCGCAAACAAGGAGAAAACAAAGGACCAGGACGAGTGATCGGCGAGAACTACGAGCCATCTTGAGATTTCCTTCGGTTAGGGTTAACGTCCACCCCAGCTACCGCGCGTACACGCAGTATATCACCAGTTTAGACGGACCTGAGCGGGGATGGTCACATTAGTAACCGCCCTGACAAGGTCCTTTCCATGAGATGCGGCTTACCGGTTTTGGGGTTCCGCGGCAAGAGCTTTTAGGGTCTTTTTTTGTGGGATTTCGGTGTCCATGGGATCGAGGTTCCCCCGCCCGGTTGAATCCATCGGCAGGAACTCTTGCAAGGTGTGAGGAGCAGAGTTTTTGAAAGTCAGCGGTGCAGCGACTGTGCGATTGGAAAGCGGCCGCAGAACAGAGCGTCAGAATCTATGCTGTTAGCGCGACTCCGCGGCAAACAGGAATGCATAGCAGCATTACCGCAGCCGCCATGCAGTCGGGGTGAGACTCCTGTGATCCGTCGCGCAGCACAGTCGTGCTATGCGGTTACGGAGACATTGCCCGCTTCGGGCGACGGCACGCTCGGCTCGCCTTCGGCGACCTTCTGCACGTCGTGTTTAAGCAGGTCGAATGCTTTCTGCGCGCTCGCGAGGTCGCCCGACTTTAACGCCTGGGCGAGCTTCTGCAGGACCTGCGGAAGCTGACTGTCTCCATGATGATGGTGGCCCTGCGCAGCCAGCTGCTGAAAGGCCTGCTGAATCTGGGCGTAGTCCTTCTGCGCTGCCGAGAGATCGCCGGCCTGCAGATCCTGCGATAACTGCTGGAAGGCACGCCCCATTGGGCTATTGGGCTGACGCGAAGGGTCCGAGAGCCCCGCTGGCCCGATCTGCTGCAGTTGCGTAAAATCGGCTTGCGCCGCCGACAAATCCCCGGACTGAAGGTCGTTGCCGAGTTGCTGGAACTCCTGCTTGAACTGCTGGATGTTGGGGATGGGCGGTTTACGGGAACTCACGGGCTGAGGCTCGTAGTTGGGAAGATGGTTGGAAATAGCTGTAATTGACATGGACTCTCCTTCAAAAGTGCTCGCGCTCGACTACTTCATCGGCCACTGCGGCACGAACTTCAGTGACCGTGACTCAGAGTAGGCACTCCTGTGGACAATCTTCATTTGGTCTGGCCCAGCCCGGCATTCAGAGTTCAGTTGCACTTAGCGCTAGAACAGGCTTAAGAGCGGTCTCATCCTCCGATGACTGCGGCAGCATTTGCCTGCTACGGATGCGGCAAAGTCTGCCGATCTTGCAGTGCTAGCTCACGATCAGTCCGGACGCGAGGCGCCGATAGCCAGCGAATTGCCGCTTTTCCCACCGGGGCAGTATGATGAAGCGCATGAGTTTTTCCGAGACAATCTTCCTGTTCTTTCTGGCCCTCATCATCTTCGGGCCCAAGAAGCTGCCGGAGATTGCCCGCCAGGTCGGCAAGTTCATGAATGAGTTCCGCCGCGCCTCCAACGATTTCAAGGCGCAGATTGAGCAGGAGATCGCTCATCTGGAGGTCGACAGGAAGCCGACGATCCTGCCGCCCACTCCGGCAGTCGAGGGGACCACCAGCCGGACTTGGAATACGGTCGAGAGCGAACCCGCGCCGGCCGAGGCTCCCGCGAGCCTGGCTGGTTCGACCGAAGAGCCTTCCGCAGCAGCATCGGAAGCCGCCAAAGAGCCGACAGCAGGGGCAACCGAGGCCGTTCATCCCACCGAGAGCGTGACATCCTCGAGTTCGCAGGAATCTCATGCCTGAAGTCGCCACCGAGATCCCTCCCGCGGAAGAGGAAAAAGAGTCCATGCCCACCATGGGCTTTTTGGATCACCTCGAGGAACTGCGGCGGCGCATTATTTATTCCATCATCTCGGTTGCGGTGGGCTTCTGCGTCTGCTGGTGGAAAGTGGAGCGCATCTACGACGTCATGCAGCGCCCCATCATGGACGCACTCAAATCCAATGGCATGGCGGAAAAACTGGTCTATCTGAATCCGACGGAACCGTTCAATCTTTATTTGAAGATCGCGGCACTGGCTGGTTTGTTTCTGACTTCGCCGTTCGTTCTCTACCAGGTGTGGATGTTCATCTCCCCGGGCCTGTACCGCAAGGAGAAGAAGTACGTCGTGCCCTTCATGGTATCGACGATTACACTGTTTGCCGCCGGCGGATACTTCGGCTACAAGATCGTGTATCCGGCGGCGCTGACGTTCCTGATCAATTTCGGCAAGCAGTTCCAGCCGATGATTACCATTGGCGAATACACGTCCCTTTTTCTCAGCATCATCCTTGGCATGGGACTGATTTTCGAGATGCCGATATTGGTGTTCTTCCTGTCGCTGATGGGCATCATCAGCGCCGGATTCATGTGGAAGAATTTCCGCTACTCGATTCTGGTAATTTTCATCATTGCGGCGATCGTGACGCCGACGACCGACATCCTAAACATGTGCATTTTCGCCGCGCCCATGATCGCGCTCTACGCCCTCAGCATTGGAGTGGCCTGGGCGGTGCATCCCAAGCAGCGCAAGGCGCGCAGAGAGAAAGAGAAGCAGGCGCAATAATGGCATCGAAATCCCTGCCGTGGATTGTGCTGGCTTGCGTGCTGGCTTCGCTGGCATGCGAGCGGGGCAAGGACGCCGCGCAGATTCAGCCTGAGTCCGCTGGTCCTGCATCTCAGCCCAGCGCGCCGCTAACCTTGCCGCCGGATAGCGGGGCGCTGCCGACCTTCGATGGCGACCGCGCGATGCAGTATTTGAAAGATATTGTGAAGTTCGGCCCCCGTCCGCTGGGCAGTGCCAATCATAAAAAAGTTGAGGAGTACATTGGGTCTCACTTAAAAGGCGATCAGGTCGAAGACGATACTTTCACCGCCGACACTCCGGAAGGCAAGTTTCCAGTGCACAACATCATTGCCAAATTTCCGGGCACGAAAGATGGCATCATCCTCGTCGCCAGCCACTACGACACGAACTATCCTTTGCGGAAGACTTCCTACGTTGGAGCAAACGATGGAGCTTCCTCCAGCGCTCTGTTGCTGGAGATGGCCAATCAGCTGCGCGGCAAACAGCAGGAGGGCTACAGCGTGTGGCTGGTCTGGGATGACGCGGAAGAGGCCATGAAGCCGGACGGCTCCGGCGGCCTTCCCTCGGAAATGCCGTTCGACAAGGACAGCTTGTATGGGATCACCCACCTGGCGGAGAAATGGCAGGCTGACGGAACCCTGAAAAAGGTAAAGGCGTTTCTGTTGGCCGACATGATCGGCGATGCCGACCTGAACGTAGAACGCGATTCGAATTCCACGCCCTGGCTGGAGAATGTTGTACTGGAAGCGGCGACGCGGCTGGGATACCAGTCCCATTTTTTCGGGCGCGAGATTGAGGTTTCGGACGATCATCTGCCGTTCGTGAAGCGCGGGGTACCGAGCGCCGACCTTATCGACTTCAATTACGGCTACAACGATGTGTTCTGGCATACAACCCAGGACACCGCGGACAAGCTCAGCCCCAAGAGCTTGCAGATCGTCGGAAGCGTGATGCTGGAAAGCATACGCATCCTCGGCAAGATGGATCCCCTGCCGCCGAAGTGACCGGCTCTCAATTCGCTTGTTTAGACAATCGGTGATCTCCGTGCGGCCCGTGCGAACTTCAACGTTCACGGTTCAGGTGCTTTTAACCGCTGAGTTCGCTGAGAAATGCCGCGGAGAGCGCAGAGAACTTTCTTCGCGGGCACACGTCCAACTGGCACTTTTGCCTCATTTCATTTCTAATGCACTGCAATATGCGAACCACAAAGGGCCTGTTCTTTGTTTGCATTCTTAGCTTTGCCTGCCTGGCTGCGACTCCTGCCGAAAACAATGACGCAAATCAATTAATTCAAATTGCGCTCAAGCCGTCTCCCCTGCAAGACAACCTGCGCCGCCTGACAGACGAGGTCGGCGGACGGGTTCCGGGCACGCCTGCGATGCAGCATGCGGTGCAGTGGGGTATGCAGACGATGACTGCTGCGGGCGCAGCGAACGTTCACACGGAGACTTTTGAGATTCCGTACTCGTGGGCCGAAGGTGCAACGGAGATGATGGCGACCACCGGCTTCGAACTGAATCCCGGGACGGTGGGCGGTATGACTGTTCTCTCGACTTTTCGCGTGCGCGCGCTTTCAGTGGCGTGGGCTCCAGCGCTAAGTCCGGTGAAGCACGTACCGGTGATAGACGTGGCCGAGGGCACGGACGCTGACTTCCAGAAGGCCGGTGATGTGTCGGGGAAAATTCTTCTCGTGCATACGACGGTGCTGAAAACCTGGGCCGACCTGTTTGCCGAATACGCCAACGCTCCGCCGATCGTGACGCGGGCGGTGAAAGCCAGGGCGAAAGCGATTGCCTTCATGGCAACGCGGGAGCATGACATCCTGTATCGTCATACGAACTCGGGCGCGGGAGAGATCGATCGCATCCCCATGGTCATCGTGGCGCGGGAAGATGGCGAGCGCATGGCGCGCCTGCTGGCGGGCGGGCAGCTCGTCTGGGGCGATCTGTCCATTCCGAACCAGATCGGCGGGTCCATCAAGGCAGCGAATGTGATCGGCGAAATTCGCGGCAGCGAGAAGCCGGACGAATTCGTGATTCTTGGCGCGCATCTGGATTCCTGGGAACTGGGTACGGGAGCGCTGGACAACGGCTGCAACGCCGCCCTGGTCATCGATGCCCTAAGGGCTATTAAGGCTTCCGGGTTTGTTCCGCGGCGCACGATCCGTTTCATTCTGTTCTCTGGGGAAGAGCAAGGGCTGCTGGGCTCTCGGACTTACGCATTCAATCATCGCGCCGAACTCGATAAGGCGGCGGGAGTAATCGTCTACGATTCGGGCTCGGGAAAGACGACCGGTTTTTCCGTGGGTGGGCGCAACGATATCGCGGGCACGGCGAAGAATTTGATCGCACCACTGGCACAGTTCGGCGTGAAAGACATCCTGACCGAGATGGAGTGGGGCACCGACCATTTCGATTTCATGCTGGAAGGCGTGCCTACGTTTGTCGCCGAACAAGAAGAGGCGAATTACCTCGAAAATTATCACGCCACTTCCGATACCTATGACAAAGTGGACTTCGAGCAATTGAAAAAGCACGTTGCCGAAGCGGCGCTGCTCAGCCTGGAGTTGGCGGACCTGCCGGAAAAGATCGGACCGCGCCTGACCCATGATCAAATCGAGCAGACCATGCGCGAGACCAACAGCGTCGAAATGATGAAAGCCGATGGCATTTGGGACGACTGGGTCAGCGGAAAGCGGGGAAGACAAAAATAAATTGTTGATTGTTGATGATTGATTGAGAACCAAGATTCGCTTCGATCAGGCATTCAATCAACCATCGCGCTCGACAATACTTATTCCCTCGGATTCGCCTTGCTCTACTTCTGGGTTCTCTTCAACCTTTTCGCGCTGGGCATGCTGGTGGTGGACTTAAAGGTCTTCCACCGGCCGGGGCACGTCGTACGCTTTCGCGAGGCGCTGGGTTGGAGCGCGATGTACGTGGCCATGGCGGCGGCGTTCGCGGGCATATTGTACTTTTGGCAAGGCAAGCAGAGCGGTCTGGAGTTTGTCACCGGATACGTTCTCGAGTTGTCGTTAAGTGTGGACAACCTGTTCGTTTTTCTGGTGATCTTCAGGTACTTCGCCGTTCCTGACGAACAGCAGCATCGCGTATTGTTCTGGGGAATCCTTGGAGCGCTGGTGCTGCGGGGAATTTTTATTGGTGCCGGCGTGGGGCTCATCCACCGCTTTCACTGGCTGCTTTACATTTTCGGCGGCTTGCTGATCTACAGCGGCATTCGCGTCTGCATAATGGGCGAGCATCAGGTGGACCCCGCGGCCAATCCGGTAGTGAAGGTGTTTCGATCATGGATCCCCGTCACCAAGGACTTTTACGATGGCCGATTTTTCATTCGCAACCCGCAAGATAACGCTCGCCTTTACGCCACACCGCTGCTGATCGTGCTGCTGGTCATCGAGACGACGGATGTGCTGTTTGCGGTGGATTCCATTCCCGCCATTCTTGCCATTACGCTGAACGCTTTCGTGGTGTATACCTCGAACGTGTTTGCGATCCTGGGGCTGCGCTCGATGTATTTTGCGGTTTCAGGCCTGATGAAAATCTTTCGGTTCCTGCATTACGGGCTGGCGGTGGTACTGATTCTGGTGGGGGTGAAGATGGTGGGATCGGACTATTTCAAAGTTCCTATCCACATGACGTTGAGTGCGGTCGCGGGAGTGTTGCTGGTTTCGATTGCGTTGTCGCTGGCGTTCCCGCGGGAAAGCAATCGATGATTGTTGACTCATGAGTGAAATGCCGATTTTTGCCTGAGGCTCTTTTTTAAATCAGGCAAATCGCACGATGCCGTTTTTGACAATAGAGTGTTTCAGGAACTTCTTGTCATCATGGTCGGGATTATCCATGCGGTAATGGGAGCCGCGGCTTTCTTCGCGCGCCAAAGCTGATTTGGCTACCAGCAGGGCCGCTAGATGCAGATTGGCAGCTTCGTGGCGTCGGCGCGTTTTGGGCTGAGCCAACTTGGGCGCCATGTCTTCGAGAGTCTTGATGGCCTTCTGCATCCCGGTTCGCGTGCGGACAATGCCGACCTCGTTCCACATCAGATCCTGAATCTGGCCGATCAACTCTTCCACGCCGGCGTCTACCGGCCCGTTAGAGTACGCCGCCTGAGGTTCGGCCGCTGTTTTGGGAGCACCTTTCTCAATCTCGCGCATCGCTCGCCCGGCGCGGGCTCCGAATACCAATCCTTCCAGCACGGCGTTGCTCGGCAGGCGGTTGCCGCCGTGAACTCCTGTGGCCGCGACCTCGCCAGCGGCGAAGAGTCCGGCAACGCTGGTTTTGCCGTCGAGGTCGGTGCGCACGCCGCCCACACAGTAGTGGGCAGCTGGGCGAACGGGGATAACGTCTTCTGTGATGTCAATGTTGTGCGCCATGAATGCCGAGTAAATGCGCGGGAAATGTTTCTGCACCACCGACGCCTTCATGTCCGTGAGATCGAGATAGACGAACGGATCCTTGGCGCGGCTGACTTCCATCTCGTGCACAATGGCTCGCACTACCAGATTTTGCGGGGCGCGCTCGGCCAGCGGATGATACTTGGCCATAAAGCGGTCCAATTCGAAGTTGCGCAGATAAGCGCCTTCGGCGCGAAGTTTTTCGGATAGCAGAAATCGGGGAACCTTTTTCATGTACAAGGCCGTGGGATGGAACTGCACGAACTCCATATCGCCGACTTCGGCGCCGGCGCGCACGGCAATCGCCACACCATCCGCGGTAGCCCAGTCGGGATTGGTGGTATTGCGATAGATTTGCCCGAATCCGCCCGTGGCCAGCAGCACGGCGGAACAGGCAATCTCATGAGGGACCCCGTTCTGATCGAGAACGGAAACGGCGCGGACCCGGCCGTCCTCGGTTACGAGCCCGGTCACAAACGTGAAGGGCGCAATCGTGATCTGCTTCAGCGACTGCGCCTTCTCCCATACCCCGCGGAGGATTTCGCGCCCCGCCGATTGTCCCTCAGCGTGCAGGACGCTGGCTTTGCTGTGAGGGTTTTCCAGCCCGAACGTGAGCTTGGTTCCGTGGTGCTTGCCCCACGCGATCAGTTCATCGATGCGCTCAGGAGCTTCCTCCAGCAGCATCTTGACCGCGGCCACATTGCAGAGGCCGTCGCCGGCATCGAGCGTGTCCTGCAGGTGAAGGCTGACCTCGTCCTCATCGCTCAGCCAGGCGGCCTCGCTCTTGGGATCCTGCGTTTTGAAGCTGGGGAGGTCTTTCTTGGCCAGGACGAGCACACTTCCGGCGGCGGCCAGTTCGATGGCGGCACGCAGGCCGGCAACGCTGGGCCCAATCACTACAAAGTCGGTCTCGGCTGGAAGACCCTTCATGACCGCGAAAAAATAGTACACCACCGGGGGAACGGCGGTCATTCAAACCTATACGTTATGATGGGAGCGCTATGCCGCAAGCGACCATCCATGTGCCTTCCGGGCCCTACCAGGCCTGGATCGAAAACGGCCTGCTCGCGCGCGCAGGCTCGGTTTTAGGCGAACTCCTGCCGCAAGCCAGCGGCCTGTTTGTGATCACGGTAGCTCCGGTAAAAAAGCGCTGGGGAGCGAAGCTGGTGTCATCGCTGAAGGGGGCGGGCTTTGCGCCGGAAGTGATCGTAATGCCGGATGGCGAGCCTTCCAAGCGTCTCGCGACCGTCGAAAATCTGGCTGAGAAGTTAGCCCGGTTGGGTGCTGATCGCAAAGCTGTGGTTATCGCCCTAGGCGGCGGTGTGGTCGGAGACGTGAGCGGACTTCTAGCTTCGCTGTACATGCGTGGCGTGGCGTTCGTGCAAGTGCCGACCACCGTTCTAGCGCAGGTGGACGCCTCAATCGGCGGCAAAACCGGCGTCAACCTGGTTGCGGGAAAGAACCTATTGGGAACTTTCTATCATCCGCGAGTCGTGCTGATTGATCCGACGGTGCTGAGGACCCTGCCGGATCGCAAATTTCGCGCGGGCCTGTATGAATCTCTGAAGTGCGGGATCATTGGAAATGTCGAGCTGTTTCTGCGCTTCGAGCAGAATCGTGCGCGCATTCTGAAGCGCGATCCGGGCGAACTGGAGTGGCTGATCGCGCAATCGGTAAGGCTCAAAGCGGAGGTCGTTTCGGCCGATGAGCAGGAGGGTGGGTTGCGGCGTGTGCTCAATCTTGGGCATACGATCGGGCACGCACTCGAAGCGGAAACCAAGTATCGCGGCCTATTACATGGCGAGGCGGTCGCCTGGGGCATGATCGCGGCCACCAACATCGCGCTGAGCGTGGGGCGTACGGATAGCGTTTCCGCCGGAAGGATTGCCGATGCGGTGTTGAGCCTGGGCAAGCTGCCCGAAGTGAATGTGAACCCGCGGAAAATTTTGGCGCGGCTGCAATCGGATAAGAAAACCCAGAATGGGGTTGTGCACTTCGTTCTGCCGCGGGAAATTGGCAAGGTGGAAATCGCCAGCGACGTGCCCCAGAATGCCGTGCTTGACGCCGTCGAAGCGATCCGCAGGCTCTCGCGCGGGGCTGCGTCTGGATAAAATAGAGGTCAACATTATGCAGGAAACAGCGGAGCAGTACATCGCGCGCATTCTCGGCTATGTGAAAGGAGAAGACGACCCGATCAAGATCCAGCGCGCGACCGCGGGCAAGCTGAAGAAGCTTATGCAGGGACTCACTCCCAAGCAACTGAAGTGGAGGCCGGAACCGGCCAAGTGGTCGATCGCGGAAGTGGTCGCGCACCTCGCCGACACGGAAATTGTCGGCAGCTGGCGGATGCGGTCCGTGATTGGCGAGAACGGCATCACGATTCAGCCTTTCGATCAGGACTCCTGGGCTTCGGCCTTTAATTACCGCGACCGCGATCCGAAGCGCTCCCTGGAGACATTCCGTATCCTGCGCGAGAACAATCTTGCGATGTTGAAGGAAATCGCGCCTGCGACGTGGGATAACTACGGGATGCACCTGGAGCGCGGGAAGGAATCGATCGCGCACCTGGTACGCATGTTTGCCGGCCACGACACCAATCATCTTCTTCAGGTGGAGCGCATCGTGAAGCAACTCAAGAGCGCAAAAAAGAAGAAGCGGAGCTAACTCGTCTTGCGACTCCATCGTGCCTGAAATCAAACCCACAGTAGCGGGGGCGGCGCCGGAAGGGGCGAGCGACAAAGATTCGGCGGCGCATGCGGTGCGCGAGATGTTTACCTCGATCGCGCCGCGATACGACCTGCTGAACCACGTTTTGTCCTTCAACGTGGATCGCATGTGGTGGCGCCGAGCCTCACGCACGTTCCAGCACATTCTGGCTCGGCCGGACGCCCGCGTTCTCGACCTGTGTTGCGGTACGGGAGACATGACCTTCGCGCTGAGCCGCGAGGCGGAGAAGTCGGGCTTACGGATTTATGGCGCTGATTTTTCGCATGCCATGCTGGTGCGCGCAAACGGAAAGTCTGCGCGGAACGGCGCGCCCGAATGGATCGAGGCTGATGCGCTCAACCTACCATTTGCCAGCGGGCACTTTGATCTGGTGACCAGCGCATTCGGATTCCGCAATCTAGCTGATTACGACGCCGGACTGTGCGAGATCGCGCGCGTGCTGCGGCCGGGAGGGGAATGCGGCATCCTCGATTTCGGCGAGCCAAGTGGAATTGTCGGCGGGATATATCGGATTTATTTCAAGCAGGTCCTGCCACGCGTGGGGACGTTGCTCTCTGGAGTTCGCGGCCCGTATGCCTACCTTCCAGCCTCGGTGGAGCGCTTTCCGGCGCCTGAAGAAATGCTGGCACGAATGAAGAAGGCCGGCTTTGCGGAAGTAACCTGGACGCCCTACACCTTTGGAATCGCGGGATTGTATCGCGGCAAGAAATAGGGCTCAGCCGGGGGCGATCTCCTAGCCGGCATTCTGGAGCAACTTGCTCAGCGCCCGAATATCGTCGGCGCTTACGTCGCCCACCACGAAATAGCGCAGTCCATTCTGCGTCCAGCTTTCCAGGTTGAATGACAGCGCGCTCACCGGCCCCGAGTGCAGTTTTGCCAACTGCCCTGATTGCTCCGGGAAAATGAATACCGAGATCCTGTGCTTGCGCAGTTGGTAGATCAGGTGAGCCCCGGGAGTTTGTTCGAGGTAAGTGACGCGTGCTCCCAGCAGGGTGAATTCGGATCCTTGCAGTTCGGGCAAGTTGAAGGTGAAAGGGAGCTTCCCCTCAAACCAGGGCTTCACCGTATGGCGGTCGGTTGAAAGCACGTCCACCGGCGTCGCGCTGGCGAGGGCCGCAACGTGCAGGTCAGTCAGTTCGCTGTAGACACGCTGCCCGAGCGCTTTTTCCCTTTGCACCGATAGATTCACCAGAATGGAAATCACCAACACCATGAGGGCCGGAACGGCAACAATCAGCCACTGCCAACGCAATTTCCAGCGTCTCTTTGTGGAAACGCTATTCGCAACCCTCGCGCGCAATTCTGCGCTGGGTTCGTAGCGTTTGCCAGCGGTAGCCAGCGCTCGCTTCATTTGCACTCGTTGAAGAGCTTCGGCGGCGCATGCGGAGCAGTCGCGCATATGTGCGCTCAGGGCATTTGCCTCGGAAGGCGCAAGTTCGCCGTCGACATAGGCGTCCAATTTCTCACGCCACGCGTCACATGCCATGCCGTTCTCCTCGGAGTTTCTGCTGCAATAAACCGCGGAGCGCCTTCCGCGCGCGCGACAGCCTCGACATCACCGTGCCTGACGGGATTCCCAGCGTCTCGGCGATCTCCTGGTACGACATTTCTTCCACCTCACAAAGCAGCAGGATTTCGCGGAAGGGCAATGCCAGTTCCTCGAGCGCCTGCTGCAAAATCTCGCGGTCGCCCTGTTCGAGCAGAATGCCTTCCGGAGTCGGAACGCTCGCGGATGCGTCGGCCTCATGCTTCTCTTCGTCATAGGCCACGGTTGCTTTCAGTCCGGCCTTGGTGGTCAAGAACGAGTTCCTGAGGATGCGGAACATCCAGGCGCGGAAATTTGTGCCCGCCTGAAATGAGGCAAACCCGCGCAGCGCCTTGACGTAAGTCTCCTGCACCAGATCCTCGGCCTCGACCCGATCTTGCGTGAGCCAGTGCGCGAAGTTATAGAGCTGGTCAAAAAGAGGCAGTGCCAGATCTTCAAAAGTTGCGGCAGGCAAGCGCTGGTCTGGCACCTCCATAGCATAAACTCCCGCCCTAGCTCTTTTATTCCCTCGTTGAGAAGAAATATTTTCTCCTCTGCTCCGGGAATAATTCACGCGCTCCTCCGTTTTCCACGACAGCAAGCACGTGAGAATTCGAAGGAGAGTTATGAATCGCTCTGATCGCAGATCGTTTCTTAAAATTGCCGGCGCCTCGTTGGGTGTCGGCGTCCTGTACTCCGCCTATCCGGCAGCGCTAAGGGGCGGCGAAGCCGAAGGCATGTTCTCCGCTCTCGCCCGCGCCAACGGCGAGAAGGTCTCCCCGTTTTCCTTCGTGCAGCTCAGCGATGCGCATGTCGGATTTAACGGCCCTCCCGATCCGCTCGGCACGCAAGCGTTCGAGCGCGCCGTCGCCATGATCAACGCCCTCCCCCGACGGCCTGATTTAGTCCTGTTTACTGGCGATCTCACGCATGACACCGAAGACAGAGACGTCCACGTGCAGCGGATGAAGCAGTTTCAGGAAATTTCCAAGAAGATCAACGTGCCGCTGATTAAGTGCGTGCCCGGCGAACACGATGCCGGGCTCGACGGCGGCGCTCTATACCGCGAATTCTTCGGCGAAAGCCATTACTCATTCGACCACCGCGGAGTGCATTTTGTGGCCCTCGATAATGTCTCTCGCGCCAAGCCGGAGATCGGCGTCGAACAACTGGCGTGGCTGAAGAAAGATCTGGCTCGTTTTCCGAAGACCGCGCCCATCGTGGTGTTTACCCATCGGCCTCTGTTCGATCTCCGCCCTGATTGGGAGTGGTTCACCAGCGATGGCGACGATGTGATGAACGTGCTCTCCGCCTATGACAACGTGACCGTGCTCTACGGACATATTCATCGCGATGACGAACATGAGACTGGCGCGGTTCACCATTACGCCGCGCGCTCGTTGATCTTTGCGTTTCCCGATCCTACCTCCGTTGCCGGGCCGCGCCAGCCGCTGCCCTTCGACAAGGATCATCCCTTCAGGAATCTTGGTATCCGCAGTGTGAGCTTCAACGGCAAAGCGCAGCCCGGGTCGCGTTCACTGTCGGTCGAGGATATCGAACTCACGGCCCGCGAATTCCGCGGAATTAATGGCGTGCAGCAGCTCTTGCGGGAGCCGCTTGTCTGAACGTAACTCAAAAATAGAAAGGGGAAATATGTTTCGAAGCAAGCCGGCGTTGATCTTTGTAACGGCATTGTGCTTTTCCGTGCTCGCAGCCCTCTCAGGCACTATGACGGCCCATGCAGACAACCTTCCCGTCGTTGAAATCACGGCGAAGCGCTTCGCCTTCAGTCCCGACCGGATCACGCTCAAGAAGGGCGAAACGGTCAAGCTTCGTCTCCACAGCGAGGACGTCACGCACGGCTTTTTCCTGCGTCCGCTCAAACTAGACGAGGAAATTCCCGCAGGCCAAACCATCGAAGTGAAGGTCACGCCCGAAACGGCCGGGACCTTCATGACGATCTGTGATCATTTCTGTGGCTCGAACCACGGCAACATGAATATGACGATTGTGGTGGAATAGCCATGCACGTAAAGTGTTTTCGATTGCTGCGAGCAAGTGGTGGCGCTGTTATTTCAATTGCGGCAGTTCTGCTCATTGGCTGCCAGGTTCGCACTCCTGGAACGTTCGAAGCGAAATTCATGCAGGGTGCGAAGCGGATCACCGTCGGTGGCCGAAGCGACATCAACCCACTGGCCGCTTCGGACGAGAACATTGCTGCTGGCCAGCGTAACTTCACTTCCTACTGCATGGTTTGCCACGGCCTGGACGGGCAGAACACGGGTGTGCCTTTCGCCGAGAAGATGTCTCCGCCGGTTCCGCCCCTGAGTTCGCCATCCGTCCAAGCCTACAGCGACGGACAACTCCACTGGATCATTCAGCACGGGATTTCGCCCTCGGGAATGCCCGCATCGCGAGACGTTTTCCACAACGAAGAGATCTGGCAATTGGTGCTGTACATCCGGCATTTGCCGCCGAAGGGGAGCCTAGGAGAGCCGCAGGTGTATGGCGGAGAGTTGAAACTGCCGCCGAAATCGGTGGGCTGGTAAGCCCGCTACGGCAACGCAACGCCCTAGGTCGCTGCCGCGGGCTTGAAGCTGTCGGCAAACGCGTCGGTGATCGAGTAACGGATCACGTGCTCGTACTCCGGCCCCAGGAAGCGCCGCAGCTTCTCTGTATTCATGATGTATTCGCCGGTCATGTAGGGAATGGCCTGCGGCGGGATGGCGGAGATCTGCTGCTTCCAGAGGAACGACAGTATCTGCCGCATCATCCATTTGCCGGGAACACGCAGCAGTTTTGCCTGGGCCATCTCGATGCATTTTGCAAAGGTCAGCGGCTCGCCGCGTCCGGCCACGTTTAAGACGGTCAGGCGCTGTGCCTCGGGTTCGCGCTGGAGGATGTGGCGCAGCAGGCGCGCCATATCGTCCACGTGGATGAATTGAATCTTGTTGTCCAGATACTTCTGGCCGCGCGGCAGCATGCAGGGTAGGCGAGTCCCTCGCTCACGCATCCGTTTTGCGCGCTCGCTTTTGCCATTGGGCGTCCCCCGGAAGGCGCCCATCAGATAGTTTTCGACGCTGGCACCGGCGAAAATGTGCGGCCTGAGGATGTAGACGCTGCAGCCTCGCAAAGCCGTACACCGCTGTTGTACGACTTCATCGGACTCTTTCTTGTGGACTGCATAGGGCAGCGTGTGAGCCTCGAGCGGAGAATCCTCGCTCGCGGCCGCCGGGAGATCAGGTCCGTAGGCCGAGACGCTGCTGGGAAAGATGAACTGCTTGACGCCATCGTCCGAACTGCGATTGACCTCGGTGACGGCCTCCATGATGCGAGCAGTGCCCGCTACATTGATCTGCCACATGCGCTCCACATCGAGCACGCCGGTGCGCACCGGATCAATGACGAAGGCAAGGTGCACTACGGCAAAGGGATGAGTATCGCGCAGAAGTTCAAACAACACGCGGGTAGAAGATTCCTGGCCCAAATCGATGCTCTCAAACTGCAACTCGGCACTGGTGCGGGGCGGGGTTACGTCCACCCCGATCACAGAAAAACTTCCCAGTAGCGGCAGGAGCCTGGAGCCCAGGTTGCCCGAGATCCCGGTAACGACGACGACAGGTTTGGCCATCAGTTCGGCTTGGCTGCCGGAGGTTGCGCCGGCGCCTGGTTTTGCGGCTGAGCCGCAGGCATACCTGGCCTGGGACGCGGCATATGCGGCGGCGGCGCCTGGCCAACGCCACCCGGGCCAAAGTAGTCTTCGTTCGGTATCACGTTGAAAGATTTGTTTACCTTCTCCATCATGTCGCGCATGCGATCGTTCTGCATCTTGCTGTGAATTTCGCTTTTCGCCTGATCGAACGGCACCTCGGTCTTGCTGTTCAGCTTGTAAATGTAGTGACCGCCGGAGTCGCTGATGACCTGCGACACATCGCCTGGCTTGAGGTCGAATACGGCAGTGTGCCCCGGAGGCAATCCTGTGCGGCGCACATTGGGCAGATTCACCGTGGGAGACTCGATCTTCATGCCGGCCGCTTCAAACGCCTCTTTCTGCAGCTTGGCGAAGTCCTCGCCTGCGGCAGCCCGGGTGCGCAGTTGTTCCGCCAGCTTGGACATGGCCTGCTCGCCTTCTTCGGCTTTGGCCTTGTCGGCTGCTTCTTTCGCCTTTTGTTGCTCTTCGGTCAGCTTTTCATCTTTGTCCTCGTCGGTTTTCGCTTCGGTTTCGGCCTGCTTGGTGCGGGGCACAAAAATGCGGTCCAGGTTGTACTGCTCAAATGTCTCCGGATGCTCTTTGTAGTAAGCCTGAAGTTCCGACTCCGGGATGTCCGCCGCTTTCTTCTGAATCTGCTGTTGCAGCGCCTGACTCAGAACCTGCATCTTCACGAACTTCACCCGCTCGGCAAATTCGGGAGTCTTGTCCAAGCCTTGCTTCTGGGCGTCTTCCGACATGGCCATCAAGCGAGGCAAGAGCCCAGCCAATTGTTTCTTCAGTTGCGGAGTGACACTGGGAGCAAGGCTGTTGGCGAGCTTTTCAAACTGCGCTTTGGTGATTATGGTTTTGCAACCGGCGGTCGAAGTCTTCGCGGCGGAAGTTTTTGCTCCTGTGGCCGTCTTAGTCGAGGCCGCTGTCTTGGGCTGCGGCGGGCAGACGCCCTCAATCGTCAGCACAGCCGCATTGGCCGGCACAGATGCGGATTTGTCCTCCGGGGCAGGAGGCGGGGTTGGCATCGCCGGCGCCGGTGCAGGCGCCTGCGGTTTGGCTTCCTGTTCCGCTGGGGCTTGAGATGGCTGTGATGGTGCAGGCGCGCTCGGCGCGGCCTGTCCCCAAGCCAACGTACCCAGCAGAACACACAGCAGCCAGTTCTTACGTATCATTCTTCCTCCAGGATTGGTCCATCAGAAATAGAAAATTACTGAGCAGGAAATCCTAGCACACCCGAGGGGAATTGCCGCGCATGGGAGAATCATGCGTGATTGGAATCACTAGGCATTCAGCGTTTGAGTGATTGAGTCATTGCAATCAATCAAAACGGTCGAGGCACGGCTTCGCAGCTCCGTTATTGATTCAATGATCCGAGGATTCAACAATTCCACGATTCCTTTGCTTTACGCCTTTCGCCCCGAGCAGCGATAATGCCAGCATGTCGGGCAGCCCAGCCATTCCGTCGGCGGAGTTGATGCGCGCCGAGAAGCGCTCGGCAGCAGGGAACTCGGTTTTGGCCGCCGTGGTCATCACCGGCCTGAAGATTGTCGTGGGACTTTCTACCGGAAGCCTGGGCATTCTCTCCGAGGCAGCGCACTCGGGACTCGACCTGATCGCCTCGGTCCTCACCTTCATTTCCGTTCGCGTCTCCGACAAACCTGCCGATGCCGACCACCAGTATGGCCATGGCAAGGTGGAAAACTTTTCCGCCTTCGTAGAAACCGGCCTGCTGCTGTTAACCTGCGCCTGGATCATTTACGAAGCGGTACTCCGTCTTTTCTTTCGCCACATCGAAATCGAGCCTACGATCGCCGCTTTCGCGGTGATGATTTTCTCGATGGGAGTGGACTGGTGGCGCTCCCGCGCGCTGGGACGCATTGCGACCAAATACGACAGCCAGGCGCTGGAGGCTGACGCGCTGCATTTTTCCACGGACATCTGGTCGGCGGGCGTGGTCGTACTCGGGCTGGGGCTGGTTCTGGCCGGCCGTGCTTATCACATCGACTGGTTGCGCGATTCCGACCCGATCGCCGCATTATTCGTGGCTGCGGTGGTCGTTTCGGTCAGCTGGCGTTTAGCTCGCCGTACGATTGATGCGTTACTGGACGCGGCTCCGCCGGGAGTGCGCTCGCAGATCTATGACGCCGTCTCGCACGTGGAAGGAGTGCTCGAGGTGGATCGGGTGCGGATCCGGCGTGCCGGCAACCGCTACTTCGCCGATCTCGCGGTGGGGGTTGCGCGTACCGTCACCTTCCAGCGGTCCGGTCAGTTAGCCACGGCCGTAACAGAATCGGTCCGCCAAATTCTGCCGGATGCGGATGTGACCGTGCAGCCATTGCCGCGAGCCCAGCGTTCGGAGAACATTTTCGACCGCATTCGTGCAGTGGCTACGCACCGGAACCTGAACGTACACGATATCAGCGTGCAGCAAATCGGCGGACAGGTTCACGTGGAGCAGCATGTCGAACTCGACGAGCGCATGAGCCTTAAGGATGCTCACGACCAGGTTACTGAACTGGAAGCCGAAATGCGCCGCGATGTTCCTGAGATTCACGACATCCTGACACACATCGAGAGCGAGCCGGCCACCATCGAGAACCCGGAAGAGCTGGTGGGGGACGCCGAACTCGAGCATCGCCTCAGGACCGTCGCCTCGCAGTTCCCCGAGATCCTGGACGTGCACGATTTCATTTTCAAACGCGTGCGCGGACGCCTTTACCTGTCGTGCCACTGCACGTTGTCGGACGAGCTGTCTTTGGCTCGAGTGCACGAAATTCAAACAGAGCTGGAAATCCGCTTCAAGCAGGATGCGCCCGAGCTATTCCGGGTTCTCATTCACCCTGAGCCGAGCACCGACAACCGGAGGTAGAGGATTGTGACATCTGTCACAGACAGGCGGAGAGGAATTGTTGATTGTTGATTTTTGATTGTTGAATGAAAAACTATGGAACATCCAGCCTGTGACCTGAAAGACCGAACCAAGAAATTCGCCTTGCGGGTGATGAAGGTGGTCCGCTCATTGCCGGCGGATGCTGAAGGACGAATGATAGGGAATCAGTTGTTGCGATCGGGCACTTCAGTGGCCGCGAACTATCGCGCTGTGTGTCGAGCGCGTTCCCGTCCAGAGTTTCTCGCAAAACTGGCGATTGTCATCGAAGAGGCGGACGAGACGGCGTTCTGGCTGGAGTTCCTGGTGGACGCCGGCTTGGACTCAGAATTGAAACTTAAAGATCTGAAGTCTGAAGCAAACCAGCTAGTGGCGATCTTCAATGCTTCGAGAACCACGGCCAAGAAAGGTTCTCATTCAACAATCAACAATCAAAATTCAACAATTTCCCACAGGCAGGTGTCATGATCACCGCGAAAGTATTGTGGACTGACAACGAGCGCTATGTGGCCGAGGCGACTTCGCGCCACGCCATCGTGATGGACACGGCTAAGGAGAAAACTGCCAACACTCCGATGGAATTGGTTCTGATTGCGCTCTGCGGCTGTACCGCATCCGATGTTGTGGGAATTCTGCGCAAGAAGCGGGAGCCGTTTACGAGCCTGGAAGTCAGCGCGGAAGGCCAGAGGGCAGAGGGCTATCCCGCGGTCTACACGGAAATTAAGGTGAAATACCGTGTTGGGGGCAAAGTCTCGCAAAAGGCCATGGAAGATGCTGTGCGGCTATCGAAGGAGAAATATTGCTCGGTCTCGGCCATGTTGCAGAAAACCGCGAAGATCACGATTGAGATCGAGTATGAGAGTGCTGCATCGTAGGTCCGGTTAGAATTCAGAAAGCACAAGTCCGAGGTTGGAATGCCTAGCCGATTCTTGAGTTGGTTTTACTTCTTCATTCTGACTTCTAACTTCTGCATTCGTCCGTGCTACCCAAAGTGAGATCTTAGTGGCGATACGCGTTCTGCTCTTCGTGCAACCCGGCTGTCTTTCCTGCGAGTTGATGCGCGTGTACCTGGAGGCTCGGGAAATCGCGTTCGAGGAGCAGGACATCAGTGCCAGCGCCGACTCCCGAAAAGCCATGACCGAAACCTACGGCAGCTCGGAAACTCCGACGATTGTCGTCTTTAACGGTGAGGCTAGCGAGGTGGTTACCGGATTTGACCCCGAGCTTCTTGACCAACTGCTCGATCCGGCTCCATCATCGGATTCGGTGCCGGAATCCTGATCCCTTCAACTTCCAATCGAAGCCATCCACTGTGGGGATATTTCTTCATCGGATCCGCAGCGTTCCTGTGGGGAGTTTCCGCCGCTCTCGGCCGCGCTGTGTTCACTGGCAAATTGGCGCTTGCCGGGGAAGCACTGCACCCCATCGATCCCCTAATTTTGTCGCAAACGCGGACCTCGTTTTCGTTGCTGGTACTGCTTCCGGTGCTGGTGCGGCGCCGGGGATGGCGGCGCATCCAGTTGCCCACGGCCGATCTCATTCAATGCCTGGTGCTCGGCATGCTGGGCGTGGCGGCGTCGAATTATTTCTATTACGTGGCGATCCAGAGGACCAGTGTCGCTATTGCCATCATCCTGCAATACACCGCGCCGGTTTGGGTGCTGCTGTATGTGGTAGCTCGCGGACAGCAGAAGATCTCCGCACAGAAAGTCGCGGCGGTTGTGGTAGCGCTCGCGGGCATAGCCCTAACGATTGGCATGATTGGCGGGAAGTCCGCTGCGCCACTGCATCTCGATTCTTACGGCCTGATCGCCGCCATGCTGGCCTCGTTTTCTTTCGCCTTCTACAACGTCGGCGGACACCGTCTTCTTGCCCACTATGACCGCTGGCGCGTGCTTGTCTGGACGCTCGTCTCCGCGTCAGTCTTCTGGCTGGTCGTCAATCCGCCGTGGAAGGTCGTCGCCACGCACTATGCGCCTGCGCAATGGGGATTCTTGTTCGTCTTCTCGATGATCTCGGTGCTCGGCTCGTTCTCGCTCTACTTTCTCGGCCTGCAGCATCTCGAACCTACGCGAGCTATCATCGCCAGCTGCCTCGAGCCGGTGTTCTCGATTTTGCTCGCCGCCGCCCTGCTTGGGGAAGGCGTGCGCCCGATCCAGACGCTAGGGATTGTGCTGGTGCTGTCGGCAATTGTGATTGTGCAGGTGCAGGGAAGGGGAGCGGCGGAGCGGGAATCAGTCGTGCTCGAACCGATAGAATGAGGCCGGGCGCACAACCGGCCGTTCGCTTCAATCCAGCTTCTTGCCCTTCGTCTCGGGCAAGTGCGTGGTCATCAGTGCGGCCAGCAGATATCCTCCGGCGCACAGATAAAAAGCCCAGCTCAGTCCTTTGGCTTGGGCGACACGGCCAATCACCATGGGGGCCAGCGAACTCATGGTGCGCGCGCCGTTGTAGGTGAAGCCGAGGGCGCGCGCACGCACGGCAGTAGGGAAGATCTCGCTGCCCATGATTCCTGAGCCGGAAAAGATTCCTGTCCCAAAAAACGCGACCAGCGTGCCCAATACCAGCAGCACGCCTTGTGATCGCGCTGCGGCATAAAGCGGAATCAGAACCGCCGCCACCAGCGAATAGGACAGAAACGCATTCCGCCGGCCGATGTGGTCCGCCACCCAACCAAAGCTGGCGTACCCGGGAAACATCCCGCAGAGGTTGAGAACCACCATCAGGATGGTCATCCCCATGACGCCAAACCCGCGTCCACCCTGCTCCACCGGCAACGAGAGATAAGGCGGAAGCCAGGTGAACAGTCCCCACCAGGCAAACATCCCGAAAAAATTGAACAGCAGCAACGCAAACGTGTGCTTCACGTAAGGCGGCCGGAAAATTAGAGCGAACGGAGAGGAGTGGGCGAGTGCCGCCGAATCATCCGCGGCGCGCAAACCAGGCTGCTTAGCGGAGCTGCTACTGTCCACCTTGGCTTCGGCCTCAGGTGCCGCGCTCCGCTCCGTCCACATCGCCGACTCGGGCACCTTGCGTTGAATCCACAACGTCACGATCGCCGGCAAGATGCCCACGAAGAACACCGCTCGCCATCCGTAATAGCGCGCGACTGGACCGGCCACCAGCGCCGCTACGGCAAATCCTAACGCCCACGAACTCTGCACAATGGAGATTGCCTTCGCGCGAAATTCACTTGGCCAGCTTTCGGCTACCAGCGTTGCTCCGGTATTCCATTCACCCCCCATGCCCAATCCGAGCACGAAGCGCGCCACCGCGAGCATGGCAATGCTGGTCGCGAGCCCCGATGCGAACGAGCAGACCGAATAGGTCAGAATGCTGGCCATCAGCGCCTGCTTGCGTCCGATGCGGTCTGCGAGAAATCCGAATAGCACGCCGCCGATTCCAGACGCCAACAGCGTCAATGTGCCCAGCGATCCGGCGGTGGCCTTGCTCATCCCGAGATCGCGCATGAGCATGGCTAGCACCAGCGAATACAACATGGCGTCGAAGGCATCGAGCGCCCAACCCATTGCCGCCGCGAGCAGAGTCCGGCGCTGGCCGGGCGTGGCCTGGCGAATCAGTTGTATGGGGCCGATCACCATAAGAGTCGGGGCGATTGTACCGGACTAGACAATTATTGATTTTTGGATTGTTGAATGAAAACCGCCCTGTGTACCCGTGATTTCGATTTAAGAATCCCTCTTGCATCGTCCTTGGCGAAGCCGCTCTCAGCCTGCTAGGATCGCTGTCGCTTTGAACTCCATGCAACCCCTTCACATCGCAGCCGCGAGCGAGGCCGACTACGAATGGTGTGCCCGGCTGATGGCCACCAGCGAGCCATGGATGACATTGCGCCGGGATTTGGAAGGCTGCCGTGCGGCGCTGACTCGTCCGGGAACGGAATTGTTTCTCGCTCGCGACGAGAGGGCCGGACAGCGGTTTGGGTTCATCCTGCTCGCTGCCTACGGCTTCGCCGCCTCGCCGTACGTCGCCTCGATTGGGGTGGCCCCGGAGAGCCGGGGCCGCAGCGTGGGGTCGCAGCTGATGGCATTTGCTGAGCAGCGGTATGTCGATCGCGGCCATCTCTTCCTGCTCGTGTCGTCGTTTAACCCGCGGGCGCAAAGCTTTTATCGCGAGCGCGGTTATCAATTCGTCGGTGAACTCAAGGAGTACATCATCCCCGGCCACTCGGAGCTCATATTTCACAAACGCCTTCCATAGCCGCATCGTCGTCGACGTCGGCTTCCGGCAGTACTCGGCTCGTCTTGCTGCTACTGGCTGCAGCCTCGGCTGGATATGTGTGCCGCGTTGCCATCACCGTGGTCGCTCCGGGCATCATGAGCGACTTCGGACTTACGCAAACACAAATGGGAACGGTGTTCAGCGCGTTTCTCCTGGGCTATACGGCGTTTCAAGTACCTTCCGGAGGTTTGGCCGACCGGGTCAGCGCGCGCCGCATTTTCCTTGTGCTGTGCGGAGCCTTTACCCTGCTCACGTTGCTTACCGCGCTGGTGGGATGGCACGGTTTCGGCCTGGCGTTCGTGATCCCGCAATTTTGGTTGATTCGATGCTTGTTCGGGGTGTTCGCCGCACCTACTTACCCAACTTCGGGGAGGACGATTGCGGTGACCGTGCCTGCCCGTTTGCAGGCGCGCGCGAATAGCCTGGTCCTGGTTAGCGTGGGAGTGGGTTCGGCGATTACCCCACTGCTGCTCGCGCCGGTCACCACTCGCTACGGATGGCGCATTGCATTATGCGTCGCCGCCTCACTCAGCGCGGCTGCAGGACTGATGTGGTGGTTTCTGGGACCGCACGAGCATCATGCCAGAGAAGTCCTGCCCCGGGCTCCAGCAGGCGCTTCGCAGAACGCGCGTCCCTTGCGCTCCCGCACCTTTTGGTTTCTTTTCAGCAGTTACCTGCTGCAAGGGTATCTCGGCTACATTTTTGTCTTCTGGTTCTATCTATACCTCGTGCAGGTGCGTCATTTTGCGGTGCTGCAAGCAGCCAGCTTTGCGGCCCTGCCCTGGCTGGCGACGATCTTTGCGATTCCTCTCGGCGGTGTGCTTTCGGATTTGGCCGTGACTCGCTGGGGTGCGACTTGGGGACGCCGCTGCCTGCCGCTGATAGCTCTCTGCGCCGCGGCGATCTTCCTTGTCATTGGCGCGCGCACTCCGAGTGCACACATGGCAGTTGCCGCGCTGACGGCCTGCACGGTACTCGTCATCTGCACCGAAGGACCGTTCTGGGCGACGATGACGCAATTGGCCGGCGAGCGTAGTGGCATCGCGGGAGGCACCATGAACTTTGGCAGCAACATCGGGGGAATGGTCTCGCCCGCACTCACGCCCTGGCTGGCGGCTCGCATCGGATGGGAAACCGCATTGACCCTCACCGCAGGATTGTCACTGGTGGCAGGGCTGCTGTGGCTGGGAGTGCGGATCGAGGACCGATAACGCGGGCGTCTTGGCCATTCTCGCAGCCTTGGCCCGTGACTTGGTGGTTGGTCCGTGGTGGAAGTCCAGACGCCGTCAGATGGTGAGGTGCGAGGGCAAGATGCCCTCGCGACAGCCGCCGGGACGGCGGCGGCGCTACGACCGTCGAGCCATTCCCAGCAGATGGAAATATCTGCGCGCCTTCTTGACGTCTCGCGCGATCTGCTCGCGCAGGGCCTCGACCGAAGGAAACTTAATCTCATCCCGCAACCGCTCCAGGAAACAGATCTCCACCTCAGTCTCCGGCGTCAGTTCGATGGGATGAAAGTTGAGCAGGTGGGTTTCAATAGCGAACAATTCTGTGCCGAACGTCGGGCGATTGCCCACGTTCGTCACCGAGTCGAACCGCTCTGTCCCCACGCGCGTCCAAGTGATGTAGACGCCATCTTTCGGCACGAGTTCTTCGTAGCGGGCCAGATTGATCGTGGGCACGGTGTACTTCGATCCGTAGCCTCGGCCGCGTCCCGGTGTTCCCAGAATGCAGAACGCGCGCCCCAGCAGATGGCGCGCGCGGCTGACACGGCCCGCAGCGACCAGCCTGCGAATCTGGCTGCTCGAAACAGTCTCGCCGCGCAGAGTCATCTCCGGATAGACCTTGACCTCGAAACCCATCTCGCGGCCGAACTCAGTCAATTGGGCCACATCGCCGGCGGCTTTATGCCCGAAGCGGAAATTGAATCCTTCATGTACTTCGCGGGCGTGCAACTTCTTCTTCAGAATGCGGTCGGCAAACTGCCGCGGCGTCATCAAGGAAAGGTCGCGCCCAAAAGGAAGCAGCAGAACTGCATCGATTCCCGTGCCTTCGAGCCAGCGCAACTTTTCCGCCGTTGGCGTAAGCAGCTTCAATCCGGCCTCCGGCTTCAAAATGCGTGTAGGATGCGGCTCGAAGGTCACGGCAACAGCTTTGCCTCCTATCGCACGCGCTCGCGAAACGATTTCTTTCAACACATGCGCGTGTGCCCTGTGCACGCCATCAAAGTTTCCTACGCTGACCACGGCAGGGCCGAAGTCGGCAGGAACCTCCTCGAGTTTGTGGAAAACCTGCATGCGATCAAAAAACGGCGTCGGACCTCAGACCTTGGCCGAGGTCTGAAGCCCAAGGTCTAAGGTCCGCCTCTTCAGATTTCAAATTCCAGCTTCATTCCGTCGTACGACAGCCGCACGTGCCTGGGCAGGGTGGCGTTTGTGGCCTGGTGCCCCAGATCGTGGCAAATGTGCGTGAAGAATGCGCGCTTCGGCTTCAGCCGGTCCACAATCCCCAATGAATTTTTTACCGTGGAGTGCGTGGGGTGCGGCTTGTGCCGCAGCGCATCGAGAAACAGAATGTCGAGTCCTTCCAGCTGATGCAGGGAAGACTCGGGAATTTCGCTGTGATCCGTCAGGTACGCCGCCGAGCCAAAGCGGTAGCCGTAAATCTGGGCCTCGCCATGAATCAGGGTAATCGGAGCGAAGCGGACTCCGAAGACCTCAACCGGCCCATCGATCGGCTTGAGTTCCAACAGTGGCAGGCTGCCGAACTTGTAATCAGCGTCAAAGATGTAGGAAAACATGCGGCGCAAAAATGCCGCTGCATCCGGCCGCGCGTAGAGCGGGAGCTTCTCCGGCTTGTGACGGTAGCTCAGCGGACGCAGATCGTCGATGCCCAGGATGTGGTCCGCGTGCGTGTGCGTGTAAAACACCGCGTCAACCTGAGTGATCTTTTCGCGCACGGCCTGAGCATAAAAGTCCGGGGTAGTGTCGATGAGAACAACTTTTCCGTCGTACTGCAGCATGATCGACGGCCGGGTGCGCCGATCACGCGGATCGGTCGAGTGGCAGACGGCGCAGTCGCAGCCGAGAGTGGGTACGCCCATGGACGTCCCGCTACCTAACACCGTCAATGTCGCTTTCATCTTCCGGTGGTTCCCGTCGCGGGCCCGGGCTGCGGCGGGCGCGCCAGGGCGTTCGTGACTTCCACGTACGCCATGCGCAGCTCATACAAGCTGTTCTGCAGGAAATTCTCTTCCGCCGCGGTGAGATTGCCCTTGGTTTTTTCAGCAATCAGACTGAGCGTGTCAATCGTCAGGCGCGCACCGATGATGTCCACCCGCGGCTGCTCGCCCTGCTGACGCATCAGTCCCAGTTGCAACATTGCGGACATATAAAGCTGGGCAAGAAATTTTTCGAAGGTGATTTCGAAGTCTTTGGCCGAGTGTCCGCTCATCTCGACCTGGGCGTCCAGGTCTTTGGACGATTGCCTGTACGCCGCAGCCTGGGCTTCCTGCTCGGCATTCGTGGGAGGCGGAGGCATATCGCGGTTCTCCGGACTTTCGGCGGCCACCGCTGGCGGAGCGTTTTCCGCCGGCGCAGCCGCCCTGGGCGGAGCTGCCGGCGGCTTTGATTCCTCTTTCTCCTCTTGCACATCTGCGCGCAACTCGCCGTCCGGTGTGAACAGGCGCCGGTCGGTTACGGTAAAACTGGACTCTTGTTTCTTCTCAGCCATGACTCTTCCTCGAATACCGCGCTTTGCGCGGCCAAAATCTTTTCTTCAAGCCGGACGCTGTTCCAACGACGTCTCGGCGTGCTTGAACAATCCATCCGGCAGTTGAACCACCGTGGCCTTCGCCGCACCTATCATAACCTCGCGCCCCGGAGGACCCGCTTCGCGCCGAATGTATCCCAGAGCCACCGTCTTCTCTCCGTCCGGGAGACGAGGTGAAGCGGAACTGGTGATCTCGCCTACTTCTTTTTCACCGGCAACGATCTTGTTGCCCGGCGCAATGGAGGCCACCTTATCGGCAACGAATCCGGAAAACTTGCGATGCACCGCTCCGCGCGATCGAATCCGCTCCACGATTTCCTGGCCGACGTAGCAGCCTTTGTTGAAGTTCAGAGCCCGAGCCTGCTCAGTTTCCTGGGGAAGATCGCGCTGGCGAATGTCCACTCCATAAAGCGGGACTCCCGAAACAATGCGCTCCAACTCCAGAGCCTCGCAACCTACCGGCGTAGCTCCCGCTTTCAACAGCGCGTCCCATAGCGGTCCGGCGTGCTCAGGCGTAAGCCAGATCTCGTAAGATTCTGCTAGTGGAGTATCGCCACGCACGAAGGTGCAATTCAGGCATCCACATTCACACTCGCACTGCACAGTGTGAAGCTGCAAAGCCTCAAGCTCCGGAATCTTGACGTTAGCTGCGCGCAGCACCTGCCGGGATTTCGGTCCGGCGGTCCCCAGTGCGGTCAACTCAGTGCCGAGGTTCTTGACCTCCACATCGTCCATGATGATGTAGTGATCGAAGGTTGCCAGCATCGTTTCCACTTGGCTGGAGTCGGTATCGATGACGAGCGAGTCTCCCCGGTTATAGGCATATAAATCGCCCAGAATGTGCCCCTGCGGATTGAGCAGAAAAGCATAGACTCCGCGCCCCACGGCCAGATCACGAATGTTATTCGTCACCATGCCATTCAACCAGCGGACGCGATCGTCGCCAGTCAGCGCGATTTTCGCCCGATAGCCCAGATCGTAAACGCCGCATCCCTGGCGCAGGGCGGCAAACTCTGCCTGCGGGTCGGTGAAGCGGGCCGCCGTAGTCGCGCCGCGATACTCGCCGGTCTTATATTCGGCAAAGCCCGAGCCTAGTTCTTTTTCACGATCCTGAAGTGCCGTAAGTCCCATACCTGTATTCGATTATAGCGATTGTGTTAACGTTCCAGCCGTGGACTCGAAAAAGACAAGCCCCAAGCGCATCGCCGTGATCCCTGGCGACGGGATCGGGAAAGAAGTGATTCCACAGGCAGTTAACGCTATCCGGGCCTCCGGCGCCGATGTAGCCTTCACCGACTTCGATTGGGGCGCCGACCGCTACCTGCGCGACCAGACCACCGTTCCTCCCGACGGATTCGCCATGCTGGCTCGCGATTTCGATGCCATCCTGGTCGGAGCCTTCGGCGATCCCCGCGTCAAGACCAACATTCACGCCAAAGAAATTCTGTTGGGTATGCGCTTCAAAATGGACCTTTACGCGAATGTGCGCCCGGTGCGCCTGCTGGATGCGGCACTTTGCCCGTTGAAAGGCGTCGAGCCTAAAGACGTGGATTTTGCTGTGCTCCGCGAAAATACCGAGGGCGTCTACACCGACGCCGGCGGTGTCTTCAAACAGGGAACTCCAGACGAGATTGCCACCCAGGAAGACATCAATACGCGGAAAGGGGTGGAGCGAATTATTCGCTACGCATTCGAATACTGCCAGCAGCATACGAAGCTCGACGGCTCGCCGCGCAACAAAGTCCTGATGTGCGACAAGTCCAACGCCATGACCCACGCGGGAGGCCTGTGGCAGCGCGTCTTTAAAGAAGTCGGCGCCGAGTATCCCAAGATCACGGCGCAGCATATGTACGTGGACGCGCTCTGCATGCAGATGGTGCGCGACCCGCGGCAGTTCGATGTGATCGTCACCAATAACATGTTCGGCGACATCATCACCGATCTCGCCGCCGGACTGCAGGGAGGCCTTGGCATGGCGGCCAGCGGCAACATTCATCCCGGTCGCACGAGTATGTTCGAACCGGTCCATGGCTCCGCCCCGCCGATTGCGGGTAAGAATCTCGCCAACCCGTTTGGCGCAATTTTGACGGGCGCGATGATGCTGCGGCATCTTGGGTTCGCGAAAGAGGCCGACAAGCTCGAGGCGGCGGTGCTGGAGGCGGTGCAACAGAAGAAAACCACCGACGATATTGGGGGCAGATTAGGTACTCGCGAAACCGGCGAGTGGGTGGCGAAGGCTGTGTCGTCCTGAATCGCCTAAGGAACGACATCCATTTCTACACCGCAGGAGCATATGTCCAGCGCGAGCGCGTGCAGCGCAGGACTAAATCCAATCTTCTTCCGCGACTACGGGCGCACTCCTGCCAACAGCGCCAGTTCCCGCCACTTCCAGTGGCAGTCCACGTCGGTAAACCCGATCTCGCGCAGCCACCTGAGCTGCGTTTCTACATCCAGCAATTTGTTGGAAGGATCTTCCGTTGCCACGGTGAATCCGATTCTCTGCAGGAATTCCTCATGCAGCCGCTGCGACGGCGACGACACATGCTCCAGATTGCAGAACACCCCTCCGGGCGAGAGCAGCGCGCAAATCTCCGCATACAACTGCCGCTTCCGTTCATGCACCAGATGATGAATGGCAAAACTGGAGATCACCGCATCAAATTTGCCCAGGTTTGGCAAGGATGCATCCAGATTATGGGCGATGACCTGCACTCGCGAATCATCGGCGAACCGCTGGCGCGCCGCCGCGATCATGGCGGGAGAAAAGTCAATCGCGACAGCTTCCGTTTCGGGGTAAGCAAGGCGCACCAAAGCCAGCAGACGCCCGTCTCCAGTACCAAGATCCAGGATGCGGCCTGCCGTGCCCGGGATGAACTCCAGCAGGGCCGCTTCGCCCTCCGTGCGATGAGAAATCTGATCGGCGCGGTCCAGGTAGTCGCGGACATGGTCCGGTGAAGTCCAGAGGTTTACGTTGCTACTGGTCATGGAGACAAAGTATAGAGAACGTATAAACTCAATCTTAATGAATCGCGCTGAAATGCATCAGGGGCAGTCTCTGCGGTTGATTTTAGTAGTTCTGCTGGCCGCCACTCTTTGGCCGTGGTCGGCTGCCTGGGCGCAAACTGCGCAATCCAACGATCAGCCCGCTCCGGCGCCAACTCAGCAAGATCCCACCAAGCCGATTCCGCCGCCCGAACAACCACCACAAAACGAGGTCAAGATCACTCCACGACAAGCCGAGGAACTTTTTCACTCGGTTGACGAGATCCTGGAGTTCGACAGCAAGCAAACCGGGCTGCCCATCAAGAAAGAAGTGAAACGGAAACTCACGAGCCGCGACGAAGTCGAATCCTATCTGACCAAGCACCTGAACGACGAAGACACACAGCGGCTGCGCCGCTCCGAGTTGGTGCTGAAGAAATTCGGCCTGCTCCCCCGGGATTTCAATCTCGAGACATTTCTGGTGGCGCTGTTAAAAGAGGAAGTCGCAGGCTACTACGATCCCAAGACGAAGACCGTCAACCTGCTCGACTGGGTTCCGATCGAAGAGCAAGAGCCCGTTCTGGCGCATGAACTCACGCACGCGCTGCAGGATCAGGACATCGGTCTGCAGAAATGGATGAAGAAAGGCGACAAGGATCTGGGCGAAATCAAGCACGATCCAACGCCGGCCGACATCGAAAATGATGAGATCGACAGTG
Organism: Candidatus Sulfotelmatobacter sp.; assembly: GCA_035309485.1. Lineage (GTDB taxonomy): Bacteria > Acidobacteriota > Terriglobia > Terriglobales > Acidobacteriaceae > Sulfotelmatobacter. Next base: position 93,774 of record DATGFC010000084.1, read on the forward strand.
CGCGGGAGGCAGTCATCGAAGGCCAGGCACAGGCCATGATGTTTCAATATGCGATCGCGCCCACCGGCCATACCATTACCAATTCGCCGGCGCTGGTGGGCGCCATGGAAGATGAAACCCTGACCGGCACTGCCGGCACCAAGGTCTTCAACACGGCGCCTATCTTCATGAAAGAGTCGCTGACCTTTCCTTACAGCTACGGCATGGATTTCGTCATTAAGGTGATGGAGGCGGGAGGGAAGGAGCGCGCATTCGATGGCGTGCTGCGCAATCCTCCGCACACCACGCGGCAGATTATGCAGCCCGAGATGTATCTGTCCGGCGAAAGGATCGCGCCGATGCGCGTGCCCGACTTCAAGCACGACTTTAAGGATTACCAGAAGTTCGATATCGGGGGGATGGGCGAATTCGATGTGGCCGTGTTGATGGATCAGTACGTGGGAAGGACAATCTCCAAACGCATATATCCCGAATGGCGGGGCGGGTTCTACTACGCCGCCAAGCCCAAGGCGAAGGGCAACGCCGCGCCGGCTGAGGCTCCGCTGGGCCTGTTGTTCGTATCACGTTGGTCGGGAGCGGACGCAGCGGCTGAGTTCGCCGGGATATACGCAGAATCATTGAAGCAGCGCTATAAGCAATCTGTCGAGGTGGGTAGTCCGAACCCGCAGCAAACCTCGGTGCAGAGTACCCAATCCGGTGCCGACAAAGTTCCGCCGCCCGCACTCAAAGGCCGGCACGCATGGAACACCGAGGATGGGACGGTGGTGATCGAACAGGAAGGCGATACCGTATTCGTCAGCGAAAGCCTCGACTCCGGCACCACGGCCACACTGGAGAAGGAAGTCTTCGCAGTCAAAGAATAACCCGGCGAACTATCGGTTTCTTTTGCTGTCCTTCTCGTCGGGCACTTCTCCCAGAAAATGTTGTACCTTCGCGGCCACCGTGAACTGCTTTCCTCCGCGTTCGATCGTCAGCCGCCGCTCTTGTCCGGGTATGCCACCCAGCATTCCCCACAGTTGCCCCATCGTGACCGCATGCACAGGGATGCCGTTTACCGCCTCCAAATGGTCCCCGGCCTGAACGCCCTGCACGGAAGGTTTTCCTTCGAAATCTGCCACGCTGATGATCGTGTACCCCCCGTCTGTGTCAGGCCGCAATACCAGGCCCACCACGTCGAACTCCGGAAACTCAGACGTTTTCCCAATGTCGAAATAAACCGTTGCGTGCGCATAATCCAGCCCCACGCGATAATTCAAGAAAATGTTGGAACCCAGCAGCCCGGCCGTCGACACGCCAGCCCTCTTCTGAAAAAAGTCCTGCACCGTTTTCGGCAGCGCGACTAGTGCCACGTCCGTAAGAAAAAGCGGGCCGTACTGAATGCGATCGATGCGCATGATTTTCCATTTGGTTTCCGCCTCCGCTCCCCACATATTCGCCGAACCCAACGCGCCCGTCATGTGTGGCCAGTCCGGATGCGCCGTCTGCAGAGGGTCAAACACGTCCTCACCGAGAAAGCTGATGCACGACCCTACATCGAGCGCCAGATTGTATTTCTTATTCTCGATCTTGCTGGGAACTTGAATCAGCCCATTCTCCGCATTGACGAGCACCTTGCCAGACGATCCGTGAAACTGAATCGTGCCGGGCAAGCCGATGGAGAACTTATGTCCGGGAAAATCAATCAGCACGTCATAGTGACGCAGGACGCTCGCCGGAAGATTGATTTCCACATTCATTCCGGGCGCCAGCACGGCCGCTGCATTGACCGGCCTTAAGGGAATCTTCGCCACCTTCAAGTCGGTCAGCGAAATGAGCATTCCTCCTATGGCGATCTGTTTTGGCGGCGGCGCCGAACATTCCTGGTCGCCACATGTGACCGTGAGCCCCAACAGCGTCGCCATTCGCCGCGACAGGTAAAGGTCGGGATTGCCGTTATCCACCCACGCGTGAATGCTCTGCCAGGAATTGCTAGGCAGCAGAATGTCGGCATCGATGACCACGCGATTGTGGTCAATAGTCGCGGGCACGGTGACGGACTTGGGTTCTTGCGGGGGAGGACCGTTTTCCTGGGCCCACGCAAGGCCGCAAAGGAGCAGGCACGATGCGATCACAAGCCTCATCACCCAAATTGTAGCGCTCTCCGCACGGGGACTCGGCGACCGGCGAATTGCTGTCTTGTATAATCACCAGTTTGCTTTGACGATGCTGCTCCAATCGGGAGGGGGATTGCCACAGGCGGAAATTGGGATCATCGGCGGGAGCGGGCTCTACTCCATGCCGGGGCTGACCAAAATCAAAGAAGTGCGCATACGAACGCCGTTCGGGGTGCCGTCTGACGCGTATGTCTGCGGCCTGATGGAAGGGCGTAAGGTCGCCTTTCTGGCGCGCCATGGCCGCGGCCACAGGATCCTGCCGAGCGAACTGAATTTTCGCGCCAATATTCACGGATTCAAGCAACTTGGGGTCGAGCGCATCGTCTCTATCTCTGCCGTAGGGTCGCTTAAGGAAGAGCACAAGCCGTTGGAATTCGTGATTCCCGATCAATTTTTTGACCGCACGCGCCATCGCGTAGATACGTTTTTCGGCAACGGCATTGTCGCGCACATTGCCTTTGCCGATCCTGTCTGCTCCGAACTGTCCAGCGTGGTTGCGAGCGCGTGCCGCAAAGTTGGAGTCATTGGCAAGCAAGGAGGGACGTATCTCTGTATGGAGGGGCCGCAATTTTCTACGAAGGCCGAATCGAATGTCTATCGCGGCCTTGGCATGGATGTGATCGGCATGACCAACCTGCAGGAAGCCAAACTCGCGCGCGAGGCCGAACTTTGCTACGTCACGGTGGCGATGGTTACCGATTACGATTGCTGGCACCCTCATCACGACTCGGTGACCGTGGATCAGATCGTCGCAGTCCTGATCAAGAATGCCGAGAACGCCGCCAAGGTGGTTCGTGAGACGATCGCCGCCATGCCGAAAGGCCGCTCCTGCCGTTGCGGAGCGGCACTGACCCACGCGCTTTTGACCGATCCGAAAAAGATACCCGCGGCGACAAAGAAGAAGTTAAAGCTGATTATCGGAAAATACGTGAAATAAAGTGGCGAGTGGCCAGTGGTAAGTGGCGAGTTTTGGGAGCTGACCACTTATCACTAGCCACTGACCACTAATTACTCCATAAAGGTTCTCATGAGCATGCTGGTAGTCGGTTCCGTAGCGTTCGACGACGTCACCTCGCCTTCGGGCAGCGTGAAAAACATTCTCGGCGGCGCCGCCACATACTTCTCGCTGGCCGCGAGCTACTTCACGCAGGTGCGAGTTGTCGCGGTTGTGGGCGAAGACTTCGGTCCGGAGCAGGAAAGGGTTTTCAGCGACCATAAGATCGACACGCGCGGCCTGGAGCGCGCCCGAGGCAAGACTTTTCGTTGGGGCGGATCCTATACGGACAACCTGAATGAGGCGAAAACAGATTTTACCGATCTGAATGTTTTCGAAACTTTCCAGCCCCGAATCCCCAAAGAGTATGAAGACACCGAGTTTCTTTTCCTTGCCAACATCCAGCCCACCCTGCAGGCCGACGTGCGCCGGCACATGAATGGCGTCCGCCTCACCGGCTGCGACACGATGAATTACTGGATCAATCGCACGCCCAAAGAACTGGCCGAAACACTCAAGCTGGTGAACGTGCTGCTGATCAACGACACCGAAGCCAAGATGCTGGCGCACGAAACCAACCTGCCGCGTGCTGCGCAGAAAGTGCTGGCCATGGGTCCCCAGGCTCTGGTCATCAAGCACGGCGAGTACGGCGCCACAATTTTTTTCAGGGAGGGCTCGTTTGGAATCGGGCGACATCCATTCCGCGCTCCTGCGCTGCCCATCGAAGAGGTGAAAGACCCAACTGGGGCTGGGGACTCATTCGCGGGAGGGTTCATGGGCTACGTCGCTTCACAGCCAGAGTTGAATCGAGAAGTATTGAAGCGGGCATTATTCTACGGCGGAGTGATGGGTTCGTTCGCCGTGGAACGCTTCGGCACGGAGCGCCTGCAGTCGCTGACGCGTGAAGAGATCGAAGAACGCTTTCAGATCTTTCGCGAGTTGACTCACCTGGAATAGCCTGCGGAGGCGGCGTTCAGGTTTTAGGGCGCAGGCTTTTGCTCTTCGCCATGATGCTAAGCCTGAGACCTGACACCAAGACGCTTGCACCCTCTCACCATCGCATGCGCAAGCCGCAAAAAAACGAGCCCGCCAGTTCCCCTTGGGATTCCGACGTCAATCTGTTGATCTGGCTGGCGACGTGCGCGTCTGTCTTTTCTTTTCTGTTTTTCTACAGGCAGGGCCAAGTCCTGCTGTACGGCGACGCCATTGCCCACATCAACATTGCCCGCCGCGTCTTCGATTCGCGCACTCCTGGCCTGCTGCAACTTGGTACGGTATGGCTCCCGCTTCCGCACTTGCTCATGATTCCATTCCTGATTTCGAAGCAAATGTGGCAGAGCGGGGCGGGCGGTTCGATTGCTTCCATGGCTGCCTACGTCTTTGGCATAGTCGGGATTTTTCGGCTCACGCGCGGTGTGCTCGCGCAAAGTGCCGAGCCTGACCGATGCACGCGTATTGCGGCATGGACAGGGGCGTTCGTCTACGCTGCGAATCCCAATCTGATCTACATGCAGTCCACGGCGATGGGGGAAGCGGTGTATCTCGCCTTCTTTATATGGGCGGTAGTTTATTTTGCCGAGTCAATGCGTGTTACTGCCAAGGCCCTCATCAAGTGCGGTCTGTGCCTCGCCGCCGCCTGCCTGACTCGCTATGACGGATGGTTTCTCGCCGTCACAATGGTTATTGCAATCGTGATGGTTTGGCTTCTCCGTCGAAGAACGGCCAAAGATGGAGTACCTGCGGCCCGCAGCGCGGCCAGGGCAGGAACAACGGGTTCGGGTGGAAGAGCGGCCCTTCCGGGCCCCGTCAGCCCTTCTGCCGTCGTTAGATTCATCTTGATCTCCGCCGCCGCTCCCGCCCTCTGGCTCGCCTACAACGGACTCGTCTACCGCAATCCGCTCGAATTCGAGAACGGCCCTTACTCCGCCAAAGCAATCGAACGCAGAACGCAGAGCGCAGGAAATCCTGGACATCCGGGCAGCGACAATCCGATCCTCGCCGGAATGTACTTCCTCAAGTCTGCCGAGGCGAATCTGGCCGCAAACCAAGGGCTGCAACGCGCATGGCTTCTTCTTGCCTTGGGCGCCGCGGTGGTGTTGATTCTGCGCCGCCGCTCCATACCCGTGGCGCGGACATGGCCTTTGCTGTTCTTGCTGGTGCCCGTGCCGTTTTATACGCTCTCCATCGCCTATGGCGGCGTCCCCATTTTCGTTCCCTACTGGTGGCCGTTCTCGCATTACAACGTGCGTTATGGGTTGAATCTCCTGCCGGCATTCGCGGTCGCACTCGCGATTCTAGTGCGGGTCATTCTGCGTTCAGACTTGTGGAATCGACGCTTCCGACTCGGCTGCACCATCGCCGTCTTCGCCATAATCGCCGCCAGCTATACGAACGTCTGGCACGCTACCCCTATCTGCCTCAAAGAAGCGCAAATCAACATGCGCACACGCAACCAGCTTCAGGCAGAGCTGGCCCATTTACTCAATGAGCTTCCTCATAACTCAATCCTGCTCATGTATCTGGGCGACCAGGTCGGAGCGCTTGAGCGGGCCGGGATTCCTTTGAAGTGCACGATCAACGAAGGCAACCATCGTGTCTGGAAGCAACCCACCGACGCCGAAGGGCTGTGGGAGCGCGCGCTGGCTAATCCGACCCAGTATGCAGACTATGTCCTGGCGTTCGAAGGAGATCCGGTATGGCAGGCCGTACACAACCAGCACTTGCATGAACTGATCGAAATTCATGTCACCGGTCAAGCGCCGGCGATTCTCTACCGCGCGCGGTAATCAGCCGGGTTAACGCGGCTTTCCGGCATCCGAATGATAAAATCCGGCCATTCGGAAAGAGTTCGAATCGGGCGAAGAGCGTTCATGAACTGGCAACACCTCCTCGATAAGCTGCATTGGGAGATGGCGAGCGGTGTCGTCTCCAGTTCGCTCATGCGTCTCGTATTGGCGGCAATTCTGGGCGGCGCAATCGGGCTCGAACGTGAACTCAAACACCGCGCGGCTGGCCTGCGCACCAATATGTTCATCTGCTTTGGCGCCGCCATGTTCACGCTGCTCTCGGAACGGCTGGCGGGAGTCCCTTCCGATACCACCCGGATCGCGGCCCAGATCATCCCGGGCATCGGCTTTATCGGAGCGGGTTCTATTTTGCACACGCGTGGGCTCACCACTGGCCTGACTTCTGCGGCTACGCTGTTCGTGGTTGCCTCGATCGGCATGGCCGCCGGAGGAGGGCTCTATCTCACTGCCGTGTTCGGCACCGGATTGGTGCTATTGACGCTTTTTGTCCTTGGGCGCCTCGAAGAGAACCTGAATCTCAAACTCCTGATGACGAGCTACGAAGTGACGGGCGCGAGCCTGGAACAGATGACCAACGAGGTGAACCGCATCCTCGAAAGCCATCGACGCTTGATGGAAAACGTGGCGAGCGGCAATACCGGGCAGCACATTCGCCTGCAATTCGATGTCGAGGGCTGTAATCGGGATCAAAGAGAATTGCTGCGGCAGTTGCGAGCTTCCTCAGTTCTCAAAAGTGCTACCTCACTGGGCCGGGTGGAGCGGGAGTGAACTCGGACGTGCCCACGATTCCGTTTGTAAAGGCCAGTGCCTGCGGGAACGATTTCCTGCTGATCGATCTCGCAGGCGCTCCGGAAGGCTTCGATCTTCACGCCTTCACGCGATGCATCTGCGACCGCCACCAGGGCGTGGGCGCGGATGGTGTTGAGTGGATGTTGCCGCATCACTCCGCCGATCTTGAGATTCGCCTGATCAATGCCGACGGCTCCGACGCCGAAATTTCCGGCAACGGTACGCGCTGCGTGGCTGCTTGTTTATGCGCGGAGCAAGGAAAGGAAAAAATCACCATTCAAACTGGCGCCGGGCTGAAAACGTGCATTCTGACTTCGCAGAACGACAAGCGATACGAGTTTGAGATGGACATGGGCGCCGCCGTCGTTGACAGGGAACTCATGGTGAAGACGCGAGCCGGAGAAGTCCGCGGCATCCCCGTTTCCATGGGCAATCCGCACTACGTGGTGTTCGTGCCCGACTTCCCGCCGGACTGGCAGGCGCAAGCCGCTGAGATTCAGCATTCGTCGCAATTTCAGCATGGCGTGAACGTGGAGTTCGTAGCGGTTGAAGGCGAGCACGACATACGCTCACGTTTTTTCGAGCGCGGTGTGGGAGAGACGGAATCTTCGGGCACCGGTTCGTGCGCGTCGGCGGCTGCCGCAATGGCTGTTGGGCGTGCCATTTCACCCGTGAAGGTGCATGCTCCGGGTGGAACGCAGGCCGTCCGGCAGGCAGGAAATAGTATTCTTTTGCGTGGCCCCGCGCGCCTCGTTTGCCGGGGAGAGTTTTATCTCGGCTGATGTGCAGGTCACGTCGTGTCAGTTCACATCGATGCCCGCTTCCAACTTCCAACCCGTTAAACCACGCGCCCTTCGCCCCGGCGATACTGTCGCCATCGTTGCGCCCGCCAGCAACATCAATAAGGCAGAACTGGACCGCGGCTGCGAAGCCCTGCGCCGGGCCGGATATCACCCTTTCTACCTCGACTCCATCGTCGAGCGTGACCTGTACTTCGCCGGATTGCCTCAGCGCCGCGCGCGCGAATTGGAAGAGATGTTTGAGCGGGACGATATTGGCGCGATCATCTGCGCCCGCGGCGGCTATGGCGCGAACTACTTGTTGAAGGAACTCGACTTCGCGAAGATCAGAGCACATCCAAAGATTTTTGTGGGCTACAGCGACGTTACCACGCTGCTGACTTATATCTGCGACTCGATCGGGCTCGTCACCTTTCACGGGCCCATGGCGGCGAAAGACTGGGCGCACGAAAACGGAGTCGACATGAAAGCCTGGAACTCCGCCTTATCGAATACGGCGCCATGGGAAGTGCCTGTGAACGAAGGCATCACGGCACTGGTCGAGGGAGAAGCCGAGGGTATCCTTTACGGCGGATGCTTGTCGATCCTGGTCGCCTCGCTGGGCACTCCATACGCGATCCAACCTGAGGGGACGATCCTGTTTCTCGAAGATCTCGCCGCCAAGCCTTATCAGATCGACCGCATGCTCATGCAACTCAAGCTGGCGGGGCAACTCGAAAAAGTTCGGGGAATCGTCTTCGGCGAGATGCTCGATTGCGTCCAGACCGCCAACCAGGGATACACGCTGCAGGAAGTCATCACCCGAATCGTTGGGGATCTCAACGTTCCAGTCGCCTACGGCGTCCGCTCGGGCCACGTTTCGGCGCGTAACATTACGCTGCCGTTCGGCGTGCGAGCCAAGTTGTCTGTAAATCAAAATCAAATAAGCCTGAAAATTTTGGAACCGTCGGCGAGCGCTTAGATTTCCCTGTGTACCTCGGTGACCTCTGTGGTTAAAAGAATATGCCCAATCCCAAGCACATCCACCTGATCGGTATCTGCGGCACGGCGATGGCATCGCTGGCAGGAATGCTCAAGCAGCGCGGCTTCCGGGTCACGGGATCCGACGCCGCCGCGTATCCTCCGATGTCCGACTTCCTGCGCGAACTCGAAATCCCAGTGGCCCAGCCCTTCGATGCAAAGAACCTCGATCCTCGCCCTGATCTGGTGGTGATTGGTAATGCCATGTCCCGGGGGAATGTGGAACTGGAACACGTGCTCGACCAGCGCATTCCGTTCTGCTCGCTGCCGCAACTTCTTCACGATGAATTTCTTCGCGGCAAAGAAGTCCTGGTTGTCGCCGGAACTCACGGCAAGACCACGACAACCTCGATGCTCTCCTGGATTTTTCACGCCGCCGGGGCTGACCCTTCCTTTCTCATCGGCGGCATCGCCGAAAATTTCGGTTCCAGCTTCCATCTCGGAAAAGGGAAGCACTTCATTCTCGAAGGCGATGAGTACGATACTGCGTTCTTTGACAAAGGACCAAAATTCCTCCACTACTTTCCTGACGCAATCATTCTCACGTCGGTCGAGTTTGATCACGCTGACATCTACAAGGATCTCGATGCCGTAGAAACCGCGTTCAAGCGGCTGGTGAATTTGATTCCGCGCTGCGGACGCATCGTCGCCTGGGACGGTTTTCTCGGCGAGACTGCCCAAAGTGCGAGCTTGGAGCGCTGTCTGGCGAAAGCCTTCTGCCCAGTAGAGCGCTATGGTTCGGGGCCGCGCGCCAACTGGAAGATCACCAATCTGCGCCTCGAACCCGGCCGCACGACGTGGAGCGTTCTGCACAAGGATCAACCCTGGGCCAACCTGGAATTCGCGCTGGCTGGCGAATACAACGTGTGGAACGCGACCGCGGCTGCAGCACTTGCGTTTGACTGCGGCATATCGAAAGAATCCATCGCGGATGCGCTGAGGACTTTCAAAAGCGTGAAGCGCCGGCTCGAAGTCAAGGCGCAAGTCAATGGCATCACTATCATCGATGACTTCGCCCACCACCCCACCGCGATTGCAGGAACCTTGAAAGCTCTTCGCGCCCGTTACGCCGGGGCCCGTCTCTGGGCCATTCTCGAACCCCGTTCCAACACGCTGCGCCGCCGGGTTCTGCAAAGCGATCTCGCCCGCAGCTTGGCCCAAGCCGACGAAGTCGTCGTCGCGGGCGTCTTCCGTTCTGAAGCGGTGCCGGAAAATGAGCGTCTCGAACTGCCTGCTCTGGCCGCTGAAATCACGCAAAAAGGCTGTCGGGCGCGCCTTCTGAACGATGCCGATGCCATCATCGAAACCATTGCCCCCGAATTGCGCAGCGGCGACGTGATCGCGATTCTTTCCAATGGCGGATTCGGCGGCATTTATGAAAAACTGCCAGCGCGCCTGCGCGAACTCGCACACCGATAATGAAGCTCACTCCTGATCCCATTCGTTTCCCGCTGCGGCTGGCAGGTCTCCTCGTTGCGCTGTGCGTCGCATCGGTTTCGCTTGCACAGTCGCCCGCGGCGGTGAACTACGTGGTTTCATTTCCATCCGCCGAGCGGCATCTCGTGCATGTGCTGGTTATCTTGCCCGCGGGCGCCACACAGCGCGACCTCCAAATGCCGGTGTGGGACGCTCTTTATCAGGTGCGCGATTTCTCTCAATATGTCGACTGGGTGCGTGCAAAAGATAGCAATGGCAAGCTGCTAGAGGTGCGCAAGCTCAGTAGCAGCCTCTGGGAAGTCGATGGAGCACAGGACGGAGCTTTTGTCGAATATCAGATCTATGCCGATTCTCCCGGACCCTTCGGCGCGCAAGTGAATGCTCATCACGCATTCTTGAATCTGGCGCAGATCCTCATGTATTCCGTTGATGCCAGAGATTCCCCGTTGACCGTACGGCTCAAGCTCACGAATCATTGGAGAATCGCCACTCCGCTTCAGGCCGGCGTAGACACCTACATCGCTGACAATTACGACCTCCTCGTCGACTCCCCGATCGAAATCGGCGACTTCGCGGAAAAAGATTTCGACGAAGCCGGCGCCCACTTTCGCGTCATCATTGATGCCGATCCCGCCGACTATGATCCTGAAAAAATCGTCGCCGACCTTCACAAAATCGTAGCCGCCGCCATCACCTGGATGGATGACCGGCCCTTCGACACTTACACGTTCTTCTATCATTTCCCGCGCGGCCCAGCGGGAGGCGGCATGGAGCACGCCTACTCCACCGCCATTGAACTCAATGCCGACTCAATCAAGCAGAGTCTTTATCCTTTCGATACGGTCACTGCCCACGAGTTTTTCCATCTCTGGAACGTGAAGCGTATCCGTCCGCAAACCCTCGAACCGATCGACTACACGAAAGCGAATTACACTCGCGCGCTATGGTTCAGCGAAGGTGTGACCAGCACCGCCGAAGGCATCATTCAACTGCGGGCCGGGCTCATTGACGAAAAGCAGTACCTCCACAACCTCGCCGACGAAATCACCGAACTCGAGCGCCGTCCCGCGCACCTCACGCAGTCCGCCGAAGAGTCCAGCCTCGACGCCTGGCTGGAAGGCGACAGCTACTACCGGCGGCCCCAGCGCAGCATCTCTTATTACAACAAAGGAGAGCTGCTCGGAATTATGCTCGATCTTGCCGTGCGCGACGCCAGCCATGGCCAAGCCTCCTTACGCGAACTCCTGCAATGGATGAATGCCAATTACGCAAAGAAACACCGCTTCTTCGACGATTCCAACGGCGTGCGCGAAGCCGCTGAGGCCGTCAGCCACGCGGATATGGGATGGTTTTTCACCAAGTATGTTTCCGGAACTGAAGAAATTCCCTGGAATGATTTTCTCCGTTCGGTTGGAGTGCGGGTCGAAGCGGTTACGACGACCGTGGCCGATCCCGGTTTTCTCGCCTCGAGGAATTTTGACGGACCCATGTCCGTTGTGGCCGTCTCGGCGGGCGGTGAAGCCGAACGCGCGGGTTTGCGGGTGGGCGACATCATTACTGAAATGCAAGGCCAACTGGCCGGCGAGGAATCAACTCAGCAGTTGGCGCGGTTGCAGCCGGGAGATACTGTCGTGGTAAAAGTTCGTTCGCGCCGTGGAGCTGAACGCGAGCTTAGATGGAAAGTCTCTGGCCGTGAGGAAATGGTCTCCGTGGTGAAGGATCTGGATCAGATTACGCCCGAGCAACGCGCCCGCCGCACCGCTTGGCTCAAAGGAGAAGCGCAAGCGGGGGACGCTCTGCAGCCCCCGTCAGCAGCGAACCTGAATGGGGTCAGGAACAAGTGATCCGCACCCTGATCATGCTGCTGTTCTGGGCGCTGGCCATGCCCTTCGCCGGGATCATCGGGTTCGCGTTTGTCTTTTTGGCGAACGATATCCGCCCGCTCTACCGCCTCTTCACGTGGGGAGCCTACGCCGGAGTCTGGCTCACAGGCGTGCGCGTCGACATCGTCGGCCTCGAACAGTTCGACCATGCCCGCACCTACATCTTCATGACGAACCACGTCTCGAACCTCGATCCGCCGATCCAGATTCCGCTGATCCCGCGCCGCACTTCGGTGATGGTCAAGAAAGAATTGTTCAAGACTCCGATCCTCGGTCCCGCTATGCGCCTCGCCTCGCTCGTGCCCGTCGATCGCGGCAATCGGGATGCCGGCATCGAGGCCGTCAAGGCTGCTAAAGCTGTCGTAGAAAAGGGACTCAACATGACCATCTACGTAGAAGGGAAGCGCTCGTTCGATGGCAAGCTGCTGCCCTTCAAGAAGGGACCGTTTTACCTGGCCATGGAATGCGGTGTGCCCATCATCCCGATGACGATTGTGGGCACGCATTACGCCATGCCGAAGAAGCGTTTCTCGATCAAGCCTGGCCGCGTGAAAGTGATCTTCCATCCGCAGATTGAGCCCAAAGATTTCGGCACTCGTGAAGACCTGATGGAAAAAGTCCGCGCCGTCATCGAAAGCGGATTGCCGGAAGAGTACAGACAAGGGAGTGGCGCGAACGGACAAAGTTCATCAAGGGCATTTCAGATTTGAGATTTTAGATTGCAGATTGAAAACCTGCCGGTTCAGGAGGGCAATCTGCAATCTAAAGTGTCTAATTCTGAAATCTGAAATCTTCAATCTGCATTCTGCTTTCCCCTGTGTCCTCTGTGGTTATTCTTTTTTTCGCAGCGCCCGAGCAATCTCGGGCAGGCGCGGCAGGATGGCCGAATATTTGAGCCATGCCTTATGATCGACAGCCGGCGCGCCGCTCACCAGCGCTCCGGCGGGGATGTCTCCGGCCACGCCGCTCTGCGGAGTGACGATTGCGTTGTCACCCACTTTGCAGTGGCCAACGACGCCCACCTGTCCGGTCAAGATCACGCGGTTGCCAATGTTGCTCGAACCGGCTAGTCCCACCTGCGCGCAAAGCAAAGCATCCTCGCCGACGTGCGATCCATGCCCCACCTGCACCAGATTATCGACTTTAACCCCGCGCGCAATACGAGTCTCACCCACGCTGGCCCGGTCGATGCAGGAATTCGCCTGCACCTCGACATCGTCTTCAATAATCACCGGCGCGGGCTGCGGAATCTTGTACCACTTGCCCTCGGCAGTCTTGGCAAAGCCGAAGCCATCGCCGCCGATCACCACGCCATTCTGCAAAAGCACATTGTTGCCGATGCGGCAATTCTCCCGCACGATGGAGTGGGCATGCGCAAAGAAGTTCTCGCCGATCGTCACGCCGCGATAAATCACGACATGCGCGAGCAGAACAGCATTGGCACCGATCGACACGTTCTCGTCAATCACCACGTAAGGACCGATGTGAGCCCCGGCTCCAATGCGTGCAGTAGGGTCGACAACTGCCGTCGGATGCACGCCCGCCGCATACCGCATTGCCGGATGAAAAAGTTCCAGCGCATGGGCGAACGTGAGATATGGATCCTTTGCGCGCAACATTGCCGTCTGGATCGCCGGAAAGTCCTCCTCCACAATGACAGCCGACGCCTTCGTGGTTCGCGCGGCCGCCGCATACTTGGGATTCGAGACGAAGGTCAGTTCGCCGGGGCCGGCCTGTTCAATACCGTTGACCCCGGCGATTTCCGTGTCAGGAGAGCCGTTTTCGAGACGTGCGTGCAGAGTGGAAGCAAGAGCAGAAAGTTTCATGGGGATTGAAGTGAACGCGAATAATCCTACACCAGCGCGATGCCCACTTTGAAAAGCAGCAGAAATCGTACAAGAATCGCTGCTGAGCGAGCTACGGCTATTGCACGAGCATATTCATCGTTGTGGTGTGCGTAATCGCTCCGCTTGTGGCATTCAGCGTAACAGTGAAGTTTCCAGTCGGAGTCCCCGATACAACCGCAAAATTCATCGGAGCCGAGGAACCGCCACCGGGACTAGGGTTGGTTACTATCACCGGATACTGGCCATTCGTAGCGACATCGCTTGCAGCAAGTGCAATCTGGATCTGTGTAGGACTCCGCAATGAGCTGTTGTGGAGAGTCCCGTTATAGGTCACAGTGGAGGAACTGAGAAAATTCGATCCGTTGATATCCAAGGTTTGGATCTGCGATCCCGCAGCAACTTGGGTAGGGCTCAGCGACGTAATCGAGGGCAAAGGATTCGGAGTGCCGCCGCCTCCCCCGCCTCCACCGCCCGAGCTTGAGCAACTTGGAACAAGAATGGACAACAGCGCCAACAGAATCACACGAGGTAGTCGTCCTCTTCGGCGCGATAAGGGAATGCCCAGAAGAGAGACGCCGAACAGAAGCATCACTCCGCCGCTTTCCGAACTTCTTGCGTTCAGACCGACGTGCTTGCGGGACTGTCCAAGCGCGGCCGTGCTTACTGTAAGCGTCGTCGATACGCTACCATTGGCGGCAAGCGTGACTTGCGTCGGGCTAAAAGTGCAAGTGGTCTCCGCAGGCAGACCAGAGCAAGCAAAATTACCTATCGTGCCGCCGAGTCCATTCTGGCTTTGAAAGGTAATGGTCACGTTTTGGGATTGGCCTGCAGTCACCTGAACCGAGCCCTGCGGAAACATTGTGAAGTCAGGCATAGTGATGAATGCCCATGTGCTCGCCGCGGGATAGTTTGCGTCACCGCTGTAGCTCGAAACGATCGGGTCACTGGATTTCACGGTGAATTTACCGACTGCCTGACAGGCGAAATTGCCGCTGGAATCCGTAGTGCTTGCGCATGCTGTCGGTCCCGCCACGACCGTGCCGCTGTAGGCATCAGAAAAAGTCAACGTGCCTGTGGGATAGGTGGACTTATTTGTCGTGTCCACCAGCGCTGTGATGGTTCCGGTACCGCCGTAGGTCACCGTTTGCTGCGGTGGCGTGACGTCAACGATTGGGGCCTGATACTGCACAGTGACATTCGTCCCTGGCGATGTCGAAGTAGTGTAATTCGCGTCTCCGTTATATGTCGCCGTAATCGTGTAGCTACCGGGTGTAGGGAAGGCGCTAGCATCGGCAACAAAGTTGGCGGTGGCGGATGCCGAAAAGCTTGCCCCTCCTGAAGACGGAGACATCGTGAGCGTGCCGCTAATAGCCTTTCCATTCGCAAAAAAAGTAACTGTGCCCGAGGGCCCTGCTCCCGAACTCGTTGTGTTCACATAGGCAATGATTCCCACCGTCTGCCCAACAGTTACCGGCGGGATCACCGGAGCACTAACGGTCGTAGGAGCGGGAGTAATCGTGATCGAAGTTGTGATCGAACTTGCGTTGAAGCTGTTATCTCCAGCATAGGCCGCCGTCACCGGATTCGAGCCGCCAGGAAGCTGAACCGCGAGATCCTCAGTGTAGCCATAACTGTTAAGTGTGTAGGTGCCTGCATCCAGCGTATTGCCGTTGTTAGTCAACGTTACGGTTCCCGTAGGGCAGGCGGTTGCTCCGCTGCTGCTGAATGGCGCACACATTTTTCCTGCTGCGTTTTCTACGTTCACCCGCAGCAGATAAGGCGAGCCATAGAGTGCTGTCGTCGTATCGCTGTTGACCACGTTGCCATTGGAATCGAAGGTCACCAGGAACACCTGCTGCTGGCTGCTCTCCGGATTCACCGTTACGCTGATCGGTGCCGAATCGCTCAAGGCATAGGTCGCATCCCCCGGGTAATGCGCCGTCACCGAATACGAGCCGCCCGGGAGCATCTCCGTGCTTCCGGAAGTCGAGCCGCTGCTCAACGTAAACGCACCGATTGGTTGCGTGCTGTTGCTCGGCCCGCCGAGCAGCGAGATCTGTCCTGTGGGTGTTCCAGTTCCCGATTGCGGCGCGACGGATGCCTTGATGCTGACGGATTGGCCGTGCGTAAGCGTCGTCGGAGTTAAGCTGCTCAACGTGGTGACCGAGGGAAGCAGCGTCACCGAGCTCCACTTCGTGACCAGGTTGTTTGCGTCCACCGATCCCAGCCCGGTCGCCTGGTCATAGCCGGTCGTCGTGCTGTATCCACTGAGCACGCCGTAAGAGTCGCCCGCAGTTTTGGTAGTGCAGTTTGGCGATCCGGTCACGCACGGCATGGCAATCGTGCTGCCAGCAGGTACGTCGTGAAAGGCGGTCGGCTGCTGCGCTGCCAGCTTATAAAGAATGTAATTCGCATTGCCCTGGCGTTCGCCTGTCTCCTGGTTAACCAGCGCCATAATGCCCGCAAACGCCGGCGAGGAGACCGACGTTCCGCCAAAGCCGGCCAGATTATTAAGATCGCAGACACCGCCGGTCATGTCCGACTGACAAACGAGGTAAAACGTCCCCAGGAAACCATTGCTGGCAAAAAGCGAAACATCAGGAAGATCTCGCTTCCCGTCCGCGGGAACTCCGCTGCCTGTCTGCCAGGACGGTTTGGAGTATCCCTGCGAACAGGAGCCGAGAGTCTGACTGTTCGTAGTGCAATTGCTCAGGCCGCCGCTGCCGCCGATGGAGTTCACTCCCCCGGCCTGAAGCATCTGGTAATTGTTGCAAGCCTGCTCCGCCGTTGATCCGTAGCCCAGGGTGACCGCGAGGCTGTTGGTGCAGGAATCGTTCCACGTAGTCTCAGGGATATATCCCTTCGCCGATGCCTGCGTTGTCGGGTCGTTGGTTGAATTCCAGTAGGTCGTCCACCTGTTGTATTGGTTGAAATCGGTGCCGCCCACGGCAACGTTGTAAGGAGTGGAAGCGTTTCCGTTTACGTTCAACCCGTACTGGGCCGGGTAGGAGGGATCGTCGCAGCCGGCTGCGCCGTTGTCTCCCGACGACACCATGACGGTCATCCCTTGCGCTGCGGCCTGTCCCCAAAGCGCAGCTTCAAACTGATTCCCGGCAGTTCCTAAGCCCAGTTCGCATTCCCCGTAGCTCTCGCTCACCACTGGAGCCAGATTGTTCTCGACGATGTACACTGCGGATAGATCAACCCCATCGGTCGTTTCCGTCGATGCCGAGGCCACAAAATTAATCGTTGCCTGCGGGGCTACGGCACCTGACCACTGAATGTCGATGTCGGCTTCCGCTTCATCTCCAACGATGCCCGGGTCCGGCCCATTCAGCGTCACCTGCAATTTGTTCGCGGGCACGGTTAGGCCAAAAAGTTGCCAGAACGTGGTTGCGTCGTTGGGATTGATGTTGGTTCGGCCTACGATCGCGATGGTCTGCCCCGTGCCGTTGATCCCGTTCGTCCACAGCTTCGTCACGTCATAGATGGTGGCAAAGTCGTAAGGTACGATCCCGTAGCACTCAGATCCGCTTCCGCATCCAAAGGTGTAAGTTGGCGCAACGCCCACCAATTCCCTGGTCTTCTCCGAATACGTTCCGATGAACCGGTTCATCGCCTTCTTCTGAAAGTTATTCAGCGACGCCACGCCTGCCACAGCGGGCGTGAGCGCTGTCGGAATACTGGGATCGCTCGCGTTGGCCCAGTGCTGCTCGCCATTCACCGCGTATTTGTGAATCGTGGTGTGAAACGCCTCCTGCACCTGACTCGCCGAGCCGGAAAACTCCAGCACAGTGCGGCCTTTCGTGGTCCCCACCTGAAATCCGTGGGATTGCAGCCAATTAGTAATCGTCTGCATGTCGGCGTCGGTCGGACCAAATTGCTGCCCGAACTGCTCGGGCGTCAGCCACTTGTGATAATTCGGCGAGTTCTTGTCCTGCTGATCGTCGAAGAGTTGCTCGAGCGCTGCCTCCTGCGCGTCGCTGCGCTTCAGCACCAGCAACATGCGTTGCATGGGCAAAGTCGCGGGCGCCGTTCCCAGGTCAAACTCCGGCCTCGCCAGCGGATGCGTGTTTCCCTTCAAGACCGTGACCTGTGCCTCGTCCAGCGACTGCGTGATCAGCGGACGCGGAGCCGCCATCAACTTCGTTGCCCCATCCTGACCGGCAGCGATTCCAGACAACATCAGCATGGTCAGCGCAATCGCAAAAACGGGAAACACACGAAAGGGAAGGGATCTTACCGCACACACGAGGCAAACGCGCATCCGGACACCTCTACTCGGAATCAACCGCACCCAGCGAGATCAAACGGACAGGAAGGGAAGAGGTCCGTTTGGATCGAATGAGCCCGTGGCGCTGGGACCACACACGTTACAGCAATATTGCCCAACTTTCAACGCGATTCGCGGCTATGAGTTCCGCCAATTACGCGCCGTACCTTGCGAATAATTGTGGGTGCGCCGTACGCATCCAGGAGGATAACTCGTGGACGCCGGCATGCATCATAGCGGCTAAGTCGTGGTAATCTCAGCCTGAAAGCTAGGCCAGCAAGGATCCCCTGCTTGGAGGTGCGGAATGCGTGCGCTGTTCACGGCGATATTACTGGTTTCAGGAATGGCTTGGGGACAGGCAGCCGAAAATCCCGCGTCCCCCAATGCTCCTGCGGCCAAACCAGTACCTCAGACGACGCCTGCCGCCGCTCCCTCGATCACTCCGGTTGCGCCTCGCAACTCCAATTCAGTTGTGATTCCGGCGGGTTCCAAGGTCCCGCTGACGCTGGCACAGGCGATCTCAACCAAGAATGCCCGCGAAGGCGATGCGGTGTATGCGCAGACGGCGTTCCCTTTTGTGTTGAATGACCGCATCCTCATTCCCGCCGGAACGTACATCCAGGGCAAGATCATGCATGCCGAGCACGCTGGACGCTCGAAGAAGCGTGCCGAGATTCTGATTCACTTCACGTCGATGATCTATCCCAGCGGCTATACGGTGATGTTGCCAGGGTCCATCGAAAACACGCCGGGCGCGGACAACAAAGCGGTGAAGGATGCGGAAGGAACCATCCAGCAGGACAAAGACACCGGGAAGCGGCTGGAAGACGCCGCCAAGGGCGCGGCCGTCGGAGGCACAGTTGGCAGTATCGGCGGCGTAGCCGCCGGCGGATTGAACGGGGCGCGCTATGGCGGGCTGGCGGGCATCGCCGGCGGAGTAGCTTGGGCGCTGCTGAAGCATGGTCCCGAGCTGAAGCTCGACGTGGGCACATCCATCGAGATGGAGATTCAGCGCGACGTGACCATCGATGCCAGCCGGATTCATGTGGCGAAGTCCACCTCGTAAGATTGGAAAGAACAGTCCCAGAGGGCCTGCGAACCGCCCTCTCTTTTGTCGGTTGTTCGCCTGTTACACTCGCGTCCATGCAGCAGGTGGGCGTCTCTGCAATTCGGGGCATCCTGTCGGCGCTGTGTCCACGATGCCGGAGCGGAAAGATCTTTCTCAAATCCGTCTGGCGATTTCCCGGCATGCATGAGCGCTGTCCGGTGTGTGGGTTGAAGTTTGAGCGCGAGCCCGGATACTTCCTCGGGGCAATGTATATCGGATACGCCTTGGGTATCGGGGCGTTGGCCGCTTTGTCGGCTCTGGCGTGGTTCACTCTGCATTGGCCGCTCATGAAGAGTGTGGCGGCTGGAACCGTGCTCTTCCTACCTCTAACACCTGTATTGACGTGGATGGCCCGGGTGCTATGGATCTATCTGGATCAGACGGTGGATCCGGATCGAAGCTGAGTTTTGCCGGTGGCTTTGCGATGCACCAATCCCAGCAATGCTAATCCCTTGATTTGCCGAGTTCCCTGCTCGCCGCTGCTATACAATCCGCGGTAGGAGTGCTCTGCACTCCTGGTGGGAGGCGTTTGTGGAAAGTCTAGGCTTTGGGTTTACGACGATCGTAATCATCATCGTTGTTATTTATCTACTCAGTTCCATCAAAATTCTGGCTGAATATGAAAGAGGAGTGATTTTCCGGCTGGGCCGATTGCTTCCTCAGGCCAAGGGGCCGGGAGTAATTCTCGTATTTGCCCCGGTGGACCGGATGGTTCGCGTTTCACTGCGGCAGGAAGCGCTGGAGGTACCGCCGCAGGACATTATTACGCGCGATAACGTCACGCTGAAAGTCAACGCCGTGATCTTCCTGCGGGTGATTGAGCCGCGGAAGGCGGTGGTGGAGGTTTCGAACTACGTGTATCAGACTTCGCAGTTTGCGCAGACCACGCTGCGTTCGGTGCTCGGTGAGCAGGAATTGGATGAATTGCTGGCGCATCGCGACAAAATCAACTTGCGGCTGCAGAGCATTCTCGACATGCATACCTCGCCCTGGGGCGTGAAGGTCACCAACGTGGAGGTCAAACAGGTGGATATGCCTGAGTCGATGCTGCGCGCGATGGCTAAACAGGCCGAGGCCGAACGTGAGAAGAGGTCGAAGATCATTCACGCGGAGGGCGAATTCTCCGCCGCGCAGCGCCTGGTAGATGCCGCCCACTTGCTCTCGAGCGAGCCGGTCAGTGTGCAGTTGCGCTATCTGCAGACTCTCACCGAAATTGGCGTGGAGAAGAATACGACCGTGGTATTTCCGGTGCCGGTGGATTTCTTCTCGGGAATTCAGAAGTTGTTGGCCAAGCCGGGAGATGGAGAAGCGCCGGCGCCGAAAACAGCATAAGAGTTACTAGCAATTCGCAACAGCGAGAAAAAGCGAGCGCCAGGAGTTGAACTATGGCTTCGTCACAGGATACGGAAATTACATTAGGCACGGGGAAACTGCTGCTGCTTTTCTTCGGGCTAGTCGGCATCTGTGCTTTGTTCTTCGGGCTGGGATACTCGCTCGGGCGTAAGTCGGAACCAACCATTGCCGCAGCCAGCACGGCGGTACCACAGACTTCCAACACAGGCAAAGCCAGCGGAGGCTCGACTGGCGCGGCTCCTCCGATGACGTTTTACAAGGCGGTTGAGCAGAAGGATGCCACCCCAGAACTGACACCGCCCGCCGATCCCAAGACTGACACGAAGACGGATACAACAGCTGCCCCTCCTCCGGCGAACACAACTTCTGGGCAAGCTCCCGCGTCGAATAGCGTTGATCCTACGACTACGTTGCCGTCCGGCGGATATTTTGTGCAGGTGGCCGCGGTCAGCAAGCAGGAGGACGCGGATGCCTTAGTCGATGCGCTGAAAAAGAAAGACTATCCCGCGTTCGTCGCTTCCGGCGCTGCAACGGACAAGCTCTTTCGCGTGCAGTTGGGACCATTTTCCGAAATCAAAGACGCGGAAGCGATGCGGACGAAGCTGATGGGCGACGGGTATAGTCCGATTCTGAAGAAATAATCGCAGGGCTCAAACGCGTCCACAGGCTCTGCTCATCGTGTCAGCGTCTTAGGGCTCCTTTGCGCAGTAGAGCATTCTTCAACTCGCCTTCACAAGCCTCGCGGAATCAGCACGAAGTGATCGATGGCAATTTTGGCGCCCGCGTCGGCGCGGGCACGATCGAGGCGAAACACGATTTTCACTTCATCGAAATGATGGAGCGAGGAACGGTTCGGAATGGAGAAATTCAACGTCTCGCTGGCCGTCGAAGGCTTGCCATAAATGTTCCAGGGTCGCGTAGACCTGACCATCATGATCCCCAACGATTCAGAAGGACGGCTTGGCAGGCTTGTATTCACCAGCACCAGCTCCAGTGAAACGGTTTCTGGATAGCGATCGGCATTGCGGATCGCGATTTGAATGCGGCTGCAGCAATTAAGGTCGATCAGATTGCCCAGGTAGTCGTGAGCCTCGATCGAGAGTGGCCGACGGTCGGTGGAGCGAATTTCGACCTTATCGGGGCTTGCCCGGGCCTGGCGCGCGGTTTTCGGCGGCTGCATGTCAGGCGCTTTGAAGAACCAGTACACGCCGCTGAAGGGAATGATAAGCGGGTCGGAAGGGCGGCCATTCGTGGGCAGAGTGGTGAATGGCGTGGGCGCAGGCGCAACAAGTTTTGTAAGGGTCTGAGTCGCAGGCAGCAGGATGATTCCACTGTCGCCTTCGCTGGCCGTAACTGCGGATTTCTCGGGGCTCGTGACGTGAATCGGTTGCCCGCGGCGATGGCCGAGACCTCCAGGCGGCGCGTTGAATTGTCCGACCGAAATGCCAAAACGCCCGTATCCGTGCGAGGTCTGCAAGTAGGGAAACAGCGCCCCCAGCACGAAAAGAAATGAAAGAGTCACTAGCATGACGTTGCGCACTTCGGTTGCGGAAGTGTTTTGCTGCCTGTACGCGGCAGGAACGTTGTAGCCATAAGACCAGGTCCAGGACGCAAAAGCGATGCCGACCAGAAGGGCGGCAGCGAATGGGTATCCCGCGAACGCGGCAAGGAGTCCGCATTGGGCGCAGAGGGCTGCGGCGGTTGAGATCTGCGGAGCCTGCTTGAACGAGAGCGGAAGATTATCAGGGTGCAATGAAAATAGCAGCGATTCCTTTGAACTGGCTCTGGCGAACGGTGGTTGGATTGCCTGGATCGATTGCGTAACGAGTATTGCAAGCGTGGAGGCGATTGCAACTGTCCAGATGGAATGTTCGCGGATGAAAAGCGCTAGCGGCGTCAGCCAGAGCGCGTTCAGGGAGGTCCCGAGAATGAGCCTGTGGGAATGGATGCGGCTCAGGTTCGGACTCAACGCGGTGCAAGCCCAGGCAGCGCCAACGCATGCGATCCAGACCGCCAGCATGCGGACAAGACCTGCGCCCCATAGTTCTGCCCAGGAAAGAAAGCGCGTCGAAGGCGGGCGGCAAACAGCAGCTGCGACGGCTGCGGCGAACAATAAGCCAAGTATCGCCGGCCAGAATCTGGTCCGCGAGGCTTCCGACTGATCATCCTGGCCCATTGCAGACCTCACATTGCAGTCACGACCAGAAGGCCGAAGTTGCCGGCAAAGATGGAAGGGGCTACGTTCTGATTGGACACCGGGATGCCAAGAAAAGTTTCCTCACAGACATCGAGTTTGTCACATTGACAGTCATCGATTTTAACGATATTCGTAAGACATCATGACTGCAGAGGAATCTCTCGACCGGCTGCTTCACGCCATTGCCGATCCCACGAGGCGGCGGATTTTACAGGTTTTGAAAGAGGGAGGCGCAAAAATTGCAGCGCCAAGTACGGTTCACGGTCACTGTCTTTGCGGCGGAGAGATCGAGGAGCGCATTCGGCTCTCCCAGCCCACCGTCTCGCATCATATGGGGATTTTGACCAAAGCCGGATTGGTTGACGCGACCAAGCATGGGCAGTGGCGCTGGTATCGGCGGAACGAAAAGGCGATCCGGCAGGTGCTGAAGATGTTGCGCGGAAAACTCTAGAGAAGCGGGTAAGAACGCGAATTGTTCGCCGGATCTTGCCAAACACCGCCATGATATCGGCCGCAAGGTGGCGCTACTTTCCCAGCGCCCATTTTTCCAAATCTCCCGTCGAGCGCAGCAAACCCAGCTGGCTGCACTCAAGATTGAACGAGACATCTTGGACAGCAATAAACCGTTCGCTGACCTGAGTTCGAGCCTCGGCAAGATCGTGCAGGTTGGCGGTGCCGTTATCCATCCTCGTTTGTATGACCTCCAGATTTTTCTGCGCGACCTGCAGTTCCAATTGAGCTACGTCCCGCGCTGCTTGCAATTGCGTGACGGAACGCTGCAGCCGAAGCGTTTCTTCGGAAACCTGATTCTTCGCAGCCTCCGCCTGCTTGCTCGCTTTGCGGGCATCGGCATCGGCTGCCTGAGCCCGAGCACGTTGCGAGGCGTTGAACAGCGGGAAACGGATACTCACTCCGACCGTGGCATTGTTCTGCTGGAAGTTGTTGGTCACGCACAGGAACGTGCCAAGCGATGTAGTGCACGGCCTCGACGGAATGTAGTAGTTCTGAAAGTTGTTGAATTTCGAGAGCAGGGCATATTGGGCGGCGAAGTCGACGCTTGGCCAGAGGGCGCGGTGCTCGCCTTGCGCCCGCAAATATTGCGCGCGTGCATGCTCCACGGCCGCTTCCACGGAGGGACTGGTCGAGGCAGCGTCCTTCGCAGTTTCATCACTCGGAGGCGCCGAAGGGGCCGCCGGAATCGAATCGGGATCGGTCTGGATGCTCGGGGCCGGAAGCCCCGTGAGTTTAGAAAGGTGCTCCCGCACGACATCGGCTGACCCCTGAGCTTCGGCGATGCGCAGGCGGACGCGGGCTGCCGACAGACGCGCCTTGGTTTGATCGAATTCGCTGTCAATGCCTTCTTTCACGCGTTCTTCTACGGCGGCTTCCATCTTGTTAGTCTCGGCTTCTGTTTCTTGAAGGTTCGCCAGGCGCTGTTCCCACTTGGCAAGGTCGGCGTAACTTTGCGCTGCATCCTGGATGATCTGATTGCGCTCATCTTTATTCTTCAACGAAGCTACGGTGGAGTCGGTTTTCGCCGCCCGAACGAAATCGTGCAGGGACGGATTCAACAAAGCCGATTGCGTGGTGACGTTGAACAAGGAGGGGGCCGAGCCCTCCAGAGACAAGGGAAAACCATACGAGTAGCCGAGCCCCGCTCCAGTGGAAAGCTGCGGGATGTAGTTGTCACGCAATTCGCGGTAGCCCGCCAAGGCATGCTGCTCGTCAGCCGCGGTGATCGCCGCACCGGTCGCATGCGACAACGCAAGCTGCACAACCCGCTTGAGCGAAACCGGCTCGCCGAACAACGAAGCGGGAAGAAGAATGACTGCGAAAATCCAGGCTACGGGGCGGGTAACGGCGCAAACATTGTTCATTGCGTCCCTTTCCAACGGAGCGAATCGCGGTATGAACGATTTGGATGCAAGCGAAATTCTAAATGCCGGACGCGGTAGTGGCAGCACTTTCGGGTAGAGAGAAGCTCAAACCCGCGGGGCGAGCAAAAAACACGGAGGCTCAATGCTCTACTCGTTTCAAATCTTGCTCGGCCCGTGTGTAAGTGTGCGCCAGGGCAAGTGCCGCTCCAAATTCATCGGCGGCGCCGTGCAAGTCTCCTTGGTTCTCCAATATCCGCCCCAGCAAATCATGTGCTTTGAAGGCAGGACCTTGTTCCACCGGGGCGGCAAGATACCGCCGTAGCAGGGTTACAGCGAGTGGAAGATCGCGGTTCGCACGCAGTAAAAGACCGGCAGCGTCCATCAGCGTGTCG
This sequence comes from Candidatus Sulfotelmatobacter sp., assembly GCA_035309485.1. GTDB lineage: Bacteria > Acidobacteriota > Terriglobia > Terriglobales > Acidobacteriaceae > Sulfotelmatobacter. The sequence continues at coordinate 118,704 of DATGFC010000084.1, forward strand.
GGACGATCAAGCGGGCTGGATTCGATTTTTCGTACCGCCTCATCCATCTCATCCAGCCGGTTATCGTGGCGCAGAAAAGCTGCCAGATCGAACCACGAGCGGGCGCTGGAATGGCTGGCCGCGATTTCGGCGCGATATTCACGTTCGGCTTCCGCCGGATTATTGTTTTTTTCTGCAATCCGAGCCAGAACCCAGTGCCCCATGGCGGGATTCAGAGATTGGATTGCCTCGGCCTGAGCACGCGCCTTGTCCTTGCCTCCGCCCACAATCCCCGGCGCTTCCAGGTAGAACTCGGCCAGGTCGGTCCGAGCCTCCCAGTTTCTCGTATCGAGTTCGACCGCGCGCTCGAAGGATGACCGGACTTTCTTGGCCAGACCCGCTGCCGTCAGGAATCCGGCATGGTCGGCCTTCTCTCCATAAACGCGGCCCAGCCAGAGAAAGTACATACTGTTTTGCGGATCAAGGCTGGTGGCTCGCTCACAGGCGGTTATGCCGCGATCCCAATCTTCCAGCATGAAGTAGGCACGGCACAGCAGGTTGAAAGAATCTGCGGCCGGCTTGGAGCTTTTTGTCTCTTGCTGCAAGGTCGCGAGCGCGTCATCCACATGACCGGAGGCAAGCAGTTGCTGAGGCGTGCTCTCGGCGAAAGTGACGGGCACGAATAGGGAAACGAACGCGCATGTGAGGAGAATTCGTAAGCTCATCCGATGCATCAGCGGACAATCTTGATCAAGGCGCCGTCGTACAGTGGCTTCGATTCTTCCGCCGGAAGCGCCACTCTGTCGCCTTGCGATAGCCCGGAGGTGATCTCCACCCGGGTCAAATTCTGTAACGAGTATTGGATGTCCTGGCGCTTCACCCGGTCGCCGTCAATGCGGAAAACATAAGGTTTGCTGTCATCGAGGCGCACGGCATCGCGCTGCAAAGTGAGCACGTCCTTGTGTTCGGCAACTACGATCGTCACGCCCACATTCACATTCGGCAGCAATTTCAGATCGTGATTGTCGATGAGGCAGGTGGTCTCGCCAACATTTCGGGAGAGATGCAACTTGACCGTGGAGGGAAGCGTGTTCACCGTACCGGTCCAGATACGGCCCGGAATCGCGTCCCACGTGACTTCCACTTTTTGCCCGGCTTGTAGCCGGCCGACGTCCGGTTCGTCCACGAATGCCCGCACCAGGATTTTGGAGAGGTCGGCTTCCTGCAGAAGCAACTCTCCATTTTGAACAAAGGCGCCAGACTTGACTGGTAGTGCGTAGACAATGCCGTCGAAAGGAGCGCGGACGTTCGACTTTCGCAGAGCGTCTTCTGCGTCTTCATAGGCCGCTTCCGCTTCGGCCGCCTGCGCTTCTGTGCGGGCGACCTCAGGCCGGGAGTAGCGGTCTTTTTGTTTCTGCTCGAGAAGATTGACATCCGCCTGAGCGCTTTTCAGCTTGTCTTCAGCCTGGCTGACTTCGCCCGGCGAGGCTGCGCCTTCCTGCTGCAGGTGCTTGAGCGCGTCCAGATTACGCTGGGCAAGGTCACGATCGGTGCGCGCCTTAATCAGTTGCGCATTTGTCGTGAGGACCTCTTCCTGCGTGCCGCCAGTTTTGAGAGCGGCCTGATTCGCCTGCGCGGCCTTGACTTGAGCTTCGGCACGCGCTGCCTGCGATCGGATATCGGAATCATCAAGCTGCAGCAGCAACTGACCTTTGCGGACGTGGTCCCCTTCCTTGACTAAGAGGCGCTTCACGGTTGTGGCAATCGGGGCGTGGGCTTCGAAATTCTGGATGGGCTCAACCTTCCCATTGGTCGTGACCACGCTCCGGATAGGCCCGCGGACCACCGAGGCGGCGCGCACTTTGAGCGGAGTCTGGTGGAGGTAGGAGTAAACAATCAGCAGTAAAACCAGGAGCGCAGCCAGCCAAATCCATCGCCGGCTGGACGGCGGGTGCGAATTGTTCGTCGATGCCAACTATATTTTCTTTCAGGGTGCGGCAGGAAACACTGTACGTAGTAATTTACCATCCGAAAGGCCGCAACAGCAGCGGGAAGGCTCCTGGCAGATGGTATCTCATTGGATGCTGGAGCCTGGGCGTCGGCTGCATTTACAGCAGGGATGAGACTGAGTCCCACGTCCTTGCCGTGTTGCCTGAATCAGCGATTTCCCAGAGTTGCACGGCGCCTCAGATAGAATAGAAGTGGGTTCCTCATGCGCAGAGTTTACCTCGACAATAACGCCACCACTCCGCTCCTGCCGGAGGTGTTTGAGGCCATGCGCCCGTTTTTCACTGAGCGTTTTGGCAATGCATCCTCAATTCATCATCACGGGCAGGAGACAAGGGCGGCGGTGGAAAATGCGCGCGATGCGGTGGCCGGACTGCTGGGGGGCAGTGCATCGGAAATCGTATTCACGAGCGGCGGCACCGAAGGCGACAATCTAGCAATCTCGGGGCTGGTTGCACCTGGCGATCACGTGATCACGTCGAGCATCGAGCATCATGCGGCACTCCATGCCTGCAAGCATTTGGAGGAGTTGGGATGTGAAGTCACGGTTCTGCCCGTGTATGGGCGTTCGCTGGTGGATCCCGCGGATGTACGGCAGGCCTTGCGGCCGAAGACGAAGCTGATTTCCGTGATGATGGCAAACAACGAAACCGGCGCGTTGCAGCCGCTGGAAGAAATCAGCAGGATTGCGGCCGAAGCCGGCGTGCTGTTTCACACCGACGCGGTGCAGGCCGCGGGCAAGGTGCCGATCGACGTGAAGCGCATTGGATGTGATGCGCTCACGATATCTGGCCACAAGATTCATGCGCCTCAGGGTACGGGCGCTCTGTTCGTGAAGAAGGGGACGCAACTTCGGCCCATGTTCCACGGTGGCCGGCACGAGCGTTCGCGCCGCCCGGGTACGGAGAATGTCCCAGGCATCGTGGGTCTAGGCAAGGCGGCGGAACTTGCGGTCGCCGGGTTTTCCCGTGGTGACGACCAGAAAGTGGCCGCTATGCGCGACCGGCTGCAGCAAGGCATCCTCGCGCAGGTCGATGAAGCTGTGGTGAATGGCGATGGCGCCCCGCGCGTGCCGAATACCACCAACATTCGGTTCGACCATATCGAGGGCGAGGCTCTGGTCATCGCCTTAGATTTGAAAGGGCTGGCGGTGTCGACCGGCGCGGCGTGTTCGTCGGGAGCCATCGAACCATCGCATGTGCTGGTGGCGATGGGACTGCGTCCGGAACAAGCGCGGGCGAGCATTCGCTTCAGCCTGGGCAAGCAGACGACGGAAGAGGACATCGATTTCGCGCTCTCGCTCGTGCCTGAGACAGTTGCGCGTTTACGGGAGATGTCGCCGACGTATCGGAAACAGACCGTTAGCACTTAGGGCCTGGCATTTAGCCATTGACGGCCCGTAATTCAGGTGCCAAGAGCCCCGTTATATGTCAGAGAACACGACCATCGCGGTGGCCATGTCGGGCGGTGTGGACTCATCCACCGTCGCGGCCATGCTGCGCGCCGAAGGCCACAACGTCATCGGGCTCACCATGCAGCTCTGGAACCAGCGTCGGCTGGCGGGACGCGAGGGCATGCCTGAATCGGTGCAGGGACGCTGTTGTTCTCTGGACGACGTCTACGATGCCCGCCGGGTGGCGCAGCAGATCGGGATTCCGTATTACGTGGTCAACCATGAGGACCGCTTCGAGCGCGACGTGGTGCGCCCGTTTGTGGAGGAGTATCTTTCCGGGCGCACTCCCATCCCCTGTAGCCTCTGCAATAATCACCTGAAGTTTGATCAGCTGCTCATCGTGGCTCGGCAGATTGGTGGGGAGCGCATCGCCACCGGTCACTATGCCCGTGTTATCTATGACGCGGCTCACGATCGTTGGCTGCTCAAGCGTCCCGCGGATTCGAGCAAGGACCAGACTTACTTTTTATTCGGGCTTACCCAGGAGCAGCTCAGCCGCACGCTGTTTCCGCTTGGTGACATGACCAAGCCGCAGGTGCGCGAACTGGCGCGACGTTATGGCCTCGCGCTCGCCGAGAAGCCGGACTCCCAGGAGATCTGTTTCGTTCCCGGCGGCGACTATAAGCGCTTCATTGATGCCTATCTCGCCGAACAGGGCGAATCGCTGCCCGATACGGCAGGCGAGCTTGTCACAACCACCGGGGAAGTCATTGGCGAACACAGCGGAATCCACAATTTCACCGTGGGTCAGCGCAAGGGACTGGGCGTGGCCACCGGATCGCCACTCTACGTGATTCAGATCAGCGGTGCGAACAAGGAAGTGATTGTCGGGTGCGACGAGCACCTCTACTCACGCACCCTGCGGGCGCGGCGGGTGAATCTGATCTCGGTCGAGGATCTACGCGAGCCGATGCGCGTCGCGGTGAAGATTCGCCATCGACACGAGCCTGCGCCTGCGGTGATCCAGCCCGCGGGTGAGGACGAAATTCTGGTTACGTTTGATCAGCCGCAGCGCGCCATCACGCCGGGGCAGGCAACAGTTTTCTACGATGGAGAAGTGGTCGTGGGCGGCGGCTGGATCGTTTGAATCGGGAGTCCTTCGGCTAATTCAGGATGGGAGCGGGAGAGGCGTTCGGCGAATCCCCCGCCCTGCGGGTCAGAACTGTCTCTTCGGGTAATGCGTATTCTTCTGGCTGTTCCTGAACATCTTGTCCTGCGCCTTCTTCTGCTTCTTCAAATACTTCTTCATTGCCTTCTGCTGCTTCTTCTGTGCTTTCTGCGATGCCCGGTTCTGCGCGGCAACGGAGTCCCTCGAGCGCGCGCCAGCTGGAGGAGCGTTCAGTGTTAGGCAACAGATCGCGAGGCAGAGGATGGCCGCAAGTCTTTTCATAACTTCGCAGTAATTTCTGCTGATGCCCCCGATTCTATCCTTAGAGCCGAGAATGCATACAGCACGAAGGTGGCGTTCTATTGAGAAACTGCGTCACTAGCCGGACGTGAACAGGTGGCCCATCTTCTCTTTCTTGGTCTTGAGATACTCTTCCGCATGCGGACTCGGAATCACTTCGCACGGCACGCGCTCCACCACCTGCACCCCCGAGTGCTCCAGAGCCTCGACTTTATCGGGATTGTTCGACAGCAGTCGCACGCGAGTGACACCCAGCGCTTTAAGAATCTCTCCCGGCAGGGTAAAGTCGCGCTGGTCAGCTTTAAATCCCAGGCGGACATTGGCCTCTACGGTATCGAGCCCCGCATCCTGCAGTTCATAAGCCTGCAGCTTGGCCATCAAGCCGATGCCGCGCCCCTCCTGCTGTTCGTAAATCAGAATGCCCGCTCCCTCGCCTCCGATCAGCGATAAAGAAAGCTCCAATTGTTGCCGGCAATCGCAGCGCAAGGAAGCGAATACATCCCCGGTCAGGCACTGCGAATGCACCCGCACCAGCGGAGGCTTCGATTTCACATCGCCCATGACTAGCGCGACAGCCTCTTCCACGCGGCGGCCGCCATCGGCCCCAGTCTCGGCTCGAAAGCCGTAAATGCGAAATCTGCCCCAGCGCGTAGGGAAATCAGCCGACGCCACTTGTTTGACTTGGTTCCTGTCCACACCAGCATTATAGCGGCTGGACCAATCAATCTCGTGCGCGAGGCGCTCCCTATTGTGTAATGATTTTGTTAATTAGAGGCATTCGGGCTGAGGACATCGGCATGCCCTTCGAGCGATTACCCTCGGGCGCGAAAGGGAAAGATGGCATCCTGCTTAGAAGGGATGGGAGTGCCATTGCGCGTGGCCGGACGGAAATGCCAGTTCTCCAGAGCCGCAAGGCATTTGCTGTCGATGTCGGGACCGAGACTCTGCAAAACAGTCTTGCTCACGATCTCGCCACGTTCGTCGATCGTGATCTCGATGACCTCATTTCCCGGGGACGTGGGCAATTGCCATGGCCACACCACAGGATCGGACGTAGCGGTGGGAAGTGCCGGGCGAATCTCATCGCCATTGAGTGAACCGTGATACAGGCTGCCATAAGGAACTCCCGCCTGCGCGCCCTGGCCCAGCGCTGACAACGTCTGCGTTTTGGAGTTATCTGACTCTTCGATCTTGGCGACTGCCATTTGCGGCGCGGGAAGTTTTGGCGGTTGTGCGGGAGCCTTCCACGTCAGCTTCTGTCCAAAGCGCTCATGCCGGTACCGCACGGTGGCAAGGTCGGATGAACTGTGCGAGCTGTCATCGGGATTCTTGCTCGACCAATAAAGCCGGGTTACAGACGTGCCGTTCTGTCCCAATGCGACGGAATTGGGAATCAGTCGAATCGCTGCGGGAGACCGCAGCAGCCAAGCCAAAATCAGCGCATGCAAAGTACACGACACCACCAGCACATATCGCTGCCGGCGAGCGCTCGCGGGATTCAGTTGCGCAAACATAAGGAACCGTTCCCCAGATCCGGTTCTTGCTTTCTTTAGTTAGACGCAGATGGCGGGATTTCGTCAAGCTGATTTGTTTGAGTCGCGTGGCGCTGATGTCCCGCCCGCGGTCGCGAGGGCATCTCGCTTCGCACCCCGCGGCACGGAAACTCGCGCATTTGGTCAGACTTCCGCCCGGCTGATAAAATAATCGAGCAAGACACCACCCACCGGAACAAGGGGCTATAGCTCAGCTGGGAGAGCGCATCGTTCGCAACGATGAGGTCGTCGGTTCGATCCCGACTAGCTCCACCAAATTCTGACTCAATGTTTTCAATAGTTTCAACAGAGCCGCATTTGGTTTGTACAATTTTTGTACAACCGAGCAAACTCAGGAATCGCAGCATCTCTCCTAAAGGGAGCGAAAAAGATGCTGACGGTTTACACCCGCCATTCGCAAAAATGCCCGCACCGCGACGACATCGCATGGCGTCGTTGCCGCTGCCCCAAGTGGATTCAGGGCACGCCCAGCGAAGATCACGAGTTCCTCCGCACCAGCGCAGCGACGCGCACCTGGGAGCAGGCAGAAGAGAAAGCCCGCAAGCTTGAGGAAGAGGCGCGGCCCGGAGCGCGCAAGACAGCACCTGCAATCACGATTGCGGAGGCCGTTGCAGCCTATCGTGCCGACGAAACCGCCCGCTGCCTGTCGAAGTCAACCACGAACCAGAGCAAGACCCTCTTCCAATTTCACCTGCTGGCATGGGCGAAGGACGTGGGCCTGTCTCTGCTGAGAGAACTCACCACTCCGAATCTGGTGAAGTTTCGTGCCACGTGGGGCAATGGCCCGAATACCACCCGCCGCAAACATGAACGCCTGATCGGCTTTTTCGAGTTCTGTATCGGCAACGATTGGCTCGACAAAAATCCTGCCCTCAAAATGAAGAAGGCGGAAGAAAAGCGCGTTCCGACCGACTATTTCACCCGCGAAGAATTTAAGCGCATCGAGGATGCGACCTTCGCTTATGCAGATTGGCGAGGAGGGCGCGACTTTCGCTATCGCCCCGAACGAATGCGTGCCCTGATTCTCTTGATGCGCTGGTCTGGGCTTGCGATCCGAGATGCCGTATCAGTCGAAAAGGACAAGCTAAGCGCTGATGGAAAGCTCTTCTTGTACAGGGCCAAAACCGGAGTTCCGGTTCGTGTCCCGCTTCCACCTGAGCTTGCGAAACTCTTGCGCTCACTGCCAACCGCGAACCCGAACTATTTCTTCTGGAGTGGCAACGGCGATCCCGAAACCGCCAAGAAGGGATGGCAACGCGCACTTCGCCGGCTATTCAAGCGAGCGAAGATCAAGAAACCAGATGGCACGCCGAAACGTTGCCACCCTCACATGTTCCGCGACACCTTCGCCGTGGAATTGCTTCTCTCAGGCGTTCCGATTGACCAGGTGTCGCTCTTGTTGGGACACAGCAGCGTGAAGGTCACGGAAAAGCACTACTCGCCCTTCGTGAAGGCGCGGCAGGAACAGCTTGAAAATAGCGTGAAACTAAGCTGGCAAGTACACAGCGAGTGGCTCAGTCAAAGCGCCACTTCGTCCGTGCAAATCAATTGATGTGACTTAGAATGTCGATTGTAGAGGGGAACGCCGGACATGTGTCGGCGGGAGACTCGGTAGGCAGTATGAAAACCATCTATCTCGTGTCTTGCGTTTCTGAAAAGCGGGCTTTGGATCTCCCCGCTGAGCAGCTGTACTGCTCGGACTGGTTTCAGAAAGCGCGGAGCTACGTGTTACGTCGAATCAAAGATGGAGACGAGTGGCGCATCCTGTCGGCCAAGTATGGACTGCTGCACCCAAACACTAAAGTTGCGCCATACAACGAGACTCTGAACGACATGCGGAAGAGTCAACGAGTGGACTGGTCTCGGAGAGTCATCAACGAGCTACGTTGTGCATTACAAGCAGGCGACATTGTCGTCTTTCTCGCCGGCCAAAAGTATCGAGAGTTTCTGGAACCAGCTGTGTCGGCCCTCGGGTGTCAGACTTCAGTACCTATGCGGGGCATGCGTATTGGAGAGCAACTGAGTTGGCTTGGGAAAGCGGAGCAACCTTGACAAGCCCTAGCCGCCTCGCGGACCTTCGTCGCTTCTACGACTTGCTGGCCCGATTGGAATCCAATCTCGGCGAGATGCGAAACCTCGCGAAATGCTCTGCGCGTTCGGGATGGCCGGAACGCGGCGTGTATTTCTTTTGTGAACACGGCGAAACACGTTCAGGCTCGGGCGCAGGCTTCAGGGTAGTGCGGGTTGGGACGCACGCGATTACAAAGGGCTCCAAAACCAAACTTTGGGGGCGACTTGCGCAACACAAGGGAACAGCTGATCTTGGCGGCAATAATCGAGGTTCAGTTTTCCGGCTCTTGGTGGGGGCTGCGCTGTCGGCGAAAGATTCCAATCTATCGATTCCAACATGGGGCAAGGGCCGCTATTCACAGGCAATCCGCGAAACCGAACATTTGCTGGAAACCGCAGTCTCCCGCTACATCGGCAGCATGCCGCTCTTGTGGCTTTCAATTCAGGATGCTCCGTCACCGGATAGCAGACGCAAGTACATCGAGCGCAACAGCATAGCGTTGTTGAGTCAGGCCTCCCTTGAGCAGGGTCTTCGGATTGATCCGCCGTCAGACTCTTGGCTTGGGTTGTCGTGTCCTCATGCCGACGTTCGTCGGTCGGGTCTTTGGAATTGTGACCATGTCAACGAGACTTATGCCCCGGAGTTCTTGGATGAATTGGAACACCACATACCTGAGTAGGTTTCAGAAAGTCGGGGACAACAACAGACTAAGGCCCGCTGTTCTCACTCGATAAATTTACAGTGAGTTCCTTAATTCATCTGCGACCGCGTACACGAATTCAGTTTCCATGTTTGCGTTGCCAGGTTCAATGTGTCGTGACATCTTGGGGCGATTGTTCTTCTTGAGGAAGAGCGCGACGCTGTCGGAATCAGAGTTCGTCACAAGACGTGCAATCGGCACTGACGTAAAATCGGATTGAAGCCCCACAAATTCCCGACCGAGTTCAATCCCAAGATTCTTGTCGTAGAACTTACACTCAAAGACAGCAGAAGGCTTGCCTGGCCCAGGTGGCTTCTTGGATTTGCGACTCTCATTAGCGTCTTTGTTCGGGATGACTGAAATGTCAAACTCGTGCAAAACGTCCGACGACCCTCGGTATTGCACTCCAAGGTGGATTTCGTAGTCCTTCCCCTTGTATTTGAAAACAGCAAAGCCAAAGTCTTGAGTGTTTGAATAGAGAGCGCCGGGTGCACCACGTATGACAAACACGCTAGGGGGGGGCGGATTTTGAGGCCCCGATTGAGCGGAGTTTAGAATAACGGAGTTAGGATCGGCAATTCGCTGTGCGGCTCTGAGAACGAGTGTAAAAACATAGCCGGCGTATGCCGAGTCCGCAGTGTTTCGATTCAGGTATACAGCGGTATTCGGATCAATGGAGTCGAGCACGACGTCAATCAACGATTTAAGTTCTGAAAGTGAGGGCTGAGGCATGCTTACGCTCCTTCCGTTCCGATATCTGCCAGAATCCCGCGAATTTGCTTTAAGGCGATCAGTCCCTTTTCATCGGGAAGATGCGGAACAACTGCACCGATTCGAGCCCGCCCAGTCTGCTGCAATTCGTCCCCAAGAAGGCTTGGATCGAGCGTGATCTCAACATCTCGGACTTTATGGTGTTCCGCCAGATATGAAGAAAGACTGCGAGCAACCCCAGGTAAAACTAGGAGGTAGGTTTCCAAGGTGCTAGCAAGAATTCCTAGCAGTTCCATCTCAGTTGGTGTACGACGGCCAACCGCCTGTGCCGGTACGGGCTTTTCAGTACCGTCATTGGGGGCTTCATCTACGCCACGCGAAATTGACGCGTCCAGTTCCGATAGTAGAAATGCCCCAATCGGTCCTTTCTCTTGCAGCACTCGGCGAACATACCTCACGAGATCACGAACGGAATCTTCGGCCATAGGACGTAATTATCGCCCAGAAACTCACGCCGATGCCTCTAAATGCGCCGCATCAGGTGAGCCGACTAATTTTGGTCCACCATTTATCAGGGGTCATTTCGTAGCTTGCCAAATGACTTCGGAGCCGCTTAGACGGTGCGGTCGTTGAGTAGCCGCGTCGTCCTGCTTTGCCACCTTTGAGCCAAGAAGCCGTCCTGGTCCATCCCATTTCATCTGCAACTTTCAATGCTTCCTTGTAACTGAGCGCATAGCACTTCGTCTCTGAGGGATTTCCCAGATACCAGACATAGGCAAGGATTAAGCGTGGGAACCGTTCGTACTTTGGGTCAAGGCTAAACACCGCTCCAGTAGCGGCCTTCATTTGTATGGGACAGGCGACGAACTCGCCCACCCGTTCGTCGAGATCAAGATACGCAATCAGGTCGATGCCCCGATCGCGTTCCGGCTTGGCAATTTCAACACCAGCGCGCAATAGTTCGCTCGCGAGCCAGTTCCTACCCGCCAGTTCGACAAGCTGAGTGTCAACCTTCTTGCCCTTTGGAGCATTCATCGTCAGAGATCATATCCCACTAGCTTGCCCTTCGAAGACGACGATGAACGCGAAGCAAGACGCTTTCGGGAATTCTCAGCGTCAGATAGCGACGTTTTCTTAAGCTGCCTGTGTTCCCGAAGACGATGATGCCGGGCTCGTTTTCAAACATCTTGCGCACGGTCCTGGTGCTCAAGCCCCAAAGCTCTCCGATCTGCTCCAGTGAATAATGTTTTTCCATCGCTTTGTCTGGAGCAGCCTGATCTGAAACACTCTGTGCGGGCGGAACGGGCGATTCGAAGGCGCTCATTGGAAAGCCTCATCTTCGCGGAAATACGTGATTGCCAGACCTAGCGGGTTCGCCTGAATCAAATCGTTCGGAACCGAATCGCGAAAGAGAAAAACGAAGTGCGCGGTATAGAGCTTTCGCTTGATCTCGACATGTTCCGCTGGAGAATAGGCAATCTCATAGAAATCAACCGTGGCCTTATACGGAGCCGACCGTAGGTCCTCAATCGACACCTTCCCTACATCAATGTCGATGTCCGGGGCGCTGGAGTCCTGGAGATAGCCCTCGACTGTGTGATTCTTCCGGTACGCCTCAGCGACGCTATTCGCGAGCTGGGCTTCCATGAAGAGCAGTGATTTCTTGAAATTGTCGCGAACCGTGTAGCGGTTGCGGCTGTAGTAGAGCCGGCAGAAATCGCTCAGGAAATACTTGATCTCCGCGTCTTGGGGCTTATAGCCGAGCGTGTCGTACTTGACGGCCTCTGCCCGTCCAATATCGTTGATGCGGATCACAAGAGGTTTGAAATTTTGAACCATGTGGACGGTTCTGACGTTCGCATAGATCAGGCCAGCCGACACTAGAGCCATTGCCAACAAGGCGATCTTCAAGTACGTGTTCGTGACAATGGCATCCCCAAATTGCTCTGCGTAGAGCTGCTTGGCAGCACTGAAAGTAGCGTCTTGTTTCTCTTCTGCACACATGGCCTTACCCTCGACTGATGTAAGCGACCATTGCCGCTGCCAGCCCGGAATCTGCTCCAGCAGCCCCGCTAAACAGGTGATTCGTCAAAGCGGGAATCTTCAGGAGCCCGTAAATTGCGATCAGCAGGAAGATAAACATTGCAGGGAATGCGGTCATCCACTGCTCGACCGTCAACCCGCCCGTGTCAACGGCGAAGAACGCCAGCAGCAGCTTCCCGAAGATGTACACGAAAGCACTGGCAACCACCTGATAGAACGAGTACTGAAGGAAAGCTTTGAACCATCCCCAGAAGAGCCAGTCCATCTTGGGGACAACAAAGAACGGTATGAATACAGGCCCGACCAGCAACAACACGGCTTGGGCAATTAAGCCGAATCCTATGATCATGAGCACTACGGCCTGCACGGTAGCCAGAATCACGTACAGCACAACGAATGTCAGAGTCTCGTGAAAATTGATGGCGCTCGGCTGTTCCATCCCTTGCTCAACCTCAGTCACCTTGGTTTCGATCAGACGCGCCTGGTCCATGCCAATGCTGTTTGAGAGAGATGATGCCTCTTGCATCACCAAGTCGGGGAAGCTCATGCCAAAGCCAGGAATTGGCGTGCTGTAATACTTGACCATCGCAAAGCCAAACGCGATCACAAGCAACAAGCGGCTGAAGCGGGCGAAGTTGAAACCCTCGCCACCTTCAGCGCTTGAGAGGGCTGACTGCACTCCAAACCACGCAATAAGGATCGTCGCAAAGCCCCGGAAGAGGTTCTGCCCCATTCCAACGAACAGGTCGAGCTTCGAGGTCATCAGGCCTCGAATGATGTCTTCAAGGGAGGTGAGCGGATCTTGGACGGGAGCAAACATTGCATACTCCCCTCTACCGGCCCGTGGGCGTTTGAAGCTGTGTCGGGATGGAGCCAGTGAAACTCATGGTGTCCGAGAAGTGCTGTTGCCGATACAGCTCTGTGTTGATGGTGCCAACGCCCGTCGTGCGGTTGCGTTCGGTCGTCACAAGTTGCTGTTCCAGCAGCGATGCCAAAAGCTTGTTTGTGTCCTGCATGGTGCGAACAAGCAACATGCTGGCGGCGTTGATCTTGTTCAGGACCGCGACCTGTGTATTGAGATCAGAGTCGGACGACAGCGAGTCGTCTTCGAGTTGCTTGATGTGCGTCTCAAGTTGCTGAGCATGGTTCCGCATCTCGCCTATTGTGGCCATGCTGTTAACCGTGGAGCCATCTGATAACTCTTCCAGCCCATACGAACGCTTGAGACCGTCGTAGGTGTTCACTCCGGTTGGATCGCTCAGAGACCGATTGATCTGACTGTAGCCCTGCTGCGCGATGCTGTAGGTTCCCGAGTTGATGCCATTGACCCAACGGGACGTGTTGCCGAGCGTGTTGGCCGCACTCAGGTTCGTCCAGAGCGTAGGAATGGCGCGATACCGGGCCACCATGTTCTGGAGTTGGCGAGCCTGCGACTGGATAAACATGAATTGCTGCATGTGCACGTTGTACGACTGCTGAAGCTGCTGCAATTGCTTCTGCAATTGCAGGTAGCGCAGCACGGCATTGTGGTAGTTCGTTGGGTCGTAAACGATCCCACTGCCAAACTGAGCGAAAACGGGGCTGACTGAGAAAGCCAGCAGAAGGGATATCAATGCGATTTTGCGTTTCATAGGTACTCCTTAAATGTCTGAGGGCATTTCGTGTTGTGCGTAGGCGGGAACGAGAAGGTCTTGCATGAGGTACACCTTCACGCGGTGTCCTTCTCGAATGGTGATCGTTGGGAGCAGGTTCAGGAACCTGTCCAGAATGTGCATTGACGATTGCGAGAGGCTTGTGGCGACGCCCTGTCGGTAGGCAGCCGACCGCGGTGAGGACTTGATCGGTGAGTTGATGTCGTTATGAAAAGTCGGCCAGAGGCCATCGCAGCCCTAACGCAATTTGGGTACACGCCGCGAGAAGCGGAGTTTCTGTACATCGTGGCCGTGCACTCGGGTTTCTTCGTGCAACGGCAGTTCATGCAATTTGTGGATGTCGCTGGCCGAGGCCCTGCCACATATTTCCTCAAGAAAGCTATCCAGAAAAAGCACGTGCGTGAGCATCTGCCCGATCGCGGCACCCAAAAGATTTACCACCTGTTCTCACGCTCAATCTATGCCGCACTCGGGAACGAGAATTCTCGACACCGCAAGCAGGGGCGCTACGGACTGTTGGAAAAGGCAGCCGTAAGGGTCCTGGGCTTGGACTTTGTGTTGTCACATCTCGACTGCCAATTCCTCGAAGAGGACACCGATAAAGTGTCCTATTTCGCCGAGGAGAAACACGTCAGCGTAGACGCTCTGCCCGCGAAAATCTTTCGCGGACAGACCGGAGCAGAAACACGTCGCTACTTCGTTGAGAAGTTCCCAATAGTCGTCTCCGGGGACGCATCGGCATCGCCTACGAATTTCACCTACATTGAGGACGACATTCGCTCACTGCAAACCTTTGCTGCCTTCATACAGAGGTATCAGGCTCTGTTTGGTTCTTTGGGCGGGAGTTTCAAAGTGACCTTTGTCTCGACCTCCACTAAGAGCTTTTCGTCCGCGAGAGAGGTATTCACTCGGGCCTTCTCAGGAACCGGGCGCGAGCGAGAACAAAGACACCTTGTCACGTTTTTCAAGCTGCGGAAGATGGCCGAAGAAAAGCGATTCAAAGAGCTCGCCCACAGAGACGTGATTGAGTGGCAACGCGGACTCAAACGGTACTCCGATGCCAAGTACGAGAGTCAATACCAAAGCTGGAAACAAACGGGAAAGCTACCGGAGATCGACTGCGGGTCCGAGATCAGCAATCCTGGCGAACATTTTGAAACCTTCCTTGTAGCGCCGAACCTTGGGCGGTTTGCTCCATCTGCCGTCGGGGAAGCCGCCCAATCATCCGCCCAACTCCCGGAGCAGGAGCGCAGTGCATAACCGGCTTAAAACAATGGAGATTCCAAACATGCTTGCAAAGACAGATACAAGGTCAACTGCAACGGTACTGCGGGGAGCGACCCCACCCGCCGCCTAACGCGGCGTGTCCGTGACCGGCTTCGGAGGTCGCTCCCCGCAGTACCGCTAATGAATTGAAGAGGAGAATGAGATGCCAATTATTCAGGTCGAGAAAAAGCAATCCAGAACTCAGATCAAAGCAGCAATCGAAAACGACGTGCAGGAGGCATTGCGTGCCTATTGCCGATTCAGTGGCGCTACGAATGACCAAGTAGTTTCTGGCGCGTTGAAATTCTTGTTCCAGAGCGACGGCGAATTCAAGCCTTGGTACGAACTGCACAAGAATGATTCGCAGCCACGGCGTGGTCCACGCAGGCGCGTGCCGACAGACCAGAATCACAACGGGAATATTCAATCGTCAGACAAAAGTCTTCCGATGAGTGCCTCGAAAAAGTGAGTTGCCATGTTGGAGAGAATCGCAAATTCGCGGACGTTTGTGAGCTTTATTCTTGCCGGCGCGACCGGGCTGATACTGTTCACGGTCTACCCATTTCCGCGTGGCAACCTGTATCTGCAATACGTAGCCCTCAGGGACCCGATCGTCTACTCAATTCTCGCGGGGAGCTACACCCTCTTCTTGTTCACCACGCCGTTCTTCATCTACTCCGCTGCCTTCTCGGGGATTTACGTATTGAGTTTTGCTCGGAAACGAAAACAGAGGCGGAATTCCCTTCCGCTATATCCCGAGCCCAAATTCAGGGACGATCTGTTTCTTGTCGTCGGAGAGATTCATCACCCGACTAAGATCACTCCCGCCAGCGACCCGCAATGGCTGACCATTCCAGAGAAAGGGTTGTTTACCGGCATCGGAGTGTTTGGGGCAGTCGGAACGGGAAAGACAACCTGTTGTATGCGTCCATTTGCAGAGCAACTGATCGCGTACAAAGCCGATGAGCCGGCCAAACGGATTGGCGGGCTCGTCCTGGAGGTCAAAGGAGATTTCTGCCACCAGATCCGGGCAATTGCCCGACAACATGGCCGCGAGGACGACTACGTGGAAATCGCCTTGGATTCCGAATACCGTTACAACCCTCTGCACAACGACCTGGATTCATCAGCCTTGGCCTATAGCGTCGCTTCACTGCTGAACAATTTGTACGGACATGGCAAAGAGCCATTCTGGCAGCAGGCTTACACCAACATGCTTCAGCACATCATTCTGCTGCATAAGGTGCTCTACGATTACGTGACGTTCTTTGATGTTTACGAGTGTGCAATCTCGCCGCCGAAGCTCGAAAAACGCATCGAAGAGGGTAAAACCAGATTCGAGACTCGTGAGTACGTGTGCATAGTCCCGGAGATATATGGGAACGAAAAATTCGCCAGCACGTTCGCAGAATTCGCCTTTGCTTATGACGAGATCAAAGGCATGTACACGGCCCCAGTATCGGCCAAGTTGGAAGAACTGCTCAACAAGCAAGGAACTGCCCTCGAATACCAGCGGTACCCCGTCGAGGCTTCCTCTGACCTGGATGACATCAAGCGGCAACAACTTGACGCCGTAAAACGCTGGTATTTCGACGACTGGATGGGACTGGAAAAGAAACTTCGCAGTTCGATTGTGGAAGGCGTGTCCATTTTTCTCTCGCTCTTCGACATCAACCCGGCAGTGAAGCGAATATTCTGCCCACCAAAGCAAACCTACAATCCGGCGGTGAACGTGCCGGATGAGCAAGGCAATTATCCTTTTGGAAAGCCCTTCCCCTCGTTCAATTGGCTTATCGAGCAGGGAAAGCTGTGTGCCCTGAATTTCCCAATCTCGTTAAATGCCAGTCTTGCCAGAATTCTTGGAACGATGCTCAAGTTGGATTTTCAGCGGGCAGTTCTGGGCCGCATACCAGAGATGGAACGCGATCGGGAACCCTCAGCCAGGAAACCGCCATATTGCTCCGCGAGAAGGTCGGCAGCCGTCAAAACATTCTCATCAGCGGAGGTACGGGCAGTGGAAAAACTACGCTTCTGAATATCCTTGCTGACTCCATTCCGGATGATGAACGGATTCTCCTGATTGAAGACACGGCGGAACTCAACATTCGCAAGAGCAACCTGGTACGGTTTGAAACCCGCCGCGAACAGACCGGATTGCCAGCCGTGACCGTGCGCGACTTGTTGAAGGCAGCGCTGCGCCACAGGCCGGACAGAATCATCGTGGGAGAGGTACGTGGTGGGGAAGCCTTCGATTTGCTTCAAGCATTGAACACAGGACATGCAGGGAGTCTCTGTACGCTCCATGCCAATTCTGCCCGCCAAGCCGTCACTCGATTCGCGGATTGCGTCTTGCAGAGCGGGATCGAATTACCGCACCGGGCGATCATGGCGAACATCGGCAGCGCCGTAGACCTCTTGGTTCACATCGGTAGGACTAAAGGACACCGTTCAATCTCGGAAATCGCGGCCATGCGTGGGTTCGACAACGAGGCAAAGGAATGCAGACTCGAAGCTCTGGCCCCTGAAAATCAACTCACTCCGCGCCGTTAGCGAGGCGTACCCACCTATGAAACGTCAGTAAAATGCTCTACATGAACTGGGTTTGTGCCTAGCATGTGGAAGGTGGAGAATCGGGGATGACGCAGACTGGCGCTCTGGAACAATTGAAGCGACATCTCCGTCCTGGACGGGTTTACAGGAGGGGAGCCCTTCTGTCCTGGTCGCAGGGCATCGATCGGCACCTCAAAGAACTTACTATTGACGGAACTCTCCAGAAGCTTCGTACCGGCTTGTACTACTGTCCACGCAAGTTTGAGTTTGGGGAGGCTCCTGCGGATGAGCACGAACTCGTCAAGGCATTCTTGAGGACAGACCGTTTTGTCGTTACTTCACCGAATGCCTACAACCAGTTGGGACTCGGGACAACGCAGCTTTACAACAAACGGGTTGTCTACAACCAGAAACGGCATGGAACGTTTCGGTTCGGCAACCGACTGGTCACCTTTGAGCGTCGATCCAATATTCCGAGGCAACTCACTCCAGAGTTTTTGCTGGTCGATCTCGTCAATGAACTAGACCAACTCGCAGAGGATCAAGACGCAATCCTTTCTCGCGTTCGAAGAAAAGCCAAAGAGATGAACGCGAAAAAGCTGTCACGGGCAGTGTCCCTCTACGGCAAAGCCCGCACGCGGAAGAGATTCCGGGAGATCGGTGTTGCAAAACGTCATTAGATGTAATTAGGTAATGACATGTTGAGACAATCGCTATGGCCAAGTCATTCCACAAGAATGAGATAGCGGATTGTATGTCCAGTTTTATTGCTAAAAAACTTGACATACATTAACAAAAACCTCATATTTGGAACATGCCACCAGCGCCCAAGACTTCGACCAGATCCCACCGTGTCATGGGAATGGTTCGCCAGCGCATCAACCGAGCGGGCGAGCGGCTATGGCGATATGAAGACTTCCGAGACCTCCCGTTCTCAGCGGTCGCCCAGGCTCTTTCTCGCTTGACGCGAGAGGGAACTATCGAGCGACTCAGCAAAGGCGTCTACTATCGCAACCGCGAAACCACATTCGGCAAGAGCAGACCAAATCCATCCGCCATCCGCAACCTGGCATCACGGCGAAACACACTATTTCCGGCGGGCATGGCTGCCGCCAATCTTTTGGGCTTCACAACCCAAGTGCCGAAGCAAGGCGAGATTTCTACCAATGCACTCAGCCTCCCCAGGAAATTGGTCGGGAGCGACACTCTCATTCACACCCGACGACCTGAGGCGTGGGCTAATCTCTCCGAAACAGACGCTGCGATCCTCGATTTCTTAAGGCATGGAGCCAAATTCAGCGAGTTAAGCCAGCAAGACACCATTGGCAAACTGTTAGCTCTTCTGTCGGAGCAAGGGCACTTCAATCGGCTTATCAAAGTTGCGGATTCTGAACCACCCCGTGTTCGGGCGATGCTTGGAGCCCTTGGAGAGCAGCTTGGTACCAACCCTAAGACATTGCAGGTCCTGCGGGCTTCTCTGAATCCGTTTTCGCGATTCGATTTTGGAATGCTCACAGCATTGCCAAACGCGAGCGGTTGGCAGGCGAAGGAGAAACGGTAGCTTGAGACTCTTTGAACATCCTGATTTTGAGCAGGCAATCCTGCGAGCCGCAGAGCACTTTCGAGAGCGGAATCTGCGACCAGCGATCATCGAGAAGGATTATTACGTTACGGAGGCTCTTCGCGTAATAGCCAACACCAGTGGCGACAAGATCATTTTCAAAGGCGGTACCAGCCTGTCCAAAGGATGGAACCTCATCCAGCGGTTCTCAGAGGATATCGACATCTTTCTTGATCCCACAGCGTTTCAGCCGGTATTAGGAAAAAACGCTATTGACCGAGAACTGAAAAAACTCCGGGATGCCGTAGGACAGCATCCGGCATTGTCGTTCGTTGAAGCTGAGAGCAAAACCATTGGCGGATTCGGTCGGAATGACCGCTTCTCCTATAACCAGCGATTAGGCGGGCCAGGCGAGGTCGCCAACCGTGTACTTCTCGAAGCTGGTACAGCAAGTGGACGTGAACCATCCGCAATGATCGAATTGCACTCATACTTAGGCCAATACTTGGAGGAGAAGAAGCAGTCACTCGGGGCAGAAGATGAAGGGCGATTCTCCCTTCGCCTACTCCATTTTCGGAGAACATTCGTTGAGAAGATGTTCGCCATCCACAGCAAAGTCGAGATCCTCAAACGGGACAAGCAACCTCTCGGTAGCTATGCTCGGCATTATTACGACATCTTTCAACTGTCAGGGCATCCCGAAGTCGAGGCTATGCTCCGCTCACCGGAGTACGCAGCGATCAAAGCCGACTACGATCAAATCAGCCGGACGCATTTCTCCAAAAGTTATTTCTTCCCGGAAGAGATGAGCTTCGCCCGTAGCGATGCACTGTTCCCGCCTCCAGAATTGATGACGGTAATCGGTGCTGAGTATGAAGCGCAATGTCGAATGCTTTGTTATGGGCCGTATCCAGCATGGGCCGACGTTCAAGCACGACTCTTAAACATGCGCGATTTACTGTGACGTTAAGTGTAACTCTCACGAAGTTAGGGCAGCCATCTCTTAAAGAAGTCGGTGCCATCATGCGTGCCCTCCTCTTGCCTTGTATTTCAGGTACCACCCCGACGCAAGCAGGCTTGCGGCTCTCATGGAGCCCGGAGCGCATTGGAACAGAACCGAAGCCGAGACCTCGTCGAAAATCCCAGCAATCATCCCGCATTACATGGAATCGACTAGCCGCTCCAATCACGCGATCAAAACCATTCAGGACAATCCCCGTCGCTGGCTTTTGCTACGGTTGCAGCTTAGAATTCAGCGTTCCGCACAATATTGTTTCTTAAGAGGTAACAGTTAGATGGCACGAGGGAAGAAGAGTGCTGGAAAGCCGCCGAAGCGCCCCATTGAGCGCTATGAGCACACGGACAAAAAGCGTATCAACAACCCGCCCGTGGGGCTGGTGACCCCCGAAACTGATCCCGTTGCGCCCACGCACAAGGTTTACGACTACGTGGCTCCCGTGCCATCGGTGAAACCCCGTCAGGAATTGGATTACGATCCACATCTTGATCCCCAGTTGGTATGGGCGGGCAAGAAAGAACACAGCTCTTTTGAAGTGCCGACGGTTTCCTTGCACGTACATGAGCGGATCGATCCCCACACGATCATCGACGCCGTTCGCAAGCGGAACGGCAGTAGCTTACCGACACAGCCATCGCTCTTCGAGAGCCGAGAAGAAAATCCTCCGCTGCGCGAGGCTATTGACTTCTATCGCCATGCTCATGGCTGGTCGAATCGTCTTATTGCCGGTGACTCTTTGCTCGTCCTCAACTCGCTACTGGAGAAGGAAGGCATGGCGGGGAATGTACAGATGGTGTATATCGACCCGCCTTATGGCATCAAGTACGGTTCGAATTTCCAGCCATTCACAAACAAGAGAGACGTCAAGGATGGGAAGGACGAAGATCTAACGCAAGAACCGGAGATGATCCGAGCCTTCCGCGACACATGGGAACTTGGAATCCACTCCTACCTGACATACTTGCGGGACCGCCTACTCCTTTCCAAAGAACTGTTACACGAATCCGGATCATGTTTTGTACAGATCAGTGACAAGAATCTCCACCATGTCAAGGAATTGATGGATGAGGTATTCGGTGGGGAGCATGCGTGCGCTATCATCGCGTTCAGTAAGACTACCAGCGCAACAAGCGACTTACTTCCGACAACCACAGACTTTCTCCTCTGGTACGCTCGCGACATTACCCGCGTGAAATACCGCCCTCTGTATCAGCCGAAAATATTCGGTGCGGAAGGTGCCAGTGCGTATAGTCGCATAGAAATGCCGGACGGAACACGACGAGCAATGACCGCAGCTGAAAAATCTGATATTTCCTCGATACCGCAAGGAGCTCGCATTTATCGAATCGACAATTTGACCAGTCAACGACCACCTGGCGACTTTCCAGTCAAGTTCGATGGAGAAACCTACCGACCCCGAAAGGGTTATTGGAAGACAGGGGAATCTGGGATGTCCGCTTTGATTACGGCGCGCCGGCTAGAAGCCACGTCAGGCGGCTTGTACTATGTTCGATATTTCGAAGATTTTCCTGCCTACTCTCTTTCAAATAGTTGGAGTGACACTAGCATTGCTGGCTTTTCTTCCGACAAGTTCTACGTGGTTCAGACGACGCCAAAAGTAATTCAGCGCTGCCTTCTCATGACCACCGACCCCGGCGACCTGGTTCTTGACCCGACTTGTGGTTCCGGTACGACCGCCTATGTTGCCGAGCAATGGGGCCGCCGCTGGATCACTTGCGATACCTCCCGTGTCGCCGTCACTCTCACCAAGCAACGCCTGATGGCCGCCAACTTTGACTACTACGAGCTTGCACATCCAGCAGAAGGAATTGGTAGCGGCTTCCGAAATAAGACAGTGCCGCACGTCACTTTGAAGTCCATCGCCAACAATCCCGAGATTCGTGAGGGGATGATTCGCGAACAGATTGAGGCAGCCCTCGCCCGTTATGCCGAGCAGGAAACGCTCTATGACCAACCTTTCGTAGACAAGAACCGTGTTCGAGTGACGGGACCGTTCACCGTCGAGGCAGTTCCTGCGCCCACGGTCAAGTCCCTAGACGAAATCGAAGCTCCGTCATCCGCTGCTGACGCCTCCATCGCCCGATCCGGCCCGACACTCCGGCACACTGAATGGCGCGACGAGTTGCTGAAGACCGGTCTTCGCGGAAAGGGCGGCCAGCACATTGACTTCTCCCGTGTAGAGCCACTGGCTGGCACGCGGTGGCTACACGCTGATGCTGAAACGAAAGGAAAGGTGCCAGAGCGTGTTGTTATCTCATTCGGCCCTGAACACAGCCTTCTGGAACAGCGCCAAGTTGAACTCGCGTGGGAAGAAGCGCGAACGCTGAGTCCTAAACCCGCAATCCTGGTATTTGCTGCATTCGAATTCGATCCGGAGGCCGCCAAAGACGTAGATGGAATGACCAAGGAAAAAACGGGCATGCTTTTTCTCACTGCCCAAATGAACGCCGACATGCTCACGGAAGACTTAAAAAAGAAGCGAGCCTCGAACCAGAGTTTCTGGCTCGTTGGGCGTCCCGATGTTGATTTGCGAGAACTTAAAAAGGGCGACCACAAAGGCAAGTGGGAAGTCGAGGTCAAAGGCTTTGACTACTACAACACGCGAACTGGGACAATAGATTCAGGCGACATATCAAAGATTGCCATGTGGCTGTTGGACACAGACTACGACGGCCGCAGCCTCTACCCCCGCCAGGTCTTTTTCCCTATGGCCGCCGAAGACGAGGGCTGGGCCAAGCTCGCACGCAATCTGAAAGCGGAAATCGATCCCGATTTGATCGGAGCCTACCGCAAGACAATTTCTCTCCCTTTCGAACCTGGTGATTACAAGCGCATTGCGGTCAAAGTCATCGATGACAGAGGGATCGAAAGCCTCAAAGTCGTCGAGGTGAAATAATGACGACGCAAGCGGCTTCCGCTACGATCGACCAGCTCATCATTAGCTCACCCTACGACGAACCTAGTGAGCATTGGAAATACGACCGCGAGACGCGTCGATTTACTCGCGAACCGGGACGTCGTCCCGCGGGATACGTGCGCGCTTCCGATGCTTCCAAGTCTTTTGATGATCCGGGTGAATTCGTTGAACTGCCGCTGGTGAACAAGATTCGTCCGCGTGTGGACTCATGGAAGAACGCCGACTATCCAGGCGCAAGCGGCATCACACGCCGTCTGCTCAAGCACTGGAGAGACAACGAACAGCGGGAGGGAAAGCGGTTCTTCTTCTGCCAACTTGAAGCGATTGAAACGCTGATGTGGCTCGCAGAGGCTCCCGAGTCAGAACGGATTGGGATCAAAATCCCCGGAGACGGCGGCGAGTTTACGCGCCTGTGCTCAAAAATGGCGACGGGCTCAGGCAAAACAATCTTAATGTCCATGCTCATCGCATGGCAGGTGCTCAACAAAGTCACCTATCCGCAAGACAAGCGCTTCTCCAAGAACATTTTGGTTATCGCTCCGGGCCTGACCGTCAGGAACCGTTTGGAGGTGCTTGTTCCGGGCAGCGCGGGCAATTATTACCAGGAATTCCAGATCATTCCTCCGGGTCTCGAAGACAAGCTGCGACAGGGGCAGACTTGCCGCGTGCAGGTGCGCAACTGGCACAAGCTGGACTGGGAGAGCGAAGACCAGCTTAGCAAGAGGCGCAGCGTGGACAAACGAGGACCACTGAGCGATGAGGCTTACGTCCGCGAGGTGCTCGGCGAGATGCACACCGCCGAGAACATTCTGGTCATCAATGACGAAGCCCATCACGCCTGGCGGGTGCCACCGAAAGTGAAAATTGCGGGAGTCTCCAAAGATGAATTGAAGGAAGCCACAAAATGGGTTGGCGGCCTAGACCGCATCCACCGCGCCCGCGGAATTCTGATGTGCTATGACCTAACCGCGACGCCGTTCGCCCCCACAGGACGCAAGAGCGGCGAAGAGACTCTATTTGGCTGGATCGTCAGCGACTTCGGATTGAACGACGCCATCGAATCAGGACTCGTAAAAACGCCGCGAGTAGTGGTGCGGGATGACGGCGAACAGACCAGCAAGTACAAGTCGAAGTTTTACCACATCTACACCGATCCTGAAGTGAAGCCCGATCTGAACCGGAAGGTAGAGCCGCACATTCCACTCCCCGATCTTGTTGGCATGGGATATTACTTCCTCGGAAAAGACTGGCTGGAAACAGCAAAGAGGTGGCGAGAGGATGGCGTCAATGCCCCGCCAGTCATGATTACTGTCACCAACCTGACCCATACGGCAGCACGGGTGCAGTACGCATTTGAGCACAAGCGGATACGCATCGAGGAACTTTGCGATCCCGACAAGATTCTGCACATAGATTCCAAGGTCCTGGACGAAGCGGAATCGCAAGACGAACCTTCTGAGCTTCTAGTCGAACCCGTAGCAACAGAAGAAAAGGACGAAGAAGCCAGCGAGGATGTGGCGGAAGAAGACGGTGATGCGCCAAAAAAGAAGCTCACCAAGAAAGAGCGCGCCGAACACCTACGCAAGACCGTGGACACAATCGGGCGCGAAGGCCAACCCGGCGAGCGGATTCAGAACGTGATTTCCGTGGGAATGCTTTCCGAGGGATGGGATGCCAAGACAGTCACGCACATTATGGGGTTGCGGGCGTTTACGTCTCAGCTTCTATGCGAGCAGGTAGTGGGTCGCGGCCTGCGTAGAACGTCCTATGACGTGAACGCGGAAACGGGGTTATTCGAGCCAGAGTACGTCAACATCTTCGGCGTACCATTCACATTTCTCCCTCACGAAGGCAGCGCCGATGCTCCGCCCCCGCCTCCGGCGAAAGGCAAAACCAGAATCGAGCCTCTGCCCGAGCGACGGGCGCAGTACGAGATGACTTGGCCGAACGTGATTCGAATCGACCACGAATATCGACCGCAACTCAAGCTGACCCCTGAAAAGGTGAACCGTCTAGTACTGGATACCTACAAGACGCCCAACATAGCTGAGCTCGCGCCGATGATCGACGGGAAGCCGGACTTCACCAAACTGAAGGAAATTGATCTTGCCGGCCTCGCGCAGCGCTTCCGAATGCAGCGCATCGTATTTGAGACCGCGAGCGAGGTTTATGACCAGATGGCGCCAAAGTGGAAAGGCAGTCGCGAATATTTGCTGGCGCAACTCGTTCGCTTGGTGGAGCAGTACATCGAGAGCGGAAGGGTCATCGTCGATCCGCCGCTGTTTAACGAAGATGACAAACGGCGAAGGATTGTCATCACGCTAAACATGACGAAGGTCGTTCAGCATTTGTGGGAGGCAATTCGCTTTGAAAACGCCCTCACTCTGGAACCAGTTTTCGATACTGAGAGGCCCATTCGCGCCACGGGCGACATGCTGCCCTGGTACAGCGGGAAAGCGTGCGAGCACACCAAGCGCTCACACATCAATATGTGTGTCTACGACAGCCGATGGGAAGCGAATGAGTCTCTTGAACTGGATCGCAATCACAACGTGCGCGCTTGGGTGAAGAACGACCACATTGGTTTCGAGATTACGTACTCATTCAAAGGAATAATTCACAAGTTCAGACCGGATTATCTAGTTAAGCTGACCAATGGCAGAACACTCATCCTGGAGGTGAAGGGGCAGGATGACCAGCAGAACCAAACCAAACGCGAATTTCTGGCAGAATGGATCAGGGCCGTCAATGGGTACGGCGGATTTGGCGAGTGGGTGTCCGACGTTTCCCGGCATCCTAAGGATGTGCTGGAGATTTTGGAGAGGAACAACAACTCGATTCCGAAGCGCTCTAACTGAGGCTTGGAAATTGAGAACCCATACGGACACCTCCATCCGTATTCAGCTAGCCAGCCATTTGGCGTAAGCTCGAACGTCGATCATCGGCACCGTTGCGCTCGCCTGGAGACGGGCTATCAGTTCCAACAGGAACGCCGTCGCCGGTTTTCCCTCGGGCGTGATGATGTAGCAACCCTCTGCATCACAGCCAAAGGTTCCGTGAGCAGCCACACAACCAATATCTAGCCGTTCATCCAAATCGCCTTTGAGAGCTTCTTTAAGAGGCTCACCGAGGGCAGGTTTCCAGTCACTCTCGAATGTCAATAGTCCACCGAAGATGTATGGCAACGGTTTGGGCGGATAAGTGCCTCCCGCGTGCGGAATGGGGAGACTTGTCCGATAGAGCCGACGAACACTCGCTACCTTCTTACGCGCATATGCAACTTGGCCCGCATCAATAATCTGCTTTGCCTCGAACACTGCATAAACACTTTCAGCTGGAATAATGACTTGGCCCTCGTAGTTGAAGATAAAAGGCGAATACTGCCGGTCGAATACAACAACGTCAATTTGTTCACTGAAGACACCATTGCTGTCCACAACATGCGCGGTCTCGGCGTGATAGCGTCGGGGAAGGTACGTTTGCAGCAGTTCAAGCCAGACATGCTCGCTTGCACTGCCCTTCGTGCCCGGATGAGCAAATGTTTGCCGCGCCGTCGCCAACCGGCGTTCAATGTCGAGATGCAATCCAGCCAAGAGATTTGACAGAGACCATGTGCTCATTTTAGATACTCCTGCACCTTACGTTCAAAACGTCCATGGTCAGCCTCCACTTCTGTGGAGACCTCACAGTTAGGACAGCGGGAACTTTGGACCGAACAGAGATCGCCAGGCCTGGAGCGCCTCCCCATTTTTGCCTTGGCGAACGAGATCGATCGCCAAAGTAGCTGCCCGCGACGCCGACTTTAACGCATTTGCGGCTGCCTGCTTCTCGCCTTGGCTCATCATGTCGCTCACCGGGGGTCCTAATCTTGCTGGATCTTCCCAGGTATTAAATATTCGGTCGGCCAACGTTGTGAAAGCGGATTGAAACTCATAATCGAACCGACCGTTGAATGGCGGGTGTAGGCACTCCAAAGCCATCACTTCCAAGAGGAAGGACGGCTTAATCGGCTTGCCATGATGGTTGTTCCAATACTTCAACATCCGCACTAGTCCCTTCCACTCTCCGCCATACGCCTCATGGGCTTCGATGGCCTTGTCTGCATGGATTTTTGGGTTAGTCTTGATCCACTTACCACTTTGCTTGTCAGGGATTTCGTAATCCTTCCCACACGCAAACGCCGGGACCACATCCATACTGACGACGCGATAGTCAGTGTTGTCCTCAGCATCCACGACGACTCCGAAATCCACAGTCACAGAACGGCGCTGCACCGCAATTGCTTTAGCGCCATATTTATTGGCGAGCGCCTTCTCGAACGCTCCAAGAACACTCGACGGATGCTCATTGCGATAATGCTTTTCCTTGCTCCCAAGAACGCAGAATATGTCCACGTCTTTCAACGGCTTCGTCTTTGTGTACCGTTTATAAGATCCGGTGAGAAAATCATCATCCAGTTCAAAACTGGCGCGCAGGTGATCGCGAATTTCGTTGTGGCGAGCGGAGGCGTTCTTCTGCTCTTTCTCATTCAATTCGAGGCGGCTCTTGAATTTTCGAAAAGCTTCATCAATCGTTAACATCGTCTAGGCCTTCTTCCTGTAGTAGCTCGCTCCGGCGGCAAGACCGTTATGCTCAATCGTGGTTCCAAGACTTTGCCTGATCATCCCCGACGTGGACCGTAAATTTGTTGACGACCATCCGCTGACATCGGCGGCCCCGGTCTTGGTGCAACAGACAACCCTGTATTTACTCTCGCTCGGCCAAACCCCCGCTTTCTTAATAGCCGCCCGGATTTGGTCGGTATCAACCCAAAATCGACCGTTGTCGCCGTTCCAGTCATAGGAGATTTCGATATCCCACCGTCCAATCAAATCGTCTGTTTTGGGGTTGTAGACTTCCAACACAATCGTCTCCAGATGACGGGAATCAATCCAGACCTTGATCCCGCGCTCCAAGGTGTTCCAATCATCTGAAATCTGACTCGGACTCAGCCCGCTCAGCTTCACGATGTCTTGAAGACTGCGGAGAATATTGTCCGTGACATATGTGACGGAATGGGTGTATGTGTTGACTGCTACGAATGTGCTCATGACTTAAAGAAGGCCTCCAAATCCACAGCGCTAATCGAGGCCGCGGCGTCTTCGTCAGCGTTGGCATCGTCTTCGTCAACTAGGGTGTCCATGTCCCGTGCCGAGATTCTCTTGCTCTTGGCGCTAAGCGCACTCTGCACCCAAGCCAAATCGTCCTCAGGGCACGGCAAAGACAACCTCCAGTCGCCCGAGGTCGCATCAAACGGCAAATTAGACTCACTCGCTCCGTCGCCTTCAACAGCATCCTCGTTGTACAAACAGTAAAGGCGTACTCGCGGCCCTGATCCGTAAAGCACCATTGGCGAAGTCATTGCCTCACGCGTTATCAGAGAACTGGCAATCCCGGCTACTGACGCCAGTTCCCGTGCCGCTTCAGAACCCGAATCTTGGGCTAGGAGCTGGGAAATGACCTTCCATGTTTCGGTGGCGGTACGCTCAGGAACCGATATGATCTTGCGTGCAATGACTGTCATGTCGTAGCTACCTTCTTTCTTTCCCGCAGCGCCTTCTCAGCGGCACGCCGAAGGTCTGCGATGCTCAACTTATTCGGGTCTGCCGCGGTATCGCGGCTGAACGTGCAGGCAGCAGCGATCATCTTGCGGATCTGGCGGCCATCCATTCCCACACAAATTTCCGCAATCTCAGTCAATTCCCGAGACTGCAATAAATCCTTGACCCTCGCAAAGCTCTTTGAAAGACCCTTGAGAGCGTCGCAGATTATTTCGTGACACGCCCCCTTGTCCGGTAGAGGAACTGACAAAATCATGTCGCTACGTGAAAGAAAAGCTGCGTCAATTGCTTGGGGAAAATTGCTCGTTGCAACAATAAGGAGGTTCGGAAATGCATCTCCAAGGTAGTCGAGTTGCACCAGAGCCGCGTCTGTCGCTCGATGCACATCTACAGGATTGGCCTCGAAACTCAACTTGCTTCTGGCCACAATGAGCGTTTCCACCTCGTCCAGTAACACAAATGTTGGGCCACCTTGGGCGTATTCTGCAATCGTCTCCCCGAAGAGTTCCGTCACAGCTTTCTGCGTTTTACCAAGCGCGGAGCTACCCAATGAATGCGGCTCGACCTCCAGGTACGACAGCTTCTTCGCCTTCAGGAGCCCCGCTGTCTTGGAAGCGAGTCCTCTTGCCAATGATGTTTTTCCCGTACCGGGTTCTCCAACTAACAAGATGACTCCGTGAAGGGGAATCACGGTTCTGCTAACCTTGGGCCGGAGGGTAAAAGTCACAAGTGACTGGCACAACAAGGACTCCTTCAATTCCGACGGCACATGGATCGAATCCCATAGATCCGAATACTCATCAGGCCCCAAGGTGCGTGATGTATGAATTCCCTTTGATTCCTGTTTTGGCCCCACAAAACCTCCACTGCCCATTTTGAGAACTTCGCAATAGCGAATTTAAGTATTGTATAGCGAACAGCGAGATGGCTGTCAAGGCCCTTCGAGCTATTGTTTGCGAACAGTATTCGCGTTACAATTCAGCCCAAATACGGGAGGTGAAATGCCAAGTGTTGGCGACAGGATTCGTGATGTTCGGGAACACCGCCACATAACGCAGGACCGACTGGCAGAAATGTCGGAGATCAGTAAAGGTTTTTTGAGTGACGTAGAAAACAACAAGCGAAACATCAGCTCTGAGTACTTGCTTCGGATCGCGAATTCCTTAGGCACATCGGTTGATTATCTCCTCAAGGGTGAATCCACCACCGACGAGACAATCGCTCGTGAACCAGTAATCATCCCACCGTCGCTTTCTGAGGCCGCACACCAGCTCAATCTCACTTACCCACAAACTGTTGAGCTTCTCAACGCCCATCAATCTGTAGTTGCGCGTCGAAGCAACAAGGACATTAAACAATTCAATGTTTCCGACTGGATTGCATTTCACAAAGCGATTAAAGAGGTCTTTGGGTGATGGCAAAACTCAACAACAACTTGATGATTCGGACCTTGGCGTCCGATTTGAACTTGAAAGTGTCCGACGATCCTGTCGCTGAAATCATCAGCTACTGCCACAAACAGGTGAAGCGATTTCTCGCCGACTTTCCTAAGTGCGCCAACCCGGTGGAACTGCTTGGAATCGTCGCCAATAAGCTCCGCACCGAATTCCGTGAAATACACACCGATCAAGATTTGGAACAGGTTCGCGCCGAGTTCTTGAATAAGAAGGAAGCCGGCTTTGTGAGCATCCACAAAGAACTGGATGGAGACGTATTAGGAATTACGCTGAAGCGTCTTAGCGCTCAGCCCTGGGATCTTGCTTATGTTTCCGTCATCGACTGCCGCGGCGAGAACAAATACAAGGCGTATTACACGAAATGGCACGAACTCGTTCATCTCCTCATTCTTACTGACCAGAGTCGTCTGGTCTTTCGCAGAACACATGTTGCCGATCAGCCCAAGAGTCCGGAAGAAGCCTTGGTGGATGTTATCGCCGGAACTCTTGCGTTTTATCCAGAGATGGTTCGCTCCCACGCCCAGGGTGAAATCTCGTTTGAACGCATTGAAGAACTCCGCCAGAAACTTTGCCCTTCCGCAAGCCGGCATTCCGCTTTGCTTGGAATCAGCAAGGCATGGCCAAAACCATGCATCTTGCTTGACGCTCGGCTCGCCTACAAAGCGGGGCAAATGAATCCAATGCAGCACAGCTTCTCTTTCAAGGTGGTTCCTCCGCCGGTGCTTCGCGCCGTGCACGTGACCCCGAACGATGCCGCTCGCAAGATGGGGATCAGGACAATTCCGAACTTCCGTGTTCCCCCGAAATCGGTAGTGTACCGAGTCTTTCATGAAGGGACGCCCTACGCAGAGGCGATTGAGGAACTCTCTTCTTGGAGCAGCTCCGAAGGCGCACGTTGGACTGGTGGTACGGTTCTCGTGAAAGCGAAGAAGTTTGGAGATTCCGTACAGGCTCTCCTGATCCCCACTGGTATTCTGCAATAGATCGTCCGCCATCCAGATTGGTCCACCGCGAGATGCCTTCGTGTCATTACTCCACTGCATTGTTCGTGTACGCCCTTCGGCCAGGGCTCCTTCGGTCAATGCCGAGTCCGAATCAAAACCGGTTAATGGTCAATCAACAATTCCCTCGACCAGTCAGCAACATCGTGGACGGAAAGTAAGAAGCTTGCGGTAGGCGTCGCGTCTTTTTCTTCACTGCGCTGCGCTCGGGTAGTCGCCGTTCGGCCACGGCTCGGACGGTCACGGGGTCTAAGCGCCGCTTTCGCGCCAAAACAAAAACCAACAGCATTTTGGCACTCACCGCGCCGACGCCCGCACCCTGCCACCCTTCGCTGCGCTGCGTTTTTCCCCGTGTCCGCCGGTATCTGTTTTTGTCTCGCTGCCGCTCAAGTGAAAGACAAAAACAGCCTACCCGGCGGAACAGGGGATTAAAAATGTTATTGAAGGATTCAAGCAAAACAAAAAACAATCAGGAACTCGTTAAGGCCAGCATTGATGCACTGGTCAAGGCTTTGGAAGCCGGACAGAGTGACGCACTCTCTACTTACC
This sequence comes from Candidatus Sulfotelmatobacter sp., assembly GCA_035309485.1. Lineage (GTDB taxonomy): Bacteria > Acidobacteriota > Terriglobia > Terriglobales > Acidobacteriaceae > Sulfotelmatobacter. The sequence continues at coordinate 150,221 of DATGFC010000084.1, forward strand.
TTACAGCGATGTCCCAATTTCACAACTACAGTTTTCAGAACATTCTCTTGATTGCCAGTCAGCGTCCGACAGCAACGAGGGTTGCAGGGATTCGGTCGTGGAACGAATTGGGCCGGAGAGTGAGACGCGGGGAAAAGGGAATCATGATCTTTGCCCCGATGATTGGCTACAAACGCAATGCCAGCGACGGCGACCAGAGCCAGCAGAGCGACGCCAGAACCGACAAGCCAGAGCCGCGTTTAGTGGGCTTTCGTGCCGTGTATGTGTTCGATGTTGGCCAGACCGAAGGCGCAGAACTGCCGGAACTCGGTAGCACGTTCAAGGGCGACGTTGGCGACAAGCTCGACAAATTGGCCGACTTCACGACTGCCCAAGGAATCAAGCTGGAATATTCCGACAAGATTGCACCCGCAAGGGGCATGTCCTACGGCGGCCTGATTCGCATTTTGCCAGAGATGGAGCCGTCCGAAACACTGGCGACCTTTGTGCATGAGCTGGCACACGAGATGTTGCACAGGGCAGAGCGTCGCACTCTGACAACCAAGACCGTGCGGGAAACCGAAGCCGAGGCTGTGGCCTTCGTGGTTTGTCATGCTCTGGGACTTGAGACCGGAACGGGTTCCAGTGACTACATCCAGCTCTATCATGGGGATGCTAACCTTCTGAAAGAGAGTTTGGAAGTAGTACAGCGCACGTCTACCGTTATCCTTGGGGCGATCAGCCCCAAGGATGCGGTGAGCACCCCAGCGACGGAGGTGCTGCAATGAAAACCGTTGCCATGATCTTGGAACTTGCCTCCCCTCTGCAAGCAGGATTTCACATCCGAATCGAAAACGAACCGTGGATGACTCTCGTCATCGAAGATACGCAGGAGCGCGGCCCGAACGGTCTGCCGGCAATCTCCGTGGCTCACTACGGAGAACAGAACGGCGACTTGATGCGCGATCCCGAAATGATCTTTGAGGCGGAGGAATCTGGCAAAGGAATGAACCTCGTGCCCTACTACTGGCGGAATGACTATGCTGGCATCGAGCAGTATTCCACGTTTGTTGAGGAGGGCCGAACCCTCCTGAACGCCAAACTAAAGCGTGAACACAATGCCTTTGCTCACATTTGGGACGCAAATCTCAAGGCGCAAGGTTTTCTGGAAGCCTTCGTCAGACAGCAGAAAGGCGACACCTAAAGCTAGATTCATGCAAGTTCTCAACGTGCCCGGCTCAGGCCGGGCACTTTCATTGCCCAAAATTTTCGAGGGGCGCTCTGGCCGCGCCCCTCGTGCTCCCTTGGCCCAGGCCTGACACGGCCTACAACCACCCCAGGAATAAAATACGATAGAAGTCTATTTATCAATAGCTTAACCGCACACCAGCGTTTCTTGGGATTTGGCTTTGTCTGACATTATTTAACAATTTCATATTATTATGTTGACAATGTCAGGTATCAGGCGCATTATCGGGCCAAGGGGAAATACGATGCCCGATGGAGATCGTTTTGAATGGAAGTTGAGGGGTAAGGGCTGGCGGAAAGTCTACCGCCTTTTAACGAGCAAGACCGGCGCTCCTCTCGTGGCTGAGTGTGTCTTGACTGGTGTCGCTGCTTATCTCAGGAAAAACAACGAGACTCCCTACAGCCATTTCGTCAATGCTGTTCACGAAGCGCTGTCAGCACCCGTGCTTAATTTGATGCCACCCGAGTCTGTCCTATCGGGTTCGACAAAGTTAACCGGGAAACTCGACACCTTGGTCGCAAGCAGCAAGTTTGCCGAGTCTGCTCAATTTGCACAACGTTCAGCTCTAAAAACTTTTCTCCGGCTCGATGCAGAAAGAGCCAAAGTCACGCGAGAGGATGTCGCGAAACACTTTGGGAGTGAACTTAGTTGGGAAGTGGCTGAAAGCCAATGCATCGGAATCGTCCGGGACAAAGTGACAAAAGAAACGGGACGAACTATCGAGGAGCAAGTCAAATTTGAGACGACTCTTCGAGAAGAAGTCTGCAAGACCGGGCAGGATCTAGGTAAACAATTGACCGAGGATCGCGAGATGAGCCACGTCCGTGCCCCGCGAAAACGCGTAGTCCGCAAGGAACTCACCGTCGAAGATTTGCACAAGCCTTTGCCAGTCGATCTGGAGATACGCAATGAATAGCACGATGGAATACAACTTCGATTTTTCTGCTCCGGGCCACATACAGTGGTCTTCGGGTACGCAAAAACAAGAGTTTGTCATGCCAGAACAGCCCGTCAGATTTGTGATAAATGACGAATCGATTGCGAGAGAATTCTCAACCGTTGTGGAGCCGGTTCTTGCCGACGCATTAGATGTAGCTGTTGCGGCGCACATGGCAGATCGCTTGGCGCTCCGGGAACGCTTCGTCGGAAAGACCCGGACGCCGGTACATCGAAGTTTTGAGATGGCAATTGCAGTCCGCGAGCCTGAAATATGGAACGATGATCTGATTAAGTCCGATCTCCAGGAAGCACTTTCTTTTCTCACTCAGGATTCGTGGCAATTCACCTTTGTGAAGCGAGAGGTTGGCAGAAAGTCTGATAGCCAACAACATCTCTTCGGACGATACGTGCCCACCAATGTTGATGTCGGCCTCTTCAGTGGGGGCTTGGATTCGTACGCTGGAACGGCAATCCAATTTGACCAACACCCAGAGCGGCATTTCGTCTGCGTTTCTGGTTCGCCGAACAACATTCAGAAGGGATTGCAACGCCGCCAATTTCAATATTTGTGCTCACGATTCGGACGTTTGGGTACGCATGTGTCTGTCCAGTATTCCATGGCCGGAGCGACGGAGATGTTGCAGGAGCCGACCCGCCGAACGCGAGCCTTTGTTTTCCTGTTGCTCGGGGCAGTTGTTGCGCTCACCGCTGAGTCCGATTCCGTGCACGTATACGAAAACGGAATCGGGGCCATCAATCTTCCCTTTGACCTCAGTCAGGTGGGAATCGACAACACGCGGGCTATGCATCCGAGAACTCTCCGCAATATCGCAACCCTTGTGTCCCGTCTTCGCGGCAAACCCTTTTCGATCGAGAACCGGTCCATATTTCTAACCAAGGCCGAAATGTGCCAAGAAAAATCAGTACGCCATGCAGCGGAAGGTATCGCTAACACGTTTTCCTGTGACGGGTTGACTCGAAGAGGCGAGCATTGCGGCTTCTGCACTTCTTGTTTGCTGCGCCGGTTAGCCTTGGAGGACGCGCATCTTTCAAGCTTCGACCACGGGAACTACCTGAATGACTGCCTCAGCGCGGATTGGCATCCTAATCGTCGCCAGTTGAGGGGACTGGCGTCCATGACTTGGCAAGCATCTCGTCTACGTCCGTGCGTTTCCGAGGGAGCGGAGTGGAAACGCTTGGTTATTGAGTTTCCAGAATTGCAGCTCGTCCTGGCTGAACTTGCACTAGGAAACCCGGCCCAAGGGTTGCAGGAAAATCTGAGACGCCTGTATCGCAAACATGTGAGCGAGTGGTTCGATTTTGGCGCACTCAAAAACCTGCCAACGAGAATTGCTGCATAACCGAAAGTGCATGGGGATCAAATGGAAAGCATTCTGGAGCAGTTAGACCCGAGGGTACTAGGTGGCCGGCTGCAAGATGCACGAAAAGCGGCAGGGCTCACACAACAACAGGTCGCGGACGCCCTTGGTGTTGCGCGAACGACTGTAGTAGCCATCGAAAAAGGCGAGCGCCGAATTTCAGCGAATGAACTGGTTCGCTTCGCTAAGATTTGTAATCGTCCTGTTTCTGACTTCGTGAGCCGCAAGACCGTGACGGAGAGCTTTGTGCCACAGTTTCGGGCTACGCAAGAGTATGACGAAACTGTTGAGCCGGTCGGAATCGAGCTGCAAAAGAGGGCAGAGGATTTCGCAGAGCTTGAACGTATTACTGGCATGACCGCGCCTCGCCTCTACCCGCCTCCATACGAAACAGCCGGAGCGACTTGGGAACAAATCGCCGAAGACGTGGCCAATGCAGAACGAGCACGCCTCGGAATGGGTGACGGTCCCGCGCCTGATCTCAGGGACAGGCTTGCAAATCAGGTCGGCATTCGCATCTTTTATTTCAAAATGCCCAGCAAGATCGCTGGAGTATTCGCCTATAACGAACCGCTAGGGGCCTGCATTGCGATCAATCTTGATCATCCAGCTGATCGGCGAAACTGGTCTCTGTCCCACGAATACGGACATTTTCTAACGGCAAGATTTCAGCCAGAGGTTACGTTTCTGTTTGAAAAAAGGAGATTGAGTGCGCGTGAGCGGTTGGCGGATGGGTTTGCAGAGTGTTTCCTCATGCCCGCCACGGGGCTTAATCGACGAATCACTGAGCTTCATCGTTCGCTGCCATCTGGAATTACACTTGCTCACTTTGTTGAACTCGCAAACTTCTATCAAGTCTCGGTTCAAGCCCTCATCAAAAGATTGGAAGCCCTGAAACGCCTACCCTATGGGACTTGGGAGAGATTGAAAGAAGAAGGTTTCAAAGTACGCCGTGCCCAGGAGATGCTCAATCTCAGTCCCCAAGCTGCTGTCGTGGAGGGTATGCCACGTCATTATGTGACGATGGCGGTCTATGCATTTAGAAAGGGGATGATCACTGAAGGCGAGCTCGCGCGCCTGTTACGTGTGGACAGGCTAACTGCAAGGGAAGAGGTTCAGCGTCATACCGATCCGCTCCATTCGGAAGAGGAAGGATTTGCTCGGTACGAATCAGACCTCGGAAAGCGTCTTGTAGAGAGCTAATTTCGAGTGCTCACGCAAACCGCCGCTATCGTCGATTCAAGCACGCTCATCAATCTCGCCGCCACAGATCTGCTCGGGGAGGTTGTGAAGCACATCAGCCCGAACTGCTACATTTGTCGCTCAATTGTGGAACAGGAGTGCCTCTACATTCGCTCCGCCGATGGAGCACAGGTTGAGGAGCTAAGGCCAGGTCAATGGATCGAAGATGGAATCTTCTCAGAATGTGAACCATCGGATGCTGAGAGAGAAATCTTCGTTACGTATGCCGCTTCGCTGGATGACGGTGAAGCAATGTGCTTGGCGCTGGCAAGCAGCCGTCAATGGGCGGTCGTGATTGATGACAGAAAAGGCCAGAGATTCGCGACTGAGCTAGGAGCACCGGTGATCACGACCAGCGCAGTTATGCAGGATTGGGGAAATGGAAAGACGGACGCAGAAATAGCTGCGGCACTCGGCAAGATTGAGGCCCGTGCTCGCTTCCGTCCGGCAGAAGATGATCCGAATTACGAGTGGTGGATGCGCTCCCGTTAGAGCATGAGCGATGCACGTTGGCTGGGACTTTGAGGTCAAAAGGGTGAATAGTCGGTTGGCGTATTTCTTTTTGCAAGTTTTCGGCGTTTTCGTAGACTCGTGTACAACCGACTCGGAATCGTGGAGTGATTGACGCGTGAAAACAGACAGTAATCGCGGGCAGTTTTCTCTTGAATCGCGCGAATATTTTTGTACAATTTTTGTACAACCGACCGGTTATTGTGCCCTATTTGGGCATTGTGGCCGAACGCAGTTTCAATAACTTACGCTGTATCAACATGGGGATGTGCTGCGATCCCGACTAGCTCCACCATCTTTTCAATCACTTGCGCAACCTGCTCAGGCCCTTTTTCCTGATTTGTGACATGCTTTGTGTCGTGACCAGTCGTTTCACTCTTCGGCACGGCCCTCTGAGGTCGTTTCATGGACAGAGCATCCAACGCTACTCGCTTCGCTTGCAAGCGGACGTGCGAGTAGTGCGCAAGCATCTTTTGGGACACATGGCCGGCAATCGCCATAATCGTGCTATCACTCGTCTGAGACTCGGCTAGCTCCGTGATTGCATGGTGGCGCAAGTCATGGAAGCGTAAACCTTTGATCGGGCTTGTTACGTCTTTGAGGCTTGATTCGCATTTATCCCCTATGCATTTGTCACTCGGAGCCTGAAGCAACCCACAAATAGGACATGTCACCGCAAGCGTCAGATTGCGCCAGGCGGTCCGCCAGCCCTTCTGTGGAACCTTGGGGTCAACGTGGCCATGCTCGCACGCGAAGAACACGTAGTGATCCGGGAGCACATCCCCCAATTTCTTCGCACGCTGGTACAGACTCAGAACTACGTTGTATGCATCCGCGTTCAGCGGTATAACCCTTTCTCCAGCTTCCGTCTTGCTTCGCTGAACTGTGAGGACCCGATCCAACAGATCCACATCGCGCCAGCGTAGACCTTTAATCTCGCATCCCCGCATCGTTGTATTCAGGGCGAGCACTGCTGCATAGTAAGCCGTCTGCCACTCCTCCCGGCTTGCTGCGATTTTCAGCAGTCTCAGTTTCTCTTCCGCCAGAAGAGCGCGACCCACTTTCTGCCGCAAGGGCAGGGGATGAACGTCGTCCGAAAAGAAGTGCCAGCGTTTAGCCTTCTTCAGAACGCCTCTGAGAATGTCAAGTTCACGATTGACCGTTGCATTGGAAATGCCCTTTGCTTTCCGCTCACGTATGTGCGCCAGAATGTCCTCCGAAGTTATGTGGCGAACCTGCGAATCCCCGAATTTCTGATTGAGAGCTTTTGCACGCTCTTTTTCGGTCCGCACGCTCAACGCGGCGAGGCGCGGCTTCCGATCGTCCAAAAATTGCTGAGCTGCCTCACGAAACTTCAGCCGAGCGAACTCCTGTTTCGTTGCTGACAGCTTACCCGCCTCGGCATCTGCAATCAGCTTTTTCTCCTTCGATTGCGCCTCCCGCCAGTCTGTAGTGTCCAAGCTTTGCCGGAATCGCTGGCCGTTCACCGTGAAATCTGTGTGCCAGGTCTTGCCGCGTTTGTAGAGTGACATCTTTTCAAGGCCTCGCTTTCAATCCAAATTTCTGAATTTTCGTTTGAACCTCGCCGAAGATCAGGTGAACTGGAATGATGACCTCGGCATAAAAGTCTGAACTTTGAGCCTCGTAGTCGGGGTCTTCCAGAAAGACTCGCAATTCACGGCCCTTTTTTGGCTCTTGTCCTAACCAGCGACGAATGACCAGCACATGAGGACCTTCATGATCTGATCCCCAACTTTGTGCAATTGAGGTTGCGGCGTCTGTGGCTAGGCCCTCCAGACTTGGTATTGCCCTTGCCTTCGCAAGCACCTGCCCAATGAATTTAGACCGGAGTCCGAGTCGAAAGAGAGTCCACACCAGCGCGATTCCGAGCACATCGTTGGTCGAAAACAGACGACGGCTACCTCGCCCAGAACCTTTGCGGATCGAGGGTGCTATTCCAAATGATCTGTACTCAATGAACTTGTTGAGGTAAATACTCGGAATTCCAGTGAGCAGGAGAACATCTCTCGTCTCAAAAATCGAGGTCTCTTGGCCGCCTTTGACTTTGGAATTCATTTGCAGAATAGGATTTTATACCTAAACGGTATACTTAAATAAAAAATGTATTAATTCCGCGCATCTTTTGCCATGAGCCTGCCATCAAATCTTTTGTGGGGCCAGAAATCCGGGTTCATCCGCCCCAGGCAGGACCACTGGGGTTCGGTCCGGCTAGCTAGCTGAAGAAGGATTTGCTTTACAGGTGACCGAGTATGAGCCCTAGTACGTAAGGCTACATGTACGGAGAAGTGTGCGTTGCGCTATCTATACGCGCGTACGGAGGGGATGAAGGCGATGATCGCTAACAATTCGTCATAGCGACACGATATCTGGTCTGGATCGCTGGTTGTTCACGCGTCGAGAGTTCCCTCTCGGCGCTTTTGCTTTTTATGGGCTGTTACACCACGCGCGTGAATACTCGAAAGGAGACGAAGAATTATGCGGGCATTGAAGAGTGTGAAGGGAGCAGCGGGCCTTCTAGGGCTTTCCCATTGGACTGTAAGGAAGGACATCCGAGAAGGCAACCTCAAAGTTGTGCGGATTGGGAGGCGAGTGCTCATTGAGGAAGAGGAACTGGAGCGATTCGTCGCCGAAAGAAGGAAAAGTAGAAATCGAAAGTCTGCGTTGGAGTCTCAGGAGCCGATGAGGCGTAGACGACGGGCTGATTAAGGTGATGCCGTTGCCCGTGTCAAATACCCTCTAATGGAGAGGTCGAACGTCTCGTCCGTGAACACTCTTGAAGGAACTTGAACCGTCAGGTAATGGTGCGACCCAAGAGTCCGAAAATCCCAGCCCGCTGTCACAGCCCGTTTATCCTTTATCCTTTCCTGTCCTTACAGGGGTTTCGAGGGGTTTCGCAGCCTTCCACGTCCTTGTAGGCTGATCCGGACCACTTCTTACACCGAGCCTGTCGCCGTTTCCGTAATCACAATGCAGTCGGCGGTGTGGATCGTCCCTTAATCACATTTGACCTTCGCCGAGTAGCACGCGAGGATGTTTAATCCGGGCGACTCGCCGCAGCTTATCCGATTTGGATCTGAGAGCTCGCACAATCGTCTCTTCTTTGACAGTAACCTTCCGATCGATGGTTCGAAATCAAAGTCTTTGAGTTCCTCACCCTCAGGCGCCTTGAAACTAATATTGAAATCGTTCTTTGCTGCATCGGGATCTTCTTTCTGCTTTCCTTCTTTTGTAGACACTTGGATAAAAACGTTGGACCCATCCATGTCGCGGTAGCTTTGGAAATCCTTGGTCGGCATTCCTGTTGTGTCCACTTCACACTCGATATAGATGGTCCGCTGCCCATTAATGCCTGGGCGGACGATGTCGAGTTTTTTGTGTCCGCTGCAATCGAAATGAAGCGAGAACAGCCCCCCGGAAGATGTATCGACCGCGCCCTTGTAGAAATTGATGTCAATTCCATCAAAATGCGCTAGCTCCGAAAGTGAGGCCTCACTCTTTATATTCGCGACTGGAAACTTCGCAGAGAACTCATCGAAGTGAAAATCGTGTTCGGTACTTTTAGCGACTCGGTGGATGTAATGCCGAACGATACTCTGATCGCCGTCGACCCTAAAGCCGAACGTAAGCTTAAAATCTTGCTCAATTGGATCCCCTGCTCGTCGCGCCTCCAATAGAACATTCTCCAGCTTGGCTGCCGTTTGTTTAGTACTTTCTTGACCCGCAGCTTCATTCTCGTGTTCGTGCCATTCCTTCCACACGTCGACGCATATTCCAAATAAACTGACCATTACGAGAAAGGATATTCCTTGTTTCCCAGCTTTCGATAGTCTTTCGATCCCATCGCGCTTTTCGTGGAAATCGGTCACAGTTGCATACACGCCGTACCAAGCTGCCAGTACACTAGCGATCGCCTTCAGAATCAGAAATAACACTCGCTCCTCCTCCGTCGGACTGCACGGATTGTAATACCGCAGTCCAGTGTGCTACTACAGGCGATTGATCGTGCATGAGGCGGGGTTAGCGCCGTGTGCCGATGATTTTCCGCCACTGATTTTCAAAATTTCGCTCCCGGCGGAGGGCAGAAGGGCAGTCTAATAGCGGAAAAGGCCTCAAGGAGTACGTCGCTGACCGCATACCTACGGCTCGCATCCTCGACGAAGCATGGGCCGCATGTCAGGCCGCAGAAAGAGATGCGATGCGGTTAGGATTATTAGGGCAGGGAAGCGAACGACATGAGGAGCAACCAAGCGCCGAAGAGTTGGAGATCCTCGACGATAGCGAGATCGATCGACTGTATCATTCGACGATGAAGAAGATTGCTGTGGATTCGCGGAGGTAACGGCTCACAAGTAAAGCACCGGGCGCTCTTCCAGCATTCCCTCGAAGCTTCCGTAGGAACGGTTGGAGGCTTCGCTGCCCGCTCTGGCGTCATAAACCTACCGAGGCTGCTGCTGCACGCTGAATGAGCACGCTCCCGAAGTGCATCATAACTGTAGCAGGCGCATCACAAGTACAAATCGCATATCCGGGACCTCGCTCCCCGTGCCCGATCATTCCGTGTGATGTTCGGTCTGAGGGCTACGAGACACCTGCGTGGACAACACGACGAACTCCGACAACCCTTCCGTAGACTCGATGCCGGGCATTCTAACTTGAACCAAATCCTCGCCGCGATCATCCTGGCTTCGGTTCAAAATTTCACATTGTATTTCGCCTGGTTGTGGGTATTGGCTTTGAGAATCAAGCATCTTCGGAGTGAAGGTTGGGTATTTGTCAATGATGGTGTGGAGACGGCCCATCGCGTCGGTGAACTGACACTCCACCCAGCCAGGGAAACTATCATCGACGAACCGAACAATTCGAACCGCGAGCGCTTGTGTGTGCTCAGTCATATCCTAAATCCTCACTCCTCGATGGGATCTTCCAAGATTCGCTGCAGCAGGTCCAGGAATCGCCCAGGCGACATCCCGGGTTCGCGTGGCACAACCTCGAAATGTCCGGCTTGACCCCATGGCTTTGTCACGAGTTCCGGCGGAAGCATGTCTTGTGTTACTGGGTTGATCTCAGTGAACCGAGGGGGTATCTTGGCAGGGTCCTCAAACAAAGATGGGCCGCGAGAAGTTGGGTCCGCAACGCTTCGGACATTGCCGTCAGCGTCCAGTTTGTACTCATTAGACCGGACGTTACTGAAGTTCCCGCCCCGGTAAAGCAAGGCACCGTTTTCGGCTCGCTGAAAGGCGCTTGCATGAGAGTATGTCTCACAACCCCAGAAAGTCGGACATTGAGCCTTGATAATAGCTTCGTCCCACAACTGATACAAATTATCAACTTGGGAGGCAGATGCTCCACGCAAAGCATTTACTTGGCCGCTGTTCTGCGCAACATTGTTGACCAGCCAATTTCGCTCTTTCGCGATCCTAGCGGCGGCTTCTTCCTTCGTCTCATTGATCCCGAAGGCATGACCCACACACCACCAGAAGCCTTGCTTTTTCCCGCCACTTTCACAGTGACCGGTCGGGTCGGTACGGGAGAGCGGGTTGTTTCGCACATAAGCGTAAAGATTGAGGGACTGGGGATCCCCAAGAACAGCGTAGGGAACACCCTGCGGCTTGGCCGACCAGTCCGGCGTCATAAAGCGTCCGAGGCTGCTCGCGGCGTACCTCGCCCCGAAGTTATCTAGCCCGGTCTCCGCATCCCGTTCTTTGCCGGTGAATTTGTGGCTCGTCCCGGGGTAGCCCCCAACGTTTGTCGACCGAAGGGATCGTAGTCCATCGAATCGTAGACGCCCTGGCTCAGGTTGGTCAGCAGTCGCGTCGAGCCGAGGTGGTCCGAATGGACAAAGTACGTCGTGCTCGCCTCGTACTCTGCGATCAGCGAAGGTAACAGCTTCGGCAGTTTCATGAGGGTAATATCGTGCAGAATTGTATCGGAGGAGTGGGCACAGTGAAGCTTCATCAAGAGGGCACAATACACAACCTCTACGGTCAATCGTTTCGTGTGGTTCTGGATTTGGACGCCACAGATGACGGACATCTATCCGGCTTCGTGAACTTTCACGGCGATGGACGACCCGATGGTTTCCCACCCGGAACCAAGTTCTCAATCCTTACCGACGATCCAAGAGCGGAAATTGTCCAAAGCTTTCTCCATATCACCGTCCGGTTTGTGCACGCCCAGACAGCACAGGTCCAGGGTTACATCAATGGCACCCGTGCGCAATTTCAAAACGCGAATACAGTCGCGGATGTTCAAGCTGAACTGGATTACCGCTTTGCGGAGATGGCTATAGAAGCCGGCAAGCACAGCACGGCTGAGAATAACAAACCCCACCCTAAGGTTGGTGCAGTAGCCGTAAAGCACGGTCAACTATTGGGAACTGCGTGTCGCACTGCTGTGGAGGAAAAAGGCAAGAAGAGCGGACAGCACGCAGAATTTCGCCTCACTTCTAGCTTAAGCGGCGGTGATCTTGAAGGTGCGACCATCTACACGACCTTGGAACCTTGCCTCAATCGCGGCGACCCAAAAGTGTCGTGCGTAGATCGACTGATTTCAGTCAAAGTGGCTCGCGTTGTCATTGGTGCTCTTGACCCTGACCATCGGGGAAACGGGCTTAGGAAGCTTGCCCACTCACCGACCATAGAAGTTGCCTTGTTCCCAGCTTCGCTGAGAGCGGACGCCCGTGATTTGATCCAAGAATGGAAAGACTTCTGCGAAAAACAGCAGAGCAAAGAGCCTCTCATCAATCCTGTAGGGAAAGCACTGCGTGAACGTATCCTCGAACATAAGAATGAAGAGGTGTATTGGCACAACAAAAAGAGTGATACTGGTGCTAGAGGATTTATCGTGGACTGTGACGAAGAAGTTGCGGTGCTCAAAATCGGTGACAGTACACTTACTTACCCGCTCGCCGATCTCGACACGACAAAGAAATTCGTGAACGGGCGAATGCAGTTCGTGCTCGTGTTTAAGGACAGATAAATTATTTGATCTCTTCGACCCACTCACCTTTGTCGAGATGAACTGCCCCTACAGTTTGCTGAGAGGTACCAACCCAGTTAATGAAGGTCACGTAGTCCTTGTTATGATCCATCTTTTCTGCCTCGAACTCTCTAATCAGTTCAGGGCGCTGCTCAACCCCCTTTGTTTGTCTGTAATACCCATACTTTTTCTTTTCCATGCTCCCTCCGTTTCCAGATCATATACTACGCACACACGGCACCCTCCGCCTTCTGGTGAACCCCTTCGATATTTCGCAGACGGATGGCACACCATTGCCTGAATTGCCGTCGAAGTCTGTAGGCGAACGCGGGCAAGACATGCTCAGCCGTTTGCTGCGGTTCGCGGATTCGCGCGGCATCACTGTGCGATTTGTTGAGAAGTGCTCTCTCAATGGGGCGGCAGGCACGTCGAAGGGAACGGAAATCGAGATACGGACGAGCGAAACTGACGAAACGACGCAAGCAGCTACGCTGGCCCATGAGATCGCACATTCGCTATTGCACTTCACTCCTGACGGAAAGCGACTCACGACCCGAGACGGGAAGGAAATCGACAAGCAACAGAGGGAACTAGAGGCTGAGGCTACGGCCTACGTCGTGGGCTCGTACTTCGGCATTCAATCGCCTTCGGACTTCTACCTCGCGGCCTACAGGATCACTCCTGCGATGCTCCTTGAGGCTGTCGAGACGATTGCAGCCACGGTAAAGACAATCCTGGGCGGGTGCCAAGAACCCGCTCAGCTTTGCGCGGCCTAGGCGAAATACCCCCACGTCGAATCGAGAGTTGACATTTTGTGACGTGAAGTGTGTCGTAACCCTCGCATCCATCCCCCTGCAAGTGCCTGCAAACGCCTGCTACCAGGTCCAACCTATTAGGCCGATATTCCACTTTAAGGTTTTCTGATTCTGCTACTTGTCCACATCGTCCTTCACTCCATCCAACTTGGGTTTGAGAATTCGCAACGATGAGGTCGTCGGTTCGATCCCGACTAGCTCCACCATCTTTCAATCGATTAGCAGAATGGCTGGTCGCCCCTCTATCAAGAATTCCTGTGACCGCGCCACAAGGATACTGGAATACCCATCCTAAAAAAGCGTACGGTGTTTAGGCAATCCCCGGAAAATAGCCTTGATTCTTTACTCCTCGTCTTCCGTACCTCGGGCCCAGGCACATCTCATGAAAGACTCCGCGAATACTGCAGACGCATCGCGACGTTCCGCTGGGCGCGGTGTGGCCTGCTGATCAAATGTGGAATTTTGCAACACCGAAACTGAATGCATGCGATTGCTCGATTACTAAAGTAACTAAGCATTCGCGGGCTGTAATTACTATTGCCAAGCACAAAGATTCAGTTACAATCATGTACCTCCCCATATTCACCCGACTCCTCCAAGTCACACACATCTGAAATTTGAGGGCAAGAATGAAAGCCTGCGGCATCGTTGTGATGTTAGGGGTATTGCTCACTCTGGCGGCGTGCAGCTCGGGTGGTATGGGGAACACGACCCCGCCTCCAAGCACTTTTACGATAGGTGGCACGGTCACGGGGCTGGCGGGCAGTGGATTGGTCTTGCAGAACAACGGCGGCAATAATTTGCCGGTCACGGCCAACGGAGCCTTCACCTTCTCTACCGCGATCTCGGGCGGCGCGGCTTACAAAGTCACAGTGTTGACGCAGCCCTCTACTCCAGCGCAGAACTGCGTTGTGACCGCGGGCAGCGGGACGGCCACCGCCAATGTCACGAATGTCCTGGTCACTTGCACTACGATTACCTATACCGTCGGCGGCACGGTCACGGGCCTGGCTGGCACTGGACTGGTGTTGCAGAACAACGGTGGCAACAATCTGCCGGTCACGACCAACGGAAGCTTCACCTTTTCTACCGCGATTACGAGCGGCGCGGCCTATGACGTCACTGTTCTGACCCAGCCCTCTACCCCAGCGCAGAACTGTGTTGTGACCTCGGGCAGCGGGACGGTCACCGCCAATGTCACGAATATCGTGGTCACATGCACGACAATTACCTACACGGTGGGCGGCACGGTGACGGGACTGGCTGGCACTGGACTCGTGTTGCAGAACAACGGCGGCAATAATCTGCCGGTCACGGCCAACGGAAGCTTCACCTTCTCTACCGCGCTTACGAGCGGTGCCGCCTATGATGTCACTGTTCTGACCCAGCCCTCTATCCCAGCGCAGAACTGTGTCGTGACCTCGGGCAGCGGGACGGCCACCGGGAATGTCACGAGCGTAGTGGTCACGTGCACGACGATTACCTACACGGTGGGCGGTTCGGTCACCGGGCTGTCAGGCTCGAATCTTGTGTTGCAGAACAATAAGGGGGACGATCTGCCGAACACCGGCAACGGGCCGTTCACCTTCTCAACACCCGTCACGAGCGGTACGGGCTATAACGTCACAGTTTTGACGCAGCCCACAAATTTGTGGCAAACCTGCCTGGTCACAGGCGGCATGGGAACAGCGAACGCGAATGTCTCGAACGTGCTGGTGACTTGCACGACCAATAAATACACGATTGGGGGCACAGTCACGGGCCTTCTGGGCTCAGGACTTGTATTGCAGGACAACAACGGCGACGATCTCACGATCGGCAACGCGACCGGCTTCAACACGCCATTCACTTTCGCTACATCCGTTGCAAGCGGCAGCGCCTATGCGGTCACCATTCTCACGCAGCCCTCGAGCCCGGCGCAGACTTGCTGGCTAGGGACCGCTAACGGAACCAACACCGGAACCGTGCAAGGGACAATCGTCGCGAACGTGCAGATCGGCTGTTCTGATTTCTGGGTGTACGAAAAAGGTCCTCAGATAGCTAACCAGAGTGGGGTCTATGGAACTCAGACCTTGTATGGACCAAAAAGCGTTCCCGGCGGGCGGTATTCGAGTGCAAGTTGGATGGACACGGCCGGGAATTTCTGGCTGTTTGGCGGTCTTGGTTGGGACTCCGGCAGCACGAGCGCAGGGAACCTCAACGATCTTTGGGAGTACAGCCCAAGCATGGGCGATTGGAGGTGGGTCAGCGGGTCCATTGCAAAAAACCAGCCAGGAACTTACACGGGAGGGACGCTTTCTCCTGGATCGCGCAACGTGGCGATGACCTGGACTGATGCGGCAGGAAACTTCTGGCTCTTCGGCGGTTTTGGTTACGACTCGGGCACTCCGACGGCCGGCGAACTCAATGATCTCTGGGAGTACAACCCGACCACAGGAACGTGGACTTGGGTGAGCGGGTCAGACCTGGTGAATCAAACAGGAGTCTACAGCGGAACGGAAGTTCCCGGAGCGCGGGACTCGGCCGTAACCTGGATCGATGGCAGCGGGAATCTATGGCTCTTCGGCGGCAATGGCTACGACTCAGCCGGCTCGGTGGGATACCTCAACGATCTCTGGGAGTTCAACCCGGGCACAACGACATGGACCTGGGTCGGCGGGTCGAACCTGTCGGGGCAAGGGGGAACTTACGGGATCTTGGGCAAGAGTGCACATGCCAATGTCCCGGGAGCCCGATACGGGGCCGCGGCTTGGTTGGACAAGAGCGGCAATCTTTGGCTGTTCGGCGGCTTCGGCAAAGACGGAGACACACCAACGAACACGGCCGAACTCAATGATCTGTGGCAATACAATCCTGTTTTGTCCGAATGGACGTGGATGGGCGGATCGCACATAGGCGCCTCCACCGGGATTTACGGGACCGAGGGTACGCCTGCGTCGGGCAACGTTCCCGGTGCGCGACAAGGGCCCACTGCTTGGACAGATGCCAACGGAGACTTCTGGATGTTCGGAGGACTCGGCTTTGATTCGACCAGCCAGGCTCCTAACGAACTCAACGATCTCTGGAAGTACAGCGTCAGCACCGGTGAATGGGCTTGGATGGCCGGGGCAGACATTTCTGGTGCAGTTGGGGTGTACGGAACGGCGGGAGTACCTGATCCAACCGCTGTCCCCGGAGCGCGAGGAGGAGCGTCCGGTTGGATTGATGCGACCGGAAATCTTTGGCTGTTTGGTGGGAACGGTCCGAAGAGTGGCGGCTCCTTCGACGACCTATGGCAGTTCCAGCCCTAAAGCGGGTAAACGAGGACGGGTGGCGGCTATATAACAGCCGCCGCCAGCACTTCTTCAACAGCTCAGCTTGCCGGTCCTGTTGCGCTTGCAGGCTTGTGAAATAGAATCTCGATTACCAGCAGCGTCGCCCCAACCACGATTGCGCTGTCGGCCAGGTTGAACACCGGCCACTGATAGCGCTTGATGTAAAACAGCAGAAAATCTACCACTCGACCGCTGGCCACCCGATCCCACAAATTTCCGATGGCGCCCCCCAGGATCAGCGACAGTGCCATTCCGGTAAGCGATAAGCCGTGCCGCTGCTTCCACAGCAGCACAAAGACCACCACCATCGCGATCACCGAAAAGCCGATGAGCATCCCTGTTTTCCAGTGCGACGGCGAGTCGGCGAACAAGCTGAACGCTGCGCCCGTGTTCTCGGTATGCGTTAACTGAAAAAATCCCGGGATGATCTGGATGTGGCTGTACATGGGCAGGCGCGCCGCAACCAGGCGTTTCGTCCACCGGTCGAGCAGAACGACAATCAGGGCAAGCAGGAGATGGGCGGCGCGCGCGGCGTTGTTGGTCATTCGAGGAATTGGCCTGACAGCATATTAATCGGAATTATCTTTGCTACAGAAGAACCGGTTTCAGCGCGAAAGAACCCTACACCATGACAGCGGCCGTGATATCTAGCGCGCCACAGAATCGCCCTTGGCAAAGATTTCGGACGCGCAGATCCGCGAACGGAATTCAATTCGATTGCCCGGCCTCGAGTTCCTTTAGAACCGCGCTGCAGCGCTCGCACACTGTGGGATAGTTCTTGTCCTCGCCAACATGCGTCGAATAATTCCAGCAGCGGTCGCACTTGGCGCCATCGGCCTTCTTAACCTCGACGCGCACCCCGCTGGTCCCATTGCCTGAGCCCTGCGCCAGCGTCACCGCCGATACGATGAACAGGTACCGCAGCTGGTCGGCATACCGCTTCAATATCGAATACGCGGGATCGCCCGCCGTGATGACCAGTTGCGCCTCCAGGCTCTTGCCGATGCCTTTATTGTTTCGCTCTTCCTCCAGCGCCTTCATCACCTGCTCGCGGACTGCCAATAGAGTCGTCCAGTCTTGTGTCCGTTGCGGTTCGCTCTCCGCAACCGAAGCATCGCCCAGGACGTCCGCAGCGTCGGGGAACAGCGCCACGTGCACGCTCTCTGCGCGTCCCGGGACCTTGGGCAGATGCTGCCAGACTTCCTCGCACGTAAATGTGAGAATCGGAGCAAGCAGTCGCGTCATCGCCTCCAGTATCCTCCACACCGCAGTCTGTCCAGAGCGTCTCCCCGGCGAATTGGGCGCGTAGGTATAGAGCCGGTCCTTGATCACGTCGAAATAAAAGGCGCTGAGCTCCACCACGCAGAAATGATTCACCCGGTGATAAATTTTGTGAAACGCGAAATCGTCATACCACTTGCGGACATCTTTCACCAGCGCCCAGGTTTGCCGCAGCATGTACTGGTCGAGCGGGTCCATCTTCTCGAACGGCATTGCATTTTGCTGCGGATCGAAGTCGTACAAATTTCCCAGCGCGTTCTTGAACAGCTTGTTGCGAATCTCGCGGTAGTTCTCGCCTACGCGCTGCATCAAGGCTTCCGAGCCGACTACGTCCTCGCGGAAGTCCACTGATGCCACCCACAGGCGCACCACTTCGCCGCCCAGCCGGCTGGAAATGTCCACCGGATCCACGTCGTTCCCGCGCGACTTCGACATCGCCTGACCCTTTTCATCCAAGGTCCATCCCGGCGTGACTACGCCTTTATAAGGCGCGTTCGCATGCGTACCCATCGCGCACAGCAGGGAAGACTGGAACCACCCGCGGTATTGATCTCCTCCCTCGAGATACAGGTCGGAAGGCCATGGATACTCCGGTTCATCGTCCAGCAGGGCCAGATAACTCGCGCCCGACTCCAGCCATACGTCAAAAATGTCGGTTTCTTTTTCGAATTTCGTGCCGCCGCAGTGCGGACACTTCGTCCCCGCAGGAAGCAGGTTGTCCGATTCCGGGGTAAACCACGCGTCCGCGCCAGATTTCCGAAACAGCTCGACGACCTTGCGATTCACCGCGCGGTCATTCAGGGGCTTGCCGCAACCCTCGCACAAGAACACGGCGATGGGTACCCCCCACACACGTTGCCGCGAGATGCACCAGTCCGGCCTGGTCTCGATCATGTTCGCCAATCGTTCTTCGCCCCAAGCCGGATCCCATTTCACTTTCTTGATCTCTTCCAGCGTGCGCGTGCGGAGCGTGTCGTTCGTTCCCGCGCCGCCCGGCATCGGCGTTTCCATGGAGATAAACCACTGCTCGGTTGCACGGAAGATCACCGGATTGTGGCAGCGCCAGCAGTGCGGATACGAGTGCTCCCTCTTCTCCGTGTGAAGCAACGCGCCGCGGTTTTTCACCAGATCGATGATCGGCTGGTTGGCATCCCACACGCGCTTGCCTGTATACTCCGGCAAGCCATTACGCAGGATGCCTTTTTCGTCTACGTTGCTGGTCGCATCGAGCCCATATTTCATGCCGGTGATGAAGTCTTCCGCGCCATGCGAAGGCGCCGTATGCACCACGCCCGTCCCTGTATCCATGGTGACGTAGTCCGCCAGAACCCCGAGAATCTTGCGGTCCAGAAACGGATGTTGAAAATTTAACCGCTCCAGCTTGCGTCCGGGAAAGCGCGCCAGTGCCTGCGGATCAGCGAGCTTGCACACCGTAGCGACGTCTGCAGCTAGTCTGGTTGCGACGATGTATACCTCATCTCCCGACTCCACCGCGACATACTCTTCATCCGGATGAAATGCCACCGCCATCGAGGCGGGAAGCGTCCACGGAGTCGTGGTCCAGATGATGGTCGAAACTTTCTTTCCTGCCAGCGCCGGATCAATTGCAGCCGGGTCGTCCAGAAGCGCGTACTTGACCCATACCGTGCTGCTGGTGTGGTTTTCATACTCGACTTCCGCCTCCGCCAGAGCTGTCTCATCGTGCATGCACCAATACACCGCTCGCAGCCCTTTGTAGACGAACCCGTTCTCGTAAAAAGCGAAAAAGGTCGACAGCACCACCGACTCATACTGCGGGGTCATCGTGGCGTAAGGCCGCTCAAAACGCCCGAACACTCCAATTCGCTTGAACTGCGTCCGCTGCAGGTCCAGATATTTCTCCGCATACTTCCGGCACGCCGCGCGCACTGCCATGGGGGCCATCTGCAGCTTCTTCCCGCCAAGTTCTTTGTCAACTTTGATCTCGATGGGTAGGCCGTGGCAGTCCCATCCGGGCACATAAGGCGCGTCGAACCCTGCCATCGTCTTCGATTTGACAATGAAATCCTTGAGGCATTTGTTCAACGCCGTGCCCATGTGGATCGGCCCACTTGTATAGGGCGGTCCATCGTGCAGGATGTACCGCGCTGCCCCCTTGCGCGACTCGCGGATACGGTCGTAAATTCGCATCTGCTCCCAGCGCTGCAGCATTTTGGGCTCGTTTTGGGGCAGGTTTGCCTTCATCGGGAAGGCGGCTTGGGGCAGATTAATCGTCTTTTTCAGTTCGAGCGGCAACTCAATGGCCTCGTTTAAATGATTGAATCTCTTCATTATAGGGAGCGACGCGGGGAACGTCCACGCGGGGCGCGTCCGCACAAAGGGCATGTCTTATCGATCACTCCGTGGCATACCGAATTTCACTGTTGCTGGTGCCAAAAGCGAGTTACAATTTGTTGTAAGTAGAGCAGAATCGGGCCCGGCGCGTTTGGTGGGGCGGCCGAGTGGTACCTCGTCCACAAAAATCGGGCCGAATTGAAAGCAACTTGTCACTGTAGTCACACATCTGTGTAAGGAGCGGGTTTCCCGGTAGTTAGGGTAGCTCTTCCCCACAGAGCAGGAATGACATCCAGACGGGAACTATGGGATCCGAACAAATGAATGCGAACGCCCCAGGCAACGAGCCGGAGCTGAACCTGCTCCTCTCGCGAGACATCCTTGAAGAGCCCCTCTGGAAATCGCTTTTCCGGCAACTGGACGAGTTTTTCTTCCCTAAGAAGCTTCCGCCGCTCAAACTCGAATCCAAGCCCGAGCCGGTCAAAGATATCTGGGGCTTCTACAATTACACAAAGAATGGTGTGCTCGGTTCCAGCGGCGCTCACGTCCTGCTCATCGTCATCATCGTGGCGGGGACAATGGTTGGGCGTCACGTGGTAAAAGCTGCGGCGCCTTTAAAGCCCACCGTCACGCTGGTTGATCCCGGACCGCTTCCCGATCTCAAACCTTCCAAGACGCAAGTTGGCGGTGGTGGTGGCGGCGGCGATCGCGACGTTCTCCAGGCAAGCAAAGGCAAGCTGCCCAAGCTCTCCATGCAGCAGATAACGCCCCCCGTGGTGGTCGTGCGTAACGAGCATCCCAAACTGACGGCCGATCCAACTATCATCGTTCCGCCTCAGGTTCAGCTCGCCACCAATAAAATGCCGAATCTCGGCGACCCCATGGCGAACGCTGTGCTGCCGTCTAATGGCACTGGCGCGGGCGGCGGCATTGGATCTGGCAGTGGCGGCGGTGTCGGATCTGGCAAGGGGCCGGGCTTCGGCCCCGGCGAAGGGGGCGGCACAGGTGGAGGCGTGTTCCATGTCGGTGGAGGCGTCGCTCCGCCGCGCGTCATCTACAATCCCGAGCCTGAATTCTCCGAAGAGGCCCGTAAAGCGAAATATCAGGGAACTTGTACTTTGGGCTTAATCGTGGGCACCGACGGACGTCCCAGCAACATCCGAGTCCTGAGCAGCTTGGGGATGGGCCTTGATGAAAAAGCTATTGAAGCGGTCAAGAACTGGAAGTTCGAACCTGCTATGAAAGATGGTCATCCCGTGCGCGTCGAAATCGCCGTGGAAGTGGATTTCCACCTGTACTGAGAAATTCGTCTAACCACAATTCGTAGAGATGCAGCCAAATGCGTCTCTACGAATTTTGTTTTGCTCTCCGCAAGACTGCAAAATGCGTCAGCTTTCGCGTCTTGAATCCCAGCCGCTCATATAACGCCACCGCCCGCGTATTATCCTGCCGTACATGCAGGAACGGCGTTTCTCTGCGCTCCCGAATTCGCCGCATGATCTCCATCATCAGCACAGCAGCGTAGCCTTTACCTACATGCTCTGGATGCGTGCACACCGCGCTTACCTCGGTATAGCCCGGAACCTTCAGGCGCTCGCCCGCCATGGCGACAAGTTTCCCGTCATCTCGAATACCCACGTAATTTCCCAGTTCATGCGTGCGCGGCCCAAAGGGGCCAGGCTTCGTGAGTGTCGTGATGTCCAGCATGTCCGATGAATCTGGCAATCCCAGCTCGATAATCTCAATAGCCTCCGATGGCCGCACCCGAGTGCCGTTTTTGCAAACCATCTGTAACAGGGGCGCCCCCGCAACGAAGTCCCATTCCGTCCGCGCTTCGTAGGGCTTATCAAGGAACACCGCGGTAGTGCCGTCCGCGCCCACTAAGCTGGCCAGTGCCCCATACCCGTTCTCCGCTGCGTCATCGAAAGCGGACAGCAAAGTGACGTCTCGGAAGAACCGCCGCGCACCACCTAACGCCTCCGCGAACTGGGCCTGCCGAGTGGTCAGCGCCTGCCAAATCACATTGTCCAAGGGATGCATCGTCAAATTGGATTACGCTTCCATTCCGCAAGACACACTAATTGTGTCGGCAGCGCACGCCTATCCGAATCTTGCTGAAGAATTAAAAAGCCGCGAATGCCGCACCAGGAAGTAGTCGATTCGAGGTAGGGCCGGCGTGCTCGCTGTCTGTCGCGGGGCGCGTCCCCGCGCGTCATTCTTTCAAATCGACATGCTGAACGTCTTCGATAGGAAGTCCCAGGAATCTTTGCCCTAGCCGCTTAAATTTATCCGTAGAATCCGTAGCAAAGAATCTGAGCCGCGGCATTCGCCGCCGCTCCTCTGTCTCTGCCGCCGGAACCAGTTCGCGCAGCCGCCGCGCCACCGCTCCCGCAGTTGACTCCGCCGAATCCACAATGCTGACGTGCCCGGGAGTCACTCGTTCGAGAAGTGGCTTGATGAGTGGATAATGCGTGCACCCCAAGACCATCGTGTCCGCCTCAGCAAATCCGTCCGCGAACGCCTCCTCTAGGTAAATTCTTGCCACCTGCTCGGTGACGGTGTGCTCCACCCATCCTTCTTCCACTAGCGGGACCAGCAGCGGACAAGCCTTCTCCCGCGTCTCCAACCCTCGCGCTTCCAAGGCTCTGCGATAGGCATGGCTGCTCACTGTAGCGTCAGTTCCGATCACCACGATCTTGTGGTTTTTTGTGGCGGAAGCTGCGGCCTCCGCGCCTGGCTCAATCACGCCCACTATCGGCACATGGGACGCCGCGGTAATACGATCCAGCGCCAGCGCCGTCGCGGTATTACAGGCAATCACGAGCATCTGCGCGCCCTGTGATTCCAGATAATGCGCCGCCTCGACGGCATACCGCGCCACCGTCTCCACTGACTTCGACCCATACGGCAGCCGCGCAGTATCGCCGAAATAGACGTAATCCGCCTCGGGAATCAATGCAAGCAGAGCTTTAAGAACAGTGAGCCCGCCAAAGCCGGAATCAAAAACACCGATAATGGGATGGCGCATGGTCTTGAAGATAATAAACCGCTACGAGGATAGATCTGGGTGATGTATACGATACAGGGCGGAGGATCTTTTCGGTCTGTGCCCCTGTGCCGCCCTGTGGTTGATTCTTTTATTTGGATCGCGCCGATTCTCTGAGTTTAGCCCCTGCGAAGTCAGTAGCTCCGCAGCATGGGCCCGGCGGAATGGGTGCACCATGTGGGCAGCTTCGCGGGTGTCCCAGAAACGTGCAGATCTTGTCGGTCGCTTCCGGAGACAGGATGTGCTCGAACTTGCAAGCCTGTTGCTCGATCTCAGTCTCGCTGTCCATCGCCAGGCTATCGGTAAATAGCCTCTCCGCCAACCGGTGCCGACGAATGATGCTGCCGGCGCGCTCGCGTCCCCGTGGCGTTAACTCCACGATCATTGTCCCGTCGCCGCTGGACGCGCCCATAGGCTTCAGCGCCTCGTGGCACGGATTCACAAACGGCTTATGATCGTGCGCTTCGGGGGGATGCGGAGCCGCCACCACCAGACCCAGCTCAATCATCTTCTCAATCGCCAGGCTCACCGGCAGAGCGCCGTGCACCTCCATGCGCTCGACCTCGGCAATCTCTCCATTTTCAGCCAGGACCCAGAGCTCTTCCAACACTTCGTCCAGTTGTTCTTCATCGGCCATCGAGAAGATTTCCTGGGAAGCGATCTTGCCGTGATGCAGCTCAATCCTTCGATCGGCCAGCCGCGCGACCACCGGATCATGGGTCACCATCACGATGGTCCGCCCCTGCTGGTGAAATTCCCGCAGCAGCCGCAGTACGATCTCTTCGTTCTGCGCATCAAGGTTTCCGGTTGGCTCGTCCGCCAGAATGATGCGCGGATCGTTGATCAGCGCTCGCGCAATGCACACGCGCTGTTGCTCTCCTCCGGAAAGCTGCGAGGGCAGATGATGCGCCCGGTCGCCCAACCCCACACGCGTGAGCGCTTCTACGGCTTCTCTCTCGTCGGTCATGCTGTGAAAATACTGTGCCAACATGACGTTCTCCACCGCAGTGAGGAAGGGAATGAGGTGGAACTGCTGGAAGATGAATCCAATCTTTTCCGCTCGCACCCGGTTCAATTCAGATGCAGAAATCCCCGCCACATTTTGGCCGTCCAGCCAGATCTCGCCCGACGACGGCCTGTCCAGGCAGCCAATCAGATTCACCAAAGTAGATTTCCCCGAGCCTGACGGCCCCATGATCGACAGCCATTCGCCAGCCGCAACGTGCAGCGAGATGTGGTCGAGCGCATGGATTGCGCCGTTGTCTTTGCCCGGCCGGTCCGTTTCCTTCGCAGGGTAGAGTTTGGTCACATCTTTGATCTGAATCATTTCACTCTCCCCTTAGGATCACTGCGGGCTGCACCTGTCGCAGGAGCGAGATCGGGAGGATCGCCGCCAGCAGCGTTACCGCCATGCTACCAGCCAGCACTATCGGGAGCACGCCAAAACGCGGCACCACCGCCGCGTGAAAATTCACTCGCCCGATCCAAGCCGCGATGCCAATGCCCACAAAAAATCCGAAAAGGGCTCCGACTGCACCTAAGACGACAGCCTCTGCGGCAAAGAAGCCGTTCAGCAACCGTCCCGATGCACCCAGGGCTTTCATAATGGCGAAATCGCGCCGACGGTCAAACACCCAGCCCATGAGCGTGGAGAGGACGCACAACGCCGCAGTCAGAATGATGAGTGCCGCCGCCGCCAGCAATGTGGCGCGAGTCTTGCCCAGCACGCGCGCTTCGCCCTCCATGATCTGCCGCACCGGCCGTGCATCCGCCGCGGGAATTGCTGCGGCAAGTCGCTTCATCATCCCCGAAATTTCCTCGGGAGATCCGCTCGCCGCCACCTCAATTGTTGAAGGCTGCACTCCGGTCCACTGGATAAAATCGGGCAGTGAAATGTAAACCCGACTATCTTCCGCCGCTCCTGTGTGAACGGTTCCCGCAGGAATCACATGCAATAAGCGCCCCTGAAAACTCAACGCAAATGTTTGTCCCTTCGACGAAACGACGGGGAGAGCGCGAACGCCCACCAATGCCGGGTGCCCCGCTTCTTCCTGATTTTGGGAGAAGTGGGGATTTTCCGCAGAACTCGTGGAAGCATTGGAGGTCGTCGAAGGCCAGTTACTCACCGACCACCAGCGGTCCAACTGCCGCACGCGATCAAATTCCGTTCCTGCAACGACAATCGGTTGCCCGGTGGCAGTCCGCGCCACAATCATCGCGAACGGCGCTGCTATGCCCCTGCCAGCCAGCGCCTTATCCGCTCGCGATAAGGACTCTGCGGGAAGGGAAGCGCCGTCTTTACCCACCAGAATGATATTTGCGCCATAATTCCGGAATTCCCGGCGCAACTTCGCCTGGACGTCCACATAAAGATTCAGCATGGCCGTCGCGACCGCCGCCGCCACCACCATTGCGAAAAGTGCAGATAGAGCCCGACCGCGCCGCAAAATTGCCGCCCGCACGAGCATGCGCATTAGCATCGAGGTATGCGGCGCATGAGCGCGGCTCGCCGCCAGATCGCGCGCCTGGTGCGACATCGGGGCGCTCATAATTCCCCTCGCAACGCGAATACCGGATCCATTCCTACCGCCCGCCGGATTGCCGCCGCGCTCCCCGCAAAAGTCACCATCACCGCAATTGCAAGGATGACCGGCAGCAGCACAGGTGGAATCGAGATATCCGAACTGAAGATGGAGCGCCCGATCTGATGTGCCAGCAGCGCCCCAACTCCAAATCCCACCACCCCTCCCATTAACGCCAGCAGCGCCGCCTCCGCGAAG
The DNA here is from genome assembly GCA_035309485.1 of Candidatus Sulfotelmatobacter sp. GTDB lineage: Bacteria > Acidobacteriota > Terriglobia > Terriglobales > Acidobacteriaceae > Sulfotelmatobacter. The sequence goes on from DATGFC010000084.1 coordinate 176,067, forward strand.
AATACCGACGCCACCGCGAGTTTCCCGGCTCCCAGGGCCTTCATCAATCCCACTTCCGCGCGCCGCTCGAAGATCGCGGTCGCCATCGCTGCCGAAACCGCCAATGCTGAAGCAAATAGCGCCGCCAAAGTGATCAGAAAGATCAAACCCTCAATTTTCGTCAGCACCGCGCCCTCGTTCTGCGCCACCTGGCGGATCTGCTCCGCGTGCGAGTGCGGGATGGCCTCCGTCAACTGCAGGGCAATCGCCTGCGGATAGGGAGTGCAATACCAGCGGTCGTAGATCGCCCCTGACAAGCTTTTCGGATCGCGTCGCGCAAATGCATCCTCCGGCTTGGTCAACGCGCTTACGTATACGCGCCGTACTGCGCCCGGCTTGCCTAGAATCTCCTGCGCCAGACTGAGAGGAGCAACGATCTCATCATCCTCGGGTCCACCGGTCGACAAGATTCCGCTCACATGCAGTGGGCGTCCGCCAACCGTCAGCGAGGCTCCGGCCTTCTCGTCCAGCCTGGTTGCCAGCCGCTCTCCAACCAAAACATCCCGGGACTCATCGTCCGGCCACGCCCCAGTGACTTTCCACCACGAATGCGTGTTCCGCACTCCTGTAGGGAACTCTTCCGTCCCGTACGTGAGTTTCTTCGCGAAATAAGTTCCCAGCAGGGTGACATCCTCCCGCTTGCCCTCGCGCTCTACTGCGGTGTTCACCGGCAGCATGGGCGCAAACCCAGTAATGTTGTTGTGCCAGAAAATCCCCTTGATGTTGGGGAGATCTTTTTCATCGAGGAAGGCGCCGTCGCTGGGAGGCTTGAGGTTGACCCCGCCAATCTCGACGTCGAGCGAATCTTCCTGCGGAGTCACCACCAGATTCGCGCCAATGGTGCGCAGCTCGCGATTGATCTTGTCGCCAATGTCGGTTGCCACCGCGATCATCGCGGTTGCCACCGTCACGCCGAGAGTAATCGCCGCGCCGGCCAGCAGCTTGCGCCGTTTCTGCCTTCGGAAGGATTCGTACACCAGCCGCACGAACATGGATTACTGTTGCGCGAACATGCGGCTACCGGCCGCGATGTCGGCCTCCTCAATGATGACCGTGTCGGCGGTCTGCGTGGCTTTCAGCGGTACCGGATTGCATCCACCCGCTGTTCCCACCGACTGCGGATTAATCGGCGCCGCACAGTTCTTGCACACGACGCCGTTTGCCGTCTTGTAAAAACCGACGGACCCGCAGATTTCGCACGCGTCGAACACGGTCGCAACTTTCCCGTCCGGCTTGCGGTACAGCCAAAACCGGATGTCCGCCCCATTCACTTTGGCCCGGAAGCGGTGCAGGTCGCCGTCGGACACCTGCGCCAGCGGGATCGCTACCTTTCCATTCGTGAACGTCACCGGCGTTGCTGGAGAAAGGCTGCTGATGCTTTTGGCGTAGACGAACTCAGCTGTCACCATGGCAATGAACAGGAAGGAGAAGACGTATACCGATCCCATCCACAACCGCTCACGACGCGCACTCCACGCCGCCTTCCGCCGCTGCGCCGGAGAGGCATTCGCTGCCACTACCGGGCTGCGCCGCTTGGCTTCAAATAACACCATCAACGCGGCCATGGCAAAAATCGTTACGAAGAAAAACCAATCGTTGCTGACGATCGGGCCGATGAGCGCCATTTCCCGCTTGGACGATGGAAGTACCCCGCTCTCCGACAGTTCATGCAGCCCGGAAACCAGCAGCTGCGCCGCGACCAGAAACATGATCGCGGTCGTGACCTTGAAGAATTTCTGCAGATTGATCCTGACGCTGCCTTTCACAAACATCACGCCAAAGGCGATCGCGCAGATCACGCCCAATAGCGTACCCAGAAAACTCATGAGTTCGGTGGAGTTCAGCGACACAGCCGAAAGGATGAGCACGGTCTCGGCGCCCTCGCGCAGCACCATCAGGAAGATGAAAGCGAACAGCCCGAACCACGCGTCGTTCCCGGCCAGCAGCCCGACCTTGCTCTCGATCTCGCCCTTCAGTTTCCGGCTCGTCTTCATCATGAAAATGACCATGGTGACGACGAAAAAGGCCGCGACCAGCATGATCCAGCCTTCGAAAATGTCTTCATTGAGATGGGTGCGGGAGATAACGATGGCCACGCCGATGCTGCCCAGAAAAGCCGCTCCCAGAGCGGCATATACCGTCTTGCGCAAGTCCGCGCGCCCGATCTTGGCCAGGTACGCCAGGGTGATGCCGACTATTAGCGCCGCCTCCACCCCTTCGCGGAGAGTAATGATGAATGCCTGAAGCATTTAGGGAAGCCTTATGATTTTGAAAATGAATTTCAATTTCAACTTCAAGGATAGTCTTCCCCCGCCAAAACCGTCAATCCGCTAGCTCACAACCCCGTGTTATTGGGATCACACTGCGCTTTTAAGCCCTTGAACGGTTTCTACTTGCAGCCAGGCGAAAGCTTCCACGGCGGCAGTTCTTCGCCCCCGACGCCCTCTCACGCATTCAGCAAGGCCGAAAGTTGCTACGGTGCCCCAGCCTGGTCTACCAGATTCGCACCCGCTCCGCTTCCGGCAGATATAATTTCTCTCCCGGCTTCACATCGAACGCCCCATACCACGCGTCTATATTCCGCACCGTCAAGGCTCGGTACTCCCCGGGTGCGTGCGGATCGGTCATGACCTGTTGTCGCAGGGCCGCGTGCCGCGTCTTCTCTCCCCAGTTCTGGCCAAAGGCAATGAAGAACTGCTGATCCCCAGTGAAGCCGTCCTTCATGGGCGCTGGTTTGCCGTCAAGAGAAGCGTGATAACCATCGTAGGCGGCGGCGATCCCTGCCACGTCTGCGATGTTTTCCGCCAAAGTCTGCTTGCCGTTAATGGCCAGATCGGGAAACGGCTTGTACGTATCGTACTGGGCCGCGAGTTGCTCCGTGGCAGCGTGGAAATGTTTCAGGTCAGCATCAGTCCACCAGTTCCTCAGCCGCCCGTGCGAGTCGAACGTGCTTCCTTCGGTGTCGAAGGTATGACTAATCTCGTGTCCGATGACCGTTCCGATCGCGCCGTAGTTGGCTGCGGCCGGGGCTTTGGGATCGTAGAACGGGGGCTGCAGAATCGCCGCCGGGAAATTAAGCGCGATCTGCAGCGGCAAGTTCACCGCGTTCACCGTTTGCGGTGTCATCGACCATTCTTTTCTGTCTACCGGCTTGCCCAATTCCGCCACCCGCCGATGGTACTCGGACAGATTTCCCCGCCATATATTTCCAAACGCGTCGTCGGGCTTCACTTCGTAGTTCGAATAATCGTGCCAGGTTTCGGGATAGCCGATCCCGACATACAGGGCCGACAGCTTGGCTTCGGCCTCCGCCTTCGTAGATGGATTCATCCAGCTAAGCGCCTCAATCCGTTTGCGGTAGGCCTCGATTAGTTGGGCTACCATGGCCTGCGCCTGGGCCTTAGCCTCCGGCGGGAAATACTTTTTCGCGTACACCTGACCCACTACATCGCCCAGCAGATCGTTGATGACGAAGATTGCGCGCTGCCATCGGGGACGCTGCTCCTCGGTGCCGGACAGTTCCTTGCCGAAGAACGCGAACCTTTCCTCTTCCACTGCTTTTGGCAGCACGCCGCCATAGGACTCGATCAGGTGAAATGCCAACCAATCCTTCCAGGTATCGAGCGGCGTCGATTCCACGAGCGCCGCTTCGCCTTTGAACGCCTCCGGTTGCCATACATCGAAATTCTTCACATGCTCGAGGCCGGCTCCCCGGAAATATTCCGCCCAGTCCAATCCCGGGGCCTTCGTCGCAAACTCTGCCGCGGTCCACGGATTATTGGCCTTGTGAATGTCTTCGTTCTCCGCCAGCGTGCGGTGCGTCTGCGCGATCGCATGCTCCAACTCTATAATGCGCTTCGCACGCGCCTCCGCGTCCGAGAACCCGGCCAGCTTCAGCATGGCCGCCACGTGCGTCTCGTATTTGGCTCGTACGGCTTTCATGTGCCCGCTGTCGGACAGGTAGTATTCGCGGTCCGGCATTGCCAGCCCGCCCTGCATCAGGTAGGGGATGTAATGCTCCGAATCGTTGAAACCCGGCGCCACCCACAATCCAAATAAATTTGAGGTGTGGTAGTTCGTGTTGTTCAGAGCATCCACGTCGGCGCGCAGAGTTTCGCCCAATGCGTGGGCCAATTCCTTTTTGTCGCGGATCGCCGCCACCGCGTCCAGATTCGGTTTGACCGAGGCGAGGCCCTTCGCTTCGATTCCTGCCTCGTCCATGTATGAGTTGTATAGATCCGCCACCTTGCGCATGCCCGATCCCGCGGGAGGATTGGATTTCGCAATCTCCGCGATCAAGTCCGCGGTGCGCTTATTGCTGAGATCGTCCAGCTTGGACCAGACATCCACCGCCGCGCGGTCGGCCGGGATCACCGCCCGCTTGATCCAATCTCCATTGGCGTACAGATAGAAATCGTCTCCCGGCTTCACCGAGCGATCCATGTTGGCGACGACGATGCCATGCGTTTCCGGCGCCGCCGCTTCTTGCGCGTAACCGGCGACCACAAAGAGGGCCACAGCGACAACTAACGCTCTTAGAATTTCAGGATTCTTGTTCATTCCGGCTCCGAAGAATTGGCCCGGCAATAGGTGCTGGCATTCCCAGGCTCATGATCAGTGTACCCGCCCCGATGAATGACGAAGGAAAGAGCGTCGAGAACAGGTTTGCAAGGGATATATGTTGTTAGACGGTCGCGGAGGAATTTGGGTTATCCGCCAGCCAAGACCGCGGTCCCAACCTTCTGTTCGGCCGCAGTGCGCAATGCCGACAAATACTCAACAGCCATCTCCGTCTGTTGATGGACGTACTCAATTCCTACCGATTCCCCATCTTTTAGCCCGGGATGACAGAACTCCCAGTTCGCGTATCCTCGGTAGCCCGCGGCAACCAAGGCATCGATGTAGGCGGGGTAAGCTACTTTTCTCCCCCAGAAATCCTTATCAAAATAGCCGCCCGCCACCAGTTCCACGGTCCCATCGGAGCGCCGGGCGAACTCGCCGTTCACATGGGTATGGACTTCCAGGGAACCGCTGGCTTGAGCCATCTCGCGCGCGTGCTCGGCTGAATCCGCTTCCGGCTCGATATTGATATCCATACAGCCTTTGAATGCCGGAGATCCTACCTCTTCAATCAATGACAGCACATCTTGATACCGGTTCACGATGTCAGGGCCATGATTCTGCATGGCCAACACAATTCCATAGTCCTCCGCCACCTTACACAGTTCTTTCATTGCATCCACCACAAAGCCCCTGCGGTCCCCCTTCCAGAATCCGTACTGGTTGTAACCGTAAGTGTCATCGTATGTCGCAAGCCCGTTGTAAAGCGTGATGCCGCGCCATGCCGCAAAAACCTTGCAGATGGGCGAAGCCAGATCGTGCGCCAGCTTGATGCACTCGCGCACGTAGGAGATCATCGCCTCGCGTTGCACCGGCACTGGACTGGAGAGATCGCAATTTGGCGACACCGCACATAACTCAATCCCCACCTCGCCCGCCAGATCGCGCAATCGTTTCCTATCATCGGCCGACAAATCCATCGGCGCGGCATGTGGCCGCTCTGCATCGAGTTCCACTCCCTCCCAGCCCTGCCGTTTCGCCAGGCGTACAAGGTTAAACACATCGACAGCCTCGCCCCGATACCAAACTCCCCGGTACGTGACGCTATAAAGGCCGATTTTCATGGCAAGCTCCTGTTTCGCAATCGCGGACGTGCTAGTCCCGCCAGCCGACGTTCTCTTCTTGCTTCATTATCCGCTACAACCGCTTCAAAAACGCATTCGCCTCTGCCACTCGCGGAAACAATTTCTCCTCGGCCTGGAACTCCGCCGAATGCACGCACCGTCGGCTTCCCCTCAGCTTCACCGGATGCTTCAAGTGCAGCATCTCGTGATACACGATGTACTCCAGCGCATATCGCGGCACTCCAGGGTGATCGAAGACGCGGCTGATGATGATCGCATTGTGCGCCGGATCGTAGTGACCCAAAATCCGGCGGGTTTTCGATTGGCTCCAGCTCATGCGCGGCCGTGCCATCAGCCCGTAGAAAAAACGCGTATTCAAGTCCTCAAATACCGCGTCAAGATCGTAGAAGTGCCCGCGTGCCGGCCGCAGCAGCTTGCGCCCTCGCATTTGGCGGACCAGGTGCGCCTTGCGCACGATGTCATGGCTCGCGACGTATTTTCGATACCGCGCCGCGTACCCTCGATCAATCGGCTGGCGGTACATCTTCGCCAGGAGAATGTGTGCAATGGCCCGTAGAACCGTCGCCGGCGCACCTTCCAGCAGATCCGACAGCCGCACCAGCAGCTTGCCCTGGCGCAGCCGGATCGTATTGTTCACATTGGCGAAGGCGAAAAACTCGATCTTCAGTTCGGGCAGGGCAGTCCCCGGCCGCAGTTCACGATAGGTTTCCTGGAAGATTTCGAGCAGCCCTTCACGCACGGTGAGCGTAGCTTAGCACGACAGGGCCACGCTCAAGAATCAGGGCTGCGGATGAGGGGCTAGGCCTTTAAAATTTGGAAGAGTGAGATCTTCGTCGGCCCTCAAACACGTTGGAGCTGGACGATTGGCCCCTGACCCCTGACCCCTGCTTCACTCCGGCGCCACTCCGGTCCCCGCCGAGGGGTTCTTGACGAGCTTCTTATGCTTCGCCTGCTCTTCCTGCTCTGCCAGCAGCTTGCGGTGGTCTTCCGTGGCAGTGTCCACGCTGTCGATCGCGTTGGTCAAAACAAATTCGTACGACTGCGCCTCTTGCGGTGAAACGCCCGCCGCATCTTTCAGGGCGCGCAGCTTAGCCTGGAACTCCGTGTCGGCATCGATGACGATTTTCAGGGGCTTGCGGATGTCGTCTCTGCGATCGACGTAAGTATCGATATTGTCGTTGAGTTCGTCGTAGAGCTGCTGAAAGTCATCCAGCAGATCGTGCGTCTGTTGACCCCGGCCCTTCGTTTTGGGATCGCTCCGAATTTCCTCCAGCTTCACCAGTCGGGCCCGCGCGAACTGCACGTACAAAGGAAGCCTAAGCCTCGGCTCCCAGCTGGTATCCCGAATCTGCTCGATCTCTTGCCCGGTCAGCGGATCGTGGTGCTTCTGGGCGAACACCGGCACGGCTGCGCCCAAAAGCAGCATAGCCGTCATCCAGGGAGAAGTTTTCATTTTTCCTCCTTCTTGAACATGGACGCGAGCAGATCGTCGCGCACCCGTTCCAGGCGGTCCATCGCGTTCTTGATCGGAGGCTGGTCCGGTTGGCCAAGAGTGTGCTCCAGATCGTTCAATTTGCGTGTCATTGCCCGCACCGCAATCTCGGTTTGCTTCTGGTGCTTGTGCGACTGGATCGAATAGTCGCGCGCCAGTTCTGAATAGGTGACCACGTCTTGCAAAGGGCTCTGACCTTGCTCGATCTCGCCGGCGGAGTAGAGTTTGGCGGTCTCCACCAGTTGTTTCTGGGCGATTTCCAGGCAGAGATGGACACGGTCTGGCACGCTCGCCGCAGCGATCCGCGCCTTCAATTCCTCGACCGTTAACTCGGTATGCCGCCGCGCGCCTGCGGCAGTGGCCAGCCCCAGCAATAGAACCAATAACCATCCGACGTCGGAAAGACGCAGCACTCGCTGAAAAAGAAAGTAGCATCCCGAGTTGCCCCATCGTCCTTTTTCGCAGCTTGCGAAAGAGGCTGGAAAGTTTGAAGTCGCAAGACGATCTACAGCGCCTGCTGTATCCGCGCCCCTTCCAGGTACGTGTTTGATTCGACGTATCAAATGCTCACCCCAAGCATGACAGCCATCACGCGCTACTTCTTCGACTCCAGAGCAATCAGGCGGTGCTTTGCCTGCCACTCCTGGTCAGGATACTTCCCATTCGCCGTCTGCAGGAAGAGATGATAATTCGCCACTGCCTTCTTGATGTCCAGCAAGTGGTCATAGGCGGAAGCCCGCATAAAATATGTGATCGGACTTTCCGGCAGCAATTTCGCGCGCGCGTCCAGAGCCTTGAGCGCCAGCCCGGGATTCTTATTCTGGCTGGCCGCAAACGCCAAATCGCCATAGGCTTCGCCATAATCGGGCTTGAGCTTGACTGCGGTCAAAAACTCCTGCTGCGCATCGGCGAACTTTTTTTGCCTGAGCAAGCTCTGCCCGAGCGCGTCGTGCAATGCCGCATCATTCGGCTGCGTGCTCAATAGGGCCCGGTAGGACTTTTCGGCTTCCTCGTTCTTGCCCGTGCCCGTGTACAGGTCGGCCAGATCGCGCTGCAACGAAGCATCCGCAGGAGCCAGTTTTGCGCCCGCCTGCAATTCGCTGATCGCCTCTTCCTTCTTTCCCTCTGCCGCCAGCACGCGGCCCAGTTGCACGTGCGCTTCGGCCTGCTCGGGGTGATCGGCAACAACTTTCCGCAACTCTGCTTCGGCTTCGGGGAAGCGCCGCCCGCGCATGTAGATATTCGCCAACCCGGTCACTGCATCCGATGAGCCTGGATCGAGCGACAGCGCTTCCTTATACTCGTGCTCGGCATCCGAAAACTGATTCTGCTTCTCGAGCAGAAGCCCCGCCGCTAAATGGGGCTCTGGATCCTTTGGCTGGAGAGCCGCCGCCTGCTGGTACGCCGAGATCGCCTCAGCGGGCTTCGTCGCCTCGAGCACATGGGCCAGCGACAGCCAGGCTCGCTCCTTGCCTTCGGCAACATGGCTCGTGGGCCTGAGCTTCGTCGCGGTCCCCAAGAATTGTTCTGCTTCCGGCGAGCCACTCTTGGCGAGCTGCAATCCCAGGTTCAGGTTTGATTCGAACACATCCGGCTTTGCCGCCACGGCCTTGCGATAGGCTGCAATCGATTCTTCCCTGCGGCCCAGAGCGTTTTCTGTAAAACCTAGATCGAACCATGCCACAAAATTCGCAGGATCGTTCTCCACCACTTTCTTCAGCAAAGGCTCTGCCTCGGCGAAGTTCTTTTTTTGAATCAACTCTTCAGCCTTGGTGAGTTCCGGGGAAGGGGCCTCTTCCTCTACCACTGTGGTGTGGTGAGTTTTGGCAGACTTGTGCTGTGGATTTTCCGATGAAGACTGGGAAGGCTGTTGCGGAATTGCGAGCCATAAGTTCGCATTCGCAGTGGCCGGAATGCAGGCAAGAATGCCCAGCGCCAGTGCCTGCGCGATGACTCGTCTACCCACGCCCATTCGAACGCGATGCTCCATTGCCATTCAGGATACGCGCCAGATACTTCCCAGTGTATGATCCCGCGACCTTCGCGATGGCTTCCGGCGGCCCTGCGCCTACGATCTTGCCGCCGCGGTTCCCGCCTTCCGGACCCAGGTCGATGACCCAATCGGCTGTCTTGATCACTTCCAGATTGTGCTCGATGACTACAATCGATCCCCCTGCATCAATCAGACGGCGAAACGCGGCCAGGAGTTTGCTGACGTCATCAAAATGCAGCCCTGTCGTCGGCTCATCAAAGATGTACAGCAGTCGCCGCTTGATCTTCTCTCCGCTCGCGGACCGCCCCACTTCCTTGGATGCGGGCTGCAGATGCGCCGCCAGCTTCATGCGTTGCGCCTCGCCCCCCGAGAGCGTCGTCGCTGACTGACCCAGCCGCAAGTATCCCAATCCAACTTCTTCCAGCGACCGCAATTTCTCGGTCACCTTCGGCGCCTCGGCAAAGAACTTCAGCGCCTCCTTCACCGTCAGGTTCAGTACTTCGTGAATATTCTTGCCGCGATATTTCACCTCAAGCACCTGCGGTTTGTAGCGTGTTCCCTTGCACTCTTCGCAAATCAGTTCGACGTCGGCCAGAAACTGCATCTCCACCGTGACCGTCCCATCGCCCTGGCATACCTCGCAGCGCCCACCGGGAATGTTGAACGAGAAGTGCCCCGCGCCAAAGCCGCGTTTCTTCGCTTCTGGCAGGGACGCGAACAAGTCACGGATGGCGTCAAACGACTTGCTGTACGTGACGGGATTCGACCGCGGCGTACGCCCGATCGGAGACTGGTCCACCAGCACGACTTCCTCAATGAACTGATCCCCTTCCAAACTCTCCCACGTAGCCGCCGCAGTTGCGCTCGCGCCGTTCCCATTGCCCGGCTGCTGCTTCGCGTGGGCCAGAGCCCGATAGAGCACCTGATGCAGCAGCGTCGACTTGCCCGACCCCGAAACTCCCGTAATCGCCACCAGCATTCCCAGCGGGATGTTGATGCTCACATTGCGCAAATTATTGGCGCGAATGCCGCGCATCTTGATCTGCTGCGGACCCGGTTTCCGCCGAGTAGCTGGAGGTTGAATCCGCAAGTCTTCCGAGAGATATCTTCCGGTCAGCGAACTCGCATTGTGCAGGATCTGGTCGTACGTGCCTCCAGCAATGAGCTTGCCGCCGTTCTCGCCGGCTCCTGGCCCAAGATCGAGAATGCAATCCGCCGCCTTCATGATGTCGGAATCGTGCTCGACAACCAGAATCGTGTTTCCCAGATTTCGCAGATCGTGCAAGATCTTTACCAGCCGGTGCGTGTCTCGCGGATGCAGCCCGATTGACGGCTCGTCAAGGACATATAGCGTGCCTACCAGCCGCGACCCTAGCGAGGTTGCGAGCTGAATGCGTTGGGCTTCTCCGCCCGATAACGTCGAAGATAGCCGGTCCAGCGTCAGATACTCCAGTCCGACGTCGTTCAAGAAACGCAGCCGCTCCCGGATTTCCTGCAGCAGCTTGTCGGCAATCTCGGCCTCCTGAGGGCTCAGTTGCACTTCATTGAAAAACTTGATCGCCTCTTCCACCGTCAGCCCGCAAATCTGGCAGAGATTACGGCCGTTGATCTTCACCTGCCGCGCTTCCAGACGCAGCCTGCTGCCACCGCAATCCGGGCACAACGAATATCCGCGATAGCGGCTCAGAAACACGCGCACATGCAGCTTGTACTTCTTGCGCTCCAGGTGGCTGAAGAATCCTCTTACCCCCATGAATTTTGCATCGCCATTGAGGACTAGATTGCGATGCTCCTCCGCCAGATCGATCCACGCCATGTCCAGCGGAATTCCTGCCTGCTTCGCATAGCGCTTCAAATCCGCTTGCAGCGGACGATATTTCGGCTTTGTCCAAGGTTCAATCGCTCCCTCGGCCAAAGTCTTCAACTTGTCGGGAATCACGAGATCGAGATCGAAATCAATCGTGTTCCCAAATCCCTGGCAGCGCGGGCAAGCGCCATAAGGATTGTTGAAGGAAAACAACCGCGGCTCCGGCTCCTCATACCGCAAGTTGCAGAACTTACATTCAAATCGCTGCGCAAAGCGCAAGGTCTGTGGCGGCTGCATGCCCCGGGCCGCGTCAGCAGGCTGCTCCCCGTCATTTGGGATCTCAAAAATAACCTCGCCCGCCTCGCGGTAAGCTGTCTCGATCGCATCCACCACCCGCGACCGAATCTCCGGCGAGGTGACCAAACGATCTACTAAAACAAACACGGGTTCCGCAAAATTAAGGTCGAGCAACGACTCGGGCGTAGAGAATTCAAAAACACTCCCGCTCTGGTAAAGCCGGTTAAAACCGGCCTTCCGCAGATCAAACAAACGAGTCTTGAGCGCGTCGGTCAACTGCACAGTGGGTGCCGCAGTTCTCGCGTTCTTGGCGAGAAGTGCGGATTTGCGCGGTCTCGAAGGCTTGTCGCTCTTTCCCGTTTTCTCCGGCGCAGGCGTTCCTTGCCGCTGCAGTGGAAACAGCACCTGCATCCGCGTTCCCGGTTCCAGCGCCAGAATCGCGTCCGCGACCTCATCCACCGAATCCTTCTTCACCTCGCGCCCGCAATTGGCGCAATAGGTCCGCCCTACCCGTGCAAACAGCAGGCGCAAATAGTCGTAAATCTCGGTTGCGGTCGCCACGGTCGATCGCGGATTTCGCGTTGTATTCTTCTGCCTTATCGCCACCGCCGGAGCGATTCCATCAATCGAATCCGCGTCCGGCTTCTCGATCCGCTCCAGAAATTGCCGGGCATAGGCCGAAAGCGACTCCACGTAACGCCGCTGTCCTTCGGCATAAATGGTGTCGAATGCGAGGGAAGACTTGCCCGAGCCAGATACTCCCGTAACCACGGTCAAGCTGTTGTGCGGGACCTCGAAATCAATATTTTTGAGATTGTGGACGCGGGCACCGCGTACAACAATGCTTTCCGTCTGCGTCGAAGTAGACATCGAAAGGGCCGCAGCAGCCACACGGAACCCCGAGTGCAAGCGCTCAGACGCGTCCGGATGACTCACTGAATCTTTCTATTATAAGGGATTTCCAAACCCTCCGCGGACGGCTCGGCGGGTGAATGCGTGCAATTGAGATCTATCGCTATCCGATCCTGACCTTCAGCCCGGCACTCATATTGCCCCTTGCGAGACGATCAGGATTCGCTTTCACACCTGAAGATATTCTGCGAATCACTGGGTGCGCAGTGCCGCGACTGGATCGGTCAGGGCCGCCCGTCGTGCGGGCCAATACGATGCAAATAACGCCGTACCCAACAGAATCAGACCCACTGCGACGATCACCACAAAGTCGAGCGTGGCCACTCCATACAAAGTCGAACTCATCGCGCGGCCCACGAATACAGCACCGGCGAGTCCAATGCTCAGGCCGATTGCCGCCAACAGCAATGCTTCCTTCAGAACGAGGCCTATTACATTGTCGCGGGTCGCGCCAAGTGCGAGGCGAAGCCCGATTTCGCTGATGCGCTGTGAGACGGAAAATGCCATCAACCCGTAGATTCCAACCGCTGCAAGCAGCAACGCCACGCCGGCAAAACATGCGAACAGCACCATGGTGTAGCGATCCTCGCCTAGGGATTCCCGTTTGACTTGGTCCAGCGTGCGCAGGTGAGCCAATGCGATGTCCGAATCCAGGCTGTGCACGGCGGCGGATATGGTTTTGCTCATGGCCGCGGGATCGCCTGCGGTCCGCACTCCAATCGTCGCGTTACTGCTCAGGGACTGCGTAAAGGGCACGTCCACTTCAGGAAATGGATCGCGAAAATCTCCGTAGCGGACATCATGAAAGATGCCCACGATCTGCCACTCGACTGCCGGGCCGAGTTTCGGAAGGCCAGGAATGATTTGTTCGATGGAAAGACGTTGCTGCAATGGATCCAGACCCTTCAGATAACGCTTTACAAATTCCTCATTCACCATGGCTACGCGGGGACTCGCGCTCGTGTCCTGGCCAGTAAACGACCGGCCCCGAACGACCTGGATTCCGAAGGTCTTGTAGTAATCAGGCGACACCGACTGAAATCCTGTCCCCGGACGCTGCGAGGGGTCTGCATAGTCTGGGCCGCCCACGAGAGTGAAAGGCATACCATCGCTCGGTCCCCGCAGCGGAAGGCCCGTGACCGTCGCCACCGAGGAAACGCCTGGAACGCCGCGCAGCATACTCATCATCTGTTGGTAATAAGCATTTATCTGCTCGGCCGTCTGGAAACGGCTCTCTGGCTGGTTGAGCCCGAAGACCAGAATGTGATCGGTTCTCACGCCCAAGTCGATGCGAGTGAGATTCCAGAAACTATGAATTGCCAGTCCTGCGCCAGCCAGCAGGGAGAGAGCGAGGGCAAATTCCCCCGCAATTAAACCTCTGCGGAGTCTGTGGCTGGATGTGCCTGCGCTCGTGCGTCCGCCGTCTTTCAGGGATTCGCCGGGGTCCACTCGTGAGGCGTACCAGGCCGGCGCACATCCGAATACGATGCCGGCGGCAGTGGTGACAGCCAATGCCGTGAGCAGAACATGAATGTCGAGTTGAAAATTGGCTTCTGAGGGCAGGATTCCCTCTGGAATGATGCTGAGGATTGCGCGCAGCAGGCCGACGCCGAGCCCAACTCCGAGGCTTCCACCAATGAGTGCAAGAAGCAGAGACTCGACCAGGAACTGAGCGAAGATGCGGCTGCGACCGGCTCCCACGGCTCCTCGTATCCCAATTTCCCGCAGCCTCCCCGCTCCCTTGGCCAGCAGCAGATTCGCAACGTTCACGCAGGCAATCAGTAAAACAAATCCTACTGCTCCGAGCAGCAGCCACAGGTTGCGGATTCGCTCTTTAGGTAAGAAGTCATTTTGTAGCGGCTCGACCGAAGCGCCCCATCCTTTGTTGCTTTTCGGATACGCGGCTGCAATGTGCGATGTGACCGCATCCATGTCCGCTTGCGCCTGATGCAAGGTGACTCCCGGCCTCAATCTCCCCATCGCCAGCAGCCAGTGATAGTCGCGGTTGATCTGCTCCGGGCGGAAGGCCAACGGAACGGTCAACTCCTCATCGAAGCGATCCCCCAGACCCTGCGCCAAAACTCCCACGACTGTATAGTCTTCGCTGTTCAACCGCAGCGCATGGCCGAGAATGTTGCGATTCGCGCCAAGCCGATTCCAGAGCTTATACGTGAGGATGACTTCTCGATCGCGTCCCGGTACTCCTTCTTCGGGCAAGAAGTCTCGACCGAACAGAAATGGAATCCCCTGCTGCGCGAACCAGCCTGGTGTAGCGCGCTTGCCGATGACCTGTTCCGGTTGCTCCGCCGTTGACAGATTGAAGCTCCCTCCGGTCCAAGCGGCCAATTGCTGAAAGGACTGACTCTGCTGTTTCCAATCGAGAAAATCGCCAGCCGAAATTCCGTTGTTGTGGCCGTTCACCTTGGACCAGATCATGACCAGTTGCTCTGGATGGGGATACGGCAGCGGTGCCAGCAAAACGGCATAAACGACGGTATAGATGGCGGTGGTCGCTCCAATGCCAAGCATGAGGGTTAAGACCACGGCTGCCGTCAAGCCGGTATTCTTTCGCAGCATTCGTACGCTGTAGCGAAGACTGCCCGTTAACATCCCCACCGTTTCCTCGCAAACTCTACGTTCCCGGGATGTATTGTCCCGCGGAAGCAGATATCCCGCAGCAGCGGCGGACTATGCATCTACACGACAAGTGCCATCTTGCCGAACAATTGGAATTGAAAACATGGAGCAAAATCCTGTCTCAGCCGGCAGCCGGCTTTACTGACTGTCCGAAAGTGGTAAAGGATTGTCCACCCTTGGACAATTTTTCAACTGGGCAAGGTTTACGATTGCCAGTAACACTGACGCAGTGGTTCCACCAGTTGCGCTGACTCCTATGGCAGGCCGGGCTAAATGTACGAGGTCACAAAAGTAGGGTGTTTTGTTCGTCGGGACTTGGGATTGTGCGAAAATGCGATCTTTTACGATAGCTACGATGGAGTGGCTCTTATCGGAGAGGTCGGCCCTTAGCTTTCAAAACCATCCCGCGAGAGCTCGAAATCTAACGGGCAGGCAATCAGCCCACTTATTGAAGCTAAGGCTGCTTGACAGCTCCAGCAGAATTCCGCTCTGACGCTTGGGCAGGAAACGGATCTGCCGACATAGCCTGAGATTCTTTCTCGTTCTCCCGATCTCGCTTCTTTCCATACCGAACCGCGAACACGAGCCCGGTTGCCATAATCCCCAATGGTGGGAACAGCATTACGAAAATCGCCCGGTTAATCGCCCGTTGCGCGTCCTTGGGCGTGGCTTTCGCAGTGGCCCGGCACATCGCGCACCCTTGCGCAAACGCCGGTGCTGTCCAAAGTGCCACCAGCAGCGCCACAGCCAAGCGTGATTTTCGCCCGAATGCCATCTTATTTCACCCCGAGATTCAGAATCCGCCCCGCGTCCGGGAAGAAGAAGAAATACATGATGATGAAACACGCCACCACAGAAATCGTGATCATCCACCGCATCAGTGCCGTCTCGAACTTCAAGTGCATGAAGTAGCCAATAATCAGCGCCGACTTGATCACCGACAGCAGCAGCAAGATCTCCAGCATCCGCACCGGTTCGAACACCTGCCGATAAGCGAGCACCACCTCAATCGCCGTCAGGACCAGCAGCGCGCCCCACACCCAGAAGTACTGCCCCTTGCTGTCATCATGTTTTGCGATGTCGTGCATCCGATTCCCCCAAGGCGGCCCAAGCCGCAGTAAATCGAAGTCAGTTCTCTCAGCGTCCTCTCTCTGCGAAATCCTCTGCGCCCTCTGCGTTTAAAAGCTTTTGACCGCGGAGTTCGCCAAGAACTGCCGCGGAGACCGCAGAGAAAAGTTACGAAATCCTGGTCGACATCAAATAAACCAGCGGGAAAATGAACATCCATACCAAATCGACAAAGTGCCAATACAGCCCCGACACTTCCACATCGTGCGCGTCGTAATCTTTGGGCTTCAGGAACAGAATGATGGCCGCCACAATCAACCCGAGCAGGAGGGCATGAATTCCGTAGTGAAACACGTTGTCGGAAGGAATCAGCAAAAATCCCGCCAGCCAGATCGCTCCCAGGATCGGCAGGAACAGTTTGCGCAGCGCTACCACGCCGAGGTAGATCACTCCGATAGTCACGTGCAGCATGTGCATCGCGGTTAACGTGAAGAATGTTGCCGGGAACTGCGGGGCGGTTTTGGAAACATCCGCCAGTTCGCCTCCGGCTGTGCCTGCCGCATGCGGGAACCCGGGAAGCGTCAGGCCTTCGCCGATCAACTTCGTCCACTCCATCCCGTGCAGCACGATGAACGCCGTGCCGAATGCCATGGTCGCCAGCAGCCAGTTGCGCGTCCAGGCTCTATCGCCCCGTTGCGACGCGAACACGCCCAACACCATGGTTAGCGAGCTCGAAAGCAGGCACGCGGTCATAATCGTGGCATTCGTAATGCTCGCCACGTGAAACGGCGTCGGCCAGGGCGTGGTGTAGATCCGGTTGTAGCTGAAGGCGAACAGCAGGGCGCCGAACGTTAGAGAGTCCGAAGCCAGAAACAGCCACATCCCCACTTTCTTCGAATACGCGCCAAACAGCGGAGCCTCATAGGCTCCGGGTAAACCATGTTCGACAGCGTGATGCTCCAGCGTAGCTTCCGCCATTCCCCAATTCCCCCTTCGGTACAAGTGGTTGGTCGTTAGTGATCAGCGAAACAACACGTGGGAAGCTGACCACTACCGACTGGCCGCTGCCCACTTACCGCGCGAACCCCAATAGCGCAAAAATGTAAATCCACAACACTGCCATGAAGTGCCAGTACCAAGCCGTGATATCCACCGCAATCCGCCGCGCCTCCAGCGGTTTGCGCAAAAGAGAAGAACTTGCCGCCCAGAGTAGCGCGATCATGCCTCCGGCAAGGTGTATTGCATGCGCAATGGTCAGCAGAAAGGCGAACGAACTGCTGGGATTCGTGCTCAGAAAGAATCCCCGATTGTGCATCTCTCCCCAAGCCAGCCACTGCCCCGCCAGAAACGCAACTCCCAGCAGCACGGTGATGCCCAGCCACGGGAATCTCGATTCCTCTCCCAGCGAAACTCCGGGAATAGACTCCACTGGAGCCAAGGCTGCCCGCATAGCCGCCTTGCGCCGCGCAAATTCCATGGTCACGCTGCTCGCCAGCAAGATCAGCGTGTTGATCCCCAATAACGTCCACGGCAAATCCACGCTGCCCCAGTCACGAACGTACCCGTTGATGGTGCCATCAAACGTCGGCAACCCGCGCCGGAAAATGTACGCGCTAGTCAGCGAGATGAAAACCATCCCGACCGTCGCCAGCCCGCAAATTAATCCGAGCCGTGCCCTCCGCAGCCGCGCTCCGTAATCCGGAATGTCGCCGCCGCGTCCATCATCGCCACCACCTCGCTCCGGCGGCGTGGGTGGCTTGTGACCAATATCATCGATCCGAGTGCTGGGGGTATACGTCGCCATAACTACTTAGTGCGTCAATGCGTCGAACGGGTTGCCGGTTTCGTCGTGCACTGCACAAACTTTGCATGCCCTATTTTTCGTGCGTTTTTTCACTGAAAGTTTGCGCACAATTTAATGCGACGCCGCCGTCGGCGGATCGGTCTGCATGATGTAGTCCTTCGCAGCTCCCGGCACTCCATACTCATACGGGCCGTGATGCACCACTGGCGTTACGCCGCCAAAGTTATCGTGCGGCGGCGGAGTCGGCGTCGTCCATTCCAGCGTCGTCGATTCCCACGGATTATCGCTGGCCTTCGGCCCTTTGAACATGCTCCAGAACAGATTGATCAAGAAGATAAACTGCGCGGCGATCGTGATCACAGCCGCCCAGGTCATGAACATCTGCAGGGGCACCAACTTAGTCTGGTAAGCGACTTCAGTGAACTGCGAGTACCGCCGCGTCTGTCCGGCCATGCCAAGATAGTGCATCGGCATAAAGATCGCGTACGTTCCCGCCAAGGTGATGAAAAAGTGAATGCGACCCCAGGTTTCGTTCATCATTCGCCCGAACATTTTGGGGAACCAGTAATACGTCGCCGCGAAAATGCCGAAGATCGCTGCCACGCCCATGATCAGGTGAAAGTGGCCTACGACGAAATACGTGTCATGCAACTGAATGTCGAGTACGGGTTGCGCCAGGAAGGGACCGCTCAATCCACCCGAAACGAACAGCGAGACGAAGCCGATCGCATAAAGCATCGGCGTGTGGAAGCGAATGTGCCCCTTCCACATCGTGCCCAGCCAGTTAAACGTCTTGATCGCCGACGGCACTCCAATGCACATCGTCAAGATAGAAAATGCGAATGCTGAGTAGGGGCTCATCCCGCTCATGAACATGTGGTGGCCCCACACCATGAACCCGAAGAACCCAATCGCCAGCATCGCGTAGACCATTGCGCGGTAGCCAAAAATCGGTTTACGCGAGAACGTCGACAGAATCTGCGACGCCACCCCCATGCCGGGGAGAATCGCAATGTATACCTCCGGATGCCCGAAGAACCAGAACAGGTGTTGCCACAGCAGGGGTGATCCGCCCTTGTGCCCCATGATCTGGCCGTTGACCACGACGAGCGGAACATAAAAGCTGGTTCCCAGGTTGCGATCCATCAGCAATAAAATTCCCGCCGACAGAAGCACGCCGAATGCCAGCAATCCCAAAATCGCAGTGATGAACCACGACCACACCGTTAATGGCATGCGCATCATCGTCATGCCCTTGGCCCGCATGTCGAGCGTGGTGGTGAGGAAATTCAGCGCTCCCATCAACGACGCAAGACAGAAAATCGCAATGCTGGTCACCCACAAATCCGCGCCCAGTCCCTCGCCTGGTCCGGCCGATGGCAGAGCGCTCAGGGGTGCGTATCCCGTCCATCCATGCAGCGGCGCGCCGCCTGAGACGAAGAACGCCGCCAGGATCACGATGAACCCGACAAAGGTCGTCCAGAACGACAGCATATTCAGAACCGGAAACGCCATATCCGGCGCACCGATCTGAATCGGCAGCATGTAATTCCCGAACCCGCCCTGTGGCGCTGTGGTCAGCACGAAGAAAACCATGATCGTGCCGTGCATGGTCAACAGCGCGAGATAATTCTCCGGCTTGATCTCGCCGATCAGAGGCAGCGAGTACGTCGGATAGACCAGGTGAATTCTCATCAGCAGCGACAGGAACATCCCCACAAACACTGCCGTGAGCGCCAGGAAGTAGTACTGCAGGCCAATTACTTTGTGGTCGAGGCTGAAAATGTATTTCCGGATGAAGCCCTGAGGAGCCGCGTGCGCATGAACCGAAGCTGGGGTCGCCATTTTACTGTTTCTCCGCCTCCCGTGCCGCCAGCCATTTATCGAAATCTTCCTGGCTGACAACGTGGACCATACCGTGCATTTTGTAGTGACCAAGCCCGCACAGTTCCGCGCAGGCAATTTCGTATTCGCCAATCGCTGTCGGCTTGAAGTGCATGTGGATATTCAGGCCCGGCACCGCGTCCTGCTTGAAACGCAACTGGGGCACGAACAAATCGTGAATCACGTCCACCGACCGCAGGCTCAGATCGACTTCACGATTCACCGGCAGATACATCGTCCCGGTGACGACATCATCTTTGGCCGACGGATCCGAGGTGTCCAATCCGACGGCAGATTCTCCTCCCGCCGACGGATCCATCAAGCTGGGCTTGGTCTTGGCGTAAGTCCCGTCCGCGCCGGGATAGCGGAAATACCACGCAAACTGCATCCCCGTCGCTTCTACCTGCACCGCGCCCGGCTCCGCCGCATCCCATCGCTGGCTTGCCCACACACTGCTACCCATCAGGTTTAGCCCGACAAACAGGATGGTGGTTAGGGCGGTCCACAAGATTTCGAGTTTGGTGTTGCCATGGGAATATGCGACTGGCGGCGACGTTGGCGTTTGACGATATCGCCATACGATGTAGCCCAGCCCGAGCTGCGCTGCGAGAAACACTATCCCCATGATCACGAACGTGAGCGCGAATTGATGATCAATCCAGCCCGCGGCAGCGGACGCGCCGGCAGGCAGCCACCAGGTCTTGGCGACAAAGAAGTACGTGCTGATCAGGGTGATCGCCCAGATCAAAGCCATTAACGCGAGGCCCATTCCCCAGCCCTCCTAGTACCCCACAGGACGAGACGACAGAACTTTCCCCACGGCTGGAGTCGCGTCCCACAACGCATCCAACCAGTCGGCGGCGAGTTTATCACAATGTCACGCCGCAAAGGCAAGCCAGTTATGAGGAAAAGAATCCCGAACCCTGCAGCGCATGGTCGTCACGCGTTCTCTGTTGATTTTTTCTACACACGAAGGCGGGAATAGGTATTCCTGGCGCTCCGTGCGTTCCCCGATCTCCCCTGTGGTGAGGGCTTTTCTTCCCTCTCAATCGTGTGACCTCGCTAAGGTTTTTGCGCCGACCACTCCGGCACTCTCCCTGGCGTCCAAGGCGCCCCCGCCGCTTCCATGTCTTTCTCCAACTTCACCAGATCAACCTCTACCAGAGTCCGGAGCTTTGCCAGCACGTCTCCAAATTCGCCCGCCGCGATATTGTACGAATCAAGATTCGACTGCGTCGGCTTCGCCAGAGAGAACCGCTCTCCTTCCATGATCGAAGTCACCCGCTGATCAATGGACGACGAAATCGGCTCATTCTGCTTCGCGATCTCCATATCTCCCCGCAGTGCCCGCAAGATTTCGCGATCCCGCTGCTCGATCCCATCGGCCACAGCGCCGAGTTGCTTCTCTACCGTCGGGGTTTCCTGCAAAGCTTGGCGAATCGTCTTCAGCCGCGATTCCACGTCCTGCGCCGTCTGCAGCGCTCCGTTGACGGCCCGGTATAACTTCGCCGTCTTGCGCAGAAATTCCTCTTGCGCCTTCCGGTCCGCGTCCCTCATAGCAGCGGCATTTTCAGTCACTACGTTGAACGATTGCGGTCCTGCCAACTCCGTCACCACCCCGCCCACTTTCTGGAACATCCGGACCGAGTAATTTCCCGAGAGCACCAGCGGTCCCATACTGGTCGCATCCGGAAAGTCTCCTTCTTCCTCCTCTCCATGATCCTTCGTGCGGACTCGCGCGGCCGGATACCGCAAGTCCCACGCGGCGCGCTGAAATCCCGCATCCGTTGACCCATCCACGCGCCGGATCGCCGCCCCGCCTTCGTCATAAATTACGAAATATAATTCAGGCTTCGCCTCTTCGGCTTCGGCGCGCAGTTCATCGTTCGAAGGGTAGGGAAGCGTCTGATTCTTTTTCGCCGTCTCCTTCTCCGCATCCTGCCGCTTCTCCTTCAAGGTCTTGATCTTCTCCTTCAGGTAAGCCGTAAACACCGCCCCATACGGGGGATTGTCGGCCGCATAAAATGCGTCTCCCTGAAATCCTTTCTTGGGCCCGCCCAGCGGATGCCGCTCCACATAGAGCAGCGCATTTTTCACCGGGTACATAGCGGCTGCCTGCTCGGTCGAGTCTGCCTTGATCTGCCGCAGCGGCGTGATGTCGTCCAGCACATAGAATCCGCGTCCAAAAGTAGCCAGTACCAGATCGCCCTCGCGCGCCTGGATCACAATGTCGCGCACCGCGATGGTCGGCAGCCCACCTTTCAGGCGCACCCAATGCTGGCCGCCGTCGATCGTGAAGTACGCCCCAAACTCCGTCCCCGCAAACAGCAGGTTCGCATTCACCGGATCTTCCGCAAACGCCAGCACCGGACCGCTGTCCGGCAAATCGCCAGCAATCGAATTCCAAGTCTTCCCCTGATCCGAAGATCGCAGTAAGTAGGGTTTGAAATCTTCATTCTTGTGATTGTCAAACGCGGCATAGACAATGCCTGCATCGTGATTCGACGCCGCCAACCGGCTCACATAAGTCATGTCCGGCACGCCCGGAAACTTTTCATACTTTGTCCAGTTCGCCCCGCCATCCGCTGTCAACTGAATCAACCCGTCGTCGGTTCCGGCGTAAATCAGACCCTCTTTCTTCGGCGACTCCGACAATGCCACGATATTTCCGAAAAACGAAGTCGACTGATTTTTCGCGACCGCGTCCGGCCCCCAAACTTTCCCCATGACCGGCAGTTTGTTGCGATCGATCTGCCGCGTCAGATCTCCCGAGATCGCCTTCCATGTATCCCCACGATCGTCCGAGCGGAACAATTTGTTTGCAGCGAAATAGAGCCGGGTATGCGAGTGCGGGCTGATGATGATCGGCGAGTCCCAATTCCACCGCAGCGGCGGCTCGCCTTTTCCCTCCAGAGGCTGCAGTACCAACTCCTGCCCGGTGGGCTTGTCGTACCGCACTAGGACGCCATACTGCGACTCCGAGTAAACCGTGTTGGAGTCCTCCGGATCCACCTGCGAGCGGAACCCATCCCCTCCGGTCGTCACATACCAATCCGAATTCAGGATGCCGTTCACATTCCGCGTCCGCGAAGGGCCGCACCACGAGAAATTGTCCTGCGTCCCGCCGCACACGTTGTAGAAGGGAACCGCGTTGTCCACCGCCACGTCGTAAAACTGCACTGTAGGCAGATTCGCCTTGAACTCCCACGTTTTCGCATCATCCCAGGTCTCGTACATTCCGCCGTCCGACCCCAGCAGCCAGTGCTTGGTGTCGTCCGGATCGATCCACATCGCGTGATTGTCCCCGTGATGATTCACCTCGTTGATCTTATGCAAGGTTTTGCCGCCATCGAGCGACTCGCGGAGTTCCACATTCATAACGAAAATGCGGTCCGCATTCTTCGGATCGGGAAAGATCCGCGCGTAATACATCGCGCCCTGATCGAATTCATTTCGCTTCTCCCAGGTGGCGCCCTTATCGTTCGAGCGAAAAATTCCTCCCTTGCCATCTGCCGCTTCGACTGCCGCATACACCACATTCGGATCCGCCGCAGAAACCGCCAATCCGATCCTGCCCAGATCCACCGTCGGCAGTCCGGAACTCACCTTGTTCCACGTCGCGCCTGCATCGGTGGACTTGTAGATTGCGCTCTCGGGCCCGCCGTCGATCAGCGTGAACACGTGCCGCCGCCGCTGGTAAGCCGCCGCGTACACAACGTCCGGATTCGATGGGTCCAGCGCCACATCTCCCACCCCTGTGTTCTCGCTGATAGTCAGCACCGCCTTCCAGTTCTTTCCGCCGTCGGTCGTCTTATACAGCCCGCGATCACCGCCCGGGCCCCAGAGTGGCCCCTCCGCCGCCACGTACACCACTTTTGAATCCCGCGGATCAATCACCACGCGCCCGATGTGTTCCGATTTCTTCAGCCCCAGGTTCTTCCAATTCTTCCCGCCGTCATCCGACCGGTAAATGCCGTCGCCGTAGCCCACGCTGCGCTGCGAATTGCTCTCGCCGGTCCCCACCCACACCACGGAAGAGTCGGTCGGATCGAGCGCCACCCAGCCGATCGAATACGATCCCTCCCCATCGAATACCGGAGTCGAGGTCGTCCCATCATTCACCGTCTTCCACACTCCAGCAGAAGCCACGCCCACGTAATACTCGTCCGTTTTTCGCGGATTCACCGCAATCGACATCACGCGTCCGGAAGCCACCGCCGGCCCAATCAGCCGAAACTTGAGCCCGGAGAAGGTATCCGCCGTCATCCCGCCCTTCTTCTCCTCTGCAGGCGCTTCTTTCTTGTCTTCTCTCTTCGGCTCCTTCTTCGTTTCTTTCTTTTTCGCAGGAGCCACTGCGGGCTTGTCTGCGTCTTTGTCCTGAGCCTTCGCATCCTGGGTCTGCGCGAACCCAGTCAAAGGCGCGCATGTGATCAAAAGTAGAAGAAGGGAAGTGGTAAACATTTTCATGAGTTCTCCGTCAGCGGGAGCGGCAAGAAGTCTTTCTTTGCGCACTCAGCGTTTAACTCCGCGATCTCAGCGGTAAGATTTTGCAAAACCGATATGTATACAGCAATCGATCCCGCCCACAAAGCGTTTTCCTCTGTGCTCCTCTGTGCCCTCTGTGGTTAAATCTCCGCACCATGCCCGGAAAGATCCATGGACACGAAACTCCATTCACCAAACTCCAGAAGAACTACTGCTTTGCCTGTGGCCCCGATAATCCGGACGGCATGCACCTGGAATTCACGCTAGATGAAGAGCGCAAAGCGTTCGTCTGCCACTTCTCACTCGGCGAGCGCTACACCGGACCTCCCGGCCACTGCCACGGAGGCATTATCGCCACGATCCTCGACGATGCCATGGGCAAGGTGAACAAACTCCGCCACGTCGTGGCCCTCACCAAAGAGATGACTGTCGAATACCTCAAGCCAGTGCCCCTGCACGAGGCGTTGCGCGTTGAAGGAAAGGAAGTCGGCGTGCATGGCCGCCAGCACATCAATATGGCCGAAATCTTCAATGAAAAGGGAGAAGTCCTCGCCCGCGGCAAAGCGACATTTATCGCCATCGACCCAGAAAAAATGTTTGGGAAGTTCGTGGAAAGGTAACTGCGGCGGCTTACAGCTGTCGGCAACGAAGAATGTTCCGCATCCTGCCAAAAATCTTGCAAGTTGCGGTCAGTTTCCCGATCTCACGCTCGGAGGAGCTTATGATGAACCGCCGCGTCCGACAATTCTGGATACCCATCATGGTCAGCCTTGGCGGTTCTACCGGCTCGCTGATGATTCTGCAAAAGATCATCCATCCCTCTGAAGCGCCTTGGAAGCATGCGGGCGTACCTTTTATGCCGTATTTATTGTGGGCTGTCGCGCTGCCTTTGGTCGGCGCGGCCACGGGATACCTTTCTCGGCGCGCCGGCAGCAGTAGGGGCGCTCGCATTCTCGCAGCCCTGTCGCCATCCATTTTGATGGTGCCCGTCTGGCTGTTTATTCTGATGGCCAGTCACCGGCCAATCCAATGGGCCAACTTCTTTTTTGGCGCGTCATTCTGGATCGTGGTTCCTGGAGCCGCACTGATCGCCGGGGCCTGGCCATTCCTTAGACCACAGGACAGTGGGTTTCAAGAGCCTGTTAACACCCGCACCAAAACATTTTGGCTGCCTGCACTGGTAAGTCTGGGCTCGTCGATGGCAGTTCTGGCGATTTCAAGCGCCGTCGGTTCCCGCTCATTCTTTTTGTCGCGCAACCTCACCAATCACGTGGTTTATTTGCCCTGGATTCTTCTTCTTCCCGTGTGCGGCGCTCTGGGTGCCTATCTTTCCTATCGCGCGGGGGGACTCCCCTCCGTCCGCCTCGCTGCGGGAATGTTTCCTGCGATCGCAATGCTTACTCTCCAATCATTACTGGTCTTCACAGGCATGATTGTTCTAGCCAAGCCAGCACTCGGACACGCGCTGCGAGGTTTGACCTTTGGAATCGTGATTCCAGCCGCCGCCCTGCTGCTCGGTACTTTGCCATTTTTGAAAGTTCGCAAGTTGGGAACCTAACCGCACAAGGCGTCAGTTTTGGCTCCCCTTTCTGGCGTTGCGGGGTTCCGCAATATCTCCCGCCGCGTTAGAATGAACTAGCGGCGAAACCCCTCCCGGAATCATCAAAACCAAGGGTTAGCTGAGAGCTGAAAGCCGATAGCTGACAGCTTCCGGAGTTCACCATGTCCCAAAACAACGGTTCCAGCACAACTTCTCTCCGCCTCAAGACCGGCCTCGCCGAGATGCTCAAGGGCGGAGTCATCATGGATGTCACCAACGCCGAACAGGCCGTCATTGCCGAAAAAGCCGGAGCCGTCTCCGTCATGGCCCTGGAGCGCGTGCCCGCGCAGATCCGCGCCGAAGGCGGCGTCGCCCGCATGGCGAGCCCGAAAAAAATTCGCGAGATCATGGCCGCAGTGTCCATCCCGGTCATGGCCAAGTGCCGGATCGGCCATTTTGCCGAAGCTCAGATCCTGCAAGAACTCGGCGTCGACTACATCGACGAATCCGAAGTCCTCACCCCAGCCGACGAGGCCCACCATGTCGACAAGCATGCCTTCACCGTGCCGTTCGTCTGCGGCGCCCGCAATCTCGGAGAAGCCCTGCGCCGCATCGCTGAAGGCGCGGCCATGATCCGCACTAAAGGTGAAGCCGGCACCGGCGACGTAGTTCACGCCGTCAAGCACATCCGTCAGATTGTCCAGGAAATGAAGATCCTCACGGTGCTCAGCGAAGAGGAACTCTACGCCAAAGCCAAGGAGCACCAAGCGCCTTACGAACTGATCAAGATAGTCGCCAAGGCAGGGAAGCTGCCAGTCCCAAATTTCAGCGCGGGAGGAATCGCCACGCCTGCCGACGCCAGCCTGGTCATGCAACTGGGAGCTGAAGCAGTCTTTGTAGGCAGCGGGATCTTTATGAAGGACTCGACGACATTCGCCGATCCCGAAGAAGCGTCAAAGCGCGCCCGCGCCATCGTGCTGGCCGCCACGCACTACCAGGACCCGAAGGTATTGCTTGAGGTCAGCGAAGACCTGCAGGGTGCCATGAAAGGCCTGGCCGTCAGCGGACTGGATGAAGCCCACATGCTGCAAACCAGAGGCTGGTAGCAGATTCAGCTGAAAAGCTCGATGAGGGCGCACGAGGCGCCCTCATCGGGTATAGCAAAGTTAAGCCGAACCAAAACAGCCGTCACGCAACTGAGGCGGTCCTTTTTGGAGTTGTGGCAACGTCGTAACGATCAAGGTTCATCACCTTCGTCCACGCAGCCGCGAAGTCCTTCACGAATGCCTCCTTCGCATCGTCACACGCATAGACCTCGGCTAGTGCTCGGAGCTGGGAGTTCGAACCGAACACGAGATCGACGCGCGTGGCGGTCCACTTGAGTTTGCCCGTCGCCCGATCGTGCCCCTCGTACACTCCTTCGGCCCCATTGGGCTGCCATTGCGTGCTCATGTCGAGCAGGTTGACGAAGAAATCGTTCGTCAGCGTCTCCGGCCGGTTGGTGAAGACGCCGTGTTTGGTCTGCCCGAAGTTCGCATTCAGTGCGCGCATGCCGCCGATGAGAACCGTCATCTCGGGAGCAGTGAGTGTCAACAACTGCGCCCGATCCAGAAGCAACTCCTCAGCCGACAGAATCTGCCCGCTGCGGAGATAGTTGCGGAACCCGTCCGCGACCGGCTCCATGACCGCGAATGAGTGGACATCGGTCTGCTCCTGCGAGGCATCGGTGCGGCCCGGCGTAAAAGCAATCTTCACTTCGTGCCCGGCCCTTTTCGCACCTTCCTCGACGGCTGCGCAGCCGCCTAGAACGATCAGGTCAGCCAGCGACACCTTCTTCCCTTTGCTGCCGTTAGACTGAGCGCTGTTGAACTCCTGTTGGATAGCCTCCAGCTTCTTGAGAACCTTCGTCAGTTCGGCCGGCTGGTTCACTTCCCAATCCTTTTGTGGCGACAGCCGAATGCGCGCCCCGTTCGCCCCGCCGCGCTTGTCGGAGCCGCGGAACGACGCTGCAGCCGCCCAGGCAGTCGTGACCAGTTGGCAGATCGACAGTCCGGATTTGAGGATCTTCGCCTTCAGGGCAGCAATGTCCTGCTCCCCGATTAATTTATGATCCACGGCAGGAACAGGGTCTTGCCATAGCTGAGGCTCTTTCGGAACGAGCGGGCCAAGGTAGCGGGAGATCGGTCCCATGTCGCGATGCGTAAGCTTGAACCACGCCCGCGCAAACGCGTCTGCGAACTGATCCGGATGCTCGTAGAATCGCCGCGAAATCTTTTCGTAAGCAGGGTCGAACCGCAGCGCGAGGTCCGTGGTCAGCATCGATGGCGCATGATGCTTTGACGGATCATGCGCATCCGGCACCGTACCGTTGCCTGCGCCATTTTTCGGCGTCCACTGATGTGCACCAGCCGGACTCTTGGTCAATTCCCATTCATAGCTGAACAGGTTGTTGAAGAAGTTATTGCTCCACTTGGTAGGCGTTTGGGTCCAAATGACTTCCAGGCCGCTGCCGATGGTGTCAGCACCGAAACCTTTGCCAAATTTATTCTTCCAGCCCAGGCCTTGATCCTCGATGTTGGCGCCTTCGGGTTCGGGACCTACATATTGAGCGGGAACGGCAGCGCCGTGGGTCTTGCCGAAGGTGTGACCGCCGGCAATGAGCGCAACGGTCTCCTCGTCGTTCATGGCCATGCGGGCGAACGTTTCTCGGATATCCCGCGCCGCAGCGATGGGATCCGGCTTTCCATTGGGCCCTTCAGGATTCACATAGATCAGGCCCATCTGCACGGCCGCGAGCGGATTTGAAAGATCACGGTCGCCGCTGTAACGCTCGTCGGCCAGCCATGTGCCCTCAGGTCCCCAGTAAATTTCCTCTTCGGGCTCCCAGACGTCCGGGCGGCCACCGCCAAAGCCGAACGTCTTAAAGCCCATCGACTCGAGAGCGACGTTGCCTGCCAGAATCATGAGATCGGCCCAGGAGATTTTCCGGCCGTACTTTTGCTTGATCGGCCACAGCAGCCGGCGAGCCTTGTCGAGGTTCACGTTGTCGGGCCAGCTGTTGAGCGGCGCGAATCGTTGCTGACCTGATCCAGCGCCGCCCCGGCCGTCGCCGATGCGGTACGTACCCGCGCTGTGCCACGCCATGCGAATGAAGAGTGGTCCATAATGCCCAAAATCGGCGGGCCACCACTCCTGCGAATTCGTCATCAGGCTCTGCAGGTCCTTGATGACGCCATTCAGGTCAAGCGTCTTGAACTCTTCGGCGTAATTGAACTCCTTGCCCATCGGATCGGACAGCGGGGAATGCTGGTGCAGCACTTTCAGGTTTATCTGATTTGGCCACCAATCAACATTCGTGTGGGACTTCCGCGGGCCGTGCGCTACTGGGCACTTCGATTCGGTTAGCGTGTTTTTGTCTTTAGTTTCGGGGGAAACACTCCCCGATGAAGTCGCGAGTGTATTTTCCATATATTTTTGTCCTTCGATTCTTGATTGCGTACCGCATGAAAAACTATTTTTTGGCACTGCAGCGGCGGCAGAGGCCAAAGACCTCGACCAGCGGCTGCGTCAGATCAAAGCCGTCCGGCAGGTGCCGGGATAGACGCTTCAAATCGATGAAGTCTCCTTCGATGTCCTGCACCGATTTGCAGCGGGAGCAGACTAAGTGGTGATGAGGTTCGAGATTGCCGTCCACGCGCAACGTGGACGAATGGGGTGTGACCTCTCGCAGCAACCCGCACTCGATGAAAAGGCGCAGATTGTTGTAGACCGTGGCGAGAGAAATGGATGGAATGCGACGCCGGACCGCGGCGTAAATGTCTTCTGGGGAATAGTGCCCGTGGGAAGCGATGACCGCCTCATAGACCACCTGACGCTGGTGCGTGACCGGCAAACGGTGCTTCGCGGCCAGCTCGCGGAACTGCTCATGGGAGAGGCGCATGATTATCGGATAAGAACGATTATAAAACGATAGCGAGCAGTGTCAACCGTAATTCTTTCTGCTCCTTGGCAGCTTCGAATGTTGTTTTAACTTCGATTCGCTCTCATCCGCGACTTTGAGTGCCTACTCGGGAGCAAGCTTAGACACTGCGCTGCTGTCGCCGTTTGAAAATCGCGAAGGTTGAGGACGATAACCATTTCGCGTTCGTATTTTGTATTTCTTCAGTCCATCGCCTACGAGCTTCACGGTAATGGCGCGCCATCCCGTGTTGGGATTGGGCTTGGGGTAGTAACTCAACGAGTAGAGATGTGCCAAATCGTCGCGGATCGAAGCAAATGCGCGGTTTTCGTCTTTCCAGTTCTTCGCGAAATACGCCTTGCCGCCAGTCGCGGCGGTCATCCGATCGAACACCGCGGTGGATACCGGCTCCAACCTTGCTTCTTGTGTGCTGATCATGTAAATGGAAACGCCGGCTGACTGGGCAAATTCTGCGACGTCTTCCGGTGGGACCACGCTGGAATTGTCGGGTCCGTTGGAGAACACCACTACGACTTTCCGGCCCGTATTTTGAGCAGCATCCTTCAGCGTCAGCAAGAGCGCGTTATACAGCGCTGCCTGGTCTCCGGCCACGGTCGAACGTACTGCCCGCAGAACTTGCGAGCGGTCGGCCGTAAGGGCGGCGACTCGGGAAAGATCCCGGCTGTACGAATAGAAGGCAATCTTGTCTGCCGTCGTGAGTGAGCGAATGAACTCGGTAATCGCATCCTGCGCGAAAACGAAGCCTCGGTACATGTAATCGCTAGTATCAAACAGCACGAAGACATTGGCTCCGTTCACCAACGATGCCAAGGTCTGATTTGATGCTCCATCCGTGGAACGCCCTGCCCCATTGGAGGAAGACGCAGACGAACCGGTTGACTCGGTCAGGCTGCGAGCCGGTCCATCGCCTTCGGCAAACGTCGCCGTCCTCTCCACAATCCCATCCTCCAGGATGGTGAAGTCTTCGGGGCGGAGCCCTGTAATGTAGTTTCCTTTCTTGTCCGTCACCGCCACATTTAGCTGGACCATGTTGACCACCACGTGGAAGTTTGGGCTCTCCTGAGCCTGGCTTCCGGTCGGACCTCTGAGAATGAACACGAGAAGCAGAAGAATCGGCAAAAAATATTTCCCTACCATGGGTCGAGGTTCCTACTCTGCGACCCCGCTTGTGCTGGAGTCGCTGAATTTTATGTAGCGCTGCGCGGCGTCAAATATTACGGCCGCACCGCGCTAATCTTCGTATGTGAAACCAACTTGCCTTCACGAAATTCATTTCCTGTTTCATGCATCGCCCGAAGCAGTGCGGGCCAATCCTCGTGGTCGGTAGCGAAGATTTTTTCGATCATCATGCGAGTAAGTTCCGGCACGAGACGGTTCAGCATGACGGGCGCGTATCCTGCTTCGTCGGCGAGGCGAGCCCAATACAGATTTGGCGAATCCCAGGACTCCGCTAGAAAACGGCTGGAATATCCGGCCAAGGCTGGCATGGGCGTCACGTTCAGCAGTTCGAGGCCGTAGTTTTGGGCCAGTTCCGGGTGCGGGGTGCCGAAATCGCGCGACAAGCGTTGCCAAGCCACCTGTTCGGGGTGCCAGCTACATATGTCTTCCAATTCCCGCGAGGCGTCTCCCCATTTCCGGGACTCTTCCGGATACTTTTCTCGGAACTCGGCAGCCAGATAAAAGGTGTCTGCCGGCATCATCTGAGGAACCAGGTCTGATACGCGATTCGAGCGCAAAGTTTCCTCGAGTTCCCGTAACCGTTGTGGAAGCAGCCGATCCGACAGAACAGCCATTACTCTGCTTCTCAGCGCCTCGTCCTTTGCAGCGGCAGCGAGAAGTTCTTCTCCAGTTCTCTGATACAGAGCGACGGCATGAAGCTCCAAAGGGCTGACATTCCACCATCGTGGCAAGATCGCGGAGGTCAACAACTCCGGCGTCAATTCCTTCAAGATGAGCGCCTGGATATTATTCGGAGTAATGAAGTCCTGCTCGAGATCAGCCAACGCGTAGGGTAAGTCGGCAAGGGATCCCACAAAATGGGCGCCTCCACCGGCCGGAGAGCCCTCGCCCAAAATCTCCGCTGCTTGCCAGAGTGTCTGCACGCCGGCAAGGGTATCTCCCGCAAAGTCGTGAGAGCGGACGAAGAGCGGATTGTTGTGCAGCGCCTGCGCCCCTGGTGGTTCGTAGTACGCATAGTTCAAACCAACCAGGGTATCTCTGAGGAAAGTTGTAAGCAGGCCCCGGGCCTCATCAATCTGTTCCTGCGATGCCTTCCGAGACTTGAGAATTTTTGGCAAGTCCGTTCGCATCTCTGCATCGGTGTGATGATTGTTATAGACGCCTGCCGCCCATTCGGTTCGCTCTCCATTGGTGAAAATTGGCCGAGGCATCTCAAATTCCCGCGTTTGGGCAGCCAGAAGGATCACGTATTCTGGTGGCTGTTTCCCGCGTGCCTTCTCGGATAATGCATCGCCGACCGTCAGAATTGTGTCGAGCGAGACCAATCTCTGGTCATCGAGCACAGCGCGGATCCTGCCGGCAACTTCACGATGCATCTGTTGTCCCTCGGGCGTACTCTGCCGAGGTCCTGCCAGCAAGTCGATAATTTCGTCCTGCGAAGCTCTGACCTTGCCGGTCGCAAACCGGAATAGTTCTTCCAGAGAAGTTCGCCCTGCGTCGTACAACTGGGAGCTTGATCGAGTGGCCATGAAAGGTTTGAGGACCTGCTGCCAGGAGTCATTCAGTTGGGAGCTCGGGATTTGTCCTTGCCGGGCCAGAATCTGCCAGATTCCGACGTTTGCCTGGAAAGTCCCGAGCGCATCCCCGCGCAGAGATTTCGGCGCGCCGTTAAGGCGCTGCGCTACCTCTAGAAATAGTGTGATTGACTCATCGCTGAGCCGAGGAAATTCCGCAAAAATCCGATACTGATCACTGAATTCCTCGAACTTGCTGGCGAGCAAACGGACTGTCGCAGGGGACAGGCGCTGTCCCTGAGATCGTCTGCTATCGATTTCGCTGATCGCCATGTAGATCTGCAAGGCGCCGGTCTCGGTCGGCGCTCGCGACAAGGCGAACATTACTTGCACGAACTGATCCGGACCCGTCAGTCCAGGGACCTGTTTTCCTGGTTTGCGCACGGACCGCGGGTTCTGCCGTTGGAGAAGAATGTCTTTCCAAACTTCGAGATTCCCGGGAATTAGCGGTTCACCGCTGCTCTCCAACCGAAGCCGGGTGGTTAGCAGCAGCAGCGCAGGGGCAGGTCTAAAAGATCCCTTTGTCGCCGGGACGGAAGGGTCCAGAGTGCGCACTCCCTTATAAAAGATCTTTAGCCGATGAGGATTACAAAAATATGCCTGGTGAACTCCGCTTGCCCGCGAAATCGCGTCAAAATATGCCATCAACCAGCCCTTGTCCCTGGCCAACAGTTTGGAGACAAAAGCAGCCGGAGATGCCGGGCTTGCGCCAACCAGATCTTTCCACGCAGATTCCGCCTCCACTCCTCCTGGGACCTGCACTCTCCCGCCGCTGATTGAGAGACCTCTTCCGTAAAAGTCGAGGACGCCGGCGTAGGGAAGAAGTTTGTCCAGTCCGATCGATTGCAACAGGAATCCACCGGTTTCGGGGTCGAGCCTGGAGAGAGCCCAATACAGGCGCGCGACCGCTGGATCGTACAGAATGGTGTCCAGCAAGTCCCGGCTGTTTTCCTTAAGATTCTTCCGGCTAGTCTTTGTCCAATCGCTCTCAGCGAAGAGCACCGGCACAGACAAAGAAGGGTATGAATACTCGAAGGGTTTTCCGCCTTGCAGCGTCTGCTCTAATTCCGGGAGTGGAAAGCCTGAATCGATCGCCAGGAAAGCCCTCTCGGGATCCTCGGTCTGCAACGAAGTTCCTGGATCACCGCAACTGGTTCGCGTGCGATAACCGAGTATGCGCAACAGCGGTCTGGCATCGTCACAGTTGGTCACACGAATAACCCCGCCATTGCCTCCGGCCAAATCCACTAATTCCCTGGCTTGCACCACATATCGCCTCAGCAAGATAAGAAATTCAGTAGGCCGAGCAGGACCTTCATAACCTTCCGTGAATACATTTTCGGCGAGTAGGGGCAGAACTTCCTGGTTGGTGACGTATTGACTGATGCCCGCCATCCGTAAAAAGGATCGCTCTGGACCTGGGATGGAGAAATGCGATGACGCCGTCACGGGCGAGTCTTCAGAAGAAGAAGTGGTGGCTGCCTGAGATTGCCTCTCCGGAGGTAGTTCACCATTAATGGCGAACAGGTTGGAGACCGAGAGGGAAAACGCGAACAGGACGGACAAGCAAAGAGGAGATTTCACGGCTGGATCCCTCGCGGAGCTGGCTAGAGCATAATTTCACCCGGAACTGTCGCTGGAAGGCAGGGGGTGTCTTCCGTTCGTGAAGTGAGGCTTGCGCAGATCCAGGTTGGTCGTAGCAGACCAGCCCCTATTTTGATCTGGGCAAAATACCTCATATCGGGCAACAATCCAAGCGCTTTTTTTTTGGGCAAGCGGCCGCTGGCGCTAAACCCGGCGAATCAGGGACTTCATTGCCCCTCTGAGGGCAGCAAAGCCGCGGAGTCTTTGTCGAGATAAATCACTGTCCGCTCGTGGGTGCGAAGGATGGAAGCAGGAACCATCGGGCTGATCTCGCCTGCCATGCATTTCGCTACGGCCTGTGCTTTGCGCGCGTCGGGGACAACGCAGATGATCTCCCTGGCCTTAAGTATCTGCCGCACCGTCATAGAGAGAGCGCGTTTTGGAACGTCCGCCAGGCTTTTGAACCAGCCTTCGCCCAGCTGCTGCCTGCGGCAAGCTTCGTCAAGCTCCACCACGATGTAGGCCTCATCCGTTTCAAAGTCGGCCGGAGGATCGTTGAATGCCAAGTGGCCGTTCTCACCAATTCCGACAAATGCCACGTCGATTGGCGCTTTTCGAATCTCGGCACTTGTCTGGGCGATGACTTTTCCTGGATCGGCTTCTCCGTCCAGCAGGTGGTAGCGAACGATGCCCACTTTATTGATTAGCCGCTCGAGCAGATATTTCCGAAAACTTGCTGGATGCATGGCGGGAAGCCCCAGGTATTCGTCGAGGTGGAACATCTCCACCGATTTCCAGTCCACATCAGGCGCTTTTGTGAGTTCCTCGAGAAATTCGAACTGCGAGGCGCCGGTGGCGGCGATGATCCTTGCACCTCCACGTTCATGGATGGCGCGGCGGATTGCAGCAGCAGCGTCTTCGGCGGCGGCGGCAGCAAGCAGAAATTTATCGGGAAAAACTCTGACTTTCACTTTGAAACTCCTATAGCCAAACTTTCGGCGCACTAGTGTCTGCTCCATTTCTGAGGCCAGGGCTAATGCGGTTCCGTTCTGAAATCAGCCGTTCCCAGCTTGATGACCGTCCCCTTGGGCGGCTTTTTCGTTTCTTTCGTATCTTCGGGATTCGCTTTCTCTTCAGATCCTGAATTCGCCGTCTGCTCAGGAGCAGGTGCCGCGGCGGGCTTCTCGGTCCAGACGCCATACACCCGGCCCCCGTATGCCGCCAGACCGCTATAGTCTCCAAAGAAGACGCCTCCCGCCTCGAAGGGCTGATCGGTCCACGCATAATTGGTAAAGCGGCGCCCACCATCGGTCGAGCGTGCCAGAACCACAATCTGCTTTCGATTCCGCGGATCGGCCCGGCGGTCGTAGAAGAGAACATTGACAGAGCTATCGATCGGATCAACCGCCAGCCATTGAAAGAACTGTTCCGCCCCGTCGTGCACTGGATCGTCGTTCACACGCATGGGCGAACTCCAATGTTTGCCGCGGTCATCGGAAGTGGCCAGGAATACGTCCAGGTCTCCGTTGCGGTAATCGCTCCAGGTTACATACAGGCGCTTGCTTTTTGGATCAATCGCAATCTGCGGAAATCCGTTGGCCCGATCCAGCGTATCAATGGCGAACATGATGGGCGCGGTATGAATAATTGGGCGTGCGCGCGAGAACTTCTTGCCGCCATCGCGCGATGAAGTAAGCATGATGTAGTCATCCTGGCTCCAGATTGCGTACAGCGTTCCATCCGGAGCGACAGCGCCGTCGAACCCTTCAGCGGCGCCGTTATCATCGCGGGGCAGTCCAGGATGAGCATCGATCTCGATCGGCTGCGACCACGTCTTTCCATCGTCCGTCGAGCGGGATATCACCATTTGCGAGTCGGTCAAGCGCCAGCGTGTCCACCCGACATAAAGGTTTCCGGCGTATTTACTTTTTGTGTTGTCCGCAACGATGTAGGGTTTGTCCTCGAAAGGAATTCCTGCACGAGTCGGTTGCTCGGCAACGGCCACATCATCCGCCTCCCAAGTTTTTCCCCTATCAAGCGACCGGCGCACAAAGATCCCGTTGCGTGTTGCCCCATGCGCCCAATAATTGAAAGTACCCAACTTGTCGAAGCCGATGTAGCAGATGAAGGCGTGCCCCTGATTGTCGAACGCGACAGAAACATCACCCGAAACTCTATAGTTTTTTGGAGCGAAGCCCTCGGCCAACTGCCAACTGCGGCCGCCATCCTGCGAATATGCGGCTTGAGCATTGTCTTGAAACACTGCCACAACCTGTTCGGGATTGGCCGGATTGACGGCAACGGCAGGCTCCGTAAAAAATCCCGCGCTGGGAGTCAGGGTAAAGATTTGCGCCCGCGGAGCCTTGGGCAGTTCCTGCGCGAGTAAGCACCGAGCCACCAAGGTAGCGAACAGAAAGGACGCCGCAATCTTGTGCTGAAAACGTACTGGCAGGAACATTCGAATCCTCTTGAAGTTCAGGAAGCAAATTCGCTGTTCTAGGAACAGAGCGCCGCGCCCCCGGCAATTCCGGCATCCGGGCCGTAGTGGGCCATGAGCAGCGGGATTTCGGAAGCCCGCGGATTCACGCACCAAGCTGGAAGGCGTTGCTTGATCTCGCCGAAAAATGGTTTCAGCATCGCCGCCACACCACCTCCCATGACCAGAACATCGGGATCGAGCAAATCAACGATGTTTCCCAGCCATACCGTCAAGAGTTCTACTGTTTCGAGTAGGACTTCTCGGGCCACTGGATCCCCAGCACCGTAGGCTTGGCCCACGATTTCGCTGGTTACAGATTCCATCTTGCCCTTCGCCAATTCGAGAATTGCCGCAGCTCGCTTGGAATCTGCTTTCACTTTGGCGCGCGCCCGGGCGCCAATCGCTGGTCCTGCCGCCAACACCTCGATGCAACCATGCTTGCCGCAAGGGCAGAGAGGGCCATGGTAGTCAATGCTGACGTGCCCGCCCTCCGCCGCAGAACCCGTCTTGCCGTGATAGATCGCATGATCGAAGACGATACCTGTACCGATCCCCGTACCGACGGTGGCGTAGAAAACGTAGCGGAACCCACGGGCCGCGCCCCAGCGGGTTTCCGCGAGCGCGGCGGCATTGGCGTCATTGTCGACCTTTACGGGCACGCGATAGCGAGCCGCGATTCTTTCGGCGAGGGGAAAATTCCGCCAGCATGGGAGATTCGGAGGATTCAGAACGATTCCAGTGGCGGGATCGAGTGGCCCTGGCGCGCAAATGCCGATACTTTGCGCCGCATGGCCGGACTCTGAAAGCAAAGAATCAATGGCACTGGTGACTGCGCCAAGGGCGGCTTCTGCTGTACCGCTGGCCACCATGGGCTTGCGTCCTTGCTGCAGAATCTTCCCATCGCGATCCACAAGTCCAACGGCGACCTTCGTGCCTCCTATGTCAACTCCAAGAACGGGAGGGCTCATTGCTTTTCCGCCGTGGCCAGTTGGGGCATGCCCGAAATCTGCACCTTGATTGTCTTGATCTCGTAGGGCTTGGTCGGAACTCTCACTGCGCCGTTGCTGACGGGCAGGTCGCTGATCGGCTTCTCCATAAGATTCGTCTCGGAAGCGGATTGCGCTCCGGGCGGCAGTTGCACGGTGACCTCTCCCGCTTTGCCGGCCCATTCGTAATACCGCACCACGAGCGCGTTCTCGTCCTCGGCCTTTTTCACCGCCGTCACGATTACGTTGTCATTCGCTACCTGCACAAAAGAATGTTCCGCTGCGAGATCTCCCTGATGTCTGCCGGATGGAAGCGAGAGCAACTTGTAATTCAGTTCATACCCGCGCCGGATCGTCATCGCTTCTTTCCAACCGCCACCGTGCGGATATAACGAGTAAGTGAATTCATGATGTCCTTCGTCGGCATGCGGATCGGGCCACTCGGGCGAGCGCAGCAGTGAAAGCCGCAGCACGTTTCCCTTGGCATCGTAACCATATTTCGAATCGTTCAGGAGGCTAAATCCGTGCTTGGCGTCCGAAAGATCGGCCCAGCGATACGCGGGAACCTCAAACTGCGCTTGCTCCGCTGGAGTGTTGCGCGTGGTTGGACGTTCCACCGAGCCGTAAGGAATTTCAAACGTCGCTTTGTCGTTGTGCGCGCTGACTGGGAACGCCACCTTCAGCAGAATGTGTTTCTCGTGCCATTCAACTTGCATTTTTACATCAACCCTGGGTACCCCAGCGTAAAGTGTAATGTCGCGCACAAAAGTAGAATTCTGAAAGTGGTTCTTGATTTCGATCACCGCTCGCAGTGGGCCGCTTTCTGTGACTTTCACTTCGTCCGCGCGGTCGAGATCCCAATGTTGCTTCTCGAAATCGGCATCGATGTTCCATGCGTCCCACCGCTGGGGTTTATCGACAAAAGTCTGCAGTAAATTTCCGCACACTCGGTCCTTTGGGCCGCCCGTATCCGTTTCCGCCGGGGCCAGCGCCTCGGTCCCGCTACGCTTGTCGAACAGGCTGGTGATGCATCCGCTTTGCGGATCAACCTTTACGCGGATGAATTCATTCTCGAGCGTGTCCGCAATGGCCTTGAGCATCGAATGCACAGGCGCCGCACTGGTTGCCGCCTTCACAAAGTAAGTTTCATATCCCAGCGACGGCGTGGAAGACAGCAACAGAAGCTTGGCACGGTGGGTGGCGGGATCGAGCGAGAGCAACTGAATCTCAGCCGCCTTTCCCTTCGAGTCCACGACCTCGATCTGCTTCGCTGGTTTAGGAAGCTGTGCTTCAACCTCGCTTACCTCGGTGCGCGGCCATGACAGAGAATTGAACACGAGCACCGGGGCGCCCTCCCCTTGGGTATTGACGTGAGCCGCGATCTCCCGAAGCGAACCGAACGTCACGTCATTTGCCGCCCGGTCTACGGTCTCCAGATTGCGCTTCGCATCCAGATAATTCACCGCAATGCCCGACCCCGGCATGATGTCGTGGAAGTGATCGAACAGCAGATTCTTCCAGACCCGCTCCATGCCGTCCTGCGGATATGGCCTTCCATAAAGCGCGGCCAGTGAGGCGAACTTTTCCGCGTTCAGCACATTTTCTTCGGACCGCCGGATTCTGCGCTTCGTCTCCGACTGGGTCGTGAAAACGCCGCGATGATACTGGAAATAGAGTTCGCCATCCCAGGTCGGCACCTGCATGGAAGGCAGTTTCTTTTCCATGTCGCTGAAAAACTCGCTGGCAAAACTGTATTTCAGCTTGGGATAGACCGTGCTGGGCGCCCTCAGTTGCTCAGCATGGTCGAGCATGGTGCGTGTGGGGCCGCCGCCATGATCGCCCACGCCGTACAGGTACATCATCTCGGGACTGTCGGTCAGTTTCTTGCCGTAGATCGACGGCATCCAGATCGAGGCATCGGTCGCCATATGGTCTGCGTCGATGGACTCCGCATAATCATGCGGGAAGTAAGTGAGCAAACGGCTTCCATCGGGCGACTGCCACCAGAAAAATTTATAAGGGAACGTTGTGAATTCGTGCGCCCAGAGTAGTTTTTGGGTCACGAAATAGTCCATTCCAGAGCGCTTGTAAATCTGCGGGAGTTGATAGTTATATCCGAAAGAATCCGGATTCCATCCTATCTTTATGTCCACGCCGAAATTCTTCTGGAAATAACGCTTGCCAACCAGAATCTGCCGTACCAATGATTCGCCATCCGGCATATTCAAATCGGGCTCAACCCACATTCCGCCGATCACTTCCCAGCGTCCTTCTTTCACCCGCTGTTCAATTTGCTTGAATAGATCGGGATACTTCTCCTGCATCCATTCATAAGTGCGGGCCGATGACATCGTGAACTTGAAGTCTGGATACTCCCGCATCAGATCGAGCACGCTTTGAAATGTATTGCGGACGACCTCGACAGTTTCAGTCCATGGCCAAAGCCAAGCCATATCAATATGCGAATTGCCCACGGCGCGAATCGTAAATTGCTGCAACCAAGGTTTCAGGACTTCCAGTTTGGCGTGGGCTGCCGTCAGGGACGCATCAAAGCCCGCCTGATCACCCTTCTCCAAGGGCGAGAAATCGACCGCTTTCACTGCCGCATTCAGTTGTTCGTCGCGCTCGGACTTTCCGTCTTCATAGGCGTCAATCAAGGGCCGCGCTGAAAGAAATTCCAGGCGCAGCAGCACAGGATTCGGTCGCGACCGTGGCGGCTGAATGGTCAACTCGCTGTGGACGAACTCGGATTGCACCTCGTCGCCTGCGACGATGCGCACGGCAACCAGAAACTTCTGTCCGGGCTGAGCGTTCTCTGTGAGCAGAACCGGTTGGATGTTGTCGTCATCGCCACGATAGAGAATTGCGCCGTTTGAAAATATCGTGATCAGCAGGCTGCTGGGGCTGCCAAACCGCAGGTCCAGCGACACGCGCGAACCTTCTGTGGCATAGCCATGGATTTTCTCCGGGACCTCAATCCATCTGCGGAACACGCGTGTTCCATTCCAATGCTGTTCATTGGCGTTTTGCCCGCCGGGTCCGGATACATTCTTGACATTCCACGTGCCCCAGTCTGCATCGCTGAGCCCAGGGTCCTCTGGATGCGGGACGTCGGCATGGAAATGCCATTCCGTTTCAGAGAGCTGCGTAAGAGATTCCAGATGATCGAGGATCCCTTTGTTGGGGTCGCTCGCGCTCTGTGCAAATCCGGCGAACGCACAAAGCAAAAGGGGGAGTATCAAGCAGACGACACAACGCTTCATAAAATGAACGCACCTTTCCGGATGAATGAATGGGATAGCCAACGCTGAGCGAGCGAACAATACCATTCAGAATTGTTGCGACAGCTAAGTTGCTGATTCTACAGCTTGGCCATTCCGAAGTGCGACGAATCAAAAAATCTGATTCCTTTTATTCAAACTTTGAGTCTAAGTCGTTACGTAAGGAAGTTGACGGGCGCAACTAGGCCCACTTAGAATCGAGCCTCAATGTTGGGAAGCTGCAATCTTCGCGCTATGTGCCGCTGCATGTGTTGTTGTTGTGCATGTGTGTGCTCTGGCGCGGGGAGGCTGCTGACCTAAGAATTCTTTCTTAATTCCGGCACTCATCAACCCACCGCCAGAGAAATCTGGCGGTGGGTTTTTTGTTTCCAAAACCATGACAACGACGACCACTACAGCAAAAGAAACCAAGGCGCAGCGGGCCGAACGCCTCAAACGTGCGAAGAATCCCTGGGAAGGGCTGGAGGAAATCCGCCGCTTCGCGCGCGAGGGCTTCACGTCGATTCCCCCTGAATGGATTGGCACTTACTTCCGCTGGTGGGGCGTTTACACCCAAGGCGACGGCGCGGGTGTAACCGGCGGGCAAAACGGCGAAGGCCGGGCTCTGCAGCGCTTCATGGTGCGGATCCGGATTCCAAACGGAATCATGATCTCTCATCAGTTGCGCACCATCGCCGGTCTCACGCGGCAGCACGCCAACGGAATCGCCGATCTTACCGTTCGCCAGAACATTCAACTGCACTGGGTCAAAATCGAGTCGCTGCCCGAAGTTCTCGATGCTCTGTGGCAGGTAGGACTGAATACGACCGGAGCATGCGGCGATGTCGTCAGGAATGTCACAGGCTGCCCGGTTGCTGGCGTAGATGCGGATGAAATCGTCGACGCCTCGCCTCTAGTCCTGCAGGCCTCGCAACTACTGGCGGGAAATGCAGAGTTCTATAACCTGCCGCGCAAATTCAAGATCTCGATTGCGGGGTGCCACTCCTGGTGCTCGTATCCCGAAATCAACGACATCGGTCTGACGGCAATCACTCGCACGCTCCGGGGAAAGCCCGAGGTTGGATTTTCACTGCGAGTTGCCGGAGGACTTTCGACCGAGCCCTATCTGGGTGCGCGCCTCAATGCTTTCGTTCGCTGGGACCAGGTGCTGCCGGTTGTCAAAGGCATCGCCGAATTCTTCCGCGATTCCGACGTTTTGCGCGAGCATCGCGAACGCGCCCGCTTGAAATTTCTCTTTTTGCGTCACGGATGGACCGTCGAGCGCTTCCAGGACGAATTGGAACAGCGGATTGGATTCCGGCTTGAGCCTGCCGTCGAAGAGCACGCTCCCGATGACGTCTATCGCGACCACGTCGGAGTGCACGCTCAGAAACAGCCAGGTCTTTCCTACGTAGGATCCGTTGTATTGCGAGGCAGGATCACAGCCGACCAAATGCAGTCCGCGGCGAATCTCGCCGAGCGCTACGCCAGCGGCGAACTCCGGACCACCAACATGCAGAACTTGTTGGTGGTGAATGTTCCCACAATCAATGCCGACGCGTTGGCTCAAGAACTCAGTGCGATTGGCTTGCCAGTTGGAGGGTCGGCGTTTGCGCGCGGAACAGTCGCTTGCAGCGGGACAGAGTTCTGCAAACTGGCGATCACTGAAACCAAGAGCTTTTCCCGCTGGCTGGTCGACGAACTGGAAGAGCGCCTGCCGGGTTTTGACCAGCATTTGAAGCTTCACGTCACGGGTTGCCCGAACAGTTGCGGTCAGCACTGGATCGCCGACGTCGGCATCGAGGGAAAGAAGATTAAGGTGAACGACCGCCTCGTGGATGCTTACTACTTCTGCGTGGGAGGAGCGCTTGGGCTGCATCAGGGCACGGCGCGGCCCGTAGGTTATCGCTGCCCGGCAACCGAAGTGCCCGACGCGCTTGAACGATTGCTCGTCACTTATACCGCTCAACGCGAGCCCGGCGAAAATCTGCGCCGGTTTTTTGCGCGCCACAGCGATACCGAATTACGTGAGTTTCTGGCCGGTGAGGCCGTGCAGCCAGTGCCGCGTGATCTGCCGCTCTCGGCTACGGGCTTGGCGCAAGCAGGAGGAATCGGTGACTAGTCTGTTTCCCATGTTCATCAAGCTCGAAGGCAAGCCGGTGTTGGTCGTAGGCGCGGGCAAGGTCGGCGAGCCCAAGATCGCCGGGCTTCTCGATACCGGAGCCCAGATCCGGGTCATCGCCACTGAAGCGAGTGCGACCGTACGGGAATGGGCGCGCGAGGGAAAAATCGAGTTGGACGTACGCCCGTTTACCGCGGAAGATTTGGCCGGTATTTTTCTCGCCGTCGTAGCGACGTCCTCGCGCACGCTCAACGAGCACATCTACAACGAAGCGCAGAAACACAGCGTGCTCTGCAATGTGGTTGACGTCCCTGATTTGTGTGACTTCTTCTACCCGGCGGTCGTGCGCCGCGGAGATTTGCAGATTGCCGTCTCAACCGCGGGACAGAGCCCCTCGCTCGCTCAGAAGATTCGCCAGCAACTCGAAAAACAATATGGTCCGGGATATGCCGACTGGGTAGCGGATCTTGGCGAAACTCGAAAGCTCATTCTGAGCAGCGATCTCGACAAGGAACGCAAGCTGGAACTTTTGCACTCACTGGCCAGCAGGGAAGCAGTGAACGCAGACCTCGCCGAACTCTCTCAACTCGTCACCAGTGGAGAGAGCGCATGAAAGGAAAAGTTTATTTAGTCGGCGCGGGGCCGGGTGACCCAGAGTTACTGACGCTGAAAGCGCTGCGCTTGCTGCGCACGGCGGACGCTGTTCTCTATGACGACTTGGTTGCTCCAGAGGTTCTGGGCCTGGTTACCCGGAAAGCGCAGCTCTATCCGGTGGGCAAGCGCTGCGGCCAGAAAAAGATCCGGCAGAGCGAGATCAATTTCTTGATGGTTGCGCTCGCAGAATCTGGTTCACAGGTTGTTCGGTTGAAATCCGGCGATCCGCTGGTATTCGGCCGCGCCGGCGAAGAAATGGAATCTCTGCGCAATGCTGGTATTCCTTTCGAGGTGGTTCCGGGAATCACGTCGGCTTTGGGAGCAGCCGCGGCCGCGCGGATCCCGCTCACTCATCGGCATGCTTCATCGGCGGTTGTGTTTCTTACTGGCCACCACGCTTCGGAGACCGATCCGGCAGAGTGGAACAAGTTGGCTGCCAGCGGCTCGACGCTCGTGCTCTACATGCCCGGCCATGAGTATGTAGAAATCTCAACCAAGCTGAAAAGTGCCGGCCTCAGCGGCGAAACTCCCTGCGCGCTGATTTCACGAGCCAGTACTCAGAGCCAGCAGGTTTACCGGACGACTGTCGAATCGCTGGGATATGCGCCGCCGATGCCTGCGCCGACGCTGCTGATT
This sequence comes from Candidatus Sulfotelmatobacter sp., assembly GCA_035309485.1. GTDB lineage: Bacteria > Acidobacteriota > Terriglobia > Terriglobales > Acidobacteriaceae > Sulfotelmatobacter. The sequence goes on from DATGFC010000084.1 coordinate 220,183, forward strand.
GTGGGTGAAGTGGTCCGGTTTGCCGATGAAGTTGCTCTCGCGGAGTTTGTAGTACCGAACCAACACAGCAATGTAGTGTCGCCACTTTCCCCGCTCGCCCATGTCCAATCTTCGGCCGGCGGCAGAGACCAGGAGCCAATCGCGTGAACCAGCACGTGCTGAATCAATCGCAGCATATCGGACCTCTCTGGCTTGCGGAGGTGCAGCACGCGGCTGAGACCTGGTCCCCGCAACAAGTCTTAAGGTGGTCCTTTGATACGTTCGGGAAGCGGGTCGCGATTTCCTCCGCATTCGGCGCGGAAGGTATGGCGCTGATCGACATGGCTTCGCGCCTGCATAAGGATTTCCGCCTCTTCACCATCGACACGGAGTTCCTGTTCCCGGAGACGTACGGCCTCATGGACAGGCTCGAAGGGAAGTACGGAATTACCATCGAGAAGGTTTATTCCCTGCTGTCGCCTGAGGCGCAGGAGCGAGTTCACGGGGCCGCCCTCTGGAACCGTGATCCCGACCGTTGCTGCAATCTTCGGAAAGTGGAACCGCTTCGCCGCAAGCTCAGCGAGTTGAGCGCGTGGATCACTAGCATTCGCCGCGATCAGACATCCGCCCGCGCGGGGGCGCGCAAGATCGAATGGGACTCGAAGTTTGGGCTGGTCAAAATCAATCCCTTTGTGGATTGGACCTCAAAGCAGGTTTGGCGCTACATCCACGACCACGACGTGCCTTACAACGAGTTGCACGATCAGAACTATCCCAGCATCGGTTGCACGCATTGCACCCGTGCAGTGAGGCCCGGGGACGATCCGCGGGCTGGCCGTTGGGCTGGTTTTTCGAAAACCGAGTGCGGCCTGCACATTATTGAGCCGGCGCCGAATACGACGGAACCAGCTGTCACGAAAGTCGCCAAACTCGGCAGCTGAGAGCTGCATTTATCCTGCCTGGCAGAAGGCGCTGGAGATTCCTCCCCAATCCCGAACCGGCTCGACCTTTGGGAAGAAAAGTTCGTGCAGCCGCCTTACTGACTCTGCCGCCTTGGATTCTTCCACAAGGAAGGAAATCGCCCGGTCGGAAGCGCCCTGGCAAAGGACGCGCACATCCATGTCGGAAACGGCTGCGAAGACTCGGCTGGCGACGTCCGGTTGTCGTCGAATGTTTTCTCCGACGAGGCACACCAAAGCTTTGTGGTTTTCCCATCGGACATTCGCAGTCGCGTGCAGATCAGCCGCAATGCCAGGCAACGCTGCGGTCGAGCCCACCAGCAATGAAATCCGCCCAGGCGAAATACCCATCAGGTCCACCAGGCACCCGTGCTGGTCGAACACCGCAAACACTTTCCCGAGAAGTTCAGAGTTCATCCCGCGCGATAACTCGATATCAACGACCGCTACATTCCTCTTTGCGGTGATTGCACTGAGCCTTCTTCCAGTATTCGCACCGGAGACGATCTCGGTACCTGCGCCCTCAGGGTGCCGCGAGTTCAAGACGTATACCGGGATGTTCTCACGCCGGGCCGGAGCCAGCGTCGCCGGGTGCAGCACTTTCGCGCCAAAATGAGCCAGCTCTGCGGCCTCATCAAAGCTCATCTTCCGAATCACTTGAGCATCGCCACAGAGTTTCGGATCCGCGGTCATGATGCCGTCCACATCGGTCCAGATTTCGATGCGCGACGCCGACAGAGCGGCACCCACGATCGCGGCGCTGAAATCGGAGCCGCCTCGCCCCAAGGTCGTCGGAACACCATCTGCCGTGGCAGCGATAAAACCGCCTAACACAGGCACGCGGCCCGACTGAAGGAGCGGATCAAGATTCTCTTGCAAGCGGTCCTTCGTCAGATCCCACAGTGGGCTTGCCTGTCCATGACGATCGTCGGTGACAATACAGGAGCGCGCATCTACGTGAGTCGCGTTTAACCCCGCCTGGCACAATGCTTCCGCCACGAGCCTGCTTGCGAAGCACTCTCCAAACCCCAGCAACCGATCCTGAAGTTTGAGGTCAAGTGGGTGGCCCTGCAGATCATGCAGCAGCGATTCCAGCGCTCGAAACTCTTGCCGAAGATCCTGATCCAAAGGGCTATGGACCGATCCGGAAACGAGCGACTCAGCCACTTCCTCATGGCGAACATAGATATTCCGAGCCGTAGCCAACGCCGACCCCAGCCGGCCGCCAGCGGCAGCCTGCCCCGCTTCCAGCAGTTGGTCGGTGACTCTGGCCAATGCGCTCACCGCGACCACCGGCTGTTGATGGATCCTGCTCTCGACAATCCCAATCAGACGCCGGATCGCGGCAGCGTCTTCCACCGACGTGCCACCGAACTTCATCACCACCAGATCGTCTCCCTGCTCGAACCTGCTCTTCTGCTCGCTCATTGGCCTGCTCCGTTCTCAAGTTATGGACGCAAAGAAAAACCCACCGCCAGATCGCTTCTGGCGGTGGGCTCGGGTGATTCTTTGGAGTGCTTTACATCATCCGTTCCCGTCCTCCAGAAGACACGTAATTCGTGTCGACATGCCTGTGCCTGTCGTTGTAATTCGCGTCGCCTTCTGGATTCCGGAGCTCATAAGAAATTGTGCTCAGTAAGCATACCGGGGGCTGGGCTGCATCCGAAATTCAAAATTACGATGGCAGGAATCGGAAATTCCGCTTGCTGGGTTTACGCGTTTGCTTTCTTCATTTGGGTCGCAAACTGCCGCAGAAGCCCGACAAATGCCGTCGAGGCCACCGACAAGGTACGGTCACGACGGTAAGCAAGTCCAAGTTCTCGATAGAGTTCCGCGTCTTCCAGGTCAATCAGTTTGACGCGCCCCGCATCCACCTCGTCCCGGGCGAACGATGCGCTGATAAGCGAAACCCCAAGATCGGCCGCCACAAAGCTTTTGATCATGCCAATGCTCGGCAGTTCCATGCGCACCTGGAGCTGCGCGTTATGCGGCCGGAACAGCTTATCCAGCAATCGCCGCGTGTGCCCGGTCTTCGGAAACAGGAGCGGATGCTTCACGATTTCGCTTACGGGGACGACGTTATGTTTGGCCAGGGGATTCTTCGGGCTCACCATCAGCATCAGCTTGTCGCGGAAAATGGGCTGAATCTTCAGGCTTGGAGACTGGATGGGCAGCGTCAGAATGCCGACTTCCACCATTCCGTTCTCCAGCTTTTCGACAATCTTGTAGCTGAAGTTGCGATAAATGCTGATCTGCACCGGCGGGTAGCGGCGGCAGTACTCGCCAAAGACCTCGGGTAACACGTACAGGCAGGTCGCCTCGTTCGCTCCCACCCGAAGCGTCCCACGCGGCGTGCCGCTGTGATCGGCAACCGCCGTCAACGACTCTTCGCGCAGGTTCTTCATGCGCTCGGCATACTCATAAAAAATTTGGCCCGCGGGCGTCAGCTTCACCGTTTTGCCGGAGCGGTCAAGCAGCCGGTCTCCGTATTCCTGCTCAAGTTGGCGGATCTGCGCGCTCACCGCCGACTGTGAGCGGAACACCTTCTCGCCGGCGCGGGAAAAACTGCCCTGCCGGGCAACTTCCAGAAACGTGGTGAGCTGATCGAAGTCCATTTTCGGTTGAGCGAATTATAGCGGACTCTCACTTATTCGCCAGTGCTCACGAGCCACGAGTGGTGGAAAACCGGGCGCTGAATTTTGCATCCCTTGCATCGAAATTCTGCATTGTACTTGCTCCGGCACATTCGCTATTAAAGAACTGCGAATGTCTGTTCCTGTGCGGAAGTGTGCGACCCTCCGTCGCCCAGCAAGGTAAGCCCAAGAACAAGTCCTTCGAAAGGAAACGGTGCCCAAAGACGAAGTCCATGACGACCCGTCTCAACTCGAACCATGGTTTGCCTGCCGCCCAGGGCCTTTATGACCCGGCTTACGAGCACGATGCCTGCGGCATTGGGTTCGTAGCCAGCATCAACGGGGACAAAAGCCACGAAATTATCCGGCAGGGAATTCAGGTCCTTTTGAACCTGGCGCATCGCGGCGCCTGCGGATGTGATCCCGAGACCGGAGACGGCGCCGGCGTCCTGATCCAGGTTCCGCACAAGTTCTTTGCTCGCGAATGCGAGAACCTGGGTTTCAAGCTGCCGCAACCGGGCACGTATGGTGTCGGCATGACCTTCCTTCCCGTGGAAAAGCATCAGCGCCTGCAATGCGAAGGAATCCTCGAACGCATCATCCGCGAAGAAGGACTCAGGCTGCTCGGTTGGCGAGATACCCCGGTATATGCCTCGGCCATCGGTCGCGTGGCCCGCGCCTCACAGCCCTACATTCAGCAGATTTTCGTGGGTTGCCCCGCCGGAATCGATGAAGATGCCCTTGAGCGCAAGCTGTACGTCGTTCGCAAGCGCGCCGAAAATGAGATCCGCGAGTCCGGTATCGCAGACGCGGCGATGTTCTACATCCCGTCGCTTTCCTGCCGGACCATCGTTTATAAGGGCCTGCTGCTGGCTTCACAGATCACGAATTTCTATCGTGAATTATCCGATCCCGAGGTGGTCAGTGCGCTTTGCCTGGTTCACCAGCGCTTTTCCACGAATACATTCCCCAGTTGGGAGCGGGCCCATCCCTATCGCTACATTGCCCACAATGGCGAGATCAATACGCTGCGCGGCAACGTGAACTGGATGCACGCCCGCCAGTCTCTCTTACGCTCTCCGCTGCTGGGCGACGATCTGAAAAAGCTGTACCCCGTCATCGCTCCGGATGGCAGTGACTCCGCTAACTTCGACAACGCTGTCGAGTTGCTGCTTCAGGCAGGACGCAGCCTGGCGCATGTGATGGCCATGCTCATTCCCGAAGCCTGGGCGGGCAATCCGCACATGAAACCGGAGAAGCGTGCATTCTACGAATACCACGCGTGCATGATGGAGCCATGGGACGGTCCTGCCGCGATCGCTTTCACAGATGGCCGCGTAATCGGAGCGACCCTTGATCGCAACGGGCTGCGCCCTGGTCGCTACATCGTCACTCATGACGGCCTTGTGGTTATGGCGTCGGAAGCCGGTGTGCTCGATGTTCCACCAGAACGAATAAAAACGAAAGGCCGGCTTCAGCCCGGAAAGATGTTTCTGGTCGATACGGTCGAAGGCCGCATCGTTTCCGACAAAGAGATCAAGCACACCCTGGCTTCACGCCAGCCGTATGCGCAATGGCTTGCGGAGAATCAGATCACCATCGATCAACTCCCTGAGCCCACGCGCATGCATTTTCCTGACGCGGAGACTCTTCTGCGCCGTCAACGCGCGTTCGGCTACAGTGATGAAGACCTGCGCATGATTCTTGGGCCCATGGCCTTGAAGGGCGAGGAACCCGTTGGCTCCATGGGCACGGACACGCCCTTGGCCTGCCTCTCCGATAAACCGCAGTCTCTCTTCAACTATTTCAAGCAGCTCTTCGCGCAAGTCACGAATCCGCCTATCGACCCCATTCGCGAAGAGATGGTGATGTCGCTGATCAGCTATATCGGCAGTGAGCGCAACATTCTCGACGAAGCTCCGGAAAACTGCCACATGCTGAAGCTGGCTCATCCGCTGCTCACGAATCGAGAATTGGAGAAACTGCGCCGCGTCTCGAACCGAGATCTGCTCGCAACCACCCTGCCTGCTCTATTTCGAGCCAGCGAAGGCGAAGCCGGACTCAAGCGCGCTCTCGATGAATTGTGCCAGCGAGCCTCTCTCGCCGTGAAAGCGGGATATTCGCTGCTCATTCTTTCGGATCGAGGCGTTGACAAGGATTACGCTCCAATTCCATGCCTGCTTGCTCTCGCTGCTGTCCACAATTTGCTGGTGCGAGAAGAAACTCGAACTCAGGTTGCGCTGATCACCGAATCAGGTGAGCCGCGCGAAGTCATGCATTTTGCCCTGCTGAGCGGTTATGGCGCGAGCGCCATCAATCCGTACCTCGCACTGGAGAGCGTGGAGAATCTTGCCTGGCGAGGCGAGTTAGGCGACGGCATCACTCCCGAACTCGCAGTGAAGCACTTCCTGAAGGCGATCAAGAAAGGCTTGCTCAAGACTTTTTCCAAGATGGGCATCTCTACGCTCCAGAGCTACCAGGGGGCGCAGGTTTTTGAGGCGATCGGCCTGAACAAAGACTTGATCGAAACGTATTTCTCCGGCACCACCTCCCGGTTGCAAGGAATCGGCCTGCCGGTCCTCGCGGCAGAAGCTCAGGCCAAGCACGAATATGCCTTCCGCCCGCTCACGGATTTCGAAACCGAACTCTCGGTCGGCGGCAATTATCACCAGCGCGTGAACGGTGAGTATCACCTGCTAAATCCGCAGACCATCAGCAAATTGCAGCACGCCGTCCGGCAGGAAAACTTCAAGAGTTTTCAGGAGTACAGCGACCTTATTGACAATCAAAGCGCCGCGTTATGTACGCTGCGCGGTTTGATGAGGCTAAGGAAGAGCGAGACGCCCGTTCCGCTCGAAGAGGTTGAGCCCGCGAAGGAAATTGTGAAGCGCTTCACCACGGGCGCCATGTCGTTCGGTTCCATCAGCAAAGAAGCCCACGAGACTCTGGCCATCGCGATGAATCGCATCGGCGGTAAATCCAATACCGGAGAGGGCGGGGAAGACGAAGAGCGCTTCAAGCCCGATGCCAATGGCGATCTCCGTCGCAGCGCAGTGAAGCAGGTCGCATCCGCCCGGTTTGGCGTGACGGCAAACTATCTGGTCAATGCAGACGAACTGCAGATCAAGATGGCCCAGGGTGCCAAGCCCGGCGAAGGGGGCCAGCTCCCCGGCTACAAAGTGGATGAGGTAATTGCCCGGCTTCGCCATTCGATCCCCGGGGTGGGTCTGATTTCCCCGCCGCCGCACCACGACATTTACTCCATCGAAGATCTCGCGCAGCTGATTTACGACTTAAAGAATGTGAATCCACAGGCGCGAATCGCAGTGAAATTGGTCGCCGAGGTTGGCGTCGGCACTGTCGCTGCAGGGGTGGCGAAAGCGCATGCGGACGTAGTTCTCATCAGCGGAGATACAGGCGGTACCGGCGCCTCTCCCCTAAGCTCGATTAAACACGCAGGCATTCCGTGGGAACTCGGTTTGGCTGAGACCCAGCAGGTACTGCTGCTCAACGATCTGCGCGGCCGCATTCGCGTGCAGACTGACGGAAAGCTTCAGACCGGGCGCGATGTCGTGATTGCCGCGCTCCTGGGGGCTGAAGAATTCGGCTTTGCGACGACTCCTCTCATTGCTATGGGCTGCATCATGATGCGTAAGTGCCACCTGAATACCTGCTCGGTGGGCATCGCCACGCAGGATCCGGTCCTCCGCAAGCAGTTCCAGGGGCAGCCCGAGCACGTCATTAATTTCTTTTTCTTCATTGCCGAGCAAGTTCGGCAGCACATGGCACAGCTCGGCTTCCGCACCGTGGACGAGATGGTCGGGCGCGTGGACATGCTCGACGTGGAGCCCGCCGTCGAGCATTGGAAAGCCCGCGGCCTGGACTTCTCGGCGATTCTCTACAATCCGCCCGTGCCTTCAAGAGTTGCCCGCCGCTGCATGCAAAAGCAGGATCACGGCCTGGAGCAGGCGCTCGACCATCAACTCGTAGAGCACTCACTCGATGCTTTACTGAGTTTGAGTTCGGTTGAAATCAATTTGCCGGTTCGCAATATCCACCGTTCCGTAGGCAGCATCCTGAGCGGGCAGGTCGCCCGCCGCTACGGATCGGCCGGACTTCCCGACGACACCATCCGCATCCATCTTTCAGGTTCGGCGGGCCAGAGCCTGGGCGCATTTCTGGCGAGGGGCATTACGCTCACGCTGGAGGGCGAGGCCAACGATTACGTCGGCAAAGGACTTTCGGGTGGCCGTATAACCGTCTATCCGCCGCGCGAGTCCACGTTTGTTCCCGAAGAAAACATCATCATCGGCAACGTGGCACTCTATGGCGCGACCAGCGGCGAAGCTTTCTTCAATGGGGTTGCCGGAGAACGCTTTGCCGTCCGCAACTCCGGAGCGACCGCAGTAGTGGAAGGCGTAGGCGACCATGGCTGCGAATACATGACGAACGGATTAGTAGTGGTCTTGGGTTCCTGTGGCCGCAATTTCGCCGCTGGCATGAGCGGCGGCATCGCGTACGTTTTCGACGAGCACGGCGACTTCACCGAGAAACGCTGCAATCTGGAATCGGTGGATCTGGAGCCGCTGCTCGAATCTGAGGACATGCACATCGTTCGCGATCTTGTCGCGCGCCACAAGGAACTGACCGGCAGCCGCCGCGCTTCGTGGATTCTCGAGAACTGGGAAGAGGCTCTGCCGCGCTTCATCAAGGTGTTCCCGCACGAGTACAAACGCGTTCTGGGAGTATCCCGCGCCGGTCACGCCTATGGTCCCGGAGTGCCCGCGTCCGAGTTAACAAATTCTGAGCCGGTGCCCCAGGAGGTGCAGCATGGGTAAGACCACCGGCTTCATGGAGTATTCCCGCGAACTAGCCCCGCGCCGTCCGGTTCTGGAGCGCGTGAATGATTGGTTCGAGATCTATCAGGACTTTCCCGAAGCGGAGCTGCGCAAGCAGGGCGCCCGCTGCATGGATTGCGGCGTCCCGTTTTGCCAGACGGGGTGCCCGGTTAACAATCTCATTCCCGACTGGAACGATCTTGTCTATCGCGGGCGTTGGAAAGAGGCTGTCCGCCAGCTCCACGCGACCAATAATTTTCCGGAATTTACCGGCCGAATCTGTCCCGCCCCCTGCGAAGCCTCGTGCGTGCTCGGTATTAACCAGCCCGCAGTCACGATTAAGCAGAATGAAAAGAACATCGTAGAGCGTGCATTCCTCGAAGGCTGGATTCGTCCCGAACCCGTGAGGGCTCGCACCGGAAAGAAGGTTGCGGTCGTCGGTTCAGGCCCCGCAGGACTCGCGGCTGCTCAACAGCTTTGCCGCGCCGGCCATGCCGTAGTGGTGTATGAAAAAGCCGATCGCATTGGTGGGCTTCTGCGCTATGGCATCCCAGAGTTCAAGCTGGAGAAGCACGTGATCGATCGCCGCCTGGAGCAGATGGCCGCCGAAGGCGTGAAGTTCATTACCAATGCGCAGGTCGGCGGGAACGTCGCAGTCGAAGATTTGCGGCGAGACTTCGACGCCATCGTCTTGGCGGGGGGCTCGGAGCATCCCCGAGATCTCAAGATTCCAGGCCGCGACCTGAAGGGAATCCACTTCGCAATGGAGTTCCTGCCCCAGCAGAACAAACGCTGCCACGGAGACGTGATCGATCCATCTGTCGAAATTCTTGCTACCGGGAAGCGTGTGGTGATCATCGGTGGGGGCGACACCGGTGCCGACTGCCTCGGCACGTGCCATCGTCAGAAGCCGCTCTCGGTTCACCAGTTCGAAATTATGCCCAAGCCGCCCGAGGAACGTTCTCCCCAAACTCCTTGGCCGCTCTGGCCCCTGCAACTTCGCACCGAGGCCGCTCACGAAGAAGGCGGCGTCCGCGACTGGAGCATTGCGACGACGAGCTTCACGGGTGACGACCATGGCATTGTGAAGCAACTGCACGCCATACGAGTCGAACCTCCTCCGAAGTTCGAGCCGCTTCCGGGCACCGAGTTCACCATCGACGCTGACCTCGTCCTGATAGCGATGGGTTTTCTCGGTCCTGTACGCAATGGAATGATCGAGCAGTTGGGAGTTCAACTGGACAATCGCGGCAACATCGCGACCGACGAGAATTATATGTCGTCGGTTCCGGGCGTTTTCGCCGCCGGAGACATGCGTCGCGGCCAATCTCTCGTGGTATGGGCGATCTCGGAAGGACGCAAAGCCGCCGCTTGCGTGGACAGCTATCTGAAGCAGCTAACCATTCAGCCACAGGTGGAAACCGTGCACCCTGTTGCTAGTCGGATCGCGTAGCGGCTTCCACTTCCTCGTACAATTCCGGCAGGCGCTGCGCGTCTTCCGGGGAGTTCCCGAATCGCGCTGACTCATAGACAGCGGTGAAACGCGCTACCGGTTCCCGCAGGCGCCCGTCTTCAATCCTTTGCAAGAACTCTTGCGGCGTCTGAGCCATCGGCTTCTGCATCCCGCGCCGCGCCAGTACGCGCGCCATGCGTTGATACCACATGGAGGCCGCCTGTTCCGGAGAGCGCTCCGGGTGCGCCGATAGCCACTTCTCATGCATCCAGCGCACGATCCGCCCAATATTTCCCAAAACCAGCAACACCAATGTGACTGCGGCCGCGAATACGGCCCACTTGCCGGGCGAATGTTCCACGCGATCCTGGCTCCGCCGCGCCCATTTCAACATCGACTCATAGTGATCTCGCGCCCACTTGCGGGCTTCTTCCCACGCTCCGCGCGAACTCGTAATGGCCGCCTTGCCCAATACGTACTGGTGCGAACTGTCGTAACTGACAATCCACTCTCGCCAGAACGAGGCCATCGCATCCGCATACAGCGCAAGACGGCCCCATCCCTGCGGAATGCCGCCGCGCCCGCCGGGCGTTGGATCAAACGTCTGCCAGCCATATCCGGGGAAGTACGCTTCCACCCAGGAATGCGCATCCTTGGCTCGTACCACGTAGCTTCCCGTGATGTCGTTGAACTCGTCGCTGCGAAACCCGTTGACTACGCGCGAGGGAATGCCGAGCGTCCGCAACATGACGGCCATCGCCGAGGCGAAATACTCGCAGTGACCTCGCTTGCGTTCGAATAGAAAATTCGCAATCGGATCGTCTTCGGTGGTTCGCGGAAGCTCCAGGGTGTAACCGTAGCGAGTACGCAGATAGAGCTCGAGGGCGGCCGCTTTGTCGTAATCGTTTTTTGCCGAACTGCCGACCTGGGTAGCTAGCTGGGCAACTCGAGGATCCTCGCTGGGCAAGTCGAGATAAGTGTCGGTGATCTCTTGCGGATAGTTTTGTCCCGCCTTCCGCAATTCCCCGGGAGTTGGCCTGGCAATATTCGAACGCGCTTCGTACCGGCTGATCATGTGCCGCGAGTCGAAGTCGTACACCGCTCCACCCGAGTCGCTGGTCAGCAAGCGGTAATTTCCGCTCACGGTCCGGGGAGTTGGCGCCAGAAAGAAGACGTTGGTCCCAATCGGTTCCATCAGCACGCGATAGTGAATCATCTTCTCGTGCCCGCTGTCGGCAGTAACGTCTGTGTTTGGGACCTCGAAACTGTTATCGGGAAGGCGCCGCAGCGCGAACTGGTCTCGTGGATTGGACCACGTGTGTCCGTCGAAGTCCGCCAGCGTGACGCCCCGCCAGTGCAGGTCATACTGGCCGGCCTGGTCGCCGTCGATCTGGATATGCATCATCACTGAGTTCGACTGCTGAATCCGTCCAATCTGCCCCAACTGCACACGGTCGCTGAAACCGGACGAGATGTCGGTGCCAAAGGAATATCCGCCCAGGTATCCGGTTGACATGCGTGGCATGACAAAAAATAAGGCCGCGCCTCCAATCAGGATCATGACCATCAGAGCGGGAGCGGTTCGCGCCAGCGCAAACGCCAGGTGCCGGTGTTCCTGGGCATCGCTCGAATGCCTCGCCTGGATGTTTGCCGCATGGCCCGAACGCCGCATTTCCATCAGGATGAACGTGGCGATGGCTACAAGCATGAATGCCGCAAACGCCAGCAGAAACAGACTGTCCACCGTCAGCACTGCCGAGGCCAGCACCATCAGGAAGGCCAGAATCGCCAGAGTGATGTGGTCCCGTTCCCGGCGCAGGGAGAACATGCGAACAACAACGCCGAACAACGCGAGGTGAACCGTCGCCGGAAGGAAACTCCGCGAAAATACGAAATAGTCGATGGCGAAAAACACGAAATACGCAAGCGAGAGCGGTGTGGTCCAGCGCTCCGAAATTACAATCTGCCGCCGTTTCGCCAGAAGCAGGCCCCGAACTGCCATCGCCGCGCACACCAGTATGACCCAGGGCAGTTCCACGCCGCCGGTCCCGGCCAGCATCCCAAAGCCTGTGAGTACAAGAAGATACAGGGCCAGCTCAAAGTAATTGTCGATGGCTCGCTGCAAGGGGATGACACCGGTTTGTTGCGACGGATTCGTCATGCTATTCGCGCGCTAGCAGCCAGAATCTGGAATTAACGATCCTTCTATTGTTCGATAACTTCAATAAGAAAGGAAGGCCCCAGAGCCGAATCCTTGCACCAAAAGTCACCTGTCTCTTCGTGTGCGGAGTTCTCAAACTGTAGCGCCGGCGTCCCGCCGGCTGTAGCGGAGGCGTCCCGCCCCCGCGGCAAGGTTGCGAACGAGCTCCCCGACCCCCCAACTTTGCAATGCTAAAATGATTCAGGTCAGACATCGGTCTCACGCGACGCACTCCCGCCAACCCCGCCAGGTCCGGAAGGAAGCAACGGTAACGGGCTCTTGCGTGTGCAGTGAGTTCCCGGTGTCTGACTTTATGTTTTTCCCCACAATTCCTGCCAGGTCTGCGCACCTCCGATTACCGAAATTTACATCTTCTTTACGACTCTTTTCGCAAGAAACGGTTTTCCGAGCATCCACATGATGTAGGCCGTGGCTATCTCAAAGACCCGGCCCTGAGGAGAAGCATGAAGAGTCGCAATACCAAGCCCCGCGTTGCTCCCCAAATTACCATCCGCGTCTCCGGCAAACTCTTCCAGGGACATCTTGCTTATCTCGAACAACTGGTTCAGTCCGCAAGCGAGTGTCAATTGTGGCCTCTGCTGAATCTTGCGCAATTAGAGGAACTGGATCGTGACGCACTTTTCTACTTAATCGACGGCGAAGATCGGCAATTTGCAATCATCTCGTGCCCAGCGTTCATTCGTGACTGGATGGACCACGAACGCGCACGCGCAGCCGCATGATGGGGGCAGAGTGCCTGCTTCCATATCGGGGCTTGGCCCGTCTAGAATCTGGATTCCAATCCAGGAGGTTTTCCGTGCGCTTGACCCACCGTCTGTCTCTGCTGGTTGCGTTCTTGATCTTAGCGGCTGCTGCAATAGCCCAAGAATCCAAAATAAGCTCCGTGCTCGACATGTCGGAGTTCGTCCGCGACTGGCAGATTTCGAAGCAGTTCACCATCGACGTCGCCAACGCCATGCCAGCCGATCTATACAGCTTTAAACCCAATCCCGAGGAAATGACCTTCGGCGAGCAGATGGTTCACGTTGCTGGAGCCAATGTATTCCGTTTCAACCAGATCACCGGAATCAAACCGCCATTTTCCTTCGACCCTTCCAAACCTATGCCGTCTGACAAGGAAGCGGCACTGAAAGTTTTGGAGCAATCTTTTGACTATGTCATCGCAGTGCTGCCGCAGATCACGCCTGAACAACTGAAGCGCACCTGGCACATCCCGTCCTGGAAAGGCCGCAATGATCCTGACGGCCGAGCCATGATCATGAATATGTTCGTGCACACCGCGCATCATCGCGCGCAATGCGAGGTGTATCTGCGCGCCAAGGGTATCAAACCACCGGACTACACGTTCTGAACACGTTTGGGGTGTTCCTTCGTGCAACTTCGTGTCCTTAGTGGTTCGTGCTTTTGACCTTGACCTAGGAACTCCGTTAGACATTCTGCTCCTCATGCCTCAAAATACAGGGTTTCCTAAATTCTTCCGGAGCCCTCATTGACCACCCGCGCCAAAATCACCGCGCTCGGTACTTATCTGCCCCCGCGCGTGCTTACCAACGCCGATTTGGAGAAGATGGTCGACACCACCGACGAGTGGATTCTCGAACGCGTCGGCATCCGCGAGCGCCACATTGCCGATAAAGGTGTAGCCGCTAGCGACCTGGCGGTGGCAGCGGTAAAGAACCTGATCGAGTCCCATCCGTTTGATCTGCAGGAAGTCGATCTCATTGTCGTGGGCACCGTCACGCCTGACATGATGTATCCCTCGACCGCCTGCCTGGTCCAGCACAAGCTCGGCATTGCTAATACCTGGGGCTTCGATGTCTCTGCCGGATGCTCCGGATTTCTCTACGCGCTCAATACGGGAGTGAAGTTTGTGGAATCTGGGCAATACAAGAAAGTTCTCGTGATCGGTGCGGATAAGAACTCCGCCATGACCGATTACACGGATCGTGCCGTATGCATCATCTTCGGCGATGGCGCCGGAGCAGTACTACTTGAGCCCTGCGAGGACGGCGAAGGGATCATTGATCACGTGGCTCAGATAGAAGGCATCGGCGGACAGTATCTGTACATGCCTGGAGGAGGCAGTCTGAACCCTGCCTCCCATGAAACCGTTGATCAGAAAATGCACTACATACATCAGGATGGCAAGAATGTATTCAAGTATGCCGTGAAGAAGATGGCCGAGATGACTGAGCGCATCCTCGAACGCAACCAGATCACGGGCAAGGATGTGGATTGCTTCATCGCGCACCAAGCCAACCGCCGCATCATCACGGCTACTGCCGAGCGCCTCGGCATGCCCCTTGAGAAGGTCATCATCAACATTGACCGGTTCGGGAACACCACCGCAGGCACACTCCCCATCGCCATGAGAACCGCCATCGAGGAAGGCAAGTTGAAGAAAGGCGACCTTCTCTTGATCGCCGCCGTGGGCGCTGGCTTTACTTCTGGAGCAACGCTCCTGCGCTGGGCTTATTAAAGCGGACCTTAGACCTCGGACCTTGGGCCATAGAGCTACTTGTGGTCTGCTGAGCGCCGGCTTCAGTGGGACAGCCGGGGGCTGTCCCTGCCTGAGCTGAATGATCAACTAAGCCGTTTTCTTCATCTTCTCGGCTTTGGCGAATGCTTCGTCCATGCCCTTTTTCATATCGTCTTCGGACATGTCTTTGACGTGGGTAGCAATGGACCATTTGTGGCCGAACGGATCGCGCAGCTTGCCATAGCGATCTCCCCAGAACTGGTCCATGACCGGCATTTCGACCGTTGCGCCTGCTTTGACCGCGCGATCGAAGGCCGCGTCTACGTTCTCGTTGTAAATATGCAGCCCCATGCCCGAGTCGCCGATCGACTGCGGTGACTTGGAACCGTATTCCGGATATTCGTCGGACAGCATGATGACAGAGTCGCCGATTTTCAGTTCGGCATGTATGACTTTGCCGTCCGGTCCTTTGGCGACGCCGCCGCCTCGCAATTCGGCGCCAAATGCCTGCTTGTAGAACTCAATCGCTCGCTCGGCGTTGCGAACGGTCAGGAAAGGAGTGAGAGTGTGATAGCCCTCGGGAACTGGTTTTACGGGCATGCGATCCTCCTGGAAAGGAAAGTTTCTGGCAGTCTACACAAGATGGAATGTGGACTGTCAAGCTCGATGAAAAAGTAAGATAGGAGATTGGCAGGGCTAACTGAAACATCGACGCAAGGTTAATGTCAGCAGCCGCGGCCGGAAATGCCCACGCTACCTCCGGTGGCCCGCCGGCGTTTCTAGAAGAATCTGGTGACGCCTTCTTCCATGACTACGACTTTATCTTTGATTCCGGCCGCGCGGGCTTCCTCATCCAACAACTGCAGCGGCTCGTCGACCGGTTCGTGCGAGAGGCGGAAGGTGCCGTAGTGCATGGGAACCATCCACCGCGCCTTGAGGTCGAGAAAGGCTCGCGTAGCATCCGCGGGATTGGTATGCACGTTGCGAAATTGCGGCGGATTGTAAGCGCCGATCGGAAGCAGCGCGAGCTCAGGAGCGAGGCGTCGCCCGATCTCGCCAAACCCCGAAAAATACGCGGTGTCGCCCGCGTGATAGACGGAGTGCTTGCCCGCTTTCAGCACGAAGCCGCCGTAGCCCCGATGCGAATCCTTCAAAATCCGCGCGCCCCAGTGGCGCGAGGGCACGTGGGTTACCGACAGATTGCTGTGGCGCGAAGTCTTCCACCAGTCGAGCTCGATGATCTCGGAAAACCCGAGGTCGGAGATCAGGTCCGAGACATGCGTCGGAATGATGATCGCCGGCGCTTTTCCACGAGTACGCAGATTATGTTGTACGATCGCGCGCAACGACGGGCGATGCAGGTGGTCGAAGTGCGCGTGCGATACGAGTACCAGGTCAATCGGCGGAAGATCGGCTATGCGCAGGCCCGGACGGCGAAGGCGTTTCAGCACAAACAGCCACCGGGCAAAATTGGGATCGATCACCACGCTCTTGCCCCCGATCTGCACGAAAAAGCTGGCGTGTCCGATGAAGGTGACGCCGAGTTCTCCGTTCGTGGCAAGCCGCGGTTTGTAGGTCTCGCCGCAGCGTGGTGTGACTGCCGATCGGCGCACCAATCGTCCGAATTGGGTGGCGCGCTTGCGTAATGCCGGATTTCGAAGTGTCTGCTTGATCATCCTGCTGTGGAGCCCGGGGGTTGAAACCGCAGCTGATCGTCCCCTGTATGCTAGTGCGATTGCCTCAGCCAATAAAGTAACTAGCGCGATGCGATGATTCTTCGTCCATCATCTTAGATGAATTCCCCGCGCCCTTCGCTGCTTTTTACTTTCCTGGATGGGTACGGCCGTAATGTGTGACATACCACGAAAAGCCGCCAGCAGCGGGATGGCGGCTCATCGAAATCTATGCTGTGAATGTAGCGGTTACGGCTCGATATTCGTGATCCAGCGCGAACGAGGAATCTCGCGCTTGCCTTCGTCGTCGTAGTAGAAGTGCATCTCGTGATCGGAGTGCGCGTTCGGCACGGGATGATCGTTGATCGAGCTGAACCGCGGAGCGTCGTAAGAAACCGGCAGCGGAGTCTTGGTCGTGAACATCGCTTCGTTATAGCTGGTTCCCACCAGTTGCTGCGCGACGGCAAAGACTCCAAAAGGATTACCATTCACGTAGCTGACCCCGATGTAGTCCGCGACCATGGGCCCATTGTCCGATACCGGCAGCCATCCGACCTTCATCGGACCCGCGATTTTCGCCCCTGCAGTCCACGTAGCGCCGCCGTCCGTGGAGGTCGTGAAGCCTACGTCGAGCTGGCACGTGCTGCTGGTACAGTTCGCCACGGGATAGTAGTAGTAGACGATGGTGAGGTGCGCGTTAGGACCCGAGGTCGTGGGGTCGATTCCGATGCCGGGCAGGAAGTGATCGACGGTGCTGCCGGTAGCGTCGATCGGAATGCGGGTCACCGCGCTCCAGGTTTTCCCGTCGATGGAAGAGCTCATCACGATATCGTTTTCCTTGCAGTTGGTTCGGAAGCGGCAGTCGGACCAGACCACAAAAGCTTTGCCGCCTCCGTCGATGGCGGCGGAGGGCAGGTCAGGATTTCGCAGTCCCGCTGCCACGAAATGGCTGTCGATGCTCGCGATCACCTGGCTTCTCCCCCAACTTGCGCCGCCATTGCTCGAGCTGAAGACGTCAATGCCTCCGCCCTGGAAAGGAACGATGACCGTCCCATTAGGCTGCACCAGCGGCTCGCCGCCGAGTCCGACAGCGTGATCGGAGGAGGCAAGGCCGGGGCCCCAGGTTTGGCCGCCATCGCTCGACACGCTCATCAGCACGTCGCCGCTGCCGAAGGCTTGATCCCACTCGGTGTAGCAGTTCCCGTAGTAAGGGCTCGTGGGCGTGTTATCGCAGACGGTCCAGTTCTTGTCGTCGAGATGCGTCTTGTCGATGATGATAGGAGCGCCCCAAGTCATGCCATTGGTGGAACGGCTGACCGCAACGTCTCCGATGGCATTGCAGCAGCTCAGCCCGGCCAGCGGCAAAGTAGAGATCATCCACATGCCATGTTTGGCGTCGTAAGCGACCGAGGGATCGGCCGCCGCGCCATAAGATCCATTCTTGTAGTTGACCGTCAGTCCTGGAAGAAGACCGTAGTGCCAGGTCGCGCCGGCGTCGATCGAAGTGGAAAAACCAATATCGCCGCTGCCCCATCCGATGCTGCCGGGACGGCGCGCCACGTGGAAGGCAGTCACGATCGTGCTGCCCCAGGCGAACATGTCGGGCTCGACCTCGGTCTTGTGATCGCTATCGGAGTTGGTCAGCGTGTCGCTGCTGATCTTGGCCAGATTCGTCTGCGCCGAAGCAGTCATGGCGTACGTAAGGAAAAGAGCAAAGAGGAAAATGGTTAACCGGCCGGCGCGATACGCATTGCGGGACGAACCTGTCATGGAGAAGATCCTTTGGCGTGGAATTCGAACAATGCAGGGGGAATGAGCCAACGGCTGCCCCGGCACTATAACCCGATTCCGCGAGTTCTGTCGAATGTGAAGGATTTTTCACAGCCCTGCAGCGCCCGCTTATCAGTCAGGCAATGCGCTTGTTATCCATCGAATGGTGAATCTCCTTTTTCGTCGCAAAATTCGACTGGATCGCTTGACCGAAATCGACTGGCTCATATCTAATCCGAAAAGTTGCTGCCGCGTCTGGTTTTCGCGAACGAGGAGATTTCCGCATGCGAGTTGCATTCTTGGGCTTGGGAATCATGGGCCAATCCATGGCCGCCAATCTGGTGAAGGCGGGACATGAAGTGACGGTGTGGAACCGCACGCCGGGAAAGCTGGTCGAGGGAGCAGGAGTCGCTCCGACTCCGGCCGCCGCGGCCCAGGGCGCCGAGGTGATCTGGCTCTGTGTTTCCGATACGGACGCGGTCGAGGACGTGATGTTCGGCAAAGAGGGCGCGGAGTCCTCGCTGACCGAGGGGATGATCATTGCCGACTCGAGCACGATTTCTCCATCGGCCACGGTGAACTATGCCAATCGCGTCGGAACGAAAGGGGTTGCCTGGGTCGACGCTCCCATGACCGGCTCCAAAATCGGCGCGCGCGACGGCACTCTGGTCTTCATTGTTGGCGGGGCCGAGGAGAACGTGGAGCGCCTCAAGCCTCTCTTTGCCGCCATGGGGAAGAAAATTTTCCGCATGGGCGAAGTTGGCAAAGGCCAGGCCACCAAACTCGCCATGAACCTGCAGATCGCTCTCATCTTTGAAGGATTCGCGGAAGCACTGACCCTGGCGACTAAGCTGGGCGTCGATACCCGACAGTTGCTGCAGTTGATGGAAGCTACCATGGTGCGGTCGGGCGTGGTGGACTATAAAGGCCCGTTCATTCTGCAGCGCGACTTCACGCCCAATTTTCCGCTGCGGCTCATGCACAAAGATATCCGGCTCACGCTGGAGGCCGCCAAAGAAGCCCGCGTCAAGCTGCCGGCGCTCGAGACTGTAGAAGAAATCTACGAGATGGCCACCGAAGACGGGCACAAGGATCTCGATTATGCGGCGACGCTCACCCTGCTGGAAAAGTGGGCAGGCGTGCAGGTGAAGGGAAACGCCGCTTAGCCTAATTTGTTGCCAATGAACGCGGCGCCTGCGTTACCCGACAGCCGCGCAGACATCGACGCTGCGGCCCGCACAGCGCCGGTTCCCACGTGATTACCGTCGTAATGCCAAAAGTCCCGCCTATTACACAACTATTACAGTCATGGCCTGCTCGTCCTGATAATTTAGCGGGAGTCACTTCATCTAATGACGTAGGACTGGGGATCTCTTGGACATGGAACTGCAGGATCTGGAAAAACGTCAAGCCTCAAAAAACGAACTCAATTGGATCACGGCGATTTTTATGGCGCTCTTTCATGTGGGCGCAGTGGCCGCACTTTTCTTTTTCACTTGGAAAGCGCTGCTGGTTGCGATCTTTTTATGGTGGGTCGCGGGCAGCCCGGGCATCGGCATGGGATACCATCGCCTGCTGACGCACCGCGGGTTCAAGACTCCGAAGTGGGTGGAGTATTTATTGACCCTTTGCGCCACACTGGCGCTGGAGGGCGGTCCCATTTTCTGGGTAGCTACGCACCGCATTCATCATCAATTTTCCGATCAGGAAGGCGATCCGCATTCGCCGATCGACGGCAAGTGGTGGGCGCACATGGGATGGATCCTGATGGGCAAGTCGATGCATCACGATACCACCACGCTGGCGCGCTACGTTCCCGATCTCGCGAAAGACAAAGTTCACATCTGGCTTACCAAGTATCACTACGTGCCGCAAATCGTGGTTGCCATCGCGCTGTTCGCGATTGGCGGTCTGCCCTGGTTGCTGTGGGGAACTTTCTTCCGCACCGTGTTTTTGTTGCACGCCACCTGGCTGGTGAATTCGGCGACTCATTCCTGGGGCACGCGCCGGTTCGCTACGCGCGATCTTTCCACCAATAGCTGGTGGGTCGCGTTGCTGACGTTTGGCGAGGGCTGGCACAACAATCACCACGCGCATCCCACCTCGGCGGCGCACGGATTTACCTGGTATGAAGTCGACTTCAACTGGTACGGCATCTGGGCCCTGCAGAAGCTTGGATTGGCGTGGGACATCAAGCGCATCAACCTGGCGGATGTTGAGCAGGGGCTGGTTGCGGCTCCGAACGGCCGGCTGATTACGCCACCTGCGACCATGACTGCGGCAGCGGGAGATTAATTCAATTTCGTTTCGTCGAGACAAGCCCTGGCTTCAGCCAGGGCTTTTTCAGTAATGTGCCATGAGCGGTGAGCTATGAACCATGAGGTTGTGGTTGTTGCTCATAGCTCATCGCTCACGGCTCACACCCGGATGATCATCACTTCCGTGGCTTTGATCAGGGCCGCAGCCGTCTGGCCCTTCTTCAGATTCATCTCACGCACTGCGCCGGAGGTGATGAGAGAAGTAATCAGCTGCCCTCCCACGGATAGAGTCACCTGAGCCACCAGTCCGCTGACGCGCACGTCTACGATGCGGCCCACCAGCTGGTTGCGCCCACTGATTCGCTTGTAAGTGACCCGCCGCTCGTCCTCGTTATGGCCGCGGGTGCGGTAGAGCAGGCGGTCAATTTCCGATTGCGGGATGCGGTAATGTCCACCGGGGGTCTTTACCGCGCGCAGCTTGCGATGGTAGATCCACTGCTTGATCGTCGGATAGCTGATCTGCAATTGCACCGCGGCATCGCGGGGCCGAAGCAGCGTTTCAGCAAGTCTTTGAGTTTTCCTTCTATCGGCCATAGCCAAAGTCTTTTCACCACTGAGGCACAGAAGCACAGAGAAAATCTTAGCCACGGATTCTCGCGGATTTACACGGATCATGCAAGGTTTAGCGGTTCACACAGCAATCAATAATCGCTCTTCTCCGTGACTCTGTGTCTCCGTGGTGAATTCGTTCAGAACGGAAAGCGGATCGAGAGCGTCTTCGCATGATTGAACTGGTGGAAGTGCGTAGCCGCGATCTGCTCGCCGGCGCCGATGGTAAATCCCAGGCGTTTCCATAGGTGAAAGCGTCCGGCCACCAGCCCTGGTGACAGAAAAACCTGCTTCTGGCCAACCAGTTTCGTGCCTCCATTCGGCCACATCGTGACATTGGTCTCCAACTCCGGCCACAACTTGCGCAGAACGCGATATTGAAACGCCGTGTTGTAGGCGACCGGAGTCCCGCTGATGTTGCGTCCTCCGGTGGGAATGGTCCAGCCCAGCGTGCTCTGAAAATCGAAGTTGCGATAGCCCTTGCCAACGGCGATCGTAGGAGTAATCGATCCGTACTTGGTGGCGAAGCGTCCCGCGGGAATGCTTCCAGCTAGAAATGCGGTCACAATGTAATTGCCGCTCTCTTCGTTTTGCGCGGCGAGGCGATACTTCAGCGTAATGGGGATGTTGCCCCAGCCCGTCGGCGCGTTCGGCGGCACCTGGTAAGGCGGCACGCCAAGAATGATCTCGGTGTTGTACGTCGGGATCAGTTCCAGTCCCTTGCCTGCGCCATAGTTGATGCTGTCACCGGCTGCTGTCGGCGTCCACACGATGTCCGAGCGGAACTCTTCTTCCAGCCGCGGCGTGGTGGTGAACAGCGGCGTGATCCAGTGCGGCTGTGCCGCTTGGGTCTTGGTGACGCGCGGGAACCAGTTGGAAAAGTATCCAGAGTCTTGGGCAGCGGAACTAGCAACTGCAGCGCTGAACAGCAGAGAAAGAATAATGACGGATTTCAATCATTGTCCTCGAAAATGAGTGGAAAGAATATATCAGATATATAAGATTAATTCGACCAACTAATAGATACGAATTAATACGATTCTAAAAAGCCCACAATTCTCGCGGGAGCGCGGACACCGCGGTAAAATCACTCCGGTAAGCTATGCGAATTTCCAGCCGCCGTGGAACCATCGTCTTCTTCCTGTGCCTGGGCATTGGCCTGGTGGCGCTGGCCGTCGCGCTGAATGTTGGTTGGATCATTCTCAACTGGCGCGAGGGCGTGCTGCTGTTTTTCGGCATCGTCTTTTTTGCGCTGATCATCGCTGGCATGGTGGTAAACACGATCTTTCTGGTGCGCGAACTGCGGCGCAGCGAGCAGCACGACAGCTTCATCAATGCCGTCACCCACGAACTGAAGACCCCGGTCGCGTCCATTCGCCTGCATCTGGAGACGCTGCAACGCCGGAACTTGCCCGAGGAGCGAAAGCAGGAGTTCTATCGCATCATGCTCAGCGATGCCGACCGGCTCACCGAAACAGTCGAGCAGGTGTTGAAGGCCGGACGGGCGGGCGACAAAAAGGCAGGCCGCGATAAAGCCGATGTGGATTTCGGCCAGCTGGTTCGCGAGTGCATGGACGCCATCCGCACCCGCCATCACTTGCAACCCGAGGCGCTACGTTATGAGGAAGCGACGAGCAATGGTAATAGATTGCACGTGAACGGCAGCGCCGAGGATCTGCGAACCGCGGTCTCCAACGTGCTCGACAATGCCGTGAAATACTCCGGGGATCATGTCGACGTGCAGGTGCGCCTCGAAACGCCGGACGACAAGCATCTCGTGCTGCGCGTGCAGGACCACGGCGTAGGGATCGCGCCCGACGATCTCAAGAGGATCTTCAAGCGCTTTCATCGCGTGGCCAGCCGCAGGCTGGCGCACATAAAGGGAACCGGCCTGGGGCTGTTCATTGTGAAATCCATCGCGAAGAAGCACGGCGGCACCGCGTTCGCTTTGAGCGAAGGCGAAGGGCGGGGAACCACCGTCGTGATCGAGTTGCCCAGCATGAATTCACGATCCGCGGAGCCCAAGGCATGAGCCGCGTGCTGGTGGTGGAAGACGAGGCCCATCTCGCCGAAGGCCTGCGCTTTAATCTGGAAGCTGAAGGCTACGTGGCGGAAGTGGTGGGCGATGGCGAATCTGCGACTGACCGCCTGCTGGACAAGAAACAAGCGTTCGACGTCGTCGTGCTCGATATCATGCTGCCCGGCAAAGACGGATTCAGCGTGGTTGAGGAGTTGCGCGCGGCCCGCAATTACATTCCGGTGCTGATGCTGACCGCCCGCGGACGGCCGGAAGATGTGCTGAAAGGGTTCGCCTCAGGCGCCGACGACTATCTCGCCAAGCCCTTCGATCTTTCGATTCTTCTAGCTCGCCTGCAGGGGTTGCTGCGGCGCAGCCAGTGGATACGCGCTGACCAGGCTCCCGTGTCGCAACCTGACCCGGGCAATGGCGGCGCCGTGAGCGACTTCGGAACATTTTCCTTCGCCGGAAGAACAATCGACTTTGGCGCTCTCGAACTGCGCTCGCAGGACAGCACCATTCATCTCACGCTGATGGAGTCGGAGCTACTTCGCCATCTGGTGCGTAACGACGGCAAAATCGTCTCCCGCAAACAAATCCTGGAAGAAGTCTGGGGCCTGCACGAGGACACGGACACGCGCGCCATCGACAATTTCGTGGTGCGCTTGCGGCGTTACATTGAAGACGATCCAGGCCACCCGAGGCATCTGCTCACGGTGCGCGGCGTGGGCTACCGGTTTCTGGCGAATCCGGAAAATAACTGATTACGCGCGGCACAGCTCTTCCAGCAGTGTTTCCCGTCGCTGCACCGCAATGTGATCCATTCCGCGCAGCACGGCGATATAAATCGGAATCGAAATCGCCGCCAGGATCAGAAACATGAGAACGGCGATCCACGGGTTGTGATAGAGCCGCGCAACCGTGAACACGCCTGCGCCCAGCCCCACAATCACGATCTGCATGCCGAAGCTCGCAAGCACCGTGGTCTGCGAGACGTTCTGCCGGCCGAAAGTCGCAAAATCGCGCTTTCTCGGAGAGTAGATGGAGAGCAAATTCCCCGCGGTGAAGTTCAACGGCGCCGCGAAGATCAGGCCCGCCACAGTTGCGACTGTGACCGCCAGATGCGGGGCGCCGTAGAGCCAGGTTACCGCGAACCACGCGAATACCGCGTTCGCGACCAGGACTCCCGCATGCGTGAGATTCTTGCCCAACACGATCTGGCTGAAGCTGACGGGAGAGGCATAGAAAAATTGCAGCCCTCCGCCTTCGCCGCCGAAACTGTTGTAGACCAGATTCGTCAGCACCAGCAGCGCATAGGCCGCGGCGCCCGGAAAGGCCATATCGGGCGTTCGGCTCAGCGCGCTCGAATGCCGCATCGCATTCAGCGGCCCCAGGCGAAAGATCACCAGCATGAAAATCGGCATGATCAGCGTCAGCAACATGGGGCCACTTCGGCTGAGATAGCGCATCTCTTTTTCGAACACCGCGGCCACTGACGGTGAAAGTCCTGGCAGACGCCAGCCGACTTGCGGAGCGTGCACCTGCTTTTCCCGCGGCCGTGCCGCCGCTTCGCTCAAATTCTCACCGTGAAACTGGGCCCGGATACGCAGGTGCAGCAGAAATCCCACGATCAGGGTCATCCCCCCCAGACCGAGAAAGGAAACGAATCCGCTGCCATAGCGCTCATGCGAAACCTGCGCAATCGCGTCGGCTGCCAGGCCCGGAGGCAACACCGCCTGCACCTGCGCTCCAATCTCCAGCGCACGGCGGACCTGCGGATGCGGTCGCCCTTCCAGGTGCTGCACGGTGGGCCCGATCAACTGAAAGCTCAGCATGGCCAGAATGAACAGCACGCCGAAGATTTCGCGCGTGCGCCGCTGGGCCAGCCATCGCTCCAGCCATGCGAACACCGTTTGCATCAGCACCAGGTTGAACGCTGCGAAGGTCAACAGCACCAGTGCAGCCCAGGGAAACAGCAGCGGCCGTGCCACGCTCGTGCCGAGCAAGACTCCCAGGATCACCACCGTGCCCAGCGCGCTGGCGGGATCAAAAAATCCATAGGCCAATCTCACCAGGAAATATGACCCGTAGGTGAGCGGGAAGCGCAACAACTCCGACGAATCCGGATTGTTGGTGAACGCCGTGGCCATTACAGGGAAAAGTTGCCAGAAGACGAAGATCGTCCACAACGGAACCGCGAGGAATTCTGCCTGGTTCTGTGAAACCAGCCACCAGGAGAATCCCGTGGCCGCGGCAAAGCCGCCCAGGCCTCCAAAGGTGAAGAAGGACGTGACCAGGACGCGGGAAGCAAGTTCAGCTTTGCCTCGGCGGCTGCGCAGTCCGTTGACGAACATCCATAGACGCAACTGTGCTATAGCCAAAAGTTCGCCGGGAACCGAAGCCGCGAAATTCATATCGGGAAGCCTCAATTCTTGCACAGGCCAAACGAAGCTCGCATCTCATTTCGCAAGTTGTTGAATCAGTGCGGGGTTCGGTGGCCGTGATTGGTCGCCCCACGCGCTTGGCGCAATCGATTCGCTGTTCGGTGACGCACATCACATCGGGGAGTGCAGCGGCTCACACGTCCCAGGCGGGCGTGGTGCAAGACTGATCGTGAGTGTGGAGGTTTCTTAGTATGTCGGCGCCGGAAGGTATTCCGCTGTGGGACACCGTCACGCATCCGCTGGCGGATGCACTGGAGTTTGCGTTTGGCTGCCACCACAGAAAGCTGAGCCGCGTGTTCACCATGGAAGGGCACAGTTACAAGGTATGTTGTGATTGCGGGGCGACGTTCAATTATTCTCTGGAGACGATGTCGATCACGCACCGGCGGAGATTCCTCTCTGCTCTGAGGCGCCTGCACAGGCGAAGAAGAGCGCTGCGGCAAGCTGCCCGCGCCTGAAGGAAAGTTTTAGATCTTTCCTAACCGAGCCAGGAGAGTTCCTGTTCGGCGGGGTGCGAGCCGCCGACGATCCGCAAAAATATCTGTTCCAAGGTCAGTTTCTCGCCCGAGGGCTGAGCGCCGTTTCCTGGATCGGCGGGAGGCTCCGCTTGTACTCCAGCCCGTAGTTCTTCTAATGATCCTTGGGCGACCAGGCGCCCCTGATGAATGATGGCGACGTGGCTGCACAGCCGCTCCACGATCTCCAGCACGTGGGAAGTCAGAAAAATCGTGGCCCCGCGGGAAATCATGCGCTGCAGCATCGATTTCAGCGTGCCCGCCGCGATCGCGTCGACCCCTTCAAACGGTTCATCGAGGAACAGTACCTTGGGCCCATGAATCACCGCCGCGGCCATGGCCAGCTTCTTCTGCATGCCGTGGGAATAGTCGGTGACCAGCTTCTTCGGCGGGTCGGCGAGTTGCATAAACTCGAGTAGCTCGGCGGCGCGTTTGGCGGCCGTCTCACGGTCCAGCCCATACATGCGTCCTGCAAAGCTCAAGAACTCCGCCCCGGTCAGGCGGCCGAATAACGCCATGCCCTCCGGCACGACGCCGATCTGCCGCTTCACTTCTACCGGGTGTGCGTTCAGGTCGAGACCTAGAATTTCAATGCTTCCGGAACTGGGCGCGAGCAGTCCGGTCAGCATTTTGATGGTGGTAGATTTCCCCGCACCATTAGGCCCCAGAAAGCCGAAGAATTGTCCGGGCGCCACGCGCAAATCGATTCCATCCACGGCAACAAGCTGTCCAAAGCGGCGAGTCAGGGCCTGGGTCGAAATGGTGGGTGCGGGGTTCATCAAGCTTTCGAATCTAGCATACAGAACAGCAATATGCTGGACCTTCCGTCCCCACATAACACCTTGAAACCGTTTGACTAACCCATCCGACGTTTTACATTGCCTTGACAATCAACGCGCTCTGCCGCGCTATAACCCTGAAGCTGGGCCCCTCGCAGACTCAATTTGCCGCGGAGGTTTCGTTCATGAAAGCAACACACCTGTTTTTCGCCCTCCTATCCCTGCTCACAATTTGCATCAGTGCTGCCGGCCAGCAGCCCGTGGTGGCTTACACTTTCGAGTGCACAGGGAATGCGTTTGAACGGAGTGGATCATGTCCGCAGGGAGGCAGGCCCGGTTCCCTCATCCAGGGCAGTGACGGAAATTTCTACGGTACCGCCCAGATTTCGAACGAGGGAACCTCGACGCCCACGGGCGGAAATGTTTTTTCCCTGACTCCCGCCGGGAAATTCACCGTGCTCCACACCTTCCTTCCCGGCACAAATAAGAATTATCCCAATGGCAATCTCCCCAGCCAGTTGGCCGAAGGCCCGGACGGCAAGCTCTACGGCTATACCCTTTATGGCGGCGTTGGCGGATGCAATGGCTACTGCGGCTCGGGAGTGCTGTTCCGCGTGAACGAGGATGGAACCGGATTTCAGATCCTGCACAAATTCTGTTCCGCCACCAACTGCACCGACGGCGGAGCCGGTGCCGTGCTTCCCGGCAACGATGGCAATCTTTATGGCGCTTCGTTCTCTGGCGGGACCGGCAATTGCGGAATTTACTACGTGGGCTGCGGCACAATCTTCCGCGTGACTCCCTCCACGGGAAAGTACCAGGTAGTCGTCAACTTCAACCAATCGACCAACGGAGCCTTCCCCTCGAAGCTCACGGCGGGTGGCGACGGCACGTTCTACGGCATGAGTACGGGATCTACCAGCGCGAACCTGTTTCACTTCTTTCCCTCCACTGGGGCCCTGCGCAACGCGGCTCTGAAGTTTCCGGTGATTAATGGGCTTCCTGTCTTCGCAGGTGATCTGACCTTGGGGCTCAATGGAAACTTTTATGGTTTGTATTCGGCTTACGGAATGTCAGGCGAGGGAATGTTTGAAGTTCAAAAGAATGGCGGCAACCTGCAGTTGTTTCCGTTCTATACCGGTCAAAGCGGCGCCGGCTTTCCGATGGGCTTGCTTCTGGGCAGCGACGGCAATTTCTGGATGGCCAACCTCAGCGGCACGTCCGCGTACGGAAACATCATCGAGCTCTCGCCGTCTACAGCCAGCATTGTGCAAACCTTCAACGTATTCGGTGTGAACGCCGCCGTCGGCGCTTTTCCCGCCGCAATCATCGAGGCCAAAGACGGAACGCTCTGGGGATTGACCACCGAGTACGGCAAAGCGCCCTCCGGAGATTTTTCCGATGGCACGGTGTTCAGCTTCAACGTAGGCCTGCCGCCGCAATAAACCCGTTCCTCCAACTGCAGCTAAAAAGCCCTTCTCGACATCGCGGAGAAGGGCTTGTTTTGTGCGGCACTCATTGTTTGTCTTTCGGAGCCTCTTTTTTCTCGGCCGGCTTCCTCCGCGCATCTTCCGTCCACGGTGGAACGATGCCGGCAAAGCGCGCGTATGCGATCGATTGTCCCAGATGCTCGGCGGCATGACGCACAATGAACAGAAGCACTCCGCGCTCGGTATTCTTGCCTCCGAACCAGTCCAGGCTCTTCTCCAGGTCGGCGTCGGGCATTGCTTTAATCGCGGTCTTCGCATGCGCGAAGGAGTCTTTCAGCGTGGCGATGACCTTTTCTTTTTCGGTCGTAGATTTTTCGAGCCCCTTGATATCAAGTCCTGTAGGCGGGGGCGTGCCGACCAGCTTGTACAAGTTGTAATTCGCGGCGCTTACGTGCAAAAACACCTCGGCAAACGAGCGCACGTCCGCCGTGGGGCGCCATGCGAACTTGTCCGCTGGAATTGCCTCGGCCAGGCGGGTGAATTTATCTTCCTGGACCATGACTTCGGCGACTACCTCGGCCCGGTAGCCGGTCACGCCTGGCGTGCCTTCCTTGTAAGGATTGACCTGCGCTGCGACCCGAACGGCTCCGGACATAAGCATGATCCAACAGAGAGCGGCGAATACCCGTTTCATGCAATCTCCTTGGCGGACAAATGTTAATAAAGACGAATGTCGATAAGAGGGAAGCGGAATCTTTGCTCCGCGTTCTCTGCGGAAGTCCTCAGCGAACTCTGCGGTTAAAAGCTTGAACCGCAGAGTTCGCCGAAAACCTCGCAGAGAGCGCAGCGCAAACCTGGGAATCCAACTGTAATCTGAGAACTGATCCGTTAGACGGACCAAGCCCCCGAGCGTCAACGGAAGCGGGTTGTGCGCCAGAGCGTAATGCCGCACGCAGCCATTAACACCAGCATTGCGCCGGTCAGGGCGACGGCCCAAGCCATGCCGATCTCCATGCTGGGCAGCCGCGCCATGGTTGCCAGTGCCACGAAGAGTGCGGTTGTCCCGACCATGAGCAGCCAGTCGAGCACGGTTCTGGAGTTCGACACCGACCCATGCGCCCGCCCTTCCATCCCGGCGCGGACATACTCGTTTTCCACGTTATAGCGCTGGCCTTCGCGATCGGCTGCCTCTTGCCAGGACGAATGCTCGCGCTCCGCCGCCGACGAAAGCGCGATCGCGACCGCGCCCAGCGCCATCAAGATCGAACCGCCCGCGACCTGCGTATAAATCGCGCGGCTTCCACCCTGCAGTTCGTGAAACACAAAAACGCCCCAGAGCAATCCCCAAAGTTGATTCGTATTCGAAAGCGGAATGCCCCGGCTGATGCCGACGTACTTCGTGGCGTACTGTTGAAACAGGTCCCCGATCACCCACACGAATCCACCCAGCATCAGCCAGAACAGCACCGTGCGCGCGCTGGCGAGTTCGCTCCAAAGCATCCCGGCGCCACGATAGCTCACCGCAAGCACCAACATTGTGACTAACTCTCCGACGGTAAAGAATGTGATGAACGACAGCGGGTTCATTCCCGTGAGATACGCCTTGCGGTACGGAATGTACATCGTCCCCCAGAGGATGCCCGCGCCGAGCGCGGCGGCAATGCCCAGCGTAGCCTTCCCCGGCGCCGCCTGATGCGATGATGCAATCGCCAGCAGTGTGGCTCCTCCAAACATGCAAATGGCGCCGCCTAGCACGCCCAGCCAGCGCTTCCATCCGGCATAATGCAGTTCGTTGAACAGCAGCACGCCCCACAGAATCCCCAGCAGGCTATTGGAGTTCCACAGGGGAAACGCGATGCTCAATCCGACATTGCGGATCGCGTAGATGGTCAGCGTGTTCGCGACAGCCCACATGCACCCGGCGAGCACCGCCCAGATGACAAGGTGCGGCGCTTGGCGAACATCGTGCCGCAGGTGCGAGGTGCCGCGCAGAAATGCGGGCACGCTCCACCGTGCCAGAAAAACTCCCAGCACCATCACGAACGAGACCGTAATCGGAGAAATTTCGGGATTGACCAGCTTGATGGGAGCTTCCGCTCCGCCCAGCCACGCCCCGGCAGCGAATCCGCAAAAGATTCCCACCGCTTGCAAGCTGCGCAGCCGAGTGGCCGGCACAGCAGTGGCGGCCGCCTCCACGCCAGGCGAGGACGAGTTCAACGGAGCTTGTCCAGGAGCAAGAGTCCGCCCGCCAGAACACAAAGCGGAATCCAGAAGTGGACATCGGTAGCGACGGCGCGAAACAAATTGCGGAAGCGATCGTGAGACATTGCTGCCTTAGGCTTCATTCGTGAACCGACTGTCATCTTAGGGAGGAAACCGCACAGCAGTCAATGCAGGCAGCCGCTGCCAATTTTCACGGCATCAGCCCAAAGGCTCCTCTACTGCGCGGCAGAGCCCTTCAGATA
The DNA here is from genome assembly GCA_035309485.1 of Candidatus Sulfotelmatobacter sp. Taxonomy (GTDB): domain Bacteria; phylum Acidobacteriota; class Terriglobia; order Terriglobales; family Acidobacteriaceae; genus Sulfotelmatobacter. The sequence goes on from DATGFC010000084.1 coordinate 250,705, forward strand.
TTTGTCGAACCACTCCACCGTGCGGCGGATCGAGTCAATCTGGTTCTCCCGCTTGGCGAAGCCGTGGCCTTCGTCCGGATAGTAGTGCGCGTCTACAGTCTTGCCATCTTTTTTGAGCAGCTCGACAACTTGTACCGCCTCTTCTTTCGGCACCCGCGGATCGTTGTCGCCCTGCAGCACCAGCAACGGCGCTTTCACATTGTGGATGTACGCAATGGGCGACGTCGCCTCGTAAACTTTCTTGTCCTTCACGGGATCGCCCAGCAAGGATTTTTCATACTGCTGCAACTCCGGATCGGAGTGCTCGAGCATGGTCATCCAGTCGATGATCCCGAACAGTTCCACCGCCGCAGCCCATACATCGGGCGTCTTTCCGATCGCCATCAGCGTCATGAAGCCGCCGTACGAGCCGCCCGTGATCCCGATTTTCTTGGAGTCCACGTAGCCGGTGTCCACCAGGAACTTGGTGGCAAAGACCTCATCCTGCAAATCTCCGCCGCCGAGATCCTGATAATTGGCGCGCTGGAACTCGATGCCGTATCCGGTCGAGCCCCGCACATTGGGCGCGATGCAGATGTAACCGCGCGAGACCAGCGCGGCTACGCGCGGACTCCAGTAGTCTGTCACTTGGCCCGTCGGTCCGCCGTGGGGCAGGACCAGTGCGGGATTCGCATGATCGCGCTTCAGATTGAATGGCACCCACATCAGCGCGCTGATCGTCTTCCCATCGAAAGTTTTGTAATGGACGATTTGCGAAGTGGGCATCGCCGCCGCACTAAGGCTGGCGATAGCCGACTGCGTGAGCTGCGTCATCCTCCGCGTCGCAAGGTCGTAGACCCAATAATCGTCCGGTCGCACCGAGCTTTGATGCGACACCAGCAGCCGGTTTCCGGAAGGTGAATACGAATTGGGATAGGCCGCGAATCCATTCACGCCGGGCTCCAGCGCAATCTTCTCGCCGCGCATCGTTTTCGCATTCGCCAGGTACGCGTCCACCAACCCGTCGGCATTGATGGTGTAGGTGAACGAATCTCCTTTTGGCGAAAAATCTCCCGCGCCCGCCTCCCATCTCGTATCCGTCACCCAGGTCAGTTTCTTGCTGGCAACATCGAGTAGAGCGACGTTCTGGTATCCGCCCTTCTGATTTGAGGTGATCAGCAGCGTCTTTCCATCGGACGAAAGAGAAGACGCAAAGTTCAGCACCTTACCTTCATGCGGCGTAAGGTTCGTCGTCTTCCCGCTGGCGACGTCCACCGCATAAACATCCGAGTCCGTGAAACTGACTTCCACGCGATTCGCGTAAATCGTTTTTCCGTCCGGGCTCCACGCCACCGAACCCCAGGAATGATTGGGCGTTTCTTCGTGCGTCAGCAGATTCGTCTTGCGCGTCCCCCAATCGAGCAGCGCCAGGTTGTAGACGTTCCCCTCCTTGGGCTTGTAATTGATCGCAATGCTCTTGCCATCCGGCGCCCAGCGCGGAGACTCTTCGCGAATCTCGGGAGTGTTGGTCAGGTTGATCGCTTCGCCGCCGGCACTTGGCACCGCCCAAATGTCCCATAGTTCGTTGCCGCCGGTGTCCTGCTGGTAGACGATCCACTTGCCGTCGGGCGACCACGTCTCGCTGTACTGCCGCTCATTCGACTGCACCAGTTGAATGGGCCAGCTACCGGCCGCGTCCACCTTCCACAAATTTTCGCGGCCCGACATGTTCATGCTGAAGGCGATTTCTTTTCCATCAGGAGACCACGAGGCGCCGGCCAGGGCGCGCGTGTAATACAGATCCTCAATCGGCACCGGACGCGCATTCGCGTTATGCACCGATTGAATCGACTGCGGATCGGTCAGCCGACGATCCTCCGGCCCTGCGGATTGAGCCGCTGCGCCGGCCGAGCCAATTACGAGCAACACAATCCAAACCAAATGTAGACCCTTCATGATGCCCTCACGAGACAGCAAGGTAGAATTCTTGAACGGCTGAGTCCGCCGACGATTGCGTGGATAACGCCGAGCAAGCCGGGGAAAAAGAGTGCGATCCAATCCGTGAATCATTTTCGAGCATTGGTCCTTCTCCGCGATCTCTGCGGCATTTCTCTGCGACCTCAGCGGTCAAAATCTTGAACCACTCTTCTCCACAATTCAAGTCCGTGGCAGATTTTGCCCGTGAATCATCCGCAATCCGCCGCCTCAACCAGCCGTCATTCCATCGTCAAAGAGGTGACGACGTCCGTTCCCAGCTCCCGTGGACACAAAAAACGCCCCGGCTTTCGCCGAGGCGCGGGCAGAACTGCTGCGATTTAGAACAGATTCCAAAGAAACTGGTTGTATACCTCGTGATGGAATTGCACTTCCGGCGCTTTGACGATGGTTCCCAGCGCGCGGGAGCAACGGTCGGCCGAGGCCTGTTTCAGGTCGGCATAGCGCCCCTTCACGTCTTCGCCCAGCAACGTCGTCGTCCACTCCGCTTTCTTGAAATTGGCAAGCGCGTCGTAGATGTTATCCGGCAGATAACGCTCGGCCTGGCGCAGGTTCTTGATCTTCGCCGTCTCCCCGTCAATGCCGGTCTTGAAGATGGCGAGCATCACCATGTACGGATTCGCATCCGGCGCCACGGACCGAACTTCCACGCGCATGCTCTTCTCGTTGCCAATGGGAATACGGATCATCGAGCCGCGGTCCACTGCCGAAGCCTTGATCTGGTTGGGCGCCTCGAAGTGCGGATCAAGCCGGCGATACGCGTTGACGCTGGGGTTCAGCAGCAGGCAAATATCGTTGCCATGGGTGAGAATGCGGTCGACGAAAGCCCATCCCATTTTGCTCAGCTTCTCTTCGCCCTTCGCATCCCAGAACAGATTCTTGCCGTTTTCGCTGATGGAGACGTTGGTGTGCATGCCGCTGCCGTTCACGCCCACGACTGGCTTGGGCAGAAACGACGCAGTCAGCCCCATGTTGGTTGCGACCTGGCGGCAGATCAGCTTGTACAGCTGAATCTGGTCGGCTGCGGCGACCACTTCGCCGTAACCGTAATTGATTTCAAATTGCGATGGCGCAACCTCGGGGTGATCTTTCTCGTTCTGAAAGCCCATCGCGCGCTGCACTTCCGCGGTCGTGTCAATAAAAGTGCGCAGAGGATCGCCTGGCAGCGAATGATAATAGCCGCCGGTATTGACGTATTCGAATTTGCCGGTCTCGTGATAATGCCGCTCCGCATCGGGCCCCTTGAATAAGAAGCCTTCGATTTCGTTGGCGGCGTTGAGCGTGTAGCCTTTTTTATTATTCAGATCCCCGGCATAGTTCTTCAGCACGCCGCGAATGTCTCCGGTGTACGACGTTCCGCCCTTGTCGATGACCTCGCCGAACACCAGTACTTTTCCCGATCCGAACACATCCGCCGGCGCCCAGTAGAACGCTCCCCAGTCGATGCCCAGGCGCAAGTCGCTCTCCCGCTGCGCGGTGAAGCCGCGAATCGAAGAGCCGTCAAACGTCAGGTTATCCCAGCTCTTCAGCAGGAATTTCTTGTCGTAATCCAGCATGTGCAACCGGCCTTCGAGATCGCTGAACAGCACGGTCACAGCCTTGATGCGCTTCTCGTCGGTGAGGTACTTGAGCCGGTCTTCCTGGACTTTGTGCGGTGCGGTGCGGTTCCTGCGCTGATCCTTCGCCTTAAGGTTGAGTTCTTCCAGTTCGTCGTAGGACAGTGCCAGGAAATTACGCAATTCGTTGGGCATGGATGTCGTTCAGTCTCCTTTTACGTTCGAATGTCGGAAAATTCTGGGCAAAACGTCACTGCTATCGGGAAGTTGAAATGGCTGGTTTCAACGCGGTCCGCTTGGAACTCGAAAGCATAGCGCGCCCCCTCGCCCTCAGCCAATCGAAAAAGCTGATGCGAGGCATAAAAGCGATTTATTTCGCGAAAGCGCAATATTCTAGATGGCAGGACAATCGATGCGTGGACGCTGCTCGTTCAGAGCGGCTGAGAAGGGCTGTAAACCGTCGGCGCTTCGATCGTGGGCGCCATCCATTCATTGAGCGGATACCGCCGGCCGCAGTCCAGACAGGTGGTAGTCGCGAACTGAGTGGAGCACATGGGACAGACTGCACCCGTCTGAAAAGTGTCGAAGGGCTGGCCGCAGTGCTCGCATTTCCAGAACGCACCCAGTGGCGGCGCGGTTTTACAGGCCGGGCAGCTGTAGCCGAGGCGCCGCGGCAGCTTCGCCACTCGCAAAAGATCCTGCGCATGTCGCAGTCCGCCCCAACAATTCATCAGCATGAATACCGCGATCGCGGCCAGCCACATGTCCTTGACCCAGAGCGCCAGCCCAATGAACCCGACGACACCCAGCAGCCCCAGAACTGTAGCCACCATCAGGCTGCGTCCCCGCCCCATCACAAACCAAAGCAACGAACGCAGGATTTGGCCGCCATCCAACGGATAAACCGGGAGGATGTTGAAGACCAGCAGCCCCACATCGATGTAAAAGACGGCGCGTACCAGTTTGTAAACGTCTGGCAAATCTTGCGCCCATCCCGCGGAGCGGCCCACCGTCCAGAGCGCGAACAAAATGGGGGCGAGCGCAACATTCACCAGCGGTCCGGCGGCAATGCTCCACAAGGTTGCTCCCGGACGCGGCGGCGGATCGACGTAAGCCACTCCGCCCAGAGGCCACAGGACAATCCGGTTCGCCTTCCCGCCCACCTGGCGGCACGCCAGCGCGTGGCCGAACTCATGCAGTGTCACAATCACGAATAGCGCGAGGTATTCCAGCACATTCCAGGTGACGGAAGAATAGTTTCCTGCCCGGCTCTGGATCTCATATACCGCCACCAGAAACCACGACCAGTGCAGAAAAACATCGATTCCAGAGAAGCGAAATAGATGGATGGATCCCTGGCGCATGTGCGCAGTCTACTTCATCCCGCGCCACTTCCCAAACTCTCGTTCCAGTTTCGATCGGATCATTCCGAAGCAAAGAAAGATCTGCGACGCCAAGGCTGTAAATAAGAAAAAGGCTTTGCGCTGCAGTTGTTTGCCAGGGTTTCTCCGCGTCCTCTGCGAATCCTCAGCGAACTCAGCGGTTAAAGATCTAGTCGCCGGTCTCGCAAACATTCAGAGAGGTGCGAAAAAGGGTGCAAAGGGAATGACGCCCTTTACTGCCGGTGTGCCGACGCGCCCGACGCCAGTTCTCGCAAGGTGGTCAAAAACCCCGACGCGGTGCGCGGATCTTGCAGCGCATCCAGCGCAATCGTCGCCGAGAACTGGGGGGACTCGGGGCGGAAGCGCACCTGCAATACGTCCTGGTGGCGGACGGTCATCAAAGTGTTCAATTCCGGGGTGGAATCCTCTTTCCAGTGCGTGCGCGTAGTCAGCACCACCGGGCCGGGTTCATACACATCCCACTCACGCTCGTCGCGCTGGTGTGTGGTCACGCCGCGGCTGTGGGCGCACCAGCGATGCCGCACCACCTCGAGATGGAAGTTCGGCGAGCCGCCGAGGTCCGCCTCGAACGTCAGCGTCTCTTTCTGCTTGTGCAACCGGCTGAGCAGCCATTGCACCGGCAAGGCGCGCGGGCGGAACTTCATGGTGACGTAAGCATTCTCGAAATTGCGGGAGGCGAAGTGCAGGCGGGCGTGCAGGCGCGAACTGTTGAGCCAGCGGGAGTCGAGGATCCTGCCTTTGCCGGCGCATGCCGATTGCACCCAGCGCAACGCCTCGCTGCCTTTGCGCCGGTTGTAGGCCGAGAACAATACGTACCACAGCCCCATGGCCACGACCGCGCCAACCACGTCGATGATGAGCAGGCGTCCCACAGTGTCTTCGCCCGATGTTCTGATGCCGATGGTACGTCCGAGGTTGCGGCGCGAGCAAGAGGACATTAGTCCCCAGAGAAGATTTTTCCGCCCCGTGAAAGTCAGACTGTGGAAAAATCGGCCACATTCGCTCGATCGTCCACCCGATCTCCCCAGCCGTGCTCCTAATTCGACTCAACATTACCCCCGTGCGTGCATAGCTCATAGCTCATTGCTCAGAGCTCACCCGCTACAATGGCGGCGTGTCTTTTGTCATCCGCGATTTTCAGGCCGAAGACTTCGAGACCCTCTGGCGCATTGACCAGGAATGCTTTGCGCCGGGGATCTCGTACTCCCGCCCGGAATTGAAAGCCTACATCCGCCATCGCGGGTCGTTCACGCTCGTCGCAAGCAACTCCGAAAAAAGCGGGATCGGCGGATTCATCGTGGCTCACGGCGGTCCTACGGGCCACATCGTAACCATTGACGTGATCCCTTCGGCCCGCCGCTCCGGAGTGGGATCGTTGCTGCTCGAAGCCGCCGAACGAAAGCTGCAAGCCGCCGGCAGCCGCGCCGTCGGCCTGGAAACCGCCGTGGACAACATCGCCGCCCTGTCCTTTTACAAACGCCATGGCTACAGCGTGATCCGTACCTGGCCGCATTATTACTCGAATGGCGTGGACGCGCTGGTACTGAAAAAAGTGTTGCGCGCGATTCCTTAGCCGCTAGCCGGTGCAGATGCGGAACGAAGCCGTTACTTTCGGAATGCTCCGCCGCCTTGCCCTGAGCGATATATCGTGTTACGATATAAACAGAGATTAGGACATAGGTCGCCACACGATCTATCCCGGTGCGGGCATCCTGCGGGGACGTTGGGTGCATCCTTGTTTCAATAGATAGCAGTTCGAGGAGAGCGGCTGATGTTGGGTATGAAATTGGTGCGCCTCATCGAGAGGCACTCCGAAAATTTGTCTCGCGAGTTGGTTGCCGAGGTTCGCAAGTCCGAGCGTACATCGGATTTTTGCAAGATCTCCCCTGAGGACCTGAAGCGCGCCGTCGAGGAGCTTTACCACAATCTCGGGGAGTGGCTCCTGCAGAAGACCGAGCTCGACATCGCCGGCCGCTTTAAGGCGATCGGAGCCCGCCGCGCCGCCGAAGGAATCCGCCTGCATCAGTTCCTCTGGGCCCTGATGCTCACCCGCGATCATCTCTGGTACTTCTTGCGCCGCGAGGCTTTTGCCGACACCATCGTCGAACTGCATGGAGAACTGGAACTCAACAACCTCCTCAACCAGTTCTTCGACTGCGCTGTCTACTACGCTGTCATCGGGTACGAGGAAGCGGGCCAGGCCAGCCCAAAAGGCGAACTGCGCCGCATCCAGGAGCTAGCCATGGCAATCGGCCTCATGTCGGATCGCAACCCGCCCTCGCAGTTGGTGGAAGAGTAGTAGAAGTCGCCACCCTCCAGTCAGCCCGGAGCCTTGGTGTAGACTAAATGCCGTTATGCCGCAGTTCGTGATTGAACGCGAAATTCCCGGGGCAGGTTCGCTATCCGAGGCCCAGATTCGCGACGTCTCGTTGCGCTCTTTACAAAGCCTGAAAGACATCGGGCCGCAAATTCAGTGGCTCCACAGCTATGTGACCGAAGACAAGGTGTACTGTGTTTACCTCGCGCCCGACGAGGATACGATCCGGGAACACGCGCGCAGAACCAACCTTCCCGCCAACCGCGTGGCGGCCGTCCGGCGGCTCATCGATCCCAGGAACATCAGCTAGAAACTACCGACAAAGCGTATTTGATCGCGTTCTCCGTAGTGAGCGCGCGGCCTTCTTCCCAAGCCTTTTTCCCGCCTGCTTCCCCCAGTTGCTCCCAGGCTTGGCGCAGATTTTCATCGAGTATGGCTTGCTCCCCCGGGGGCAGGGGCGCGCTGATCGCCTGCCGTAGGCGCGACGCCGCCCCGGCCACCGCCAGGGCGCGATGCGCATCCCCCTTACGCAGCGCCAGGCACGCGAACCCCTCCAGCACTCGCGCAATCCCGCGCCGGTGTTCCAACGCGGTAAAGATCTCCAGGCTCTCTTTGAAGGCCGCGTATGCCATCGTCTGATCGCCGTGCTCGCAGGCAATCGTCCCCAGATCGGCGAGGGATCGCGCCATGCCCCAGCGATCGGCCGCGCCCCGGAAGGCAGCCAGTGCTTTCTCGTAATGTTCGCGCGCGCCCGCGAGGTCTCTTTGCTCCTTGGCGACGTCGCCCTGCTGGTTGAGCGCCCAGGCCGCTCCGCTGCTGTCGCCGATCTCTTCAAACAACTGCATCGCTTCTGAGAGCGCCATGCGGGCACGGGCATAGTCGCCGCGAATTCTCGCTACGTTGCCCAGATTGTGCAGGCAGCGCGCGATGGCAGCCCGATCCCCGGCTTTCCGCCAATACGCGAGGCTCTTTTCGAAATTGTTTTGCGCCGCCACATGGTCGCCGCGATCGCGCGCCGCAATCGCCATGGCGTTCAGCGATACCGCAATTCCGGATGGGTCATCCAGTTCCTGGTACGTGTTTAAGCTCTGCTGCAGAAAACGGGCTGCCGCTGTGAAATCTCCTTGCGCCGTGGAGAAGGCTCCCAGAAATAGATAAATCCGCGCGCGTTCCCTCGGATAATCCGAGCCGGCAATCTGCAGAATGTGTTGCAGCCGGGCGCGCCCTTCCTCGGAATGTTCGCGCATATCCCAGAAGCGAAACAGCGCCATGCAGAAACGGAAGCCCCAATCCAGCTCGCGCGTCTGGAACATCCAGTCGAGGGCGGCGCGAAAGTCGTCGTGCTCCGCCTCGCAGCGTGCCAGCCAGGCGGCACGCTCGCTTTCCGTCAAATCAGGATTGCCCTCCTCGGCTAACACCAGGGAATAGGCGGCATGGGCGCGCTTGGTCGCGGCCTCCTCACCACTTTGCTTGAGCCGCTCCAAAGCATATTCGCGGATTGTTTCCAGCATGCGGAAACGCGGCTCATCGCTGCCCTGCTGTCGCTGCTGGATCAGGCTTTTGTCCACCAGGGACGAAAGCACCTCGAAAATCTCCGCGCCCAGATCGTTGCTCGTGTTGCCCACCGCCTCGGCGGCTTCGAGCGTGCCTCCGCCCCAGAACACAGCCAGCCGGCGGAGCAGCTTCTGCTCGGCTTCGTTGAGCAGGTCGTAGCTCCAGTCAATCGTGTTGCGAAGAGTCTGCTGTCGCTCGGGAAGATCGCGGGCCCCGGCGGTCAAAAGCTGCAGACGGCTCTGCAGGCGCGCCAGAATTCCGCTGAGCGGCAACATCTTGACGCGGGCGGCAGCCAGCTCAATCGCTAGAGGCAGCCCATCGACGCGCGAACAGATCTCCGCCACCGCCGGAGCATTTTCTGCCGTAAGCTGAAAATCGGGCTTCACCGCCGCCGCGCGCTGCGCAAACAAAGAAATCGATGGATTCTCCGCGAGTGCCGCCAAGGAATGCATCTGCTGCGGATCCGGCAACGCCAGCGGCGGGACCGGAAATTCGTGCTCGCCGTACACCCGCAACGGCGCCCGGCTGGTCACCAGAATTTTTAATCCGCGCGAAGCCTCGATCAGTTGCACCACAAACGCCGAAGCCGGAAGAATGTGCTCCAGATTATCCAGCAGCAAGAGAACCGGCGACGGCTCGCACTCGCGCAGAAATTCCATCGCCAGATCGAGGTAAGGACGCCCGCCAATCTCCCGAATACCCAACGACTCCGCGATCGCCGCAGGCACCATCCCCGCGTCGCTGATCGAGCCCAGAGCCACAACGTAGACATGCTGCTCAAACGCCCCGGACAATTCGCGGCAAAGTTCCATCCCCAGCCGCGTCTTTCCCGATCCGCCGGCGCCGGTAAGAGTGACCAGATGTACGGCGGGATCAAGCAGCAACTGCCCGACAGCGGCAAGCTCGCGTTCGCGGCCCAGCAGGGGAGTGCGCGCAATCGGAAGCCGGTGAGCTGTAGCAATGTCGCTGCCGGCGGCAGCTTTCGCTTGGGCACGGCTTTCCGCCGGTCCCGTGTCCCGGTCGACCTCCGCAGCGAAAATGTACCCCCGGCGTGGAACGGTTTTCAGGATTTCTTGGGATCGGTCGTCCAGAGCCCGGCGCAACTCAACCATGCACTGCACCAACGAGTCGTCGGTCACAAATGCTTCAGGCCAAAGAGCTTGAATCAGTTCTTCCTTGGGAACCAGCCGGCCACGGTTCGCAATCAGGTAATGCAGCGCGTCATACACCTTGGGCCGAAGCTTGACCTCGCGATCGCCTTTCCACAGCGCCGCGCGCTCCGGCTGCAGGCTGAAGTCGCCGAACCGCAATGTGCTTGGATTCTTAGTGACTTCCCGATCGCCCATCGCTTCACCCAGCAGCATCTACTGCCGCGCGCAGACCGTCCCACACCTTCTTTTGAACCCTTTTTGGCTTTTCTTTGGCGTTCTTTCGTTACTCCCAGCAGGGGATTTCACTAGGATTCGAGCAGCCCCGGTAGTGCCGAATTGGACCGATTATAGGCCAAAAGCGCACCTCCGGTAGAATAGCCACCCAGCGAGGGAGGAACCACCATGGAACCAATGACCAAGACGATTGTGGAAGAAGCGAGCCCCAGCGGAAACGGCAGTTCTTCGAACTCGAACCCTTCCGCGCCGCGGCCCTCGAAATCAGTGCTCACCGAAGAAATGCTCGCGCGCTTCGCCTCGCGCGCGGCCGAATACGATCGCGCCAACCGTTTCTTCGAAGAAGACTTTGAAGAGCTGCGCATGTCCGGATACCTCACTCTGCCGGTGCCCACCGAATTCGGCGGCGCAGGCCTGACGCTCGCCGAATGTTGCCGTGAGCAGCGCCGTCTCGCCTACTATGCGCCGGCCACAGCGCTCGCGGTGAACATGCATCTCTACTGGTGCGGCGTGGCCGCCGATCTGTGGCGTCGCGGCGATTCATCGTTGGAATGGATTCTGCGCGATGCCGCCGCCGGCGAGATCTTTGCCGCCGGACACGCCGAAAGCGGCAACGACGTTCCTGTCCTCCTCTCCACGTCGAAAGCGGAGAAGGTCGACGGCGGATACCGCTTCACCGGTCGAAAGATGTTTGGCAGCCTCACGCCCGTGTGGACGCGCTTTGGCCTGCACGGCCTCGACACCAGCGACCCGGCGCAGCCGAAAGTCGTGCACGCTTTTATAACCCGCAACGATGCTGGAATCACCATCAAGCAGACTTGGGACGTGCTCGGCATGCGCGCCACCCGCAGCGACGACACAATCCTCGAAAACGTCTTCGTGCCCGACCGCTATATCGTTCGCGTTGTGCCGCCCGGCGCAGCGGGAATCGACGCGTATGTTCTTTCAGTGTTCGCGTGGGCCTTGATGGGTTTTGGGAATGTCTATTATGGACTCGCCAAACGAGCGCTCGATCACACCCTCGATTCGGTAAAGAAGAAGACTTCCATGGCCCTGACGCGCTCCATGGCCTATCACCCGGAAGTGCAGCATGCCATCGCCGACATGGTGATCGAACTCGAAGCCATCGGGCCGCATCTCGAGAGCGTGGCCCGCGACTGGTCCGAGGGCGTCGATCACGGCGCGCAGTGGCCGCTGAAAATCTTCTCCGCCAAATACCGCGCGGTCGAAGGCGCATGGCGCGTAGTCGATCTGGGCCTCGAATGCAGCGGAGGCTCCGGCATCTTCCGCTCTCTCGGCTACGAACGCCTGGTCCGCGACGCCCGCCTGGGCCGCATCCACCCGGCAAACTCGTTCCTGACCCACGAAGTAGTAGCCAAGACGGCGTTGGGCATCAGCCTGGACGAACAGCCCCGCTGGGGATGAGGCGAATCTAGCGCCGGCGCTGACGTAGCGCCGGCGCAAATTTTTGAAACGGCCCAGTCGCTCCGGTCGTTCCACCCCTCCGCCGCTAAACCTTCCAAATCCGCACGGGCTCAGCCCAGGTACGATCTCAGTCAATTCCGCGCGACAGTTCCGTACCCAGAAAGTCAATACCACTGGCAGGTCCACTGAGGCGAAAACGACCACCTGCCGGTTTCTCTGCTCCTTTACTTTCAATAACTTAGCACCGTTTAATCCCTCTAATTACCGCTAAACCTCGATTTTGCCCCATTCGTTGGGATCTGGATGCGCCATCCCTAAGCCCTCCCATAGGATAGCTACAGACATAACACCCAGGGAAAGGTGTAAGAACCCCGGCTTCAAGCCGGACGCAGGTGCCCTGGAAGCCGCAGTTTTTGGATGACGGCATTCTCAGGTTCATCCGAAGCGAAGGCCAACGTGAATTGCAGTCAGTGGGATACGACTAGGCGCTGAAGCCGTGAGCCTATCCCCCAAGAAACGCAGCTACTAGCCAAAAAGTCCGGCTAGAAGCTAGCAGCCAGGAGCTAGAAGCTAAAATGCGCAAGCCGATCAAGTACGTAGAAAAAGCAGTGGTCACCGCCGCCAAGAGCGCGTGGGTTGTGTTCGACCGCTTGAACAGTATCAAGCCCAACCCGTCGCCGACGCCGAAGTGGTCCGACAAGCCGCTGCTCAAATCGTATGAGAAGTCCAAGCCCCCGCTCGGCTGGCCGCGCAGCACGGACTCGCTGTGCCCGAAGTGTGTCCCCGAAATTCGTCAGCAGATTCTGGACGGCCATCTGCCCCACGAAGTTCTCATGAACGAGAAGGTGGGCGAGATCAAGGCGACGATCATCGAGCGCGACGGCAAGATCCTCATGGTGAAGGACTGCCCCAAGCACGGACACTTCGAAGATGTAATGTCGATCGACACCGAATTCTCCAAGCACCTTGAAGACGTTTTCCCCGGCCGCGACATCGTGGCCCACAATGACGAAAAGCTGCACCATCACGGATCTTCCACGGTGAAGTATGGCCGCGGATCGGTGCTCACCATCGACCTCACCAACCGCTGCAACATGATGTGCGATCCCTGCTTCATGGACGCCAACCAGGTCGGCTTCGTGCACGAACTGACGTGGGAAGAAATCAAGACGATGCTCGACAATGCCATCACCATCAAGCCGCGCCGGCAGATGTCGGTGCAGTTCTCCGGTGGCGAGCCCACGTTGTCGCCTTACTTCCTCGATGCCGTTCGCTACGCCCGCAAAGTCGGATACAACTCCGTGCAGGCCGCGACTAACGGAATCGAGTTCGCCAAGAGCCTGGAATTCGCGCAGCAGGCTGTCGAAGCCGGCATGCGCTATGCCTACCTGCAGTTCGATGGCATCGGCAACGCCGCCAACGCGCACCGCATGGTCGGCAACCTGTTTGACGTGAAGCTGAAGGCGATCGAGAACCTGCACAAGGCGGGATGCGAAATCGTTCCGGTCATCACCATCGTGAACGGCATCAACAACGAGCAGGTAGGACGCATTGTGAAGTTCGCGCTCGACAATCCCAAGACGATCAGCTTCCTGTCGTTCCAGCCGGTTTCGTTTACCGGCCGCGATGAAGCCGTCACCGACGAACGCCGGCAGGCGCAGCGCTACACGCTGAGCCATCTGGCGCACGACGTGAAGAATCAGACTGGATTGGGCGAGCCCGCCCGCGACTGGTTCCCGATTTCTTTCATGGGAACTTTCAGCGACTGGGCCGACCTCATGCACGCTCAGGACGCCAACAACGATTGGGGCCAACTCTCGTGCGGATGCCATCCGAACTGCGGCACCGGCATGGCCATTATGATCGACAAGGAAACCAAGGAAGCGGTGCCGGTGACTGCGTTCCTGCACGGTGATCAACTCGCGAAGGATATCGCCAAGGTCAACGATGCTTCCCGCGGAAAGTTCCTCACCGGGCTGGGCATGGCGCTGTGCCTGATGAAGAACTACGATCCATACCAGTCGCCGACGCACTTCAAGTTGATGGACTTGCTGAAGAAGTTCGACAAGAACTATCACGTGACCGGAAAGGATTACGGCAAAGTTGGTCCGGACCGCACGATTGACGACGTGATGAAGCGCCGCCAGACCGATCGCTGGAATTTCCTGTTCATCGCAGGCATGTGGTTCCAGGATCTGTTCAACTACGACTTCCGGCGCACGGAGCAGTGCATCATTCCTTACGCGACGCAGGAAGGCGAGATTTCCTTCTGCGCCTACAACACCGGCGTGGGATGGCGCAACATCATCGAGAAGATGCACATGACGGCCACGCTCACCAAGTGGTACGAAGAGCATGGACGCCATGAGATCTTCGCCGGCGGCAAAAAAGTGCGGATGGAAGAGCAGCACGTCGACTATCTGAATCTGCGCGAAGAGATCGTCACCAACGAACTGCAGCACGATCTCGACAAGCTGGGCATCGCCAAGAACGCGCGCGAGGAGAAGAAGCGGGCGCGGGATGCCAAGAGCGCGGCGTCGGCTGAAGCGCGCGGTCCGCAGAAGAATGACGAAGCTTACAACGCGCGCATGGCTTCGCTGTATCGCGAAGTCGTGCTGAAAGAGAAGCCGGTGCAATCGCAGGATGGATTCATCCCGCTGGGCGCGTTGTCGAAAGCGAACGGAAACGGCAATGGAAACGGCGCGAAGCCGGAGATTGCCGAGCCGGTAGCGGGAGACTAAGAACTCTCAGCGACCAGCCGTCAGCTTTCAGCTTAAGACACAACGGGCCGCCTAAAGGCGGCCCGAATTTTTTGCAGATTAACGCCCATCCCTGGCATTGCGACAGGCAACCCGCGCAATCGGGGATGCTGTAATGAACGATCTCAGGACGGTTCTGAAGGGCCGATTCTAAAAATGCACCCAACGCTGGAGAGGCGAAACGCGTCCCTTTACTTCAGCTTTACTGATTGAAAGGCAAATCGGCGCTCGTCTTGAGGTGTAGATCACCCGCGGTTAGCGAGTAGCTCGGATCGAAATCGTTCTGCTCTGCTTTGCCGTTCCTTAGTTTTTGGATTGCCCCATCTTCCGTGATCACCCAATCCGTGACTGCCGGCAACCGCGGACCGATTATCAATTGATCGCTGATGAGGCGGCACGGGAAGAGAACCTCGCAATACGTTGGAGCGTACCAGAGAGCGCGAATCCGCGTCAGTCTGCTGTCGGCGCCGTAGCAATAATCGATCCTGCCGCGCCCAACTGATGGAGCGCCGACGCGAGGAGGCCTCGACACGACCGTTACTCGAACGATCGCGCCATCCCGGTTCCACACGAATGCCACCGGGGCTGGTTTGCGGGCTGCATCCCACTCCTCTCTGCTGGCAAATTTCATCCAGACAAGCTTCTTCGAAGGCATGCTCGAGTCGGGGATTGCGTCCACGAATATGCGCGGCTGCTGGCCTTGCACGGCTTCGTCCACCGCGTCACAGTAGTCCATTACCGAACGCACTGCCGGGTCGTCGCCTTTGTAGGCACCCAGTTGACGCTCGTTAAGCTTCTGTTGCGCACACAGCGGAAGGGTAAACGCGATTACGCAGCCGGCTAACTTAAGGCAGCTCATGCCCGTAACTCCTTGGACAAGATAGCCGCTTTATTGCGGTCGAGCTTATTCTAACGCGATTCATCCCTAGGATTTCTGACTAAGCAGCAAGATTTCTGACTAAGCAGCGACAATTGCGTCGCGCCGGCACTCTCGACCGTAGCGCCGCCGTCCCGGCGGCTGTCGTGGCGGCGTCCTCGCCGCCACACGTCAAATCTCACCGAACTTCGAACGGTTTTGATGTTGAATCGCGGACCGATGGTTTTCGACAGCCGTCTCTAACGGTCGATCCGCTGTACTACCGACAGAATCTTCCATTCGCCATTGACTTTAAACAGTGTCATGTAGTCGACCCAGCCCGGTGTGACGAGTTTGGCCGAGGCGATCGTGCCCGCGATGTCGAGAACGCTGACCTGTTCTGTTTTCTGCGCGGCTGAAAGGTCGGCTGGGCCGTGTGACCGGACCTCTTCCACCATCTGCTGCCCAGTTTTTTCGCGAACCTGAATGTCACCATGGACCATCTGTTTCAGGTAATCAGGATGGATCGTTTGCTGCATCCGCGCCGCGTTGCCCGTGTAATAGGCTTCGATGTAGTTCGTCACCGCCGCGCGCACGGCGTTGGCGTCGTTGCTGGACATTCGATTGTCTTGCGCATGGGTTGGCAGGTTGAAAAACAAAAGCAAGCTGAGGCCGAGGCCAGTGGCGAGGCGCTTCATGGTGGATTGTCTCCGTACGGGGTACGAGATCGGGCAAGCCAATTATGCACGCGACGAATTAGAAAAGCGGTGCACCGAGGTTCAGTGGCCGCTTTCGCTGTCGTGCGTGATCCTGTTTGTCAGTCCGTCTTGCCGCGGACCGGCGGCTTGCCGGCAAGAAGCTCGCGTTCGCCGAGGACTCGCCAGATTTCAGCGCCCAGTTGGTCGTACTTCGCCGGGTCCGTTTCCTTCATGATCTCGGCCAGAAGTTGCGCAAGGCGTATATTCAGGTCCTCGAGAGGGTCCGGCATGGAGATTCCCCGAAAAGCGATTGCATGATCAAACCTCAATTCGGGGAAACTGGCTGTGACCCGGATCACATCAGATCTAAATTCTATTCAGCACAACGCGCGAAGCTCGTAGACACCTCATTCTAAAAGCCAGCACGTCTCACGCGGACCATCGCTCGGACCCAACAAGCCAACCTATCGGCGGCTGAAGCACATCTTAAGCGCGCTCGAATCTCCGCCGCAGATCCACGGACATACCTATGGGGAGTTAGCATCCATGCGTACGCAGTTTGCAGTCGCGCTCATACTGTTTTCAGTTCTGATCTCATTGCCCGTCCTCGCGCAGGCCAGCTCTTCTTCCGCCCCTTCCTGCTCGGCCACAACCATCAACATGAACTCCGCGGACCAAGGCAACGTCTCTCCAGGCGGAGTGAATTCCTCCGACGCGGTGGCGGGCTCGTTCTATGATCTGGTGACGTTGACGCTGCACGGCTTCACGTGGTCGAACGGCACCGGCAATCTTTACGATTATCCCGGGGCCTCGCAGACCGCGCTCGGAGGGATCAACGACGCGGGCAATTCGGTCGGGACCTACAGCAATGCCCAGGGACAGTCATTCGGATTTTTTCTCGCGCCGGATGGGTCCACAAAGTCATTCTCCATACCCGGCGCATACAGCACGTCCGCGAGCGGCATCAACAATGTGAACGACGTTGTCGGCTCGTACCAGGCCGCTCCGACCGCACCCTCCTTAGGATTTCTGAAGCGCGGCAACAAGTTCTACACCCTCCAATTTCCGGGCGCAGTGGATACCTATCCCGTTGGCCTAAATGATCTCGGAGCGGTGGTGGGCTGGTACTACGACGGGAATACCGAGCATGGCTTTCTCGAATACAACAACAGCTATGCAAAGATCGAGCCCGCGGGGGCTTCATCTTCATCGGCGAACGGGATCAATAACGCCGGCGAGATTGTCGGCGAATACCGCCCCAACGTCAATGCGGACGGCGAAGGGTTCAGCTACAGGAGCGGCAAATTCACCTCCTACGTTTATCCCTCTGCGACGTACACCGGATTTCGCGCAGTCAACCGGTTGGGAGATCGCGTGGGCGACACCATCACGGGATTCGTCAATGGATTTCTCTGGGGGCCGGCGTTCCTTTTGAAATGCCAGTGATCACGCGGGACTCCGCCGGAACGTTTTGATGGTGTGTTTCCTCGCTGGAATCGTCCCGCAGCAAGGCCGATAAACAGGATATACTTAACGTACCAACCTCGAAGCCACGCCCAGCACTTGCGCCTTCGCGATTGAGAGATCGAGAGGCGCTCCGTTCCACAATTAGCACTCAGTGCACGCCTTCTGCCATGGCAAGCATGCGTCCCGACGCGGCTCGCGACGGCGGTTTTGACTGTCCCGCGATTCAACCAACAGCCAGCATGGAGGAGTCCATCATGTCCGCACTGAATGGCGATAAAGCCCGGTATAACCGGCTCCGCAAGCAAAAGCTCGCTAGGCGAAAGCGCAGCGGCACTCCGCTGAACCAGGCAACCGCGCCGCAGAAGCCCGTGGATACCCGCTCGCCCGCCCCATCGCGTCCGGTGGCGGCATGAACATTCCGATGCCTGTCTTACCCCTCGCGATCCGCATTCCCGGCGCAGAGAAGAAGAAGCGCGTGCTCCTGCTCGACACCTCTTCCCATAAACGCGATCTGCGCGCCGAGATCATGCGCAAGCTCGGGATGGAGGTGGATTGCGCTGCCGACATTGCCGAAGCCCGATCCTGGTGGAGAGCCGATTTGTATGACCTCGTCCTCATCAACATGGAAAAAGGACGAGGCCACCGCGACCGCTTTTGTGATGACCTGCGGGGGGCGACGCCTCCCCAACGCCTGGCCTTCCTGGTTGGCGAGCCCGCCTATCTGGCAAGTTTGCCCATCGAAGATGACCAGTTTCTGCTTCAGAACGCGGGCCGCCAGGTTTTAATCGGCGACCTCAAGGCGGCGCTTTCTTCCGATCCAAACGCGAATCAGCGCTGGGGAATCCTGGAAGCTTCGCGCCGAATTTCCGCTGTTCGCTCTACCTGCAACGCTCGTACTACTGCGATGCGCGACCGTCCCGCACCGCCGCGGGATGCCGACGCGCGCCCCTCGAGGAGCGCCGGCCCCCCGACCACTTTGGACGATCTGTTAAGAGAGGAAATGCAATGAAGAATTTATATGTCGGCAATTTGCCCCACAGCACAACCGAAGCCGAGCTCCGCAACATTTTTGAACCGCACGGCGCCGTCGAAAAAGTCACCCTCGTCACCGACCGCGATACGGGCCGTTCGCGCGGCTTCGGGTTTGTGGAAATGACCGATTCCAGCGCGGCCGATAAAGCCATCGCGGCCTTGAACGGATCGGATCTGGGCGGCCGGCCTTTGACCATCAACGAAGCCAAGCCCAAGACGGATCGCCCAAAGGGCGGCGGCCATCGTTTCGGCGGCAGTGGTGGCGGCGGCCGTGGCCGCGATGATTACCGCGGACATCCGCGTCAGCCCCGCGAACCCCGCTGGTAAGATTTGCAATCTGATATCTTGTACCCGGATTTTATCTCGCGCCGGGACGACGAACCTTAATTTCTGGGAGGCGCTATGCCAAGAGGCCGGTCAACATTCAACAAACGTCAGAAAGAGCAATCGCGGCAACAGAAGCAACGGGAAAAAGCCGAGCGCAGGACCCAGCGGAAGCAGGATAAGCCCGAATCCGGCGCCCCCGACGATCTCAGTGAACTTCACGAAGCCGCCGCAGCCCAGGCCGCCCTGTTCCACATGGACCACGGAACCTCGACCGATCGCGAACAAGACGAGAAAGAACCGTCCAATCACTAGCCGCCATGATGGCATGCTAGCTACATAGTGGATTAAGCCGAGAATCGGGGCAGGTCAGGGAACCGTTTACATTCGAGAAAATGGAGACACACGGGTGGAGGGCACTTCACCCGTCCTCTCGTCGAATCCTAACTGGCCCGCGAACATCTCGCTAGTACTTCCGCTTCTGCCTCTAGCCAATCTTTCAGCGCAAGGCCTTGGCCCTTTCCCCGCTCCTCATACAGTTCGTAGGCGCGAATCTGAATTTCCCTTTCGACGATAGCTTCCACTGGTCTGTTTTTTGCGAGTTCGGAAAGGCTGCTCATCGTTGCCCCCGCTGTTGGATTGTGCCACGATAGCGGCGCCCCGCCGGTTCGAGAATCAGGTAAGCACCCGAGGGAAATTTGAGCCTGTGCAAAACGTGTAGACAGCAATCGCCTCAATTCCTGACGTGTAGCCCCGTTTTTTTTCACACCCATTTACAAGATGGCTCCGCCTGCCCTACCGAGTGGCCCGATGCACGGCGGAACGCGCTAGAATGCCAGCACTTTTGCTGGCCACGTTCGTCACTCCAGAAAGGGAGGCATTAACATGACTACAGAACCTCAGCTGTCGGAATCCCCATACTGCGTGAAGATCGAGACCGCAAACGGCCAGTCGTCGACCGTTCCCATTGCGTTCCTGACATCGAAGCAACTGGAAGTCTTTCTGCAGACAGAATTCAAGCGTTTGGCGGAAGAAGCCGGGGTGAAGGGCGCGCGCCTTCATGTGGAGCGCGCAGTCGCCGCCGACTACGACCAAGTTTTGCGCGAAGTGTCGGCGTGCCTGCAGTCTGCCAAGAAACGCGCCGCTTGAGTGGATCCTTTTTCCGTGTTACAAAGCGAAATTCGGACTCATGGCTGCATCGAGGCCCACCCTTCGCAAGAGACGCGAGGAGATTCCGCCACCCGCCGGAGAAATGGCGTCAGTCCCGTCTCTCTATATCCGGAAATTAAGTTATGGCTTAACGACGAAGACGGTGCCGTATCCGCTATCGCCTCCGGGACCACCGGAAAGAGTGGAGCCAAAAAGGTTCCCGTGCGAATCGAAAGCTAGGGTGCTGGCCGGATTCACCCCGTCGCCATTGATGTTTTTGAAGCTGTAGATCGTGCTATAAGCCCACGCGCCACCGCTCTGGGCCGTGAGTTTCCAGACGGTGCCGGCGCTATTCGCGCCGCCATAGCTGGTTACGCCATAGAGGTTGCCGGCTGAATCGAAGACTGGAGTCTCCCAGTTGCAGACGGCACCATCTTTGCTGCCGTTTGTGCCGCCAGTGAACGTATGAAGGATGGTCTCTGTCCAGGTGCCATCGCCCGCCGGAGATAGCTCGAAAATACCTCCATCATTGTCGGCGCCTCCAGCTTCCGTACAACCGTAGAGGTTGCCCGACTTGTCGAAGACGACGCCGCCTTGGAGCGTCCAGATATCCGCGCTGAATGTGTTAAGAAAGCTGTGCAGGATGCTTTCAGTCCAGGTGCCGCTGCCGCTCGGCGAAAGCTCAAACACCGTGCCGAATCCGTAGGCCCCGCCGCCGTTGGTGGCGCCGTAGAGATTTCCGGCAGCATCGAAGATCAAACTGCCCTGCGGCTGCGCACCGTCGACCATGAACCCGCTGGAATTGATGGGGAAGCTGTAGAGGATGGTTTCGTTCCACGAACCTCCGCCAGTGGGAGAAAGCTCGAACACAGTGCCATAGAATTTGTTGGGGCCAAACTGCGTGGTGCCGTACAATTTGCCGGCTGAATCCATCACCAGGCCGCCAAACGGAACCTGACCGTCCAACCCGTTATTGCTGAAGCTGTGAAGAATCCTGTAACCCCAACCGCCGCCGGTAGTCGGCGCGATCAATTCGAAAACCACGCCGGAGTTATACCTGCCACCCCCAGGCGCAGTGCCATAGACATTGCCGGACTTGTCGACGATCAATGACGAGGACGGGCAGTTCCCGTCTGCGGCGTTGAAGGTGTGAATGACGTGTTCGCTCCACACGCCGCCCGATTTCTGACCCATCTGATAGACGACGCCGCTGCCGTAAGTACCTCCCTGACAGGTTGTGCCGTAGAGGCGCCCAGCGCTGTCGAAAACCACTCCCGCGTAGGGCGCAATCCCGTCGCTCCCGCCCAGGAAACTATGCAACACTTTTTCTGGTGACTGCGCGGCAACAGGGACGCTCGCCAGCGTAGCGACGAAAACGGTGAGCATGATGATTGATCCAATCGAAAGAATGGCGCGCCGCATGAGAGATTCTCCTTGAAAGGAAGTTTTGGGCCGGCCCGATTTCGGAAGGTCTACGTGAGGAACAGAATATTTCCACGGGCAGTCAAAAGGGTCAAGATGAAGAAACTTGCATAGTCTCGCTGCCGCTGGCCGGCCGGTGGTCCCACCCGCAGGTCCGATGGCGTTGCACCGTACACATTCGAAACCAAAGGCCGCGCCAGCGCCGCTACCGCTAACGTTGCAGTTCGAGTTACGAGTTCACGCCTAGTCAGCATAGGTCCCAACCCAAGATACCGGAATCAGGAACTTTGTTGACAGCCTCGGCCACGTGGCGGCGGACGCATTCGTCCGCACGCCCCATCGAACCGCACTCCCACCCACGCCTGCGAGAACAAGGGTTATCTCATCAGCACCCGGGTGCTTTCCGCCTATGGGTTCCCTTCGCGCAGCAGGACTACGTCGGAGGTGTCGTGTTCATGGACTACGGCCAGAATCTTCCCGTCGGGCGAAAAGTGATAGTCGGTAATCGATTCGGACGTGAAGTGGGTCAGTTGGTGGCCTGGGGACCCGTCGAGAGGCTGGACCCACAGGTTTTCCACGCCATTTTCGGTGATTGGATATACGACCGCGTTCGCACCGGGTAGAGGTTGAACTCGCGGGTTCATAGAATGGAGAGTGGCGAAACGTGGATCCAACCGTTGGAGGCGTAGCGGAGTTGCCGAATTGTTGTCCAAAGAGAGAGTGGCCAGGTCGACGCGGGCCGTGCTCGTAGCAGTCTCGTTGATATCGGCGACCACCGCGAGTGTATTCCCGAAAACATTCAAGCTTTCCTGGCCGAACGAGTTGGGGATGGTAAGACCAGGCACCAGTTCTGACTTGCCGCCCTCGATGGGGACACGCATGACGTGGTCCACCGGGCGATCAAGGAAGTAGACCCACTTGCCATCGGGAGAACAAACAGGATCGGTTTCAAAGTATTGCGACGTGAGTTGCAGAGGCGCCGAGCCATCCGCGTTAGTGCGCCAAATGACCATTACATTGTTTTGATGGTAGGCCCAGGCAACCAACAGGTAGCGACCGCCGCAGGGTGAGAATCCGAGGATGCTTGCTGAGGGATCACTGACCAGGACAGTCGCATTCTGGCCATCGGGATCCATGCGCGTAATTTTTTCACCATCAGAGACCAGCAACTTCCCGTCTGGCATCCATTGGACCGTTTGCGGCTCAACCAAGGGCAGCAGGTTGGGAGAGCTCTGTTTGGCCAGATCGTCGGTGCGCAGGAGAGCGAGGCTGCGAGTGGTTTTGACCTGCACGGTGGAAGCAGCCGTGCCGGCAGCGGAAAGTGACAAGGTCGCATAGCGGTTGGTGTCGCGAGTGACGGGGACGAGTTTGCCATCGAGGGAAAGCAGTCCGACTTGCGCGCGAACGAAGTTCTGCCCCTTTGCTGAGAAGACGACGAGAAGATATCGGCCTGATGGCAACCACCTCAGTTCGTAAACTCTCTCGTTCTTTAGTGCAGCCAGAGTAGCAACCTTCTTGGATGACAGATCGAAGGTCTCGATGTAGCTGAGCGCGTTCCCGGATGATGCAAAGGAATAGGCGAGCTGCTTGCCATCGGGAGACCAGCTGATTTCTACCGGATCGGCGCCGCGGGTGGAGTGAGTGATGAACTGCACGGTTTCGTTGCCGCCATCCGGATTGGCCGAGAGGATGCGGTATTTGCCGATCTCTGGGTCGTTGGCGCGAATGTAAGCCATGAGTTGGCCATCGGGAGAAAAGGTGGCGTTGCTGTCAATGTCGCGAACGATCGAGTTGGGCGCTCCTCCCAACACCGGCGCACGGTAGAGATCGAATGACGTTCCCTGCGCGTTCGCGGCTTTCTCGAAGTACACATAGTTTCCCTCCGGCGAAAAAGCCAGGTCGCGATAGATGCCGGGCGCGGCACGAATGATTTGAGTATCGCTGCCGGTCGGGATGTTGCGCAGCCAGAGGCTTTGCTGGCCGTTGTCGTTCTGCACATTCAGAATGTACTTCCCGTCCGGGGAGATCGCCGCCAGCGCGGCTTTGCCCGTGTTCGTAATCTGAGTAACAGTGAAGTTCTGGAAGGGCAAAGCACCGGCGCGGGTTAGAAAAGAATAGATGCCATAGGCAGCGGCTGCCACCAGGAGAAGACCAATGATCGATCCCGCGGCAAAGCCGGGCTTGTGCTGCCGCGCCGCAGCGCTGATCGCGGAGCTGCCGGAATGGCCCGCAGCGCTAGCAACGCCGCTTGCCCCTGACGGGTTGACCGGCACCGCCAGCCCAGACGCAGCTACGGGGGAAGATTCGGCCACCGGCACGGCCGCGCTGCGCCCCGAACCGCTATCGCGCTGCAGGCGTTTCAGGTCCGTGCGCATCTCGGAAGCGTGCTGGTAGCGGAGGTCGCGATCTTTTTCCAGCGCCTTGCTGATGATTTCGTCCAGACGCGGCGGCAGCTCGGGATTGAGCCGCAATAGTGGCAGGGGAGCGCGATTGAGAATCGCTTCAAAAATGACGGCCGAAGTATCGCCGCGGAAGGGTAGGGCGCCCGTCGCCATCTCATAGAGCACGGTTCCGAACGAGAACAGGTCCGACCGGCCGTCGAGTTCTTTTCCCCTTGCCTGCTCGGGCGACATATAGGCGACAGTGCCTACCGCCGTACCGGGGCTGGTGAGGTGGGGATCGTCGCTGGTTCGCGTGACCGTCGCCTGGCTGGAGGAACTGGAAGCGGCGGTGACCTTGGCGAGCCCGAAGTCGAGAATTTTAGCGTGCCCGCGTTCGGTGACGAAAATGTTTGCCGGTTTGATATCGCGGTGAACAATTCCCTTCGAGTGGGCGGCATCGAGCGCGTCCGCAATCTCGATGGCGAGCGAAAGCAGCATTTCCGATTCGAGCGGCTTGCCGGCAATGCGATGCTTCAGCGTCACGCCGTCGAGAAATTCCATGGCGATGAACGTTAACTCGCCGCTGTTCCCGATTTCATAAATCGTGCAAATGTTGGGATGGTTCAGAGCCGAGGCGGCGCGGGCTTCGCGGCGAAAACGCTCCAATGCCTGAGGGTCGTGAGCAACATCGTCCGGCAAGAACTTCAGGGCGACCAGGCGTCCCAAAGAGATGTCCTCGGCCTTATAAACGACACCCATTCCACCGCCGCCCAGCTTATCCAGGATGCGGTAATGCGAGATGGTCTGGCCGATGATGGTGGGGCCAGCATGCATAGCCCGGCCATGTTAGGAGGGATGGTGGACCAAGTCAATGGAGCGGCCGCGAGTGGGGTGAATCTTGAAGAAAGAAAAGAGAGATAGGAAAAATTGCGTGTGGACTGTTCACCGCATCCGAGAAGCGGTACGGATTCTAAGAATAAAAAAGCCCCGCTCGCGCGAGCGGGGCTCTCTTCTTTGCTGGCCACTGACTACTGGCCACTGATTTAAGAACCTGGGAGTCCCTGACTCAGTAACTCAACTCCCGAAACGCAATCAGGTGCAGATACGGATCCGACGTGTACTCCGCGGCGCTATTCGTATCGTGATAGATCGTCCCATCGCCGTTCACCGTCGTGGCGTAGGAGATGATGGACCCAAAGATATCGCCGTTCCCCGACACGACCACGTTGTCCATGGGAGCATTGAAGACCGCATACGTCGCGGTTCCACCTGTGATCTGAACCGTGCCGCAGGGCGATGCCGAGCAGTTCATGGGCTGCGCGAGATTGAACACCATCGTTTCGGGAAGCCCGCTCGGGTTACTCAATGAGCCGCCCGCCAGCGAAAGGGGCTTGCTCGTTCCGTTCCCCGCAAGGATGATTTCGACATAACAGATGATCGTTCCGCCGCAGGCGCTGCTGTTCGCGGGAGCGATCGTAACTGTCGACTGGCCTGCCAGGCTGAGGCTGTTCATCACGAAGATTGCCGGGTTGGTGCTCGTCCCCTGGCCCGCAGGGACCTGCAGCGTGATCACCGCTGACCCGGTGCCGGAAATATTTCCATACGTATTCCCCGGCGTGAGCTTCGTGTCCGTGGTGATATTCGTGTTCTTCGTTGGTGGCGGGGGATTCGGCGGCCCATACACCGGAAACTTCTCCGGCGAAATCGCCGTCGCACTGGGCGGGCTGTTCAATTTATTTGGTGTAAAGCACGGCGGATGGCTGGCCACCCCGGCCATTCCCGCGATCGTGGAATTACCCCCCAAAGCGATCCCGCCATTGGTGCCTACATCCGCTCCAGACGTCGTGTTGGCGCTGCGCGGCGGATTCTGGGTATTTCCGGCCACCGCCGTGAACCCTGCCGTATGGCCATTGCCCACGAAATTGATTGCCGGGCATGCGGTCGAAGTTCCGTACACCGAATAACTCGGATGGTAGTTGACCCCCAGCGACGTCTCTACCTGCACCATTCGCCGTGTCGTGCCATTCCGGTTCACCGCCAGCGACGTCAGCAAATACACCGGACGAGCCAGCGGCATAGAGCCTCCCGCAGCACAGTCGGCTACGGAAGGTGTCACCACTTCTGACGGCGGAGTGGCGCTCTTATCCCAGCAGACCCCATAGCTCGCAGGTTTTCCCTTCGCCAGCGTATACGGCCCGCTTCCGTTCTCCTTGATCATGATCCGTACCCACTTGTAATCCAGCGCGTAAGGCACAATGCTGGGCGTCGTCACAATCTTCGGCGGGGGCAACATCGTGGTGCAGCGCACGTTGAAGGGCACCTGCACGACCCCTCCCGCCCCGCCCGGAATGTTGTGGCAGAGTTCGTGATCGAAATAAGGATTCGGATTGCCCGGTGTCGGCGGAGTCGTCGCCTGCGCCAACGTCACTCCATTCAGGATGTACAGGACCGTGCCGCCTGCGTCCGGCGGCGCGCTCGGCAGCAGCGCCGGATCTATGCTGATTAAATTGCCCGCGTGGTCAAACGCATTGGGCAGCAGCCGGTTGCGTGCCTCCTCAATGCCCGCGCGCGCCGCGAAGTATTCCGTTTCCGCGCTCTTAAAATTCGTGTTGATCGCGTTCTCGACATTCGACATGCTGATAATCCCAATCGCAATTGCTGAAATCAATAACAGCAAAACCAGTGCCAACATCAGGGCTACGCCCGCTTCTCGCTGCTCACCCCTGCTGCTCATAATTTTTTCCTCCATTGACCGGAAGGATGTTGCCTGGCCACCTGCAACGCGCGGGACTACCCTCGCGCTCCTCAAAGCGAGCGCCAATCTTCATGAATTGCGTGTGGGAAAATGTAGTGCCTGAATCGAAGAATCTTCCTCGCAGCAGCGCGCACTGAGATACGAGTGGCACGGCAACTAGCCTGAACGTCAGAGATCCTGACAGTCCTCCTGCTTTGGAATTGCAGGGGCCCTTCCGATTTAATTCTGTGCGCTCCGGACAACCCTCACAAGTTACGACAATGACCAACCGCAGGTGATCTGACGCCAACTCTTTCGTGCAAATTAAAACTCTCTAATCCCGAACGGACTGTCTTTAATAGTCGCTCCAGGACTCAGGCTTGCACGCGCAGCAAAAAGCCCCGCTCTCGCAAGAGCGGGGCTCTGTTCTTTCTGAAAGCTGACAGCTGATGGCCGACAGCTTCTTAGTACATGTCGCCCATGCCGCCGCCGCCGTGTCCTCCACCCGGCATCGGAGCTTCCTTCTTTTCCGGAATCTCCGCCACCAGGGCTTCGGTCGTCAGCATCAACGAGGCGATCGAGCCGGCATTCTGCAGCGCCGTGCGCACCACCTTCGTCGGATCAAGCACGCCGGCCTTAACCAGGTCTTCGTACTCGTTGGAGAAGGCGTTGTAGCCGAAGTTCGTTTCCTTCGACTCGAGCACCTTGCCCAGCACCACAGCGCCTTCTTCGCCGGCGTTCTCGGCGATCATGCGCAGCGGCTCGGTGATGGCGCGCTTCACAATGTTGATGCCGATCTGCTCATCGCCTTCGGCCTTCACCTTGTCGAGCACGCTGGCACAACGCGCCAGAGCCACGCCGCCGCCGGGGACGATTCCTTCTTCCACGGCTGCGCGCGTCGCATGCATTGCGTCTTCCACGCGGGCTTTCTTTTCCTTCATTTCGGTTTCGGTTGCGGCGCCGACTTTGATCACGGCCACGCCACCAACCAGCTTCGCCAGCCGCTCTTGCAGCTTCTCGCGGTCGTAGTCGCTGGTAGTCTTCTCCACCTGGCTGCGAATTTCTTTCACGCGGCCTTCGATCTCAGCGTGCTTGCCCTTGCCCTCGACCACCGTCGTGTTGTCCTTGTCGATGGTGATCTTCTTGGCCTGGCCCAGGTCCGAGATCTGCACGTTCTCCAGCTTGATTCCCAGATCTTCGGTGATGGCCTTGCCACCGGTCAGGATCGCGATATCCTGCAGCATCGCTTTGCGGCGATCGCCGAAGCCTGGAGCCTTCACAGCCGCGACTTGCAGCGTGCCACGCAGCTTGTTGACGACCAGGGTCGCGAGCGCTTCGCCCTCGACGTCTTCCGCGATGATCAGCAACGGCTTGCCGCTCTTCGCGATCTGCTCGAGCAGCGGGAGCAGGTCCTTCATCGAGCTGATCTTCTTTTCGTTGATCAGGATGTAGGCGTTCTCCAGGGCAACTTCCATCCGCTCCGGATCCGTCACGAAGTAAGGCGACAGATACCCGCGATCGAACTGCATGCCTTCGACGACTTCCAGCTGGGTCTCGAGCGTCTTCGACTCTTCAACCGTGATGACGCCGTCCTTGCCAACTTTCTTCATCGCCTCGGCAATGATCTTGCCGATGGTCTCGTCGTTGTTCGCGGAAATGGTCCCAACTTGGGCAATCATTTCGCCGGTAACGGGCTTCGACAGCTTGTCGAGTTCGCCGTTGACGCGGTTGCCTTCTTTGTCGAGCTTGCCGGCAATCGTGGTGACGGCTTTCTCGATGCCGCGCTTCAGGGCCATGGGATTGGCGCCGGCAGCGACGGTCTTGACGCCTTCGCGGTAGATGGCCTGGGCGAGAACGGTGGCGGTGGTGGTGCCGTCGCCGGCGACGTCGGAAGTCTTGCTGGCGACTTCACGAACCATCTGGGCGCCCATGTTCTCCAGGCCGTCTTTCAATTCGATTTCTTTGGCCACGGTGACGCCGTCCTTGGTGATGGTCGGCGAACCGAACTTCTTTTCGATAACTACATTGCGGCCCTTGGGGCCGAGTGTGACTTTCACGGCGTCGGCCAGAAGGTTGACGCCGCGGAGGATCGCCTGTCGCGACTCTTCTCCGTGAACGATGTGCTTTGCCATTGTTTCTATCTCCTTGTTATGAATTTCGTCGTTGAGGGCTGTCAGCTACCCGCTGCCAGCTTTTCAGCCAGGAGCCTCCAGGCTGCTGGCTACTTGCAATCTTTAAAATGCGATCTTTGGTTTTCGCTGACAGCTGAGAGCTGACAGCTGAATGCTATTTCCGTGACAGCTGAAAGCTACTTCCGGCTGCCGGCGAGTTCTTTCTTCGACGGGCTGGCTGCGCCGGTCAGGATCCCCAGGACTTCGTCTTCCTTCATGATGATGAACTCTTCGCCATCAATCTTGATCTCGGTGCCCGAGTACTTGCCGAACAGGATGCGGTCGCCTTCTTTGACGGCCAGCGGGAACGTCTTGCCTTCATCGTTGGTGCGGCCTTTGCCGGTGGAGATGACTTCGCCCTCCTGCGGCTTGTCCTTGGCTGAGTCGGGGATAATGATGCCGCCACGGGTGGTGGAAGCTTCCTCCACACGACGGACCAGGATACGGTCGTGAAGCGGTGAAAATTTCGCCATAGTTTCAAACTCCTTTCGAGTAGTTAGAAGGTTGCGTTGCGGGACTGAATTCTTGTAAGCCTATGATTTGGTTAGG
>DATGFC010000085.1:0-52793 GCA_035309485.1 Candidatus Sulfotelmatobacter sp.
AAAATAAGAGAGTTCCGAGGTGGTGTAGGATCCATTCGTCTCGGCCAGTAGCTCGCGTTTGACCCTCGCTCGACCTGCTCTCGTCGCCTCCCTTGCGGGGCGCAACGCGCGATCGTAAGCTTGGGCTCCGGGCTCACCGCCAACCGGATAAATCTACCCTACGCCTCGGAACTCTATCCTGCCTTCAACATTTCTTCTCCGTTCTCCTCGACCAGCGCTTTGCTATAGACCCTTGCTGGCCCTCCAACCTAATCTTTCGATCAAGCCGGTGACTTCGCTCGAGCCCCGGACGCCGCACCAACCGGAAAAACTTAAGAAGCTGTCAAAGAACGATCTTGTTGCACTCCTTCTATTTTTTCAGTCAATGAAAAATCGCGCGTTGTAACTACATGCATTTTCAATCGAGTGCAGCCCGTCCACAAGCGCCTGCCCCAATTTTGTGCAGGCAACAAAAGCATTGCTCGCAAAACCCGCTCTGGACGCTGGTTTCCGCTGAATTCATCCAGCGCAATCGCTCTTCAAGCGAGCGCACAGCTGTGCACTGGGACTGTGAAAATCCTGCAATTCCCGCGCCAGAAAAGGAGTTCGACAGACGCCGCCGATCTCGGATCATGGATTGCGCAGCGCCTCCATCGGATTAACCAAGGAAGCGCGACGTGCCGGGATGTACCCCGAAGCGGCTGCAACGATCAGCAACACGCACGCCATTCCGAAATAACTGAGCAGATCCCAGGGAGAAGTTGCGAACAGCAGCGAAGCAATAGCCTTCGCCACCACGATCGCGATCGCCGCCCCCAGTCCGATACCGGCGAAGGTCAAACGCAGCGTGTTAGCCAGCACCTGGCGCTGCACCCGGCCGGCTGTAGCGCCCAGCGCCATGCGGACGCCAATCTCCGGTCTTTGCCGCGTCACCGAATATGAGATGACACCGTAGATGCCAAGAGTGGCGAGTAGCAAGCCGAGCCCGGCAAACGCGGAGACAAGCACCATGAAGAAGCGGCGAGGTGACACCGCACGGTCGACAATTGTCCGGATCGGCCGGAACTCTGCTGCGGACTGGCCGGGATTCAGTTCGCGCAACGCGCGCAGCACGCTTGGGCCAAGGACCGCGGGCGGAACTCTGCTGCGAACCACCAACTGCGCCCGGGAGGGCAATTGCTGAATCGCCGGATAGTAAATCTGAGCGCCGGCATTGCCTTCAATGCTCTCCTCGTGCACATCATCCACCACGCCAACCACGCGGTCTTCCTCCTTGTCCCGCATCAGGATCTTGCCGATTGCGTCCTCGCCCGGCCAATAGAAGCGAGCCATGGACCGATTTATAAGAACGACTCTCTCGCTGTTCGGGCCATCGGCCCACGTGAAGTCGCGCCCGCGCAGGGGTATCCCCATGGCCCGAATAAATCCCGGCGTGATGACATACACCAGCGGCTCCGGCAATTCGCCGGGAGCGAAGACTTTTCCCTTAGGCACGGGAGCATCCCACGAGCGGTTCGGCCCCAAGGGAAGGTAGTCGGTGATGCCAACCGCTTCCACTCCGGGGATCGCACCCACACGGGCGAGCATCGCCTGAAACACAGCGCTGCGCTTGAGCACATCGTTCTTCGGAGGCTGAGCGCTGGCGTCGTACTCAACATTCATCGACGCAGCATGATCTGGCTCGAAGCCGAGATCCACCTCAAGCACCTTGACGAAACTGCGCAACAGCAATCCCGCGCTCACCAGCAGCACGCAGGCAAGGGCAATTTCCGAGATCACGAGCGAAGCGCGGAACCGCTCGTGTTTGCGGCCGAGCCCCGCTCCCGCACCGGAATCCTTGAGCACCGTCTGAAGATTGCCGCTGGCCATTCGCAGGCCAGGCAGCAAGCCGAAGATCATTGCCGTGACCACAGCGACGAGAACGGTCCAACCCAATACTTGATCGTCGATTCGCAGAGAACTCAATAGCGGCAGCGCCAGAGAGCCCTGGTGCGCGAGCCATCGAACCAAGGCCAGCGCCAGTCCAAGACCGAACACCGCTCCCGTCCCGGAGAGCACTACACTTTCCATGAGGAGTTGGCGCACGATGCGCCCACGCCCCGCGCCCAGAGCGCCGCGCACCGCAAACTCCTTCGCCCGCGCGGCGGCTCGCGCCAGCATCAGGTTCGAGAGGTTCACCCCCGCGATCAGCAAAATCGTGCCCACGGCCAACCAGAGTGCAATCAGCGAGCGCCGCAACTTGCCGGTGACGTAATCCTTCAGCGGCACAGGGATCAGGTCGCCCTTATAGCGGCCAAGGGTGTCTGGATATTTCACATTAAAGTAAATGTCTGGCGCGACGCGGTTGGCGTCATCGAGCGCCTGGGCGACGGTCACGCCCGGCTTGAGGCGGCCGATTAGCGTCACGATGTTGCCCCACATACGCTCTTTGTCGAGGCTGACTGGGACAAAAAGATCGGCCTTCGCACCGGGAGAAAAGACCGCTCCATAGTCGAAGCTCTCGGGCAACACTCCCACGATGGTCACTGGCGTTCCGCTCAGTTCAATTGCTTTTCCGACGATGGCAGGATCGGAATGGAATTGCCGTCTCCAATAAGCGTTCGCGAGCAGGGCAACCGATTCGCCTGTCGAACTGGCCACAACCGGCCCGCTACGAGCTTCCTCGGCAGTAA
The DNA here is from genome assembly GCA_035309485.1 of Candidatus Sulfotelmatobacter sp. GTDB lineage: Bacteria > Acidobacteriota > Terriglobia > Terriglobales > Acidobacteriaceae > Sulfotelmatobacter. The sequence continues at coordinate 2,652 of DATGFC010000085.1, forward strand.
ACAGGCGTCCCAAGACTGGCTGAACTCCGAGAACCTGAAAGAAATTTCCGATGACTTCGATTCCCGTCACCGGCACGGGTTCGCCTTGACCCGTCAGCCGGAAATTCTCGGGAGTGGTGAAAGCTTCGTATCCCGTGACATCCTGATACACGCGACTCTGGCTGCGGAATTCCTCATAGGCATCTGCAGAGTAGGTGGCGCACGACAAGGCACAGGCCGATGGCGGCGGCGCGATCCAAACCAGTTCGTTGGCATGAGGAAACGGCAGCGGCCGCAGGAGCAGCGTATTCACCACGTTGAAAACCGCGATGTTGGCGCCGATGGCCAGAGCCAGTATCAGAATCGAGACAGCGGCAAATCCCGGATCGCGGCTCAGAGTACGGAACGTATAACGAACGTCGTGGACTAAGTCAGTCCAGTAATCTCCAATTCGTCTCCGCCGTTCCGCCTTCTTGCCGATCTGTTGCCCTATGCGCTGGACGGCACGAAGGTCTCCGAACTGCCGCTCCGCTTCTTTACGCGCCGCTGCGGGCGTCAAGCCCTGCCGGATCAGATCCTCGGTCTTGGCTTCGAGATGGAAACCGAGTTCGTCCTTCACGTCGGCCATCGCATCCGGGCCGAAGAAACGCGCATACCGCCGCCAGAAAGGAGTATTCGTCATTGGACCTCCTCGGGCTCGGCCAGCTGCGTTGCAGCCAGCACCTTTGCCACTGCCGCCGCGTATGCCTGCCAGATTTTGACTTCCTGACGCAGGTGCCGTCGGCCTTCGGATGTGAGCCGATAAAACTTCGCTTTGCGATTGTTTTCCGACAAGCCCCACTCGGCGGCGAGCAGTCCCCGGCTCTCCAGCCGCCACAGGGCGGGATACAGCGTGCCCTCTTCGAGCAGCAAAGCATCGTCGCTCTGCCGGCGAATAAAGCTGGTGATGGCATAGCCATGAAGCGGTCCCCACACCAGCGCTTTCAGAATGAGAACATCGAGCGTGCCGCGCACGAATTCGAGTTTGGACGAGTCTATCCCGTTCCCCTTGGATTCCATGGGAAGCGTGTCACATTTCCCCTGTGAACACAAGGGAAACTCGCCCCGGAATGCAAATTTCCCGCATAAACAGCAGACAAAAGTTATAGTTGAGGCAATCTTTCCGCAAAGAGTTTATCTTTGCAGGCATTCTGAATTTCTATTCCGGGGGGACATCCGTGCTCAACCGCAGAAATTTTCTGAAAGTCGCAGGCTCCGCCACCGCTGGCACAATTCTCGGCACAAAAGTTTATGCACTTGCCGCGGAGCAATCCCAGCCCTCCGCCGCAGTAGCGGCCAACGATCACATTCAGATCGCACTCATTGGCGCTGGCGGTCAGGGACAGTACGACACAAGAGTCGCCGTCCAGGTTCCCGGGGTGAAACTTGTCGCCGTCTCCGACTGCTACGACGGACGCCTCGAGCATAGCAAGGAACTCTGGGGGAACGACGTCTTCACTACCCGCGACTACAAGGAGGTCCTTGCGCGCAAGGACATTGACGCCGTCATCATCGGCACCCCCGATCACTGGCACAAGCAGGTCGCAGTCGACGCGATGAAGGCCGGCAAGGACGTTTACTGCGAGAAGCCCATGATCCACGTCTACACCGACGGCCCGGAGATGATCGAGGCCGCCCGCTCCAACAACCGCATCCTGCAGATTGGAAGCCAGCGCGTCAGCTCGATCATTTATGCCAAGGCCAAAGAACTACTCGCGTCCGGCGCAATTGGCCAGCTCAACATGGTGAATGCGCATTGGGACCGCAACAGCTCCGTCGGCGCCTGGAACTATACCGTCCCCCCCGACGCTTCAACCGAGACCTGCGATTGGCCGCAATTCCTCGGTAGCGCGCCCAAAATTCCCTTCAACGGAGAGCACTTCTTTCAGTGGCGCAAGTGGAAAGCGTACGGCACTGGCGTTGCCGGAGACCTATTCGTCCACCTGTTCAGCGGCACGCATTTCATTACCGGCAGTACCGGGCCGACGCGCGCCATGGCGACCGGCGGCCTGCGCTTCTGGAAAGATGGCCGCGACGCCAACGATGTCATGCTCGGCCTGTTTGACTATCCCGAAGGATTCAACCTCAGCCTGCGCGTGAACTTCGTCGATGGCGGCGAGGAAAGCGAAGGCCTGGTCTTCACCGGCTCCGAAGGCACGCTGGAGATTGCCTTCAACACGCTGACCATCAGCCGCACCCCGCGCGAGAAGCAGCCCGGCTTCTTCATCAACAGCTTCACCGAGGCCATGCAAAAGCGCATCCTCGACGACTATCACAAGAAGTATCCGGCGATCCATTCGTCAGATCCTCCTTCCGTCGCCTACGAAAAATACGTCGCTCCCGAGGGCTACCGCGACAGCTATGATCACTTCAAGAATTTCTTTGCCGCGGTTCGCTCGCGTCAGCCTGTGGTGGAAGACGCCGTATTCGGCTACCGCGCCGCAGGCGCTGCCCTGCTCAGCAATCTCAGTGTGGAGCGCGGATCCGTCGTGAAGTGGGATCCCAACACCATGAAATTGCTCAGCTAGAAAACGCGTTTCGCGCAAATCCTTGGAGAGCATGGCTCACGCCAGAGTGGGCCTGCCATCCTCTCAGACAGCTCGAGCGGGTGGGCTCACCTTTGCCGTCGGAATACCCCGTCCCTCCTGAATTCCGCGGCAACATTTTTCCCGCTTTCTCCGTCTGATTTTTCTGGGCCTTCGGGCCCTGCCATGTCACTAACAGAAAAGTTTGTTCGTACAACCCAACCCATACGCCTGCTATGGGCATTGAGCACGGTCGCGGGATTGATGTCGTCCGGTTGCGGCTCGGGCCACGCCAGCCTTGAACTCAAGGCTCCCGCTAACGTCGTCGCAGGCGTTCCCTTCACCGCGACAGTCACCGCGATGTATGACGGGAAAATTGACAGCACGATCGACGGCCCAATCCACTTCACCACCACCGATACGGCCGCCGCTCTGCCGACGCTCTACGTGTTTACCGCCGCGGACGCGGGCTCGCACACTTTTGATCTCACGTTGGTAACGCCCGGGATGCAGAGCATAACCGTCAGCGACTACGTTGCTCCGGTCATCACAGGAGGCGCAAACGTGATGGTTTCTGCCGCGAGCTCTGCCAACCGCCTCCAGGAGAACGGAGGGAAATGAAGCACTGTGCTCTGAAGCTCAGTAGCAGGAATTTCTTCCTTTCGTTTTCTTTCCTGTGTGCAAGTCTGGCAATTCCCGCTTCTCTCGCCGCCGCACAACAATGCGACTACATTCCGGCCAGCCTCATGTTCGATTCCTTCGACGGAGGCCCATGCCGGCAGCAATTTCTAACCCTCGCCGCTGATAAGCCTGCCGACTATTCGCGGGTTGAACACTCGATCGAAATCTTGCGGCCCGCTAAACGCCCGGACCTTAACCAGGATGTTTTCTTCCGCAACAAGATGGAACTTTCCCTCGAAGGAGGTTGGCTCCCCTTCAACATCCCGTTCCCCTTCGATATCTTCACCGGCGACGCGTACAACTTGTATCCCTTGCGGTACACGCTGGTCCCGATGATCGCGTCGGTTCGCTGGCATACTGGCGACGCAAAGGGCCCCTTGATCTTGCGCGGCAATTGGGACGTTACCTTCAGCTTGGCCGCGGTCGCCATTCCGCGCGGCGCGGAGACTCGCTATTTCGCTTACATGATGGGCCTGCGCAGAAATTTCGTCCCGCGCAATTGGAGAGTCACTCCTTACTTCGACGAAAGAGCGGGCCTCGGCCTGATCGACGCCAAAGGGCCGTTAGGCGTCTACTACGCACAAGGCCAGAACTTCACCTTCACCCTCAACCTGGGCGCGGGATTGCGCTACAACCTGAACTCCCGCTATGCGTTTTCGGCAGGCTTAAACTGGATGCACATCTCCAATGCAAATTTGTCGGCGCCGAGTGTTTCCAATTACGGCATCAATGTGTATGGTCCGGTATTTGGGTTGGATATTTTGTTGCGCAGGCACTCGCGACAATCCCAGTAACTTGCCTGTTGAAGTGTCCGAGTAGCGTTCTATCTTTGTTCCTGATGCCTACCAGCAGCAACTGACATTAAGCCCCTAGACAGTACAACCTGCGCCGGATAGCGTTGCATCGCACCATCTATCCTTCGAGAACCCTGACCTTTAAGGAGGAAGCGTGACTCGTCTCTCTTTAGCAGTTCTCGCTGTCCTTTCCCTGGGTACTTTCGCGATGGCTCAATCCTCAGATCAGATTTCAGATAGGTTTGAGGTCTTTGGTGGATACTCGTATATGCGCCCCGACTTCAGCCTGGTCTCTCCCAATAGCGCGAATGGCTGGAACGCATCCGCCAACTTCAAAGCGAGTCCCTGGGTCGGATTCGTCACCGATTTTTCCGCTTTCTATCCCAGCTTCAGCTACGGGCCCGGCTCTTCCGTAAGTGGAAAGACATATAACTTACTTTTCGGACCGCAAGTCTCGGTGCCACTCGGGCACTTCAGTCCTTTCGGACGGTTCCTCATCGGTTTCACTCATGTAACTCCCCAAGACGGCAACGAGAATTTCAAATCCAATAATGCCTTGAGCCTGGGAGCGGGAGGCGGAGTTGATTACTATGTGAAGCCGCGCATTGCGATCCGAGGCCAGGTGGACTGGCTCTATGCCAGGCTCACGCCGATTGGTGGAGGAGATCCGGGCGTTAACTACGTAAGGAATCGAAGTGTGGCTCGTATTTCTACCGGAGTTGTTTTTCGCTTTTGACAGTAGCCACGGCCGGAGGAACTTATGCGTCCAGGACAGCTTTTCGCTTGCTCTCCAGCGGTTTCATAACTTTCTCGGCATTTTCAGGCTTGACCCCTGCTTCTTCCAGCGCTGCGCGAAAGTGCTTGAGGAAGAGGTCAAAATGGGCGTCGGTAAGGCCGTGATCTCTGGCCGCGGCGTGCGCGCCATTTATATCTTTGCCGGTATAGACTCGCCCCCCGAGGAGCATCGAGACGAACATCACCTTTCGAGAGCGCAGGTGCAACATGTCGGCTCTTTCAAAGAAGGGCCGCAGGCTCTCATCCTCGAGTATTTTTTCGTAGAAGCGTTCGGTGGCGACTTTGATCGTCTCATGTCCGCCGATCAGGTCATACAAGTTCTCGATCATGATGTCCTCTTGCCGAATGCAAAAGACGAGATAAGATCGCACTCAACCGTAACGATCGCCCCTACTGCGCTCTAGAGATGTTTCGTCTTTTTCGCAGCTGCAGTCCCGGCCTTACTCGACGCGCCCTTTTTTCCCTTGCTGCCGGCGACCAGATCGGCCACGCTCGTGTTCTCCAGAATTTTAGCCGCCGCATCCCGCACAGCCAGAAATACTTCGTACAGCGCGCGATGATCTTCGTCTTTGTCGATCAGCCCCCGCAACTGCTCGGCGTCACCCATCGGCGCCAAGGGACCGTCGACCAGCCGGATAATGTCGCTCAATGGAATCTCGGAAGGATCGCGCCGCAACTGGTACCCGCCGCGTGCCCCGCGCACGCTGTCCACAATGCGCGCATTCTTCAGTTCCAGCAGGATCAATTCCAGGAATTTTTCCGGCAGATCGCTGTCGGCAGCAATGTCGCGGATCTTGATCGCCCCCTGCTCATGCCGCCGCGCCAGCGTCATCATGGCCTGCAGCGCGTACAGTCCCTTTTGCGAAATCTTCAAGTTCTACTCCGCCGCCCCGCATGATTGTGCCCCATTTCCGCCCTTCTGCATAGACATACTGCGGTACGGCAGGGTTCAAGTCAGCCGGGACCTTAACGTTCAGGCGTCAGCCCAAGCAGATTGTAGTCGGTGACAAGTGATCAGTGACCAGAGGTCCTGCCGTCAGAACCGGAGCCTGAGCCCCGAGCAATGGAGGGTGGGTGAATAAAACGTGGTGGACGGGCATGGACGGAGCACTGACAACGGATCAGTGAGAACTGATCACTGACAACTGCCCACTGCTTTTTGGTGCCATCGAAGGGACTCGAACCCCCACACCGTTGCCGGTACATGGACCTGAACCATGCGCGTCTGCCAATTCCGCCACGATGGCAAGTGGACTTACTCATCCCGGCAGCCAGAAAGCCGCCGCATCAAGAAGACCTGCGTGTCTATTCTACAGGCACGAAATCTCATGTCAAACCAGCCACGTTTTGTCGGTAGTCGCTGAATTTCACGTTTTGTCGGTAGTCGCTGAATTTCACTCGGATGCGAGATCAGATTCAGCTACGCCCCGCTCTCCCTTCGTGAACCTTCGTGCCCTTCGTGGTAAATGGGTTTGCGCTACCCCAGCTTCGCGGTCATTGTGATCTTCGCGTTCAGCACTACAGGCACGAAATCTCATGTCAAACCAGCCACGTTCGTCGGTAGTGGCTGAATTCACTCGGATGCGAGATCAGATTCAGCTACGAGCCGCTCTTCCTTCGTCAACCTTCGTGCCCTTCGTGGTAAATGGGTTTGCGCTACCCAAGCTTCGCGGTCATCGTGATTTTCGCGTTGAGCACCTTCGAGACCGGACATCCCTTCTCGGCAGCCTCTGCGTATTTTTGAAAAGTCGCCGCGTCCGCACCCGGCACTTTTCCCACCACATCAATGTGACTCTCGGTGATCGTCCAGCCGGAATCCAGCTTTTCAAAGGACAGCGTCACCGTCGTTGAAATGCTTTCCGGCGTCAGATTCGCGCCGCCCAGCTGCGCTGAAAGCGCCATCGAGAAACACCCGGCATGGGCCGCCGCGATCAGTTCCTCAGGGTTGGTTCCCGGAGCATTTTCAAACCGGGTCGTAAATGAATATTGCGTGTTGTTCAACACCCCGCCCGGAGCCGACATCGTCCCCTTGCCATCCTTCAACCCGCCTTTCCAAACCGCACTAGCCTTGCGTTGCATGATCGTTCTCCTCGCTATGATTTCGACAAAACGCAAATCCATTGTAGACGGAGCGCGCTGATCGCGCAGGGCGACATTTCGGATTCTGGATTTCGGAAGGCAGAAGGCAGAAATGCAGAATGAGATTTCAGATTGTAGATTGTAGATTTCAGATTGAAGATTGAAGCTTGAAGTGAATGAGCGAGCAGTAGGTATTCCAAAAGATTCAGCGCAATTCCAATTTGAGATCTAAAATCTGCAATCTGAAATCTTCATTCTGCAATCTGCCTTCTTCCTTCTGCCCTCAGTAAAAGTCCGAGCAGCTCAAATAAAACCCGCACTGCGGACATTTCAGCTTGCAGCGGCTCTCGCGCAACCTGGCCGAGCAATTGGGACAATACTGCGCCGGATCGGCCTTCGCTACCTGAGCTTGCTCACGGGCAGGCCTGGTTTGCTCTGGCGCTCCATCCTTTGCGACCTCAGGCCGCACAGTCACTTTTTGCCTCCGCGGTCCAACTCCTACAGTCGGCCACAATTAGCCACGCTCCGAGGCGCCTCCACACTCGTACGTACTTGCCCCGCTGCACCACTGCTCTCTCATTCTGTTTCGGCATCGACACGGAGAAGCGTCCCAATTCCATCGCCATATCACCGGAATGATCCACCCGCATGGTTTCCATCCGCAGATTGCTATAACCTCCCTCGCCCATCTCGCGCAGCAGGTGCTCGATGGCTCTCTGCCCATAAGCACCTTCAAACAACGGGGCCATCAGCGCGCCATCGCTGGCGAAAAGACTCGCTGCCTGATCGTAATTTCCTGTATTGAAAGAAGTGGCGAAATCTTGAGTCAGATCCCGCACCTGGGACTCTGCATCCCGCAACGGACGAAAGTCCGCTGGGGAGAACGAATAGGGCCGATACATCTACTACCTCCTGGGGGAAGGCAAACATCAGAACCCGCAGACGCCCTTCGGCGCCCGCACACAGAACTTGAGCGTCATTTTACCGCAAATAAATTTCTGCAAGAGGAAAAGTTTAGTCCGAAGGAATGCAAACGTTCGCTGGCAGAATGGAAATCGTTCTCGCTATCTTTCGAACGGCACCGAACGGCTGGGCAGCCGCAAATACCCAGAATCACTGTCCGACACCTTCATCGGACTTTTTGGACCTTCCAGGTTCAAGCCCGGATTTTCCCGCTCTGCAATCTGCCGCTTCACCCGGTCCATTAAAACCACCAACTTCTTCGCTTCATGATCTCTCTCGGCCTGCTTGCACATCTTCTGGAAGTCTTGCGGAGCATAACTGACACGATTAGTCATGGGGGATTCCTTCTGAGGTTCTTATAAAGAAGCCATAGCCTATCGTATCCCGCAAGGGTTGCCAATCCCCTCGACACCTGAATTACACCCCGGTTTTCCACACCGCTTTTGGTCACGATCCACCGCTTTGGGAACCCATTAGTACCAAAGGTACATGACCTAAGTGACCGTTGAGCCCTCGTCCCATTTCCACGAAAATCGCTCCATCGACTTTTTCGTCTCGTAGGAGCGCGCGTGTACTACCGTCGAATGTTAACGTTATGGTTGTTTTTAGCTCTGGCCGCTTCTCTGGCTGCGGCGCGCGACCTGGCGATCGTCTCCAACAAGGCGAATGCGGTTTCAAGTATCACATTGCCTGACCTGGTCAAAGTCTGCAAAGGTCAGACCAACCATTGGCCCGACGGCAAGTCGGTCACCTTCATTATGCGTGCTCCTTCCGCTCCTGAAATGAAGGTGGTTCTCGAGAAGCTTTATGAATTGCCGGAAGCGCAAGTGAAGGATCTGGTCACCTCCGCCAATCACGGGCGGATTGGGCATCCCGCCATTATCATTGCCGACTCCGACGAAGAACTAGTCAACAAGGTGGCATCCATTCCCGGGGCCGTGGGAGTCGTCGACGTCTATGCCATCAACAGCAGCGTCGCTGTGGTCAAGATCGCCGGCAAGTTGCCGCTGGAACCAGGATACCTGCTGCATGGCAACTAGCCTCAGAGGAAAGCATTTCGTTGAATTGCCATGAGTACTGACAAGAAAGCCCAAGCCGCTGCCGCCAGTGCAGGATCAGGAGCCGAGCACCAGGTCGGTCAGCTGCGCGCCACGGGCAGGGTCCAATTCACGCGCCGCTTTCCCCGTTTTGTTATCGACGTCCGACTGCAGGTCAAAATGTTTCAGGCAGGAGAATTCCGCACCTGCTGGGGACGGTCCACCGAAATGGGCCAGGACGGCATCGGCGCCACTCTCACCGGCAGCCTCGAACCCGGCGAGATTGTGACTCTGGAAATTCCCTTGCCCCTCACGCCCTACCCCATCAAAGTGCGCGCCATCGTGCGCTACCGCCAAGGCCTGCGTTACGGATTCGAATTCCTCACCCTCAACGACCACCAGCGCGACACCATCCGCCGCGTCTGCGACTACCTCGCCACCAAAGCGTAACCTCCTATAGCGTATTCCGCTCTCTCGCTATCGCGAGTTGCGTTTGACCCGCCACTTCGTCCAACATAGGTGCCCATGCCCAGCATCAAGACGTGGCAAATAGTTCTAAGTGCAATCGTCCTCACCGGTATAGCCTGGGCGCAAACCCGCGACACGGATTGGCCGAATTATGGCAACGATCCCGGCGGCATGCGCTACTCAACTCTCTCGCAGATCAATCGAGAGAACGTTTCCAAGCTGAAAGTTACCTGGATCTTCCACACCGGCGATATCTCCGATGGCACTCACGACCGGCGGCGGAGCGGATTCGAAGCCACTCCGATTTTCGTCGATGGAACTCTTTACATCTCCACCGGTTTTAACCGCGTCATCGCACTCGACCCCGAAACCGGGCGCCAACTCTGGGCCTACGATCCCCATGTCGACCTCACACTCGAATACGGCGATGGCCTGATCAATCGTGGTGTCTCCACCTGGGTCGACCCGCTTACTGCACCATCGAAACTTTGCCATCGCCGACTCTTCGAAGCCACTCTTGACGCCCGGCTCATTTCGCTCGACGCCGCCACCGGCAAGCCGTGCATGGATTTCGGCGATTACGGCCAGGTCAACCTGCGCGATGTGCCCGGCTATCGTGCCGGCTGGTACCACATGACCTCGCCGTCTGCAGTCATCGACGATCTCGTGATCGTCGGCTCCGCCATTGACGACAACGCCCGCGCCGCCATGCCCGCAGGTGTAGTCCGCGCCTTCGACGCCCGCACCGGCAAGCTCCGCTGGAGTTGGGATCCTATTCCACTCATTGCGACGACATCGAATGGCAAACTTGCCGAGACCAAAGTCGGCGCCGCCAACGCCTGGTCCATCATGACCATCGATCCCGCTCGCGATCTGGTGTTCATCCCGACCGGAAGCGCCAGTCCCGATTACTACGGTGGGCTTCGGCCCGGCGACAATAAGTGGGCCAACTCCGTCGTCGCTCTCCATGCCAAAACCGGCGAACTCGCCTGGGGATTCCAGCTGGTCCACCATGACCTTTGGGATTACGACTCGGCGGCGCCTCCCTTGCTCGCCACCCTGCAACGCAGAGGAGAAAAACTCCCGGTTGTGATTCAAGGAAATAAGACGGGCAATCTCTTCGTGCTCAATCGCGACACCGGCAATCCGGTATTCCCAGTCGAAGAACGCCCCGTTCTCAAGAGCGACATACCCGGGGAAGATGCTTCCCCAACTCAGCCCTTTCCAGTCAACCCGCCTGCTCTTGCCCTCCAGAAAATCTCCGCCGACGACGCATGGGGACCGACTCCCGCCGATCTGGAATACTGCCGCAAGCAGATCGCTGGATTACGCCATGATGGCATCTTCACTCCTCCCAGCCTGCAAGGCACGATCGAGACTCCGGGCGTCCTGGGCGGGATGACGTGGAGCGGTTACGCCTTCGATCCGCAGCATAGCCTTCTGGTCACGAACATCAATAATCTGCCGACGAAGGTAAAGCTGATCCCGCGGGCAGACTTCTGGAAAGACGAAGTTCGGACCGAAGACGGCGATTACTCTCCACAAACCGGCGCGCCTTATGGGCTGTTTCGCCGCTTCATCCAATCACCGTCCGACCTGCCGTGCGTCGCCCCGCCATGGGGTTCGCTCATCGCCCTGGATATGAACGAAGGAAAAATCCTTTGGAAAGTGCCGCTAGGCTCCATGCAGGATTTCGGCCACAAGCAGCCGCCGATTCCACCTGGATCGCTCAGCCTCGGCGGCCCGATCGTGACCGCCGGCGGTCTCGTTTTCATTGGCGGTACCTTCGATCCCTACTTCCGCGCCTTCGATATCGAAACCGGCAACGAATTGTGGAAGGCTCAGCTTCCCGACAGCGGCCACGCCACACCCATGACCTTCTCTAGCCACGGCAAACAGTACGTAGTAATCGCCGCCGGAGGCCACGACAAAATCACGGAAGAAACTCCAGGCGACGCCCTAGTCGCCTTCACCCTTCCCTGACCGTAGCGCCGGCGTCCCGCCGGCTGTCGCGCGGGCGTCTCGCCCGCGCCCCCCATCCACGATCAACACTCCGCACCTTTGATGGAAGAACACCCCTCACCCGCCCCGCAGAAGCCGTGGAAGAGCGGCGCTTTAGCGCCGCGTTAAGCGAAGAGATGTTCGGGCTTTAGCCCCCGTGTTCAACTTCGGCGACCCGGCCGACTCACACTTACGGAATCACCACCGCTCGCCGCCCATGCCGCTCCCGCCCCCACTCCGACTCGATCTCCGCCAGCGCCACCCGCACCGTCTCAACTCTTAACGCCCCGCGCGCCACATTCCCCAACAACCACTGAATCGCCTCAGCCCACATCTCGCGCGAAGCCGGCGCGCTCCCGCTCCCCGCTCCCATGATCTCCAATCGCGAACTGCGCAGCACCGCCGCCGGCAATGAAATCGTCGCTCCCGCGCTTTCCCCAACCTGCACCAGGCGAACCCGCGACAATGCCGAATTGAAATCTCTTCGTGTGACGGACGCCAGCAGCGCTTCGGTCGGAGTTCCCCACAAATAATCAATGACGACGTCGAATCCTTTCCCTCCTGCCTCCCGGGCAAGAAGTTCGGCAAGCTCTGCCCCCGTCGTATCCAGCCGAATGGTTGCGTCCGCCCCCAGTTCGTGAAGCGTGCTCAACACTTGCTTGTTCCGGCCAGCCGCGACCACGCGCCCCGCCCCCAACAGCTTGGCCGTTTGAATCGCAAGCTTTCCCGTCACCCCCGTCGCGCCGAGAATCAGCACTGTCTCGCCAGCCGCAAGTTGCGCGCGCCACTTCAGCGCACCGAAAGCCGACAATCCCGGATTGAACACCGCAGCCGCCGTAACATCGTCGACATTGTCGGGAAGCGGCACGCACCGGATTCGAGCCACCACGGTCCGCTCCGCCATAGCCCCATACGGCGATCGTGCGCCTCCGAAAAAAACTCTCGTTCCGTCGGCGAGTAAGCCCACACCATCCGTGCCGCACACCGCAGGAAGTTGGACCTCAGAGGCGTAGTGCGCCCCGGCTGCCATCTGCCGGTCAATCGGCTTCAGAGCCGCCGCCCGCACACGAACAATGACTTCGCCGTCCTTCGGCTCCGGTTCCGCAAAATCCTGGCACCGCGGAGCCTTACCGATGGCATTGAGCACTGCTGCATTCACGACGCACTCCCGAGAAAACGTAGCGCCGGCGTCCCGCCGGCTGTCGCGGGGGCGTCTCGCCGCCGCACCCGACCCCGATGGGTAATCAAAAGTGTGGAAGAAGGACGGTTATCAACCGTGGAAGAGCGGCCCTTCAGGGCCGCGATCAGCTCTAGATAAAACTCCGGACTTAGCGCCTGTGTTCGTATGGAAACTTACTCCGTCAACTCTGCTTGCCGGCGTGAACTCGCACGAGCGCGATACATTATATCCCCAGGAGTCAGACTGGCTCGCTGGTTTCCTATGCGCCAGCCTTCCTGCTTCGAATCCGGTAGATCAAATACGCGACCGTCGCGATGTTAACCACTAGCACCGCAACCTTTATTCCGCTGGAATGCCGGTGGATCTCATAAATCTCCACCGGAACCAGCGACCCCGTGATAATCACTGTCACCCATTCGCCCCAAGGCTTCAGCAGCCACAGCCCGATTCCCTCGGTCAGGAATAGTCCCGCGTAGAGCACTCCTCCCAGCCCTAATTTCTTGATCTGCCCCGGACTCAGATTGGAAATTCTGCTCAGCGCGGCGTCCACGAAACGGTTTCCCGGATTGAGGTGAAACGCTCCCACCCAGCGCTCTGCTATCTCCCCGATGTCCTTGTGCACAGCTTTGAATACACCGACACTGATGGCGATCAGGGCAGCCGCCTTAAGGAATTTAAAGATTGCGATCAGACGTAACAGCCGGTCCTGAGACGATTTCATCCCCAGAGATGATGCCGCCGTTCAAATTGCGGATGGCGGGAATTCGACTCGGGAACTGAATGGGGGATTTTTAACGCGGCAATTCGATAGCAGTAGTACTAGGCTTCCTTAGTGGTTCCAGCTCTTCTCAGGCCACGCGAACGCCGCCCACGGTAAAAGCTCGCAATTGGACACAAGAATTTGACAGCAGCCGTACTCGGTTTCCTTCGTGTACCTTCGCGTCCTTCGTGGTTCCAGCTTTTCTCAGGCGACTGCGAACGCCGCCCGCCGGAAAAGCTCGCCAAACGCCGGCCGTACTTCTTCACTCTTGGCGATGACGTGGGCCCTCAAGAATGCAACCCGGCTGGCCCTTTCGCAAATGCTGGCGCGGCTCTGAAGATCACTATTCGCCTCCCGCATACGCTCGGCGGTAAACGCAAAATTGGCGGTGAGGTCTAACGCTTGGTGGAAGGTCAACTGCGACATCGGAAGAATCCTTGCCCAAATTCTACGCCCCCATGCCCAGTTTGTGAATAGGGACGATTCTCGTAAAATCCCGCGCCGACCCTGTATGTTGCGCATCCAACAAACCGTCGCCGGCACAGAGTCAACAACCCCATTTTCGTCGTGAAAAACCCGGCGCTCCCACCCCGCATCCGACCGTAAAATAATCCGCATATAACCATGCCGGCTCGATTCACACAACGGCGAGTTCTATGACCAGAAGAATTCTCCGTGACTCTGTGTCTCCCTGGTGGATGCTCTTCGCCCTACTCTGTGCCGCCGCGGCCCAAACCCCTCCGGCACCCACCATCACCGTCCTCGATGAAAACGGAGTCGCTGTCCCCTCTGCCCGCCTCACTCTTCAGGCGCCGCCCCAAGGCGCATGGCATTGTCAAACCGATTACGCCGGTCGCTGCCGCTTCCCCGGCCTCGCCGCTGGATCTTACGAGCTCCGCGTCGAAAAAGAAGGCTTCTACGCCCTAGTCCAGCCCAGCCTGCAAGTTTCTCCAGCTTCCAACATCGAAGTCGCCATCTCGCACCAGCAGGAAGTTCGCGAAGTCGTCAACGTGCAGGAGTCCGCGCCTGCGATCGATCCCTCTCAGGTCGCCTCGCAGGAATCGCTCTCTGGCCTCGACGTCATCAACATGGTGTTTCCCACGACTCACGACTACCGCAATGCGCTCAACTTCATCCCCGGAGTCGTTCAGGACCAAGTCGGCCAACCCCATGTTGCCGGCGCCGAGACGTATCAGACCGTCACCGAACTCGATGGCTTCAACGTCACCCAACCCGCCAACGGCCTGCTCTTAATCCGCGTCAGCACCGACGCGTTTCGCTCCATTCAGGTCGAGCCCTCCCGCGAGCCCGCCGAATTCGGCAAGGGATCGGGCGGCGTTCTTGCCCTCAACACCGGCATCGGCGACGACCATTACCGCTTTTTCGCCACCAACTTCCTTCCCTCTCTGCAGAACAAGCACGGCTGGCGCTTCGACCAATTCCTCCCGCGCTTCACCTTCTCCGGTCCCATCGAGAAAGGAAAAATCTGGTTCTACAACGCCTTCGAAGGCGAATACGACAACCTCGTCTACACCGAACTCCCCGCAGGCCAGGACAACGACCACGTCCTTCGCTTCGGCAATCTCATCAAGCTCCAGGCCAACGTCACCAGCCGCGACATTCTCACCGCCAGTTTCCTCGTGAACCACGTTCACGACCAGTACGCCCTCCTCTCTCCCCTGAGCCCACAACTCACCAATCCCAAGAACATTGCCTCCGCTTACGTGCCCAGCATCAAAGAGCAGCATTACTTCTCCGGAGGCCAGCTTCTCGAAGTCGGATTCGCCTTCGACCAATACAACGCGCATTTGATCCCTTACGGCACCGCGGCTTACGAAATCACTCCCAACACCGCCTTCGGCAACTACTACCTGAATTCGCAAACGCAAGCCGAACGCTTCCAGGGAATTTTCAATCTCTATCTGCCGTCGCACCAATGGCACGGCCGTCACGACCTTAAACTCGGCGTCGATCTCGACCGACTGTCTTACAACGCCGAATTTTTTCGCCAGCCGATCCTCTTCTTCACCGCGGGCGTAACCTCCGTCCAACCTCCGGACATTTGTTTCACCGCCACACCCGACAAGAATTTCCCCTGCACCCGCTACTCCACCTTCACTCCCGCGCCGCTGCACTACCAATACAACTCCGAAATTTCCGCCTACCTCGAAGATCGCTGGAGCGTCAACAATCGCCTTCTCATCGCACCCGGCGTGCGCCTCGATTGGGATGAGATCGTGCGCCACGCCGAGATTGCTCCCCGCTTGGCCGGAACCTACGTCCTCGACAACTCCGGAGAGACCAAACTCTCCGCCGGCATCGGCCTCATTTACGAATCCACTCCCATCTTCCTCATCGCACGCCCCTACGCCGGCACCCGCCTGGACACTTTCTTCAACACCGATCCAACCTGTACCACCACTTCCTGCGTGACCACTTCCGGAGCCCTCACCACCTTCACGGCCAACACCAGCACGCTCCAGGTTCCTCGCTTCATCAATTGGAGCCTCGCCATAGAACGAAAACTCCCGGCCGCAATCTACCTCAAAGCCGAATATCTCGACCGCCGCGGCTCTCGAGGATTTGTCTACAACACCAACTCACCCGCAAGCGGCGATTTTTCGCTCGCCAACACTCGCGACGACCGCTATCGTGCCTTGCAACTCACTCTCCGCCACACCTTCCGCGAATCTTATTCCGTTTCCGGTGCCTACACCCGCTCCAGCGCCCACTCCAACCAGGTTCTCGATTTCAACGTTGACGGCCCCATCCTCACCCCGCAGCAGCCCGGACCTTATCCTTGGGATAGCCCCAACCGCTTTCTCTCCTGGGGATACGTTCCTTTCTTCAAGCTCCCAATCATTCATCAACTCGAAATGGCCTACTCCATGGAGGCCCGCACCGGATTCCCTTTCAGCCTTTTCAACCCGCAGCAGCAACTGGTCAGCATTCCCGGCGCCGAGCGTTTCCCCGAATATTTCTCGCTCAACCTGCAACTGGAAAAGCGCTTCCACTTCCTCGGCTACTATCTCGCTCTTCGCGGTGGATTCGACAACATCACCGGGCGCTGCAATCCCTTCGTGGTCGACAGCGTCATCGATCCCACGCACGGTCACCCCGCCCCCACCTTCGCCGCCTGCGAAGGCCGCGCCTTTACCTCAAGAATCCGCTTCCTCGGCCGCAAATAGACGTAGGGGCGGACGCATTTCGTCCGCCCCGCGACGGCGAAGCCGAGCGTCGCCGCACCCGTACTGGTAGCGCCGGCGTCCCGCCGGCTGTCGCCGGGGCGTCTCGCCCCCGCACCCCGAGCTATAATCATCCTCAACACTTGCATCGAAACTCAGTCTCCCATCATCAGAAAAACCTGGAGGAAACAATGGCTCACGAACTACCCCCCCTACCTTATGGTTACGACGCTCTCGAACCGACTATCGATAAGCAGACCATGACTCTGCACCACGATATGCACCACGGCGCCTATGTGAAGAATCTCAACGCCGCCATCGAGAAGCACCCCAATCTTGCCAACAAATCCGCTGACGAACTCATCCGCGACCTCAATGCCATTCCCGACGACATCCGCGCCGCCGTCCGCAACAATGGCGGAGGCCACGTCAACCACAGCATGTTCTGGAAAATCATGAAACCCAAAGGCGGAGGCGATCCCAGCGGTGAAATCGCCCAGGTCATTCAAAAAACCTTTGGCAACTTCAACGATTTCAAAACCAAGTTCAACGATGCGGGCGCCAAACAATTCGGCAGCGGATGGGTCTGGCTCGCAGGCAAATCGAACGGCGAAGTCCAGATCATCACCACGCCCAATCAGGACAATCCCATTTCGCAGGGACTCTATCCCATCTTCGGCAATGACGTCTGGGAGCACGCCTATTATCTGAAGTACAATAACCGGCGTCCCGAATATCTAGCGGCCTGGTGGAATGTCCTCAACTGGGACGAGATCAACAAACGCTACGCCGCCTTCAAATCCGGCAAAGCCGCAGCCCACGAACCGGCACTAGCGCATCATTAAACCTTCCGTAGGGGCGGACGCATTCGTCCGCCCCGCGAAGCGAAGCGAGCACCCGAAGAACCACAAGAAGTTTTCCTCAGTAATCCTCCGTGCCCTTAGTGGTTATCGCCTTGTCTTTCCTTCGTGTCCTTAGTGGTTAACGCCTTGTTTTTCTTGCTGAACAGAAAAAGGCCCCTGCCGCAGCAGAGGCCTTTTTTGTCACTTAAGTGCTTTAAGCAGCCGACCGCGCGTACTGTTCCGGCTGCTGCTCGAACTTCTTCTTGCAATCCGCCGAGCAGAAGTTGTACTGCTTCCCACCATATTGGGCTTTATATTGAGAATTATTCTCGTCAACTTGCATTCCACAAACAGGATCTTTGCTCATTGCGCTTCCTCTCCTGTATAAATTTTCATCCTCCCAGGATTCTGCGCCTCCCCTGCCCCACTTCCGCTCAGGTAATTCCTGTAAATCTCAAACAGCCGGGATAAAGCAAGCAAATAGTTCAATCGCGATTCCCAATTCAACAATCAAAAATCAACAATCAACAATTTCCTTACTCCGTGCCTCGGTGTCTCCGTGGTGAAAAGCAGCCTACGGCCTCCTCTCCACCACTCCGCCCTTCATCACAAAATCCACCTTCTCCATAATCGTGACGTCGCTGAGTGGATCCCCCGACACCGCCACAAGATCCGCCACTTTCCCGGCCTCAATCGACCCCAACGAATCCTTCACCCCCAGCAACTCCGCCGCCGTCACCGTCGCCGATCGAATGGCCTGCGCCGGAGTCATTCCAAACTTCACCATCGACGAAAATTCCTTCGCCGGATTCACCTTCCAATCAAATCCTCCCGCATCCGTCCCAAACGCGATCTTCACCCCGGCCTTCATTGCCCGCTTAAACGTGTCTTCATGAATCTGGATCATTTTCACCCACACCGGCGCTCCCTCCGCCGCGCGTCCCTGCGCCACATACTCGCCCACAAAAATCGTCGGCACATAGAAGATTCCTCGCGCCGCCATCGTCTTCAAATCTTCATCGGCGATGTAGTTCCCGTGCTCGATGGAATCCACGCCCGCTTCCACCGAATTGTGCACTCCATTCAATGCCATCGCGTGCGACGCCACTTTATGCCGCTCGCGATGCGCCTCATCCACAATAGCCCGCAGCTCATCTATCGTGAATGTCGGAATGTCATCCAACACGCCATCTTCCCGCACGCGGTATGACCGGTCGCTATACACCTTGATCCAGTCCGCCCCATGGCTGATCTGCTCCCGCACTGCTTGCCGCGCGTTGTCCGCGCCGTCCACTAGCTGCACTCCATGCGGCACCATCACATCTGGCGCATATCCCTGCAACGGATAAGCTCCCGTGACGTCCAAAGCCCGCGTCGCCACCTGCATCCGCGGCCCGGGAATCACTCCGTTGTTGATCGCTTTCTTCACATCCGCATCGGCATATCCCGCGCCCTCGGTCTCCAGATCGCGAATCGATGTGAACCCGTACTCCAGTGCCCGCCGCGCATTCACCGTAGCCACAATTGTCCGGTACTCCGGCGATTGCTTCAGCAGTTGCTCGTCGTAGTCCGCTGCCGTGATGTCTCCCTGCAGCAAAACGTGCGTATGCGTATCGATCAACCCGGGTAAACAAGTCTCATGCGAAAGGTCAATCACCTCAGCCCCTCCGGGCGCGGCCGTGGCAACCTCTTTAATCTTCTCGCCCTCGATCACCACGACCACATTCTTCCGCACCGCATCCCCGCGCCCGTCAAACAAAGCTCCACACCGCAGCGCGACAGTTTTTGAATTCGCAATCTGCCCAAAACTGTACCCGCTCAAAACGCAAATCACCACCGCAGCAAACCGTCTCCGCATCGCGTCCTCCTGAACGAAATCTTTGAACGTAGCCCCGCCCCGTAGCGCCGGCGTCTCGCCGGCTGTCGCGGGGGCGTCCTCGCCCCCGCACCTACCCCCGGCACGGCCTCCGACTCTCTCACGCCCACGCTTTCTGCATTTCCTGTGCACGTTCTGTGGACAATCCGGCGCCTCACTTTACCAAATTCCATTCCGTTCCATCGCCCACAGCAAAAACTGCCGCAATCCAGAGCACAATTACCCCTTTTCAACCTCCAGCTTCATCCGTGTCGAACCCCGAAAATCCGTGTCCCCGTTTTCCGCATTTGCACCAAAAAGCGGAATTGACCCGCGCCCATTTCCTTCGTACATTCTCTTTCGCCCTCACGCACAAAAGCTGCTTGTCCTGGCCCTCGTAAGTTAGGGTTAGCAGCGAATTCGGTTACACAACACACGAACGCATTACTGGGACTGACGCGCCATGAAATCTGTGGAATGGAAGACCTACCGCACGCGCTTCTTGGTCAAAGCCAAACAACTCAAATATGCTCTCAGCTTCACCGATCATCTCGGCCGGCAGCACTGCGGGCGCAGGGGCGATTACCTGGTCGAATCGACCGAGGGCGTTCTCAGCATTGCGCCTCGCCAGATCTTTGAGGACATCTACGTTCCCATGCCTCAGCGCAGGAAGCGAACTCCAGACTTCGCGCGGGATCAATCCCTGGCAGGTCTCGCATCAAGCCTGCAGTTCGCTCCGCTCAATATGGAACACGTCGACATCGTGACCACCGACGACGGGGCACTCCCCTATCCGGTCGCCCATGCGAGCCGCGTGCAGCGAGATCTGCCGTCTCGTTCTCGCCGCAAGTCGCCTCAGCCGGTCCGCGCCGCAAACCCGCGCCTCGGATTGATGTGATCGTTTGCCCAGGGAGTCCTGACTACACCATGCCGGAGCCACACCAAAGCCGCTCTCCCGACCACAATCCCGCAGCGAGCGAGAAATCTCAGGCCTCGGTCTCAGCTCCGGTGTGGAAAATCCGTCCCTCATCCCGCATCAAGCCCGTCATTGCTAGGGATACAACCTATTGTGTTTCCCTCTTGACAGCCACCATATCCGGGAGTAACTTGACATTCCCAAGCACGAAATTCCGGCTCCACGGGAATGGCGCCGGAACTCATTGAAGGGACCTGTGATCGGTGCCGGGGCTAGAGGTGACACGGCGCACGAACCAGGATGAAAAGGTCAGGCGCCCGGGCTTCTTGATCCGTAAGCCCGGCCCCGCTGGCTCAAAAGCAGTCATAGCCTTCCGGATGCCGTTCAGCGGAACCCGGAAGCCGAAGGAAGTGCGGTGACCGTCCCCGACCTCCCCCCGGGGCACGACAAGCAGGTCGTTGTAACCCGTCAGTCAGAGAACAAGGCAACCTCCTTTTTCTTTCACCGGCGGCAGAACCCAGCAGGAGCCCGAAATGGAAGGTCTTACTCGCCTAGTTGCCGATTCATTAGCCCGCCACGGCTTTGATCGCCCCTTGGACTATCGCCGCCTGCACTGGTCGCGCTGGTTCCGCTGCGAGTCCCTCCACAGTCTGCTTTTTGTTCCCAGTAAACCCGGCGTTTTCGCTGTAGCCGAAGAAATCATGGACCTTGATCGGCCATCCATGAAGCCGGAGGCCGAAAGCCGGAAGCCGGAAGACGAACCCCGCCGCATGCTCGCCGTAGCCCAATTCTTCGAAGCCGACGACATGGCCTTCGTCCTCGACCGCATGCTTTCTCGCACGAATCCCATGCAAGCTCGCCTGGCTTCCGGTCGCTATTTTGTCCGCTTCGTCGTGATCGAAGACTCATCCCAGCGCCGCAGCATCTGCAGCGCCCTGAATCAGTGGATGGTCTCCGCCGCCGAGAAAGCCACCGGCATTGGCTCCCACTTCGCCAGTTCCCTGGAGCTTACGCCCGCGACCGAATACGTCCCGCAGGCCTGTGACGCGCAAGCCAGCCTGTTCGATGCGAACAAGGCTCAACCGGCACCATCGCCGATAACGGCCCCGCAGCTCGATTCCGGCGCCGCCACCAACATTCACTGTCCGTCCCCCTTCCCCTCCGGTTTCTAACCGGAAGGAGAAAATCGGCGCCGGCTGATCGCGCCGCGACAAGAGCCGTTGAAGAGCGGCGCTCGACCGCCGCAGAAAAGAAGTCGTGGAAGAGCGGCGCTTTAGCGCCGCGTTAGGCGAAAAGATGATTCGGGCTTTAGCCCCTGTTCTTTAACAATTCCCAATTCCGCACCACCCCGATCGCCCGCCCGCTGGCCGGACGCCCGAATCGGCAGCTACACCCATAGAATCTAATAGGAGAGCCTTTAATGCCTGAAATCAAAACCGTTAACGATACCGCCACTGCCTCGCCGAACGCCTCCATCTCCAAGAAGAAGGCCCCCGGCCTCTCCTTCCGCCGTTTCTTCACTAAGCCCGGAGTCTCTCCGTACGACGAGGTCGAATGGGATCTCCGCCTCGCCCAGATCACCGACGCGCACGGCAATGTGATCTTTGAGCAGAAAAACGTCGAAGTCCCCAAAGACTGGTCCATGACCGCTACCAACATCGTGGCCAGCAAATATCTGCACGGCAAGATCGGCACTCCCGAGCGCGAGACCGGAGTCCGCCAGCTCGTCTCCCGCGTCGCCGAAACCATCCGCGATTGGGGAATGGCTCAAGGCTACTTCCGCACTCCCGAAGACGGCGCTACCTTCCACGATGAACTCGTTCACATCCTCGTTCGCCAGTACGCCGCCTTCAACTCGCCCGTCTGGTTCAACGTCGGATGCGACCGCATTGAGCCCAACTCCGACGGCCGCAGCTGGCACTGGAATCCGCAAACGCAGCAAGTCGAATTCGGTGTCACCGGATACTCCAAGCCCCAGTGCTCCGCCTGCTTCATCAACTCGGTCAAAGACTCTCTCGACTCCATCCTCACCCTCGCCAAGACCGAAGGCATGCTCTTCAAGTGGGGCAGCGGCACCGGCACGAACCTCTCTCCTTTGCGCGGATCGACCGAAACTCTCTCCGGCGGAGGCACCGCCAGCGGCCCGCTCAGCTTCATGAAGGGATTCGACGCCTTCGCCGGCGTCATCAAGTCCGGCGGCAAGACGCGCCGCGCCGCCAAGATGGTCATCCTCAACGTCGACCATCCCGACATCATCGAGTTCATCGAGTGCAAGCAGAAAGAAGAAGCCAAGGCCCACGCCCTCGTCGCCATGGGATACGACGGTTCCCATCCCGACTCCGACGCCTACTCTTCGATCTTCTTCCAGAACGCGAACAATTCCGTCCGCGTCACCGACGACTTCATGTACGCCGTCGTCCGCGACACCGACTTCTCCACCCGCACCGTTCAGGACGGCACCGTGGTCCACACCTACAAAGCCAAAGATCTCCTGCACAAGATTTCCGAAGCCACCTGGCACTGCGGCGATCCCGGCATGCAATACGACACCACCGTCAACCGCTGGCACACGAGTAAGAACACCGCCCGCATCAACGCCAGCAATCCCTGCAGCGAATACATGTTTCTCGACGATTCCGCCTGCAACCTGGCCAGCCTGAATCTTCTGAAGTTCGCGCCCAATGGAACCTTCGATGTCGAGGCCTACCGCCACGCCGTGGACGTGCTGATCACCGCGCAGGAAATCCTGGTCGACAACGCCGGATATCCCACCGAAGCCATCATGCGCAACTCGCACGACTACCGACCGCTAGGCCTCGGTTACGCGAATCTCGGCGCCTTGCTCATGGCCGCAGGCCATCCCTATGACAGCGATGGAGGCCGCGACTACGCCGCCTGTGTCACCGCCATCATGTGCGGCGAAGCCTACCTGCAATCGAGCCGCATCGCCGAACAATGCCAGCCGCTAGTCCCCGCCACCGAAGCGACAAAAAAGAATCTCTCGGAAACCAATCTAGGAGCCGGCATCACCACGACTCATGTGGGGACAGCCGCCTCGGCTGTCCAGCGAACCCTGAGCGAAGCGCAGGGGAGCGCCGCCTCTACCATGCCCGGCGGAGCCTGCCCCGGCTGGTACATCAACCGCGAGCCGTTCCTGGACGTAATTCGCATGCACCGCGCGTCTGTCAACGGCATCAACAAGAACAATGTCCCGGCCTCCATCTACGAAGCCAGCAAGCAATGCTGGGACGAAGCCCTCGCCCACGGCGAAAAACACGGCTACCGCAACTCCCAGGTCACAGTCCTGGCCCCCACCGGCACCATCGGCTTCATGATGGACTGCGACACCACGGGTATCGAGCCTGATCTAGCTCTGATCAAATATAAAAAGCTGGTCGGCGGCGGCATGATCAAGATCGTCAATAACACCGTGCCCACCGCCCTGTTCAAGCTGGGATACACCCACGAGCAGACCGACGCCATCGTCAGCTACATCGACGCCACCGGCACCATCGAAGGCGCGCCGCATATCAAAGACGATCACCTCGCCGTCTTCGATTGCTCCTTCAAGCCCGCCAAAGGCACGCGCTCCATCCACTACATGGGACATCTCCGCATGATGGCCGCCGCTCAGCCCTTCATCTCCGGCGCGATCTCGAAGACCGTCAATCTCCCCGAGAACGCCACCGTTGAAGACATCGTGGAAGCCTACCTCCAGGCCTGGAAGCTGGGCCTGAAGGCAGTAGCGATCTACCGCGACGGCTGCAAGAAGAGTCAGCCGCTGAGCGCCGCAGGCACCAAGACAGCGTTGTCGGAGAAGTCCTCTGTGTCCTCTGTGGTGGAAGAAGAAGACCTGAACGCTCCTCCCAGAGCCGTGCGTCACAAGCTGCAGGAAGAGCGCGCCTCCATCACCCACAAATTCAAAGTGGGAGACCACGAGGGCTACATCACCGTCGGCCTCTACCCCAACGGAGAGCCCGGAGAACTCTTCATCACCATGGCCAAAGAAGGCAGCACGGTCAGCGGCCTGATGGACAGCTTCGCGCTGGCGGTCTCGATCGCTCTGCAGCACGGCGTGCCTTTGAAATTGTTCTGCGAAAAGTTCGCCCACACCCGCTTCGAACCCAGCGGCTGGTCCGGCAACCCCGACATCGGCTACGCCAAGAGCATCATGGACTACATCTTCCGCTGGCTCCAGCTGCGCTTCCTGACCGGCCAGCAGCAAATGCTGTTCGAGAACTTGAGGCCTAAGTTGTCAGTGCTCAGTGGCCAGTTGCCAGAGGGGAGCGAGCGGACTGAGCCCGCATCGGGATCACTGACCACTGATCACCGGCCACTGAACACTGGTTCCGTCCACGCCGCCGACGCCCTCTCCAGCATAGTCGATCTCGGCGACGCCCCCACCTGCAGCTTCTGTGGCAGCATCATGACCAGAAACGGCAGCTGCTACCGCTGCATGAGCTGCGGCAGCACCAGCGGCTGCAGCTAAACATGCTCGTGTAGGGGCGGACGCATTCGTCCGCCCCGCGAGCGAAGCGAGCGTGTAGTCGTTGAGCTTTAATAATCTGTCATCCCGAGCGAGCGCGTTTTTTGCGCGACTCGAGGGACCTTGTGTTCAGCTTTTGAGAAGGGCCCGTAAACGGACAACAATTCTCACCGGCTTTAGTGGCGAGCGCAATCGTTCGCTCGATGTTAAGTCCCCAAGGTCTGTCATCCTGAGGCGGACGCCTTTTGTTCGCCGAAGGATTATGCATTCTGATGAGAGCTAAACGGCAGTTCGTGGTTTGCGTAGCAAACAAGGGCTATCCGGCTTCAATGGAACTGCGCAAGATGTATCAAGTCATTCCCGAAAAGAACACCTCCAGGCTCCATCAGCTTCGGATGATCGATGAATCTGGTGAGGATTACTTGTACCCGGAGGATGTTTTCGTATCCGTGCGGTTACCACAGGCGGTCGAGCGTGCCGTGCGTCGTGCGACTGCATGGGACAGGGCGTTGACCACCCGCCACGCTGCAGCTTGTGCGGCAGTATTATGACCAGAAACGGCAGCTGCTACAGAGCATGAGCTGCGGCAGCACCAGCGCTGCAGCTAGAGTTGCTTTGGGTCGGGGGAATTCCTCCTCCCTTTAACGGCGCTTTGGGTATATCGTTTTGAGATCCTCTCATTCCGGATCTCGGATAATCTGGGAATGTGACAGGAGGTACGATATGAGCTCCCCGCCTGTGCCACCTACACCGCCAAACAATCCGCTGACTCAGGCTGAGGACACGGTAGAGCAGCTGACGAGGAGTTTCTTACCCCGTTTGCATTTTTGGACCAGGGCTGAGACTTGGGCGGCCTTTTTTAGGGCAATTGAAGATGTCGTAGACCAATTCGTCGATAAGTCCATTCACGGCGCAGTCACCAACGCGACATCTGGTGCATTGGACCCAGATAGGCTGAAGTCGTATATGGAAATCGCGAGATACAGGCGTGAGAAGGTCCCGCTTAAAACAGACATTACCGACCAGATTATTTCTATTTGCCAACAGATCCTGGGATTCGGTGCGGCTGGACTGGCGCTTGCCGTCGGATTTCTCGACAAAGTAAAGGCGTTTTCGGTGCCGCTCCAAAAGGCGATTGCTGTGGCTGGCATTTTCTACTTCGAATTAATCGGCCTTTCCCTTACGGTGCTGGTTTGGTACATGTTGCAAGCGCATTTCCGATACCCATTTCTCTATTTCAAGAAGATCGGCAATGCACCGCCATATTTTTACTATGCGTCGATCACTCCTGTGCCGAGGAGTCCGATCCAGTTCGCAAAGTCACGCTTTCTCGCAGCATCTTCTTACGCGAAGGATTTTCTTAAGTTCACGCAAGTTGCATTTACCGAAACTGATGAGCAGCGACTTCGCGACGAATTTCAGCAATACTTTCTGCTGATGGCCTACTCAGGTTATGTGCAGCAATTTTCTCAGAGACTAACTAACGTCTTTTTTTATGGTCTGTTTGGTGCAATAACATCTGCTCTTGCGTTCGCCATCGCGATAGCAGCCACGGTGTGAAAGGAGATCTCTCATGCCCGGGAGATTGAGTACCCGCATCGGGGAGTTTAAGCCTTTAGGCTTCATCATTGGTTTAGCGATCTGTTTCGTGACCTTCTGGTTTATATTCCACCGACTCCCATTCGGAACTGTTCCCGCTGAACCCGCTCCCCAAATCATATCAGCACGTGAACTAGATGGCTTAAACGCGCGGTTGAAATCTGACGAGCAGTCGATTGCGGACTTGCAGCGGAAGGTAAAGTGCCTTGAGTCGGTACTGCAGAAAAAACAGAAGCGAGGCGTCGGAGTACTCCCAAATTGCGAATAAAGGTGTGACATGACGGGGCCTTCCGCGCCGCAACGCCGCTTCACAAACCCAGTTTCTATCACGAGCCAGTTTCCGTTTTGCGGGCTTCCTCTACGATTGGACACGTATGCTGGTTGCGCGTTTCGATGTTCTTACTGCTTTGCAAGATACCGGACAGAAGCCACATTCGGTAGTGACTCCATCCGCCCAGCAGATCCGGCTACTATAAAGAGGATTTTTCGTTTCTCAATCGAGTTGGAGAGATTTCCAGAGGGTGTCGTTGCGCAATGCCTCCGACGGAGAATGCCTATTCACCTGGGCGGCATGAGCGACGGGTTTCAACCTGCTGAGCGAAAGTTCCGAGTTACCGAATCGACGCTATCTGTTTTGGCTCGGTATGGATATCCAACGGTGATAAGTACGCGTGGGTCAATGATCGCTGAACCGAACTATCTCGCACTCTTGAAGTTAATTGGCCCGGTAGTCGTTCAATTCTCGTTCTCAACAACCAGGGACTCAACTGCTCTGAAGGTTGAGCCGTTCGCAACCTCTCCGTCTGTGCTCCTGCGGACCATGGAAACGCTGTCTAGTCAAGGAATCACCGTGACCTGTCGCTGGCAGCCCTACATTCCAGGAGTGAGCGAAGAGCCGGCAGAGTTTGTTCCGAGGGTACTGTCCGCAGGAGCTCGACATCTGGCATTGGAACATTTGAAGCTTGCTGTTGAGCAGAACCACCCTCTCGCAAAGCAACTGTCGCGCGCCGCAGGCACGGACCTATTTATTGAGTATGGGAAACGAGGAATGCGAAAGGATGGCCGAGAATATGTACTGGCAGCAAATACTAAGTTGTCTGTTATTCAAGAAACTGCCACGCTTGTCCGAGCACAAGGAGTGACCTTCGGCGCGGCAGATAACGAGTTCCAGTATCTATCGGATTGCGGGTGCTGCTGCAGCGGTGTAGATCAGTTCCCCGGATTTGAGAATTGGTTCAAGCACCAGGTCGGATATGCAATGCGATTGTGCAAAGGAAAACCGATCACCTACGGTTCAATTGCGCGTGAATGGATTCCCGATGGATCGGTAGACTGGTATGTGAATGCAAGGAGCCGGCTGAGTCGCAAGCTGGGCCGAAAGGCTACAATGCGTGATCATATAAAGGCGAAGTGGAATTCGTTGGTCGCTCCGGGAAGCCCGCAAAGCTTTTATGGGGTAGAGTTCAGCCATCGTCCCAGAAACCAGCAGAGCGTTTATTGCTGGGCGGCTACCTCCAACGGAAAATAAATTAGCACCCTGTGGAAAACTTCCCGGTTTTCGACGTCCCAACCCCCCATTTCGTGCTCCGCAACCCATTGCAATCATGCGGTTTATCGTATTTACATACGATTTAGTATGTACAATATCGTACTAAAAGTGTTCCTGCAGGAACACTTTGTAAAATCCCAGCGCCACGGGAACAGTGGGGGCCGACGCCCCTAAGTCCTTCATTTCTAACACGCAAAAAAGAGCAGCCCCATTGGGACTGCTCAACCGTAAAACTGCGCCAGCTGCTAGTGAGCCTGCGCGGTCTCTTTCGCGTTCTGCACGGCGTTCACGAAATCGCGCGCTTCTGCTGTCGGAGGCTGCACGGTTCCCTTCAGAATGTCTGCGAAGGGAATGTCTTTGCCATACCAGGCCTTCGTTGTCTTGGTGTCCTGCTGCAGTTCTGCGCCGTTCAGCGACGCGCCGATGAATGCGCCTTTGCTGCTGGAGTAAGTCAGGATGCCTGCCTTCAATCCGGCCTCGGCTGAGGCTGTTCGCCCAACCGGACCAGCCGCCGCGGATACGTCCGCGCCCAGCTTGATGTGGCCATGCATCAGACCGGTCATGCCTTCGTCATTCATGATGAACATCATCAGGTCGCTGCTCTTGCCGCCGATCTGTGGTCCCCAACTGATGCCCGACACTGAGAACGGAGCGGGAGCGCTCCATGCATTCGTGCTGGTCTTGCAGGTGGCGACGCCCACGCCATGTTCGCCGCCGACGATGAACGCTCCTTTAATCAGCTTGGGAATTACCGCGACGCACTTGGCGCCTTCGAGAACTGTTTTGGGTACGCCTCGGTCGGGAGCTGCC
Organism: Candidatus Sulfotelmatobacter sp.; assembly: GCA_035309485.1. Taxonomy (GTDB): domain Bacteria; phylum Acidobacteriota; class Terriglobia; order Terriglobales; family Acidobacteriaceae; genus Sulfotelmatobacter. Next base: position 31,195 of record DATGFC010000085.1, read on the forward strand.
GAGCTGATGTTCTGCACCGTCTCGGTCGCGCGCTGCAATTCAGAATTTCCTGCCGTGCTCTTGTCGTTTGACGTCGATTCCTGTGCCCACGCAAATGCGCAGAAGCAACAGACTAGTAAGGCTATAGCGAATTTTCGATTCCTGGTCATCGTTCCCTCCTCAAGGTTCGATTCAGGAGAAACTTCTAAGGTTTACGAGGAATACTTCGGGCAGAGGGACCACCCTAGTGGTTAATCAGTAGCAGTTCTTTTCGAAGTAGTAGATCACCGCGATGGATTTAAGCAGAAGCTTTCAACGCGCCCTGCGCTTCTTCTTCGCAGGAGCAGTTTGTTTGTGCCGGATTGAAGGCGCTGCTTTTCCATTGAAGACGCGCGCGAAGATCTTGTCCACGTTCTTGAGTTGACGCTTGAGGTCGAACGCGTATTCGATCTGCTGGCGCGGAACCTTGCCGGTAATTTCTTTGTCCGCCAGCACCAGATCGTGAAAATTCAGACCTTCTTTCCAGGCGCGCATGGCGTGCGCTTGCACCAGGCGATACGCATCCTCGCGCGACATGCCGTGCTCGACAAGGTCGAGCAGAAGCTGTCCGCTGAAGATCAGGCCGCGCGTGCTTTCGAGATTTGCCCTCATGCGTTCGGGATAAACAAACATCGTCTCGATAATGTTCGCGGTCTTGGTCAGCAGGTAATCCGTCAGGGTTGTCGAGTCAGGAAGGATGACGCGCTCAACCGACGAGTGCGAGATGTCGCGCTCGTGCCAGAGGGCCACGTTTTCGAATCCCGCTTGCGCGTTGCTGCGGACGACGCGCGCCAGGCCGCTGATCTGTTCCAGGGTGACGGGATTGCGCTTGTGCGGCATGGCGGAGGATCCCTTTTGCTTCTCGCTAAAAAACTCCTCGGCCTCGCGGACTTCGGTGCGCTGCAGGTGGCGGATTTCGGTTGCGAACTTGTCAAGCGTCGACGCGATCACCGCGAGCGTCGCCAGATAATGCGCGTGTCGGTCGCGCTGGATCACTTGCGAACTGACTGCTGCAGCTTTTAATCCCAATCGGGCGCAGATTTTTTCTTCGAGCTCAGGCGTGAGGTGGGCAAAGATTCCTACTGCGCCGGAAAACTTTCCGACGCGCATGTCTTCGGCGGCGGCGATGAAGCGTGCGATATTGCGCTGGGTTTCGGAATACCAGTTGGCGAGTTTGAATCCGAAGGTGATCGGCTCGGCGTGAATGCCATGGGTGCGCCCGACCATCGGTGTGTCTTTGAATTCCCACGCGCGCCGCTCCAGAACTTCGGCGAGGCGCTGGAGATCTTGCGCGATCACTTCGGACGCCTGGCGGATGAGCAAGGCTTGCGCGGTGTCGACAACGTCGTTGGAGGTGAGTCCGTAGTGGAACCAGCGGGCGTGCGGGCCGACGATTTCGGCGACGGCGGTTGTGAAGGCGATGACGTCGTGGCGGACCTCGGCTTCGATCTCATGGATGCGCTCGACGCGGAAGTCGGCGCGCTCGCGGATAGCTTTGGCGGCGTCTTTCGGGACCAGTCCGGCTTCGGCGAGGGTTTCAGTGGCGGCTACTTCGACGGCGAGCCAGGTGCGGAAGCGGTTTTCGTCGCTCCAGATGCGGGCCATCTCCGGGCGGGTGTAGCGCGGGATCAAGGGTCCTCCTGTATGGGACTAAGGATTCTAAATGCTTGGTGCGGAAATCGGCTAGCGGGGGGATGCTTTGACCGATCAGAAAGCGATAACCACAAAGGACACTAAGGTACACGAAGGGAAGCGGCAACCACAGAGGACACTAAGGTTCACGAAGGAAGACTGCGGGTACTTTAGCTTTTATATCGCTGCACGATATAATATATATGCATTACCGGGGGTGATGGTGCGCGTGAAGAAACTTACCCTGACGGATTTCCAGGCCTTAGCGGAGTTGCGGTATCAGATCCGCAAGTTTTTACACTTCAGCGACGAGGCGGTGCACGAGTCAGGATTGGAGCGCGGACAGTACCAGATGATGCTGGCCATCAAGGGGCTACCGGAGGGCATGCGCCCACGGATTCGCGACGTGGCCAACCGCATGCGGATCCAGCATCATAGCGCCGTGGAGTTGATCAACCGGCTCGAGGCCGGAGGGTATGTCCGGCGGGAACGCGGGCAGGATGACCGCCGCGAGGTGCTGCTGGGGCTGACGCCAAAGGGCGAGCGGGTACTGGAAGAATTGGCCTCGCATCATCATGAGCAGTTGCAGAGCGCGGCTCCCGATCTCGTGGCAGCGTTGCGGCGGGTGATGGCGGGCAAGAAAAAAGGAGCGACGGAAAGCGGACGAGATCGGAAAAACGGGCACCGTGGTTGAGAACTCGGTGTCCAGGCCCACGGCCGTGTCCGCGTGCTCTGCGAGATTCTCGGCGAACTCTGCGGTTTAAGCTCTTAACCGCAGAGTTCGCTCAGAACTTCCGCAGAGAACGCAGAGCAAACTTAAAAGCAGCGTGACACTGCTCTTCCGGCAAGATTCGCACGAAATTATGAATGACAATTCACATGGAACACAGAGCATCGAGAATGTGCCGGCAGCGGCTTCTGCCCTGTCGCCGTTAGCGCCTCCTCCTCCGGCACAGTTTCGGATTGTGCTGATGTCGTTTCTGGCGGCCGCGATTGGCTTGATTGCGGGCTTAGTCGCCTACGTTCTCTACAAGCTCATCGGACTATTCACGAACCTCTTCTTCTTCCATGAGTGGTCCACAACGTTCCGCAGTGTGGGCGGGCACCACCTGGGAGCATGGGTCATTTTGATTCCGGTGATCGGAGGCCTGATCGTCGGGGTGATGGCGAAATACGGATCGGAGAAGATCAAAGGTCACGGGATCCCCGAGGCCATGGAAGCGGTGTTGATCAACCGCAGCAAGATCGAACCCAAAGTGGCGTTGCTGAAGCCCATTTCCGCGGCGATTGCGATCGGGACGGGCGGTCCATTTGGCGCGGAAGGCCCCATCATTCAGACCGGCGGTGCTCTGGGATCGCTGGTGGGGCAGGTTTTGCACACGACGGCGGTCGAGCGCAAAGTGCTGCTGGCATGCGGCGCGGCCGCGGGAATGTCCGCGACATTCAATACGCCGATCGCGGGCGTGATATTGGCCATCGAGCTGTTGCTGTTTGAGTTCAAGTCACGATCTTTTATTCCGCTGGTGATTGCCAGCACGCTGGCGACAACCGTGCACATGCAACTGCTGGGCGCGGGAGCGATGTTTCAGGTCGGCGCCATGGACTTCGGGGTTCCGCATGCGCTGCTGTACTACATTGCGCTGGCTCCCTTGTGCGGATTGGCCGCTGTGGCGCTGAGCAAGGCGCTGTATTGGGTGGAAGACACTTTTGAGAAGCTTCCGGTGGACCAATTGTGGTGGCCGGCGATTGGAGCGTTGGGGCTGGGTATTATTGGCTACTTTGTGCCGCGCGTGTTCGGCGTGGGATACGACACGATTGGAGCCATCCTCAACGGGCAACTGGCGTGGAAGCTGCTGCTGATCATCATGTTCGCGAAGTTTGTGGCGCTGGTGCTGTCGCTGGGATCAGGAACTTCGGGCGGATTGCTGGCGCCGACATTTATGTGGAGCGCGGCCATGGGCGGGCTGTTTGCCATGGTTGCGAACCACGTATTTCCGAGCGCGCACCTGTCGCCGGGAGCGTTTGCGCTGGTCTCGATGGGAGCGGTGTTTGGGGCGGCCTCGCGAGCGACGTTCTCGTTCATCATTTTCGCGTTTGAGATTACGCGCGATTACAACTCGGTGCTGCCGCTGATGCTGGTGGCCGTCATCGCCGATGGGGTTGCCATGCTGTTCATGCCGAAGAGTTCCATCATGACGGAAAAATTGGCGCGGCGCGGACTGCAGGTGCATCAGGATTACGAGGCCGACGTATTGTCGCAGGCCACCATCGGCGAAACGATGGAGAAAAATGCGCCGGTGATTGCGGCCGGAACAAGAGTCAAAGATATTGGGGAACGCATTGCGCGGCACGATCCGGGCGTGGCGCACCACGCGGCGATGCTCATCCTGGACGATGCGGGGAAATTGGCGGGCATCATTACACGCGGGGACGTGTTGCGCGCGTTAGAGAAAGATCAATCGGGCACGATGACGGTGGAACAGGCCGGCAGCACCAACCTGGTGGTGACGTACGCGGACGAATCGGTTTCGGACGCGGCCGCGAAGCTACTTCACTTTGATATCGGGCGGTTGCCGGTAGTGGATCGTGCGGATCAGAGGACGTTGCTGGGGTATGTAGGGCGGGCGGAGATCCTGGCGGCACGCATGCGGCGCCTGCACGACGAGCATTTTCTTGAGCCGGGCTGGCTGAAAGTATCGAAGCGAGTTCTTCGTCAGCAGAAGTAAGAACGCAGGTGCTAGCCTGATCGTGGAAAGTCGCTAAGTACTTGCGTTCTACCGGTTATTGCAACTACATTGACATTGGCTCCAGGCGACGCCCATAATCTCGACGAATACCAAATGCCTCTTCGCGGAGACGTGTGCCATGGCGACAGCACCTAAAACCCCCGACAACAATGAGTCCTTTAGGATCGTCTACGAGCAAGAAGACGATGGTAGGTGGCTGGCCGAAGTCCCAGAACTTCCCGGTGTTATGACATATGGCAAAACGAAATCTGAGGCAGAAGTAGCCGTTACTGCTTTAGCTTTGCGCGTCATCGCGGATAGAACCGAGGAAGCCAAGAAACCTCCAAAATCAATTCGCTTCGTGTGAGCAAGTTTCCGAGCACCAAAGCAAAACGAGTATATGCAGCCTTACTGCGGATCGGCTGGAAACCCAAACCCAGTAAGTCAGGTTCGCACGTCCAAATGCAGAGGGATGGTTGGCCGGAATTTACCTGGGCATGGCACGATTCTGTGGAGCTCGGGAACAAGGCACTAAGAAAACTCTCAAAGATTAGCGGACTCCAGCCTCACGATCTCTGAATCCAACTCCCAGTGTGTCGGCTAGCAATGCACCGGTCAAACCCTGCATCGATACAACGGTGCAATCAGCAGCCGAACAGCTTCGCCATAGGAAACAAAAGACCGGGTTTGAATAGCGCCGGAGTCCATGTTAGTGCATGGACTTAAGGAACCAGGTACGCAGCGGCAAATCTGGGTATTCACGATTATTTTCAGCATATAATTGTGGAGGCCCATGGATCTTAGCCGTATCGTTAGCGCGCTGGCAGTCATCGCGGCAGTTTGCGTGTTGACGATTTTCTTTTTTCCAGCGATGCAGGGGCCGTATTCGGTGGTCCACGGTCCGGTAACGGCGCTGCTGGCGGCTCGTGCTGCCGCAGGATTGCGCACCGCCATTGCAGGCGTCAGGGTGGTGCGAGACCGTTTGACGGCGGCGCGCACGGCAGTCGCCCGCTCCCTGTGGGTGGCTTTTCCCTCGGTTGAATTTCCGGTGAACAGTTTGGCAGCAACGGGCAGCGCAGTTTTGCGCTGCTGATTCCCTTCCTTTTCTCCAGCTGACAATCCAGTGTCGCAGTTCGGGACCCCTCCGCTCGGGCGGGCGCTTGGGCGCACCTTCCCGGCTGCGACCGTCGAGTACACATCTTTCCGCCATTTCAGAAGTGAACTCTACAAGGAGATTCCAGTGACACAGACTACATGTAAGGCATGGACAATAGCGATTCTCGCGGGAGCATTAACCTTCAGCGGCTGCAGCAAGAAGGCGGCAAAGGCCGAACCGCCGTCACCGCCACCGCCGCCAGCCGCTCCATCAGCAACCCTCGCGGCCAATCCGGCTGTCATTCAGCAGGGACAGAGCACGACGCTGACGTGGCAAACCGACAACGCCAGCGACATCACGATTGACGGGCTGGGCACGGTTCCGGCTTCGGGATCGAGATCGGTAACGCCGAATGCTTCCACGACATACACCCTGACGGCCAAAGGCGCGGGCGGCTCGAAGGACGCGTCAGCGCGCGTGACGGTAAACGAAAAAATAGCGCAGGCGGCTCCATCCCCGAGCGACGAAGACTTGTTCGCCAGGAATGTGAAGGACGTGTTGTTCGACTACGACAAGGCGGATATTCGTCCGGATCAAGGCTCCACCGCGCAGGGGGATGCGGCATTTCTCCTGCAGCATCCAGCCATCAAAGTAGTGGTGGAAGGACACTGCGATGACCGCGGGTCGGAGGAATACAACCTGGCGCTGGGAACGAGCCGGGCGGAATCGTTGAAGCGTTCGTTGCTGGCGCAGGGAGTGCCGGCCGATCGCGTGAAAACGATCAGCTATGGCAAAGAGAAGCCTTTTTGCTCGGAAGACAACGATCAGTGTTGGCAGCAGAATCGAGTCGACCATTTTTCGATGGCCCGCTAGGCAATCACGGGCGGCCCGGCGACGGGCCGCCCAAATTCCTAAAGGCCGGGTTCGTGGTAGTCAGGCCGCCTGCGAGGGCATTCTCTGCATCCGAGTTGAGGCGAATTCGGATGAGGTCAGATCTGCTCCATCCGCGCTGGATTGGAATTCCCTTTTAGCTCTACGCATAGTATCAATGGAGAGTTGAAGTGTTCGAAGAGCAGGAAGATGCGGTGAAAACGGAAGGGCTAGTCAACTACCGTTTCTATCTGCGGCAACGGCCGGTGATGCTGGGAGTATTCACGGCGCTGGCGGTGATCTTTTTTCTCTTCACCAGCGGGCTGGCGCGACTGTATCGAGCGCAGAGGGAATCGCTGGGGACGCGCTGGTTCAGCCGCGGAGTCGCAGAGCTGAACGCAAAAAACTACAGCGGGGCGGTGAATGATTTTCGCGCAGCCCTGCTCTATTCCAGAGACAACTACACTTACCAGCTGAACCTGGCCGAAGCGCTGCTTGGCCTGAAACGAACCGGGCAAGCATCGGCATATCTGCTTAATTTGTGGGACCGGGAGCCGGAAGATGGCTTGGTGAACCTGGAACTGGCGCGCATTGCCAGCGGCCAGGGACAAGTGCAGCAGGCGATTCGCTTTTACCACGACGCGATCTATGCGGCGTGGGCCAGCGATGAGGAGTGGAAGCGGCGGGACGCGCGGCTGGAGCTGATCGAACTGCTGCTGGGAGCTAAACAACAGGAACAGGCCGAAGCGGAGTTGATTGCACTGTCGGCGAATGTGGGGGACGATCCGCAGCAGCAAGAGCAAATCGGCACTTTATTTCTGCGGGCGCAGGACTACGAGCATGCGCTGCGCGCATTTCGCATCACGCTGAAATCGGAGCGGCGTAATCCAGCTGCGCTGGCCGGGGCTGGGGAAGCTGCGTTCGAACTGGGCCGCTATTCCCTGGCAGAGCATTATCTGCAGTCCGCGGTTGCAGCGAATCCGAACGACCAGCAGAGCGCGGATCGCCTGAAGACTACAGAGCTGGTTCTGCAGATGGACCCTTTTCGCAGGCAGATCACTACGGCCGAGCGGAACCGGATCGTGGTGCAAGCTTTTCAGCTGGCAGGACAGCGTCTATCGAACTGCGCTCTTCCGAAGAGCGTGACACCCGGCCCAGCGAGCACCCAACCGAGCTTGAGCGATCAGTGGACGAGTCTGAAGCCACAGGTCACAGAGGCAAACCTGAGGCGCGATCCGGATCTGGTGGAATCGACTATGGATCTGGTGCTCCAGATTGAACGGCAGACCAGCGTCGTGTGCGGCACCCCGAGCGGGACGGATTTGGCGCTCCTGTTGATCGCGAAATTACACGAAGGGAACCAGTAGGTGGATCCGCAGGCAAAGTCCGATACCGTAGTGATCCCCGAGAGCAGCCGGATTCCGCATGCCAGCGTGTGGATGCGCGAGCATTCTCCGCTCGATCTGTGGCGGGCGATGTTTCGGGAGGATCGATTCTTCTTAGTCCTCTCCGTATTTATCGGGGTGTTCTCAGGGCTGGCGGTGGTGTGTTTCCGCTTCGCCATTGACTGGTCGCGGCTCTACCTGCTGGGAACCGGTGTGGAGTTGACGCGGGCACGATTGCTGCTGGCTCCGACGCTGGCGGGATTGGTGATCGCGGTACTGGTGATACGGTTCTTCCCCGCCACCCGCGGAAGCGGCGTCAATCAGACGAAGGCGGCGCTGTATATCTACAACGGACACATTCCGTTCCGCACGGCGATCGGGAAATTCATCACGGCTGCGCTGGCCATCGGGTCGGGACATTCACTCGGTCCGGAAGACCCGTCGTTGCAGATCGGAGCGGCGCTGGCGTCGGTAATCGGGCGAAAGATGCGGCTGTCGCGGGACCGGATGCGCCTGATCGCGCCGGTGGGAGCGGCGGCGGGGTTGGCGGCTGCGTTCAACGCTCCGATTTCAGCAGTGCTGTTCGTCATCGAGGAAGTGATTGGCCGATGGACGGCGGGAATTCTGGGATCGGTCGTGCTGTCTGCGGTGTCGAGCGTAGTGGTAATGCGCTGGTTTCTGGGATCGGAGTCGCTGTTTCGCATTCCGGCGGTGGAACTGCGACGGCCCTCCGAGTTGATCGCCTACGCCGCGCTGGGAGTGGTGGGCGGGTTGGCGTCGGTGACATTCTCCAGCGGGATTGCGACGCTGCGTCCACGCTGCAAGGCGCTGCCGCGCTGGACGCAATACTTTCAGCCGGCGATTGCGGGACTGCTGATCGGGATCATCGCGGCCCTGGGCGCGCCGCAGGTCATGGGCGCCGGCTATGAATACATCGACCAGGCGATGCACGGGCAGTTCACGTGGGAGTTTCTGGCGATTCTTGCGGGCCTGAAGATTCTTGCGACCTTGCTTTCGTTCGTCAGCGGAACGCCGGGCGGGATGTTCGCGCCAACGTTGTTTATTGGAGCGATGCTAGGCGCGGCGGTGGGCGGAGCGGAACACTATTTTCTGCCGCATTTGACCATTTCTCCCGGAACCTACGCGCTGGTCGGCATGGGCGTGCTGTTTGCGGGATTCCTGCGGGCTCCCATGACGTCGGTATTCATGGTGCTGGAGGTGAGCGGGAATTATTCGATCATTGTGCCGGTCATTATTGCCAATACGTTCGCGTACGTCATTTCTCGAGGACTGCAACCCATAGCGATCTTCGACATGTTGACCCGGCAAGATGGCCTGGAACTTCCTTCCATGGAAGAGCAGCGGGAGGAAGGAATTCTGCACGTGGAAGACGCCATGCAGCGGGTAAGAGGGCCGGTGCTGGATGCGGAACGCACGCTGGATGAGGCGCTGCGCGAGGCGGATCATACCGAGTTGCGCCATCTGCTGGTGCGAATGAGTCCGAGCGGGTGGAGCACCGTCTCGAAAGACGAACTGTTTTCGATGTCGGCGAAGGGGAAGGGCGGGGCAACGCTCGGCTCGCTGCTGGACGAAGAGCAGGTTCCGTATTTGCATCCTGACCACCCGCTGGAGACTGCGTTGCGTTATGTGGACCGGTGGCCGATCATCCCGGTGGTAAGCCGGGCGAATTTCCAACAGTTGGAGGGGGTCATCTCGGAGCGGGATGTGCTGGAGAGATATCGGGAATTCGGCGAGGGTTAAGATTAGAGCCGGTGATTGTGGAAACTGGTTGATTACGTTGGCGTGAGTTCCACCTTGAAAACTTCCTACCTGATTCGGTAAGCTTTGCGAAACTCCACGAAAGCGAAGCGTAGCGCTGGGCCCATACGATATGGCGAGGGTAAAGCTTTTCTTTTTCAGCGATAAGGGGCGGGCGTGTGGATTTTCGACAATCCGCGACGCCGGGCGATGCTGTCCGTTCGCGATTCCTCGATAAAAAATAATTTCCGGCATCTTCTGAAAAAATGGGGAGAACGATCATGGCGAGTAGTGCTATCAGGTTCACGGTTGTCAGCGTGATCACATTGACGCTGGCAGTGGCGGCTTTCGGGCAGGGCGGGGCCACGGGAGCGATCACGGGAACAGTGCAGGATCCGAGCGGGGCGTTGGTGGCGAACGCGGAGGTTCGCATCACCAACCAGGAAACGGGCGTGCTGGAGCGCGCGCTGAAGACCGGGCCGGATGGGAGCTTCACGGCTCCGCTGCTGCCGGTGGGAACGTACAACGTCAGCGTGCAGGCGCCGGGGTTTTCGCAGGCGCAGTTCCACGACATCGCGGTGCGGGTCACGGAGACGACGCGCATGACGGCCAAGCTGGCGACGCAATCGGTGCAGCAGCAGATCGAAGTGCAGGCGCAAGTGCAGACCGTCAATACCAGCGATGCGACCACCGGCCAGGCGATCGAGAGCAATACGATTCGCGCGTTGCCGCTGGCCACACAGAACTTTCAACAGTTGTTGACGCTGTCGACCGGGGCGCAGGGAGAACTGAATAAAGCGACGGGACTGGGGCGAGGCGATGTGCGCATCCAGGTGAACGGGCAGCGCGAAGACAACAACAATTACCTGATCGAGGGAATCAGCACCACGGATTACAACGTGGCGGAATTGACGAACACGCCTCTGCCCAATCCGGATGTAGTGCAGGAGTTCAAAGTCCAGACGTCGCTTTACGACGCGAGCCAGGGACGCAACGGCGGCGGGAACATCAATGCGATTCTGAAGAGCGGCACCAACACGTTTCACGGCGACGTGTATGAATTTTTCCGCAATACCGTGCTGGACTCGAATGAATACTTTTTGAAGCAGACGGGGTCGCCGCGTCCGGTGATCCAGCAGAACATTTTTGGCGGAAGTTTGGGTGGACCGGTGAGTCCGGGCGGCAAGCTGGGATTTTTCTTCGTGAACTACCAGGGGACGCGGCAAAGAAGCGGAGATTCTCCGGGGACGCTGATCAGCACGTTTATTCCGTATGTGCCGGCGTCGGACCGCGGCGCGGCCAATGCTGGGGCACTGGCGGCGGATTTTGGCGTGCCCAGCGCGGATCCGGTGGCGGTGAACTTGCTGGCGTTTCAGAGCAATCAGTTTGGCGCGCCGGCGAATGGATATTTGTTTCCACTACCCAACGTTCCGGCGGGGACGGCGCCGGGATCGCTGGTGCAATTTACTGTAAGCAAGCCGGGGAAATTTACGGATGATCAGCTGACGGCGAATTGGGATCATGAGTTCCGGGATTCGAGGGATTCGGTGGCAGCGCGATTTTTCTATTCCAATTCGGAGCAGGACATTCCGTTTGGCGCGGGCGGATTGCAGGCTTCGCTGGGCGCGGCGGCAAGCGGAACCGATTTGAATTTCCCTTACCAGTTGCCCATTCACGACCGCGTTTTCGTGCTGTCGGAGACGCACGTATTTTCACCGACGCTGGTGAATGACTTCCGGTTTGGGCTGGTGCACATCAACAACACGGCGAACAACGTAAATCCGGTGACCGTGAGTGATGCGGGGATTGACCGGCCGACCAACAATCTGACGAGCAGCATCTACAAGTTTACGTTCCTGACCTCTGGATTTCAGTTTGGGCCAACGCCGCAGGCGAACCAGGCGCAGACCCAGAACAATTACAACTTCGTCGAGAACCTGAGCTGGGTACACGGGTCGCAGACGTTTACGGTGGGTGGACAGTATGTGCGGGTAAGGCTCAACAAGCTGTTTCCACAGGTATTCAACGGGCAGCTTTTCTTTACGAACACGTCCGCGACCGAGACGGACTTCGGAAATTTTGTCGCCGGCACGCCGGAGTTCAGCTTTGGCGGCGGGGGTGTGTACAACCACGCTTATAAGCAGAGCAACTCCGCAATTTTTGCGCAGGATGACTGGAAGGCAACTTCGAACCTGACGCTGAATTTCGGGCTGCGCACGGAGTTCCTGGGCGCTTGGACGGACGGCGACTGCCACATCGGCAACATCGAATCGGATCTGACGAAATCGAACACCTATCCGTTTATCTATCCGAGTTGCGTCAACAAACTGGGGGTTCCCGGCTTGACGGGCAAAGGATCAGGGTCGACATTCAAGAATAACGTCTCGACCGGATGGGGACCGCGGTTCGGGTTCGCGTGGGACGTGATGGGCCGTCACACCACGACGGTGCGCGGCGGCTATGGCATTTACTACGTGCGCGAGGATGTGGGAGCGGTGGACCAGTTGAGCTTCCAGTCGCCGTTCATTCCCATCGTGTTCTTTGGAACGACTCCGGGGTATAACCTGACGAACTTCTTCACCGGAATGCCGACAGGGCCGAATGCCAACGCCAATGCTGTGCCGGCGGCGGGATCGCTGAATGCGGCTTGGTTGCCGTGCCTGGCGCAATTGACAAGTTTTCCCGACACAAACGGAGCGGCAACCTACGGCGGATGCACTGGGCCGGGCGTCAATTCGACACAAAACTTGTTTGTACTGGAGGTGCCGCGGCACTTCGTGGTGCCGAACACGCAGCAATGGAACCTGACCGTGCAGCGGGAACTGGGCAAGAACTGGGTGCTGGAACTGGGATATGTAGGCACCAGAGGGATTCACCTGCGCGAGACGCGTGACGCGATCCAGTCGGTGGATGCGATGAAGCATCCGTTCACCGTCAGCGATGCCAGCGGCAACACGTACACAATCACGACCGACACGTTTGCCAATGCGATTGCGCGGACGCCGACGCCGGGGTTGAATGGGTACAGCGGATATCAGATTTTCGCCAACGACGCGTATTCGATTTATCACGCCCTACAGGCAACCGTGTCGCGGCGATGGAACCGGAGCTACTTCCAGGCGGCGTACACGTTCTCGAAAAACATTGACGCGACGTCGACGGGGAACACAGCGTTCAATACGGCGTACAACGATCAGAGCAACATCAATGCGTCGCGGGGAATCTCGGATTTCAACCGCCCGCACCGGTTGTCGGTCAGCTACGCGTATGAATTGCCGTTCTTCGAGCATGCGACCGGCATGAAGCGGACGGCGCTTGGCGGATGGCAGGTAAGCGGCGTTTCGATTTTCCAAAGCGGCACGCCGTTCTCGATTTTCGATTCGAGCGCGGGGACCGCGTTCCTGGGGCAAGGCAGTACGCCCCTGCTGGGCGCGAGCCTTGCACCGGGCGCATCGATTGCCAGCGGCTTGACGAGAGGCGATCTGCATTCGCGCCTGACTAACGGATACCTGAATGCGGCCGCATTCGTCCCGGCTCCGCTGGTCGATCCGGCGGGCTGCGCTTCGGACCCGAATTTCTGCGGGACCGGTTTCGGAGACCTGGCACGCAACCTTTACCACGGGCCGTTCCAGCAGAACTGGGATGTATCGTTTCTGAAGCATTTCAAGATTGGGGAGCGGCAGGAGGTGCGATTCGCGGCCGACTTCTTCAACATCTGGAACCATACGAACTTTGCCAATCCGACGGTGACGGATATCGAGACTGCTAGCCTGCCCGCCAGCCCGTTTGGGAAGATTGTGCAGACCGTGGGGAATCCCCGGCTGATTCAGTTCTCGCTGCGCTGGGCGTTTTAGCAGCAGGGGTCAGGGGTCAGTTGTTAGTGGTTAGTGGTTAGTGGTCAGTGATCGTGATCAGCGATTCGTGATCAGTCGTCTTCTCACTGGCACTGCTTTTTTGGGCCGGGATGCGAAACGCTTTCCGGCTCTTTTATTTGTGTTTGGGATCTCGAAGCAGGCTTGTTGAATTAGCGAGTGCTTTGGGCTTGCTGCAGTAGCGGACGGAGAGAATTGACCGAGACGCCTAGGGTGCCGCCGGTGAAACCATCCATGTAGGCGGAGTTGACGCCGATGACTTCTCCTTTGGAGTTAAAGACCGGGCCTCCGCTGCCGCCGTGGGCGGTGGGCGCGTCGTAAATAAGCTTGTCGCCGACTACGTCGCCGAGATGTCCACAGGTCGTCGAGGGACGGATGAGGGAGAGCGCGGCTAATTCGCTGGCAGCGCTGATATCGTTGTGACGATAGGCGAGGCGCTCGTAAATTCCGGCCGGAGATTTGGCGACCATGCCCGCAATGCCCATCGGATATCCAATGACGGTAACTCGCTCGCCAGGAGAGCCTGCTGCCTGGGCGAGAGGAAGAACCGCGAGGCCGCGGACCGCGTCGTAATCCTCGATGCGCAGGACCGCCAGGTCAGAACTTTTCGACACAGAGCCGGGAGAAAGCGCAACCGGAGTTGGAGAGCCCGGGAAAAAAATCACGAGGTTCTCGAGCATTCCCGTAGCGCCCTGGCTGATCAAGTTCTCGGCCTCGGTATCTCCGAACCAGGGCTCCGCCACGTGGCGATTGGTCGCGAGCAGGCCGGGGCCCACCAGAAAACCGGTACCAGAGACGCGCGCGCGAATCGCAGGGCGGCGGTTGGGAAATCCAACCTGGTAGATGCCGTAAATATATCCGATGGAGTTGCGATAGCGGCCGAGCACCGAGGCGGGCATCGCCTGCTCTTCTTTAAGCTGCTCGACTGCCGCCGTGAGTTCGTGAACTTGCTTCTGCAGGTCCTTTTGCACATCATCGGGAGGCGCGCTCTGCACCGTTTTAGGCCGATACAGATGGACCATCATCAGAGCGACGGCGAGGAGCACGACTCCCAAAACACCTTGGATCACCTGCTGCCAGCTTTCGGTGACGCGGTGATCGGTGCTCTGAGCGTGATCCTGGGGGACCACCAGAGGATCGGGGTCGGAGTCGGAAACCGCTGAATCGTGTATCTGAGTCTCGGCCATGAATTCGAAAGCCACTCCAAGTCTCGCGTTTTCAGCTATTTGGATTCGTCCACCGGGATCCTGAAATCTTGCAGGGGATATCTTCTCTTGTCCGGCGCGGGCGCGCTACGGTACTGAAGGGGCTGTCCGGGGGTTATGTTTGGCAAGGATAAACAACGTTGTGCCCAGGGATGGTGATGGTTGGCCCACCCGGCGCGATCAGTGGATCTTCGCTACTCCGGGAGTCGGATTAGGAAACCTAGAGAAAACCCCGGGATCGTGGCCGGGAATGATGAAATCCGGACGGGCCGCGATCTGCCTCATGCGCACTTGGGCCCGCAGGTTGGATGCGGTGTCAACGGTGGCGGCGATCGGTAGTTGCTTCTCGAGATTCTCGTATAAATACAGATTGTCGCTCGCCAGCACATAGGTTCCGGTGGCCGTCTCGACGCCCACGTACTGAGACTGATAGGTGTGCTTTCCGCCGGTGTAGCAGGTGATCCCGGGAAGGATCTGCTGGGCATCTCCATTCACCAAGCCGACTTTTCCCTGCGTGTTCAGTTTCACGAGGGTGAGTAGATCTTCGGGATCAATGCCGTCCGAGGTGTCCTTGGATTGCCAGGCCTCTCCGGCGTGATATTCGAGTTCATCTTTCTGGATCCAGATGCGCGCGTTGGGGAACAGATCGACCCCATCGGCGTGGTCCCAGTGCATGTGGGTGATGATGATGTCGGTGATGTCTTCGGGCTTAAGGCCGACGCGCGACAGGGTCTCGGAGGGTTTGACGAAATCCGTGACCTGGTAGTCCTTGAAAAAACGATCGTGATAGAAACCGGAGTCGACGAGGATGTTGTGGCCGTTTCCGCGCACCAGCCAGATCATCATCGCGATATCGAGTTTGCGGGCGGGGTCGGCGCCGGCCACCAGTTCTGCCACGGGAAAGTGCGGCAGGGTGGCATAGCGCACCGCGTAAATTTCGTAGTCCGGTTTCGATTGGGCGGCGCCCACGACGGCTGCCGCAAGGATAAGGATGAGGAGTAGGGAGAGAGCTTTCATCATTGAGATAGTGGATTTAACCACAGAGGGCACGGAGGATCACAGAGAATTCCCCTAGACCCGCTCCAAATCGTGGATGGTGCGATCATTGACCACGTTGCCGGTGTTGAGAGTCGAGGCGGGCTCGAACAGGAGAATCCAGCATTCGTCGTCAGCCACAGGCTTATGCTCGACGCCGCGGGGGACGACAATGAATTCGCCTTCTTCGATCCACTCGTGGTGGTCGCGGAATTCCATGCGGAAGCGGCCCTTCACCACCAGGAACAATTCGTCTTCGTGCTCATGGTGATGGAAGACAAATTCTCCTTTGAGCTTGTCGAGCTTGACGTGCTGGCCATTGAGTTCGGCGGCGATGTAGGGCTTCCAGTATTCGGAGATTTTGGAGAATTTTTCGGCGAGGTTGACTTTGGGCATGGAATGGACCTCCGGCGAACGGTATTGAGATGACGAGGTGGCGGGGGAAGTCGCAGGAATGTGAAGGGTCTGAAGTATTGATGGGAAGCTTTCGGGATCTTGATTGATCGCAGAAGTGGGGGCGAGGACGCCCCCACGACAGCCGCCGAGACGGCGGCGCTACAAGAGCACAAAAGCCGCCGGCTTGGGCCGACGGCTTCTGGTTTTCTTTAGTCACGAGCGGGCCGGCTAGAGACCGGGAGTGCCGGAGTTCGGATGGCCGCTGTGCAGGGTCAAGTGAACGCCGCGCTTGTTGTTGACTTTTGTGGTGGTGCTCCAGTCGATGTCGTCGGTGCTGATGACGCCGGAGCCTCCGCCTACTAACGAATACGAGATCCGGCTGTCTTGATATCCATAGCCGCTAACTGCCAGCACCGTACCGCTGTTCAGGACGAACACCGGCATTCCGGGAGCCGCGGTGACATTGCCGAGATTTGAACTGACATCGCGAGTTACGTAGTTGGCGTAGGAGACCTGCCCATCGGCGGCAGGCCGCGCCGTCAGTTGCGGACGAGTGATGGCGGACTTAGCGTCCTGGAACGTCTCGCTCATGCGATTGAAGAAGTGCCATCCGGGGCCGAAGGTTTGCGCCATTTGCGGAATGGCGACGTCGTCCATGAGGCGGAGGCTCAGAACGGTTTCGCCTTTCAGCTTGGGTCTCGGGCCGCGGGCCGGAAGCATGATCACTTTCCACGGCCACAGTGGCGGGAGCATCCATTCGACCACGTCGCGGCGAGGGTGTCCCTTGCCGTCGATCTTGCCCTGTTTATCGACTTTGTAGCCGCGAGTGGCAATGACCTTGGCTTGCAGCGGAAGGTCTCCGCTGGGCACGCCAATGCGGTCAAACGTAATCTTCAGGTATCCCTTGCCCCAGAAGTGGCCGGGATCTTTGGCGGCTTCCAGGTGACCGACGAGATAGCTTCCGCGGGGAAAGGCCTGCTGGCCGAACTCGGTGACTCCGCGCAGATGGCAGAGAACGGGATCGCCGACGTCAACGGTCGACGTGGAGAAATTGGGTTCATCCATGGTGCATTGCAGGAGGGTACCGGCGGGCAGGACGACATCACGTGCGCTGGCTGTTAAGGTCAAGGAGAAGAGACTGAGCAGAGCTACCGCTAGAGACACCTGGAGCAAAGTGGACTTCATACTTCACCTCTGGTCGCGAAGGACTAAATTGGCGGTCCTTCTTCCGGGACCGCTCTAGTGTTTCGCGAATCTAATCACGGTTTGGGTGCCGGGGTCAATAAGGAATTGTCTTAGGATGGGTTCGTTGCCAAACGGTGGGTCACAGATCATGTGGCCCCGGACGCATTCGTCGGGGCGCTGGACCCGCATTTTGGTGTTGCGGCGGCCTCTCGTGGGGGCCGCTCGCTTCACATTGCGGGGGCGGACGAAATGAGTCCGCCCCTACGTGGCTTAGTGCGCTGGTGCGGGCTGAGGAGTCGCTTGCGGCGCGGTTGAGGTTGGGCTGGAGAAGTTCACCTTTGGCGCCTCGCGCGATCCTTCGGATGCAGCAAAGTACGCATTGTTGACCTTGAAGCCTGCCCATCCTGCAAAGATGTTGTTGGGGAACTGCTGGACGTAGGTGTTGTAATCCTGCAGGGTGTCGTTATAGCGCTTGCGCTCGACGGCAATGCGATTTTCGGTGCCGGCCAGTTCATCCTGCAGGCGCAGGAAATTTTCGTTCGACTTCAGCTGCGGATAGTTTTCCACGATCAGCAGCAGGCGTCCGAGAGCGCCATCCAGTTGATTGTTGGCGGCGATTTTATCCTGAGGCGTGCCGGCGGAGAGCAAGGAAGAACGAGCCTTGGCGATGTCGCCAAAGACTGTCTGTTCCTGCTTGGCATAGCCCTTGACCGTCTCCACCAGATTGGGGATCAGGTCGGCGCGCCGCTGCAGCACGATGTCAACCTGCGACCACGCAGACTTGACCGCTTCATTCTTACTTACCAGGTTATTGCGCACGCTGACATACTGTCCGAAAAACAAGAGCGCAACGAATCCAATAATCACAATCACGACGATTACAGCGATGAGTCCTTTGCCCACAAATGCCTCCTTGATGTTCAACTCTCTGCTATTTAGGGCCGGATACCTTTGAATCTAGCGCCCGATCCGTAGCCGCCGCGACCTTCTCGATGGCATCGAGGTAGCGGGCGCAAACGTCCTTGACATCCAATTTTTTCGAGTCCGCTTTGCGCTCGCGCACGTCGAGCACCTGCTGCATCGCGGACGGATCGAATTGTACCTGCTGCGCCAATACTTGGATCGAGTCGCGGCGACGAACTGAAGGATCACCGCCGAGTGCGATCAGCGCGTGCCGAAACAGCGTGGCGAAGGATGGAGCTGAGTGCAACAGGACGTCCCACAGTCGCGCATTGCTGTCGGCCGCCGCGAGAACGTGCTGCCGAAGCAGGATGAGCTTTTCGCGCAATTCGTACTCGACCTGGACGCGGTGCAGGTGCATGTCGACCTGCAGACCCTGCAGCACGTCTTGCCCAAACAGGACCCGGTGGTGCTGGGCCATATCGAGCAATTCGATGGTGAAGACGTCGGTGGAGCGATCTAGTTCGTGATGCGTCATGCACAGCGGAGGAGGCTGATTCTGGCCGGTCCACCACTTGACGGCGGGAGCCAGGGCTTGCAAGGCGGCAAAAGAAGTCTCGCGCAGAACGCAGAAGATGTTCAGATCGGACAGCCCGGGATGGAAGTCACCGGAGACGGCCGAGCCGAACAGAATGATGGATTCGATGTTCGGTCCACCGGCTTCGCGGAGCCTCTTGACGAATTCCTGGATCTTATCTTCGGGAACCATTGGCATCCTCAGTTCTACCAGCTGCTGCTGGCACCACCCCCGCCGGAGCTTCCACCGCCGAAACCGCCAAAGCCGCCGCCGCCCCCACCGCCGCCGCCGAAACCTCCAAAACCTCCGCCGCCACCGAAACCGCCTCGCCCTCCGAAGACATTAGAAAAAAGCATCCAGAAAAGAAGAGTGCGTAAAGGAGTGAAAAGGACGATCAGTATGACGATGATGATCAGGACGATGCCGCCGAGCGATAGGCCACCTTGCGGCTGACGGTCGTTGTCGGGAGCAGGAGCGCGCGGCTGAGAGCCCGTGAGCTGAATTCCGGCGTCGGTGGCGATTACGTCGGCGACGCGGCTGGTGACCAGCAAGAGCGCCTGGCTGTAATTTTCGCTACGCATCAGCGGAATGGCTTCGCGCTGAAAGCCTCCTACTTTGCCGTCAGGCAGAATCGGTTCCAAGCCATAGCCCACTTCAATGCGGGCGCGATGATCCTTGATGGCGTAAAGAATCAGGACTCCGCGATTGGTCGATTTGCTGCCGATACCCCATTGATGGAAAAGATCGACGGCGTAACTTTCGATGTCGGAGCCATCGAGGGTATCGATCGTCACGAGAGCGATTTGGGCGTGGGCTTTCTCGTCGATCTGATGGCAGAGGTCCTCAATCTGGGCCGTTGTGTTGGCATCGAGGACGTGGGCGAAATCGTTGACGTAGCCGGTGGGCTTGAGATCTTTGACCGGCTCGGCGTGCGCGGCCACGCTGAACAAGAGAACGAGAAACGTCAGCAGACGAAGTTGCGCGCGCACGTGCACAGGAAATTGTACAGGAGAGTATTGCAGAACTGTGTGCTTCGCGAAGCGATTAGCGATAACAAAATCGCAATGTGCTATTCGTGGGATTGAGTCGGAGATCGAGCGCTTGTTGGTCGATGACGTTCGCTTTTCTCGGCTACTTTATAAAATTACCCAAGCGTGCTTAGGTTATAATCATTTCCATGGTCTCCTTGAGGTTTGGCGGAATACGTTTCGTCATCTACTCGAACGACCATCCGCCACGACATGTTCACGGCTTCTGCGGCGGCACGGAAGCAATCGTGGACCTCCGGGCGGACCGAACGGTTGCATTGGCGAAACGTCGTGATTCGGTGCGACCGCCGAACACGGCGATCGGATGTTAAGAAGATTTTGAACGCTGCTGCGGAGCGGTTTGACGACCTCGCAGCCTTATGGGAGTCCCGGCATGGCAAAACAAAATCTGGCAGATAAGCTGACCCGAGCGAGAGTCATGACCACCGACACTGAGATTGACCGCGCGATAAAACGTGCCCAGCAGCTCCGAACGGAGCCGCTTGTCAGAGGAGTGGAGTACAGGCCAGGGCCCGGCTTGGACTTGCTCATTCTGAACTTGAGTGATGGGCGCCGGCACATGATCCCCCGTGAGGATTTGGAGGGGCTGCAATCGGGCACGAAGGAGCAACTCTCGCGCATCCAAATTCTCGGCGGCGGCACCGGCTTGCACTGGCCCGATCTGGATGTTGATCTTTATGTTCCAAGCCTATTGCGTGGCATTTATGGCAACAAACAGTGGATGGCAAAAATTGGACAGCGAGGTGGGCTGGCCACAACGCCGGCGAAGAAAAGAGCGTCTCGCGCGAATGGCAGGCTGGGGGGAAGACCCAAGAGAAGCGAGGCAGCGGGAGACTAGCTGGGCTCTGAACGCAAGAATCAAAAGCCGCCAGCATTTCGCTGACGGCTGATGGCTGAAAGCTGACGGCTCCTAATTCTCGTACAACAGCACGCCTTCCGCCTTTTCCGCATCCACCGGGCGGTAGAACAGCTTGTTGTCTTCCAGGAAGACCTCGATGAAGGCGGGACGCGTGGTGATCGTGCCCTGGATCAGCGCTTCGGACAACGGGTCTTCGATGTACTTCTGCAGGGCGCGACGGAGCGGTCTTGCGCCGTAGCTCCGGTCCGTAAGCGTCTGGTTGAGGATCCAGCGCTTGGCCTCGTCCGCAACCGTGACCGTGATCGACTTCTGCGCCAGGTTCGTGTTGAGCTGGGTGACCATGAGCTCGAGAATCTGGATGAGATCGGTCTCGCCCAGGGCGCTGAAGATGATGATTTCGTCGAGACGGTTCAGGAACTCGGGGTTGAAGGTGCGCTTCACCTCATTCTTGACCAGTTCTTCGACCTTGTCGGCAATATCGTTTTCCTTCGTCGAAGCGAAGCCCAGGCCCTCGCGCTTCTGAAGGTGCCGGGCACCAATGTTCGACGTCATGATGATGATCGTGTTCTTGAAATCGACGGTGTTGCCCAAGCCGTCGGTCAGCTGGCCATCTTCAAACACCTGCAAGAGGATGTTGAAGACATCAGGATGCGCCTTCTCGATTTCGTCGAGCAGCACGACGGAGTAGGGCGCGCGCTTGACGCGCTCTGTGAGTTGTCCGCCCTCTTCATAGCCCACGTATCCCGGAGGCGAGCCGATCAGCTTCGAGACCGAATGCTTCTCCATGAACTCGGACATGTCGAAGCGAACCAGAGCCTTCTCGGTGCCAAACATGAATTGCGCCAAGGTGCGCGCGACTTCGGTCTTGCCGACGCCCGTGGGGCCAAGGAACAGGAACGAGCCGATGGGGCGGTTGGGATTCTTGAGTCCGGCGCGAGAACGGCGGATGGCACGTGCCAAAGCGCTGATGGACTTGTCCTGCGAGATGATGCGCTTGTGCAGCTCTTCCTCGATGCGCAGCAGCTTCTGTGTTTCT
>DATGFC010000086.1:0-97915 GCA_035309485.1 Candidatus Sulfotelmatobacter sp.
CACCACCCTGCTGCGCGAACTGGACCCCGGCATCCAGCGCTCGAAAATCATCGAGCGCTGGATTCCGAGGCCCAGTTCCTCTCCTCCAACTGTAAAGGATGTCTAGGGACATTTTGTAAAGGATGTCTCGGGACTTTACAAAAAAACGCGAAAGACGGGGCACCCACTGTGTTGGTAATACCAAAGGTCACAAGCCGGGCCACCCGCCCAACCCCAAATGGGGAAATTCCATGTGAAAGGGTAGGTCAGCGGCCCGTTCTATTTTATTCTTGACTCAACACGACTATAGACGACATTATAAACAAATGAAAGATGTTTCCGACGTTTACCTGACACCGGAGCAAGTCGCCGCAAAACTCGATCTGAACATCGAGACCATTTATCGCTGGCTCCGTACTCGCAAGATCCGGGCGAGTCGGATCAGCCAGAAAGCGTGGCGCATTCCTGAACGCGAACTTGCTTCATTCATTCGACGTCGGAACGTTTCCGAGTTGCTTTTCGAGGAGTATGCCGAGGAGTACAAACTCGGACGATTGGAATACGAACCGATCTTTCCCGGTTCTACCCGCCGCGTCGACTACCGGATCGCACACGCTAAGTACCCGCTCTGGTTCGAAGTGAAGGAGTTTGACGACGACCCGACTATGTTCGTCGGGACTGGAGGCGGTGCATTCGACCCTCATGTCGGCGTTCGTAGCAAGATCGCGAAGGCCGCAGAGAAATTTCGCGATTACGATAACGAGTGCTGCTCGCTCGTTCTCTTCAATGAGCGCACTAATCTCGTAGACATTTGCACGCCGCGCATTGTCCTTGGCGCGATGCTCGGTAGCGTCGGATTTGTTGTTCCCTTCAATAAGACCACGGGAGACTGGTCGGACACTCCAATCATAGGCAACGTTTTCATGGACGGCGGCAAGATGTTCCACCCACATATCAAGACCCCGCAGAACACAACGATCAGCGCGATCATTGCTCTGGAACGCTTCAATGTTGGCCAAAATGAGCTTCAAATCGAAGTGGAAAGAAAGGAGAGAGCCGAACAACGAAGCCTTCCTCTGGCAGAGCACTTGGCGATGCTGGAGAAAAACCATGAGACCTATTCTCGTCGAGTTCTAAGAACGATCGTCTATGAGAATCCGCACGCGAAGAGACCGCTTCCGCGTGACATCTTCGTTGGGCCATTTGATGAGCGATGGGGCCAAGACAAAGACGTCATCAAACAGATATTTATTGGGCCAGAACTTCAGAAGCTAAACGAGACGGAACATGAACTCGGACTTGATCAGAGTCCGTTCATGCGTCATGCTCAAAGGCGCAAGCGGCAATCCGGAGATGATAAAAGCACACGTCAACGAGATGGGAATCGTCATGAGATTTGATTCCATGGCGGACAACCTGTCGAGCGACCAGTGGACGACCCTGCTGGATCAATTAAAGTCCCACTACATTCCGAGCTTTTACCAGCTCGGCAAGCGCATGCATGTTGACTTTGACGCTGAGGGCGGCGGGATGCGGGCCGTGATCTACTTCACGCCGCAAACCGTCTCGCAGGAGGACGCAATTCGTATTTTAAAACAGCGTGGTATGCAGGTGTTCGATATGCGGGAGAATCCCGGCGGCAAATGAAAGATTTCTTCCAAACTTTGCAGGACGCCTTCCCGGTCTTGAAGACTCACCCGGTTCTGATGGCACGGCTCTTTCTCGCGGTCTTAGTCCTGACTGGATTCTGGGCCGCAAAAGGATTGAGAAGGAAGATTTTCTGGCCACTGTGTACCAAGATGTACGACAGGGTCGCAGTCACCAGTCGCTGGCTTTTTGTTTTTCACAACGGCGACGTCACAAACAATTGGAAATACTACACGTCCGAAGTCACGGGGAAAGGCGATACCGGGGACAACATTATCTGGACCCTCGTCAGATGGCCGAGTTTGAAACCGATAGATTCGTTCAAACTGGTGGGTCTAGTCGGCATGGATCATGCACTTCACGAGAGCACCGTGAAGTTGGAAGGACGCTGGAAAATCATTCACGATCCTTATGCCTCTATCGGCCCGCTTCCCGCACGTGGCCCTATTAGCAAACTGCGGCGCGCCTGTGCTCGGGTTCTCCTGGCTCTCTCCGGCGGCCCAGCCTCCACAAACAAAGTAGAAAGCTCCGCCATCACGGCTCTGTAACCCACTCCAACTTATCTGCGCGGTGGCGAATGTGCGGACGGTGAATGTGGAGACACACGGAACGTACCCGCTTTTCCCCAACGATGCGCCACAGGACTTTTTCTTATTTCAATTGGCTGGCCCAGCCTTTCCAGTCCCAGAAAGTGGGTTGCCCCGCCCTTCCCGCGTTTTCTGCGGGAGGGTGGGCCTCCACGGGCGCCGTTGGCATTTAAGTTCGTTCTCGTCTTCACCGCTTTTCCGACGGGAATCAAGGATGGGCCAACCCCCAAGTCCCGCCTGTCCACCCCCTATCTCTCCCCCGCCCGCTTCTTCCCCTCCCTCATGACTCGTCTCAATATCCGGTTGATTCGCGTCTGGTAGCCCGGTCCTTTGGACTTGAACCAGTCGACCACTTCCGTATCCACGCGCAACGAGATCCTCTGCTTCCGCGGACGGTTCCAGCGTGACTCTGCGCCCCGCTCCTCCTCTGCCAGCAGCAACAGGTCGTCCTCAACCGATGCCTGCAGTTCGATCACTTTGCCAGCCCGCGACTGCGCCTTTTGCCGCTTTGCTTTCTTGCGCTTAGATGTCATGACAGAATCGTATACCCATTAGCGTCATGACGTTGTGTTCCTGCAGGAACGTTGCGACACCAGAGGCGAACGATTACTTCAATTCCTCGAGCCGCCTCGTGAGGAATTGCCGCTCCGGTTCCTGTTGCGTAAGCGCCAGAGCTTTCTCATAAGACGCCCGAGCCTCAGCGGTCCTGCCCAGCCTGCGGTACAGATCCGCGCGGGCGGAATGCGCCAGGTAATAATTAGCCAACTCGCCCTGCTCCAGCACCGCGTCGATCTGCGCCAGGCCGGCCTCTGGACCATCGCACATGGCAACGGCCACGGCACGATTGAGCTGTACCACTGGGGAAGGCTGGATTCGTAGCAAGCGGTCGTACAGCGCAACAATCTGCCGCCAGTCGGTTGCCGCGACCGATTCCGCTTCGGCATGAACGGCCGCAATCGCAGCCTGCAGTGTGTAGGCGCCAAACTGTCCTGACTGCAGAGCCTTCTGCAGCAAGGCCACTCCCTCCGCGATCTGCTTTCGGTTCCACCGCGAACGATCCTGATGCTCCAGCAAAATCAGCTCTCCAGTCGCAGAGGTTCTCGCGGCACGCCGGGATTCCTGCAGCAACATCAGGGCAAGCAGCCCCATCACTTCCGGCTCTGGCTCGAGCTCCGTCAGCAACCGGCCCAGCCGAATCGCCTCGCCGGTCAGCTCAGCCCGCGTGACCTCAGCTCCCGCCGCCGCCGAATAACCCTCGTTAAACACGAGATAGATGACATGCAGCACCGCGCCCAGCCGCTCCGGCAATTCCTCGGGCGTCGGCACCTCGTAAGGAATCCGTGCCTCTCGAATTTTTGCCTTGGCGCGCACAATGCGCTGCGCCAGCGTCCGATGCCGACAGGATGTTCCTCCGCGGAGTGGTGAGGAAGGCCTTGGCGATCTCCTCGGTGGTCAGCCCGCACACCTCGCGCAAGGTGAGCGCAACCTGCGCTTCCGGCGGCAGCAATGGATGGCAGCAGGTAAAAATCAGGCGCAGCCGGTCGTCTTCAAGGCTGTCCTGTTCATTTTGATTGGACCCGTCCGCCGAACTCGATTGCGCTTCGAGATAGCGCACCAGCTCGTCTTGCGACGCATCGAATCGTGCCCGCCGCCGCAGCGAATCAATGGCTTTGAACCGGGCCGTAGAAATCAGCCATGGCCGCGGGTTATCGGGCACTCCACTGGTAGGCCACACGCTCAGCGCAGCCGCAAAGGCTTCGTGCATCGCCTCCTCGGCCAGATCAAAATCGCCCACCAAGCGGATCAGCGTAGCCAGAATCCGTCCCGAATCCACGCGATAAAGCGAGTCGAGCAACTCACGTATCGGCTCATTGATCTGCTCGCTCGACGCTTGAGACGCGACACGCTCGGACATGACACGCTCCAACATAATTGGACCTTAGCAAACCCGCTACCGCGAATCAATTTGGCACACGTGACTCTGAAATCTGGAGAGCAGAAAGCGTCGTCGCTCACCAGTATTTCCGCCTCTTTATCCACTGCAAAGGCCGATCCCCTGTTTTACTCGGGGCTATAATGGGCAACACACATGCCTTTGGTTGCGGGAACCCGTCTGAGTCAATATGAAATTCTTTCGCCCCTCGGGGCCGGCAGCATGGGAGAGGTGTACCGCGCCCGCGATTCCCGCCTGGAACGTGATGTTGCGATCAAAGTTTTGCCCGAGCTGGTCAGCGCCGATCCGGAGCGTCTGAGCCGTTTCGAAACCGAGGCGAAGGCTGCCGCGGCCCTCAACCATCCCAACATCCTCGCCGTCTTTCAGATGGGCACTTATTTCGGCACACCCTATCTGGTCACCGAGTTACTGGAAGGCCGGACGCTCACCGAAATTCTGCGCCGCGCTCCAGTGACCTTGCGCAAGGCCATCCACTACGGCGTGCAGATCGCTCACGGGCTTGGTGCCGCCCACGACAAAGGCATCGTGCACCGCGATCTGAAGCCCGACAACCTGTTCATCTCCAAAGATGATCGCGTCAAGATCCTCGATTTCGGCCTGGCGAAAGTCCTCCAGCCGAAGGATGGGATCGCGAGCGCCGCGCCCACTCTTACGCTTCCCGGCGTAGCCATGGGCACGATCGGCTACATGTCGCCCGAGCAGGTGCGCGGGCTGGCCACCGACCATCGCACCGATATCTTCGCCTTCGGCGCGATCCTGTATGAGATGGTGATGGGCAAACGAACGTTCGAACGGCCCACCTCGGCGGACACGATGAGCGCGATTCTCAACGAGGAACCGCCGTCGCTGACGCAGATCTCGCCCGAGACTCCGCCGGCGCTGGAGCGCGTGATCCGCCGCTGCCTGGAAAAAAATCCCGAGCGGCGTTTTCAATCCGCCGCCGATCTCGCGTTTGCCCTGGAAGCTCTCTCCGATCCGACGATCACCATGAGTGGCGCGCATCTGGCGGCGCAACAGGCCTCCACGCCCCGGCGCCGCTGGACAGCCTACGCCGCGGCAGCAGTCATTGCGATCCTTGCCGCCGTTTCGTACTTCCTGCTGCGCGCGCCCGCACCGCCGCATGTCTCCAATTATTCCCAGCTCACACACGATGGTGGACCGAAAACGCTGATCGGCACCGACGGGGCGCGGGTCTATCTCGGCATTGGAACGGGAAGCACTGCCGCGTTCACGTCGCGCGCGCTGGGGGAAATGTCTGCTTCAGGCGGCGAATTCAAGAAGATTTCTGCGCTGACCTCCAGCGACATGACTCCCGTCGATCTCTCTCCGGACGGCGCTGAGGTTCTGGTCATCGATGGTCAGGGCGTGCCGGCGCGCGGTCCGATCGAGACTCTGCCCATTCTCGGCGGCTCTCCGCGCCGGATCGGCGACTTGGTCGGCGAGACTGCCGCGTTGTCCGCCGATGGTAAGTGGCTCGCGTATACGAATCTTGGCGAATTGTTCGTCGCGAAATCCGATGGCACGGAAGCCCGCAAGCTCACGACAGTTCGCGGCGACATCCTGCACGTCGCGTGGTCTCCCGATCATCGCCTTCTCCGTTTCGATTCTTCTGAAACCGCCGGCACCATCGGCCAGCAACTCGAATGGGAAATTTCGTCCGACGGCTCCAACCTGCATCGCCTGTTCGAGGGCTGGCACAATCCGCCTGACGAATGCTGCGGACGCTGGAGCTCCGACGGAAAGTTCTTCATCTTTCAATCGCAAGGACAGCTCTGGGCGCTGCCCGCCAGTGGCGGGCTGTTTCAGCCTAATGCCAAACCGGTCGCGTTGACCTCGAGCCCGCTCACGCTCTCCTCGCCGCTGCCCAGCAAAGACGGGAAGAAGCTGTTCATGATCGGGCGCACTTACCGCGGCGAGCTGATGCGTTACGACGCCAAGTCCGGGCAGTTCACCCCGTTTCTGTTGGGAATTTCGGGTGAGTACGTCGCGTTCTCGAAAGATGGCCGCTGGGTCGCTTACGTTTCTTATCCTGACGGCGCGCTCTGGCGCAGCCGCAGCGACGGCAGCGAGCGCCTGCAGCTCACCTATCCGCCGATGTATCCCGTGTTGCCGCGCTGGTCGCCGGACGGCAAGCAGATCGTGTTTTTCGAGTTCGCGCTTAGCGCCGATAAGCCCGCGCGCATCTACGAAATTTCCGCCG
The DNA here is from genome assembly GCA_035309485.1 of Candidatus Sulfotelmatobacter sp. GTDB lineage: Bacteria > Acidobacteriota > Terriglobia > Terriglobales > Acidobacteriaceae > Sulfotelmatobacter. Next base: position 6,368 of record DATGFC010000086.1, read on the forward strand.
ATGGCGGAACCCCGCGCCTGCTTCTGCCCAACGATCAAACGCAGCAACTCGATCCCAACTGGTCGCCGGACGGTACGAAAATTATTTTCGCGGGTGAATCCAACAATCCGGCATCAGCGATTCACATTCTCGATCTCTCCAGCAATAAGATCTCCAACCTGCCTGCGTCGGATGGACTCTACTCGCCGCGCTGGTCGCCTGACGGACGCCACGTCTCGGCGTTTTCGACTGATTCGAAGACGCTCATGCTGTTCGATTTTCAGACCAACCAATGGACTCCGCTGGCCACGGGATCGCTGGCCTGGCTCAACTGGTCGCACGATGGCCAGTACGTTTATGTTCTGGATAATCGCGGCAAGGACGCAGTCGTGCGGATCCGGATCAGCGATAAAAAGATGGAATCGATAGCAGATGTGGAGAATTTTTCGACTGCGGGCCGCTATGGCGGGGCGCTCGCCCTCACGCCCGACGACCAGCCGCTGTTATTGCACGATACGGGAACGCAGGACGTGTACTCGGTGGATTTTGAGCAGTGAGCAGTGAGCTATGAGCTATGAGTAGTGAGCTATGAGCAGTCATTAGTGATCAGCAATCAGTAATCAGTGATCAGTAAGCAATGAGCAATCGGCCGTGAGCAGTGAGCGGATTTTGCTCATCGCTCATGGCTCATTGCTCATCGCCCACGCCTACAGCGCTGCCACTCTTCTCTGCACTGTCAGGAAGTAGAGCGCTACCAGCACCAACAGGAATCCGTTCACTCCCAGCACCAGCGGCGCCGTATAGACCGGGACCAGCCATCCGGTAATGATATTGCCCATCGGCATGCCGCCCCGGAAGGCGAAGTTGTAGACGCTCATGACGCGCCCGCGCATTTCGTTGGTGATGCTTAACTGGACGATCGAGGTTACGGTCGCAAACACCGCCATCATGGCGGCGCCCACGATCAACAGCATCGAATAGCTCAACGGCAGCGATTTGGAGAACGAGAACCCCGCAATGCTGGCACCCAGCAATACCAGCATGGCGAGGGCAAAGCGGCCTTTGCGGGAAATATTTCCCAGGCCCGCCACGCCCAGCGATCCGCAGATCGACCCCACGCCCATGAGCGAGAGCAAGTTGCCATAGGTCTCAGGCCCGCGATGAAAAATGTCTTTCACGAACACCGGCATATAGGTTCGCATGGGCATGCTGAGGAACGTCATGGCGAACGCCAGAATGATGAGTCCGACCATGGAGCCGTGATGCCAGATGAAATGAATTCCCTGCTTCAGACTGGCGAACATCGACTCCTTGGTTGGGTCGGGCAGGAATCGTGCGGAAATCATTGACAGCGAAATGATCGGCGCCACAAATGACACCGCATTCAGCCCGAAGCACCATGTCTCGCCTAGCCGCGCCAAGGTGATTCCGGCGAGAGCCGGGCCGACGGTAACCGCCAGGTTGAACTGAATCGAGTTCAGCGCGATCGCGTTGGGCATGTCTTCGCGATCGACCAGCGTCGGAATCAAAGCCTGGTAGGCTGGGCCGCCAAACGCCTGCGCAAGGCCAGAGACAAATGAAAGGCACAGAATGTGCCACACGTGTACCAGCCCGGTCGCGACCAGCGCGGTCAGAATCGCCGCGCTGGCCATCTGAATATATTGCGAGACCATCAGGATCTTGCGGCGTTCGGTGCGGTCCGCGACCACTCCTCCGATCAGGGAAAACAGGAAGATGGGAATGCCGGCGAGAAACTGATCCAAGCCCAGCAGAAACGACGAATGGCTCAACCGGTAGATGAGCCAGCCTTGCGCCACGATCTGCATCCACGTGCCGACACTCGAGGTGCAGGCGCCAATCCACATCAGGCGGAAGTCACGATAGTGAAATGCCTTGAAGACTCTCTGAAAGGTGAAAGTTTCCATGAGCTCGAACAAACGCGGCCCTCTATCTTCGCATGAACGCCAGTCGCAGCGCATGATGCGCTTCCACAGGGGATTCGGCCCAGTTTCCTGCGTATTTTGCCGCAGACGGCGCGGGGCTATACCCACACTGCGGGGACCATGCTGAAATGCACCCGCTGTCCTTTCAGTAACTTGGCGTGATCCCGGGACTGGCAGCTCATTTGCCCAGTCGACGCCGTGAGCATTGTCGAAACTGCGAACTACGAAACCGAAATCCAACTCTTACAGCATGAGATCGCGAAACTCCGCCAGATGCAGAGCGAAGCCCTAAAATCCGCCATGTTTTTGGGAATGTCGCAGGCAGAATACGCTGAGTACGACGAGCGCCACGCCAGAATCATGAGCCTGACGGCCAAGCTCCGCGCCCTGCAGCCCCCGCCGCCGAAAAACTAAGAACGTTCACAAGCAGACGGGGACGTCTATTAGCTCGTAACGTTGAAATCAGTAGTAGCCTGGTGTATAAGGGCGCAGGGACGGACAGCTGCATTTGGCCCCACCTGAGCGACGAGAGTTACGCAACGTCCACATTCACTTCACGCCGACGTACTCGTCCTGGCTCAACCAGGTTGAACTGTGGTTCGCCAAGATCGAGCGCGATGTCCTCACACGCGGAATCTTCACGTCCGTTCCTGACCTCGCGCGCAAGATTCGACGATACATCCGACATCACAACCGTAGCGCCAAGCCGTTCAAGTGGGGCTATCGCGATCCCTCTCATCGCATCCTGCTCACTACGGATTCGGCTGCTACAGTTCAACTATCTACGACACGCAAGAGGACTTCCGAATGTCAAAGGCACTAAAGATTTTGATTACAGGCGCGGCACGCGGCATAGGAATGGCAACGGCACAGGTGCTTGACAAACGAGGGCATTCAGTCGTCGCCACCGACATATCCGCGTTGAGTGGATTGGAAGGCATCCAGGCATATGTGCTCGATGTCACCAGCGATGACTCGGTGGCGCGGTGCCTTAAAGAGGTGGGTCCGCTCGATGCAATCGTCAACAACGCAGGGATATCTGGCGGAGGGCCGGTGGAAGGCTGTCCACTGGATCGTTTCCGACAGATGTTTGAGACAAACACGCTCGGCGCGTTACGCGTAATCCAGGCGGTCTTGCCCGCCTGGCGAAAGCGGGGTTCCGGCGTCATCGTGAATGTGTCGAGTGTGAACGGCCGAGTCTCCTCGCCGCTCGGAGCAGCCTACAGCGCCTCCAAGTTCGCGCTCGAAGCCTTGACCGAATCACTGCACTTGGAAGTCCGTCACTTTGGAATACGCAGCGTGTTAATCGAGCCTGGAAACATCGCTACTGGCATAAAACCGATCGAGCCTCATAAAGGACCAGCCGACTACGCCGGACTTTGGGAGCAGTGGGCTGGAGCCCATACCAAAATGACGGGGCCATCTGGTCGACCCGGACCCGAAGTGGTCGCATTGGCCATCGCCAGAGCAATCGAAGACCCCGCGACTCCGCTCCGTGTGCCGGTCGGCCAAGACGCTGAGATGATTTTGGGCTTGCGAAGAAACCTCGACGATCAGGCATTCGAAGATGCAATGAGAAAGGCCGTTGGGCTTACCTGGTGATTGGATGGCTGCCAGGCCCGCGCTCCGTCAGGGTTGCTGGCTCGTTGCGCTCTTTGCAATCCTTGTGCTTCACCCCTACATCCGACACCACAACCGTAGCACCAAGCCGATCAAGTGCGCCTATCGCGATCGCTCTCATCGCATCCTGCCCACTAGGGATTCGGCTGTTACAGTCCACTAGATGACGTCCAGGATGGGGACGGTGACCTGGATCAGGGTGCCGGGCTCGGCTCGGGAGATCTTCAACTCGCCATTGAGTTGCTTGACGCGCTCGCGCATGCCGCTGATCCCTACACCGGGGACGCTGGAAATCCCGAAGCTCTCGGGAATTCCTTTGCCGAAATCCCGGATGCGCAGGGTTACGAAATCATGTTCCTGATGCAGGTCGATGCGCGCATCCTGACTTTGGGAATGCCGGTAGATATTGGTGAGCGACTCCTGGATGACGCGGAAGAGCGCGGTTTCGATGTCCCGGGGCAGCCTGGGAAACAGAAGGGGTTTGTGTTCGAAGTTGATGCGCAGTTGGCCGCGGCTCTGCAGGCCTTCGAAGTACCAATGCAGCGCGGCCAGCAGCCCGGACTCATCCAGCAGCGGCGGGTGCAACAGGTACGACATGTTGCGCACCTTGCTCAGTGTGCTGTCGGCCAGGTTGCGCGCATGCGACAGGGTGGTGTCGTTGGGGTTCGCTTCCGCATGAACGTCCAATTGGATCTTCAGGGCGGTCAGTTCCTGTCCCAAATCGTCGTGCAGAGTGCGCGCCATTCGGCGCCGCTCTTCGTCCTGCACGCGAAGCAACACGGCCGAGAGTTTCTGCAGTTCGAGAGTACGCAACTCCACCTGGCGCTGCGACTCCATCAGCTCAGTGACGCGGCTGCGCAGTTCCTTATTGAGCTGGCGGGTTCGTTCTTCGAGCGCCCGGCGTTCGGTCAGGTCGCGGGTGACCTTGGAGAATCCGCGCAGTTCGCCCTTATCGTCGCGCAGCGCGGTAATGACCACGTAGGCCCAGAAGGTAGAGCCGTCTTTACGGACGCGCAGGCCTTCATCGGCGAAGCGCCCTTCCTTGGCGGCGATTTCAAGTTCGCGCTCGGGCCAGTGGCTCTCGCGCGCCTCGCGGGGATAAAACGTGGAAAAATGCTGGCCAATAATTTCATTGGCCTTGTAGCCTTTGATTCTGGCGGCGCCCTGATTCCAACTGGCGACCCGGCCCTCGCTGTCGAGCAGGAAAATCGCGTACTCTTCGACGCTCTCAACGAGCAGACGAAAGATCTCGTCGCTCTGCCGGAGCCGCGTTCTCATATTTTGAGTAACGATCGTGTCAGAAGAAGAAGCCAAAATTACCTTCGAGATGCGGCTCTATTTTCCGCAGACTTTTCCCGCGGACAGACAGTCATCACCAAAGAGTAGCTGAGAGGAAGCACCTTCCGATATAGGCACATTCCTGTAGGAAAGATAGGTGAACGCTCCATAGGGAAGGTTTTCGTGAACTCCCACGCCGTCTGGTTTCGAAAGAACGCGGGGCTGGTGCGGGCAAGATCGAGGCCCTGGCCGCCCGCGAAGTGTGCTCGCGCTGTACACTTCTGAACGCAATCCTTTTTACATTGCGAACCGGCGCGACAGGTCGAATGGGCGAAGGCTCAGGCGCGGTCGAATCGAGCGATCAAGGAGATCATTGCGATGCAGCGTAGAGATTTTCTGAAGAGTACGGTCGCGGTTGCCGTAGCTGCTGAACTTGGAATCGGCAAGGCGGAGGCGAAGGTTCCCGCACATAACTGGGGGAAGTACGACTTCGGCTCGGGGCCGCAGGTGAGCGATCGGCTCAACCAGGGGCCGTTTCCGCAATATCCGCCGGATGCCGTCATTCCTACGGACGACGTGGTGATGACAACGACTGCTACGGACGACCCCGTGCCGAACTATGGCAAGGGGCTGGTCACCTATATCACGGCGGACAGCGGCACGGACGAAATCAAATCCGACAATATTCCGCAGGCGATCGAAGAACTGGTGCGATTTCCGTTGGGACAGCAGCTTTATATCCGGCCGACGTGGCGGGAAGTGCAGCCGCGGCCGGGACGCCTGGAGATGCCGGAATATCTGAAGCTGGTTTTTGATCTGGCGAAGAAGAACAACAAGCGGATCGGATTGCGCATTCAGATGTGCGCTCCGGACTATACGCACGCAGCGGCGCTGCCGGATTTTGTTCTCGAAAAGGTGCCGAAAGTTGATCTGGTGCTGAGCGATCAGGAGAGCGCCGCTTCGGCGAAACGGTACCTGGAGAATCCGCACTCGAAGTATCAGCCGCGGTATGACGATGCTTTTTTTCAGCAGGCATTCAAAGAACTGGTGGGGCAGTTGGCGGCGGAGTTCGATGGCAGTCCGCAGATCGAGTTTATTGACACCTTCATGTACGGATTCTGGGGAGAAGGACACACCTGGCCATTTGCAAACAATCCATTCCCGGATTATCTGACCGCCGAGCGCACCTGGACCAACATGCTGGAGGTGCAGCTCGAGTACTTCAAGAAAACTCCGCTGCTGACCAATACGCAACCGGACTTCAGCCGGGTGGGCAATTCAGAACTGGTCGACCGCACGGTGCGCAGCAACAACTGGATTCGCAGCGACACCATCTTCATTGAGAACGAGCAGATTGAAGCGCTCAGCAACCGTCCGCCATGGATCGCGGCACTGCTCGAGCAGGGACTGCCGGGCAAGCCTCCCGACCCGGGCGCCGCTCACGAAGGGATTTCTCCCGCTGAAAATATGATTGACCACGTGATGGATATCGGCGCGAATTACTGGTCGCTGTGGAACTTTCATCAGATCAGCGCCAAGAATTTGACGAACTACTACCAGACTTATCCGGCGGCGTTCGACCGGATCAACCGGAGAATTGGCTATCGGGTGAGGCCGTCGTTCATCTGGAGCTATAAGGATGGGAGTTCCCTGGGCCTGATTGTTGGCTTCGCCAACGACGGCATTGCGGGCGTGCCGGGCGTGTTGCGGGTGACGGTGGAAAGCGCGGACGGGAAAGCGCTCAAGAGCGGTTGCCTGGACGCCGGTTATCCGTTACCGGGGAAGATTCGGCAGGCACAGTTCGTGATGCCGAACGTCAGCGATTGGAAAGGATTGAAACTTCGGGCAGAGATTGAGGTCAAGGGGATGCGGTATCCGGTGCGGTGGGCTTGTCACCAGAAGTTGAATGACGATGGGTCGCTCACGTTGCGCGCCAATTTGCGGCAGGAGATTTAGGCTGCGCAGGCCCGTTCGGGGAGTGAGCACGGGGGCTAAAGCCCGGGAGTTTTCCGACCACTCGCGCGGCCCAGAAGGGCGGCTCTTCCACGGTGTCGCGGGAGTCCATCGCGCGGGCCTTGGAGTGTGTGCGCTGTGTCGCGGGAGAGCGTCGCGCGGGGCCTTGCGCGAGTACGTTGCGGCGGGGCCTTGCGCGAGTACGTTGCGGCGGCGCCTTGCGCGTGCGTCGAGCCAGTGTCCAGATTGCGTTGCGGCATTGCCTGTGCCGGAAGCGTGGGCGAGACGCCGGCGCTACGGTTGATTTGCCATGACCTTCAGTGGGTGGATTGCAGCTCGGCGTTGATCTGGCGGCGGCTGTCGAGGAAATTTGTCTGGCACTGGATGCCGGCCTGCCGCAGTTCGGCGAATTCGGGGCGCTGGCGGATGGGATCGAACAGCGGATCTTTGTCCACGTCCGGATAAGAACAGTGGTTGCCTTTGATGGCCTTGCGCAGCTCCCGGAGGGCGGCATCCCCTTGTCTACTGAAGCTTAAGACCGCGGCATTGAGGTAAAGGACTTCGGGGTCGCGGGCGGACCTGGGATCACGCTCCAGTTCCGCAGCCGCCTTTTTCAGTTGCGCTGCGGGCGCATGGCGGAGAAACAGACGTGCCATGTCGGCGAACTTATATCCGGATTGCAATACTGCATCGGACTCTGCCAGAGCGGCGGCGGCATTTCCGGTGCGCAGCGCGATCAGCATGCGTAATTTGGCGGCAAATCCTGAATTCTCATCGAGGCGGATAAAGCGGAGAGCGTGATCGTAGTCTCCCATAAAAATGAAAGGCGTCGCACAGGAGCGATAAACGTTATAGCCGGGATCCAAGGCGAGGGCATCGTCGCATTGCTCGCCGGCCTCCTGCAGCAGTCCGGCATACCTGAGCACATAACTCATTTCGTAATGAAAATTGCCCAACTGAGGACGCTTGCGCAAAAGAGTAGCGGCTTCTTTATAGGCGCCGCTCAGGTCGCCGAGCTCCACACGAATGGTGATGGTATTGGCGGTGCTGTTGGGGAACTCTTCGGCGTGGCGCTGGGCCTCAAGTGCCTTAGCCAGGGCCGGTTCTCCGCCGCTTCCGTAGGAGTAATCGATATAGTAGCGCCAGCACAACTCCTCCCATGCAGGCTCGTACTGGTCGTCCAGAGAAACCGATTCTTCGAGCTTTCGGATGGCAAGCTGGTTGGGTCCGGGATCGAGCGGGATGGTCAAACTATGCAAGAAGAGATTGAAAGCCTGCTCGTTTCTTGCCTTCGGCATCTCGTCTGTGGAAGCGCCAGGAAGATTCAGGGCTACAAGCAATCCGTGCGCGACCTGAAAAGCCAGTTGCTGGTGCAGCGCAATCAGCTGTTGGGGCGAGATGGTCAGTTCGTCGGTCCAGATGGAGCGCTTCTGAGCCACATCGAGAAGCTCCATGTGGACGCGCAGCTTCTTGTCGTCGAGGGCAAAACCTCCAGCGACGACATAATTGACGCCTAACTCCCTTCCCGCTGTGGCTCGGTCTACAGGTTGGGTTCCATATCGTTTGGTGGAGGCAAAGGGGCGCACGCTGAGAGAAGGGCTGGAAACTAAATCACTCGCCAGATCGTTGGCGATGGCAAAGCGGAGGTAGTCAAAGTCGGGGCCTGCTCCGTCGTTGGCAAACGGCAGGACAGCTACGAGTGCGGCCCGCGACGCCGGCTTGGGCGTTGCTCTTCGGCTAAAGCGCCAAGCACCCAGAGATGCCGCAAGCAACACGACGACGAGCAGGGGAACCGCGATAAGCCGGAAGTGGGCGCGCGAAATCCCTGGCGCTTGAGATCGTTGCTCTGACGGCTGGATGGGCTCAGGGTAGACAATGGCGTCGGCGGAATCCGAATCGGTTCCGACCACGGAGATGGGAGCAATGAAGCGATAGCCTTGCCGTGGAACGGTTTCTATGAAGACAGGATTTTCAGAATTGTCGTCAATGGCCGCGCGCAATTTCTTCATGGTGGCGTTAACGCTGCCGTCGAAATCGACGTAGGTGCCTTCGGGCCAGAGTTCCTGGGTGAGTTCTTCTCGACTAACAATGTCTCCTGAACGCTGGAGCAGCAGGGCGAGCGCGCGAAAGGGTTGATCCTGGATTTTTACCGGCACGCCTTTGCGCGTCAGCTTCTTACCGGGAAGATTCGCTTCAAAAAGACCAAACCTGTAGACCTGCCCCGAGGACACTGCGGACGCCATCGATCCCCACTCCAAATCACCGGCGGGTATCATACCACAGCCGTAACCGGGTCAGCAGCCACGCTAAATCACGCTGGCGCAGCCGCTTAATAGATCACACGGAAATCAGCCGCAAATCTTTTGACTGGTGACAGGCAAGAATGCACCATGCGTGCTCCTGCGCCGGAGGGCGAATGAGTTCCCCGGTCAGGCGGTTAGGATCAGACATTTTTGGGGGAGGAATCACAAATGATTCAGCGAAGCATACTTTTCGCGACGGCCGTGGCCCGGCGCAGCTTCACGCACTTAAGGACCGGTATCGTCGTTCTCGGTTGCAGTCTTGCTATAGCCGCCATCTGGATACTCGCCGTTCAGGTTCCGGTGCGTGCTGCCAGTACTTTTGGCACGATCAAGGGCGCCGGGGGGAAAGGCTTTCTTGCCGAGTTCCTGGACAACTACACCATTGTCAGCAGTCCCATGTTTGACAGCCAAGGCAACATTGGGATTGGCACAACTCTGCCTACGGCTAAGCTGGACGTGGCGGGCGGGATTCGAATTGAGGGTGCGGGAAGCGGACTGACGTTTGCCGACGGCTCTTCCGTTTACAGCAGCAGCGGTTTGGTCGGCCCCATGGGACCGCAGGGACCGCAGGGACCTGCTGGTCCCGCAGGCCCGAGTGGGCCGACCGGCGCAACCGGGCCGCAAGGACCCAGCGGCATGAGCCATGCGTGGATTGACAACCAATCTTCCGATCAGCCAATCGGAAATGTGAATGCGACCGTGGCCGAACTGCTGGTTCCGCCCGGAACCTATATCATTTTCGGCAAGGTCGCTGTGGAAAATACCGACAGCGGCAACTCCGGCGTGGGCTGCCAGTTGAGCACCGGGGACCAAACCACGATCCAGCTCGATTCGAACAGCAGCAGCGTCTTCGAAGGCTCGATTTCACTGCAAGATTCGGCCACGTTTTCTGCCAACACCGAAATCGATATGACCTGCGGCGTGGCTCACACAGGAATCGCTCATCACGCAGTCTTGACTGCGATTGCCGTCGACCAACTGAACTGATGGATGCGCGCGGCTCTTGCGAGCCGCGCGACTGCTCAAGCAATTCCCCGGAGGTATCCAGAACTCTATTCTGTTTTGGTCAGAGAGACTTGGGCGGTGCGGCGGTCATTGAGGCTTTTGAGTTCGAGATTTCCTGCGAGCTTCTTGCCGTCGGCCCGGAGATCGTAGGTAAAGGACCACTCGCCGGTGGTCAACGCGAACCTGACGCGGTTGCCGTCGACTTTGCCGTTCTCGAGCGGATACTGCTCGCTCGCGTCCGGGCCGCCGCTTCCCGTCAGATTGTTTCCATCCTGGCGGAAAATGAACCACTGGGGCACGTTGTGGTCGCCGCCACCGACCTTAAAAGATCCCGACCACTTCCCTGTCAGGTCGTTGGCGGCTACAGAGGTCAGCAACAACAGGAGAACCGCAATCGTTCGCTTCATGAATATCCCTGTTCGGTAGATTGGCGAGCTAAGAATCTATTTCGATACAGCCACATCAGCAACCCGCTGGCCGCCTGCACGAGCACCATCGCGCTGGCCAGGCAAACCGCGATACGGCTCGGGATGCCGGAAATGTTGCCGGTGTGGATCGCTTCGTTGATGGCCAGGATTCTCTCTCCGCGGGACAAGTCGCGCGATCGCGTCACGAACACGACATTTCCAAATGGATCGAGTGCGACGACGTTGCGATCTCCGGAAATTTTGTCGCGCGAGTCGAGCATCGCGACCTGATAAGTGCCGCCAAAGGCCGGCATCTGCACGCGATATGGCACCGCTCCCGGCATCTGAAGAAGGGCGGCGGCCACCGCTTCGTCGGGAGTGATTGGCGTGGCGCCCCGCTTGGACGCTTTCGAGGGGGCGCGATTCACCAAAAACGCCGGGTATGCCGGCTTCCGCGAATGCGAAGGCGCTTGACGGGCCACCATAGATAAAAACCCGACGCCAGCGAAAGCAACATGCCGGCGCCGGACCATTTCAAAATGTTTCTGCCCAGATCCCCGCCTCCCAGGCGCAGGTGCAAGGCACGCGCGTATCCAAGAAAGCTCTGACCGCGCGCCCTCAGGCCAAGAACTTCTCCGGTGTACTGGTTGACGTAAGCAATGCCACGCGGCAGGACAACTTGCCAGGAAATATCCGGCGACAAGGAAGGTAAATAGGCGACGACGGGTTCGCCATTAAATTGGCGTGAGACAGCTTTGCCGATTTCGGTCAAGGAAAGGACGCGCTCTCGTGGGGTGACCTGCGATAGCCGGGGGTGAAAGGATCGATCTAATTCCGGTTCGAACGCCATGATGCTCCCGGTTACGCCAAGAATCACCATGAAGGCGCCGGCGGTCACAGCGATGAACAGATGCAGGTTGAAAATCAGCTTACGCACATTGCCTGGGAGAATGCTTTCGAATAGACAGGGGGCCGGTCAAACGCGGCTAGAGTACACCATTTTCGGGCGAAGGCAATGTAAGTTATGGCGGCAACCGGCGGCGGTTTTCCGCATCCATTGTTAGTTAGGAGCGGGCGGGGGTTGGGCAGGAAAATGCATTTGTTGACGAGGTGCTGTGATGGACCTTGGAAATGATGACCGCATCCGCAGGCTCATCGAACAGATGCAGACGGAAACCGATGCGAAGAAGATATCGGCGCTAATGACGGAACTGCTGGCGGCGTTGGATCAAAAGCGGGCATCCGCGGGAACCGTCGCGAAGAATCGGGACCGGATGGCGAGTTGATCCTAGCGACTATCGATATCTTCACCGCGGTGAAGGTAATTCAAGGGTTATAACAAAATGTAGGCCAGCCGACAGACTCGGACTGGGTTGCATTGGTATACTCCGCGTGCTCCCATTCAGCCCAAACGCGCGGAGGACGAACGATGACCCCCGAGGAAAGACAGCGCATGGACTCTTTGTGCAAGCGCATTGCGGTGGAGAAAGATCCCCAAACGTTTGACCAGTTGGTCAAGGAACTAAACGACCTGCTGGAGCAGAAGCACGAGCGAATTCATCCTGAGCACAACGATAAGTCCAAAAAGTGAACGGCCCGGATAAGTGCCGGGCCGCTCCACCGTCGCCCCAAGCGGTACTGCGAAAGATCCCGAAGCGCACAAGCTACACGCACCCATCCGCCCTCGAAGACCCGCGAATTATTCTTTCCCGTCTTTCTAGAAATGATTGAACCACCTCCTCTCCAGGCTGGCGGTTTAGCCGCTTAAGCGGCCGTGTCCTTTTTCCGGAGTAGCAGATAGCAGTCGAGATGAATGCGGTGACCGGATTTCAGGAGCACAGGCGGCTGCCGATCGAGTGGCTGATGGCAGAAATCACACCGGCGCGGGCGCGATTGGTGCGCGCGGACGGCTGCAGAATCGAAAGCTGGGAGAGTTGGCACTTTATCAAAATTGAAGTTGCCGTCGGCAGACATGCAAGAAACCTCCTCGCAAGCCATAGGCTATTGTTGATTTATTCCTAGGGTAACAACCGTAGGCCGCGAGAGGACATCAGGTAAATCCGGTATTCGCGCCCCCGCAGGGAGGTCACCTCTGGAAATCGCGGAGTTCAGATTTTGCAGAAACGATTTGCAGAAATAACTTTGCAGAAATAAAGCGAGTCCCTTTACTTCGCTTCGTAGACGGTCTTGCCCCCCAGGACGGTGCGGAGGACTTTGGTAGCCAGGATCTTCTCGGGAGCCGAGGCCGCCGGATCGCGGTCGAGCACAACAAAATCCGCCAACATGCCCGCCGCAATCGTGCCTTTTTCTTTCTCCCCATATTCGGCGAGGGCGGACCCGGTTGTGTAGGCCGCGATGGCCTGATCGATCGTGATCCGCTGCTGGGGGAAATACTCTTTCTTGCTATCTTCGCTCTTGCGGGTCACAGCAGCGTAGAGGCCGCGAAACGGGGTCACGGGTTCCACCGGGTAGTCGGTGCCAAATGCGAGCGGGACGCCTTTATTCAGAAACGCGAGCCATGCATAGGAGGTCGCAGCCCGCTTCGGGCCCAGGCGATCTTGCGCCCAGCGCATGTCGGTGAGCAAATGACTGGGCTGCATGGAAGCAATAACTTTCAGTTGTTTAAATTGAGCAACCTGCGCCGGAGTCGTGACCTGCGCATGCTCGATGCGCAGACGAAAGTCGTCGCTGCCATTGGGCGCCTTCGTATGCGCTTCGCGCGCCGCCTTCTCGGCCTGGGCAAAAGCGTCCAAGGCCATCTGAACGCCCTTGTCGCCGATCGCGTGGAACCCGATCTGGAATCCCGCGAGCAACCGCTCTTTGGTCATGTCATTGAGCTTTACCGGGTCGTAGCGCGACAGCCCGGAGTTCTTCGGATCATCCGAATACGGCTCCAGCATCGCAGCCGTGTGCGATCCGAGCGATCCGTCCATGAATCCTTTCAGCATGCCCGTGTGAAGCATGAGATCGGATTGCGGATGCGAATCCCGCTTCTTGGTTAACTCCTCCACCGTTTCATCGAAAGGAAGCCACTCGGTGATGCGGGTCGTCAGCTTGCCTTCTTTCTCAAGCTCCTCGTAAATCTGAAAACTTTCCCACGCCGGGGAATAGTCCTGTGCCGACGTGACGCCGTGCTCGGCGAGATCGGCCAGGGCGAGCTCAATCCCTTGCCGCCGCTGGTCATGATTCGGCTTGGGAATGACATCGGTGACGGCCGACTGCGCCGTTTCCCTGAGAATTCCGGTGGGCTCGCCGGCTTCGTTGCGATCAATGTGCCCGCCTTGCGGATCGCGGCTGGCAAGATTGACGCTGCCCAGCTGCAGCGCGCGCGTGTTGGCCACGGCAATGTGCCCGTCAATGCGAACCAGAAACACCGGATGGCCGTTCGAGACTTCGTCGAGGTCCCAGCGCGTGGGAGGCACCTTCACCGGCCAAAGCGTCTCATCCCATCCAGACCCTTGAATCCACTCGCCTGCGCGGGCCTCCTCGACCCGCTTGCGCACCATCTCGCGCAAATCGTCAAGAGATTTAACTCCCGTCAGGTTGACGCTCAACTTGGTTGCGCCGGCATCGTCGATGTGCAGGTGCGCGTCGTTGAATCCGGGCATGACGAAGTGCCCGCCGAGATCGATGACCTGCGTCTGCGGGCCTTTCAGCTTCTCGACGTAGGTGGTCTTGCCGACAGCCTCAATGCGGTCGCCGCGGACGGCGATGGCTTCTTCGCGAAGAATCGAGCTGAACGGAGTATTCGCGGGCACGCCCGTATACACGTTGCCATGAATAAAGATGATGTCGGCCTTGGGGCGGGCGTCCTGCACAGGAGCGGCATTCTGCCCTCGACCCAGTGATACGGCAAGCATGCAGACGAGCATCAATCCACCCAAACTCGTTCTCGAACTAAGATTCATTCCCCCACCCCCGCGAGCGCCAGCATGGTCAGCAAAATTCTCTTCAGTCCCAATTCACGTCCGTTGGAATCGAACCATTCCTGCAGGGTGTGCGCCCCACCACCCGATCCTCCGCCGCCGATTGCCACTGCCTCCAATCCCAGCGATAGCGGGATGTTGGCATCGGTGGAGGCCCGCTGCACCTGGGCCGCATTCGATAGTTGCGCATCCACGGCGCGCACGACCTGCAGCATTCGCGCGCCCGGCTGAAGCTCTCCTGCGGGACGATTCCCAATGACGACCACTTCGCAGTTCACTCCCAGCGGCCGCCTCTGCGCCGGAGAACGCATCTCCGCCGCCATGGTCTCGTCTTCCACCGAGCGGTTCAGCGCGAGGCGCAACGAATGCTCCAGACGCTCCATCTCGCTCATGGACGTCGAACGGATGTCCACCTTCATGCTCGCGGATTCAGGAATGGAGTTGACGGAAGTGCCGCCGCGAATCACCCCGATGTTGAACGTAGTCTTCGGAGCGGTGGGAACGGTGGTGGCGGTGAACGCGTCAATTGCCTTGGCCAGGATGACGATGGGATTCGGGGCGCCGAAATCGCTCCAGGAATGGCCGCCCGGGCCGCGCACGATGACTTCAAAGCGGCGGCTGCCCAGGGCCTCGGCCACGATGGTGTCAGCCCCGGCGCCGTCGAGTACCAGGCTGTAGGCGATCAAATCTTTCCATCGCGGCGTAGAAAAAATGTGGCGCATGCCGCGCAGATCGCCTTCGCCCTCTTCGCCCACGTTGCCGATGAAGGCGAACGGCAGCGCGTGCCGGATGCGCACCGACCGCAGCAGCGCCGCGATCGCCAGCATGGCAGCCACACCCGCGCCGTTGTCGGAAACGCCGGGACCGTAGATGCGGCTTCCCTGCTGGCGAATGTTGAGCGGCGTATTGGCGGGAAAAACGGTGTCGATGTGGGCGCTCAACGCAACATAGCGGCGTCCGAATCCGGGGTGGATGCCAAACACGTTGCCGACGTCGTCAATGCGAACGTCGTCAAGCCCAACCTCGCGGAAGCGCTCGGCGAGCCAGGCTGCGCGGGCCGATTCTCCAAAGGGAGGCGCCGGAATCCGCGCCATTTCCATTTGCCAGTGCAACAACTGGGGCTCATGCACGCGGAACCAGTTGTATGCGGATCGCACTTCGGGCGAGGCCGCCAGACGGGCGACTTCCTGATGCACCGAAGGCGTCAGGTCCGCCATGTCCGCGCGCGGGGGATTCGGGCTCATGAAAAGTATTGGGTTAGTTTACAACGCGTTCAAGCCCTTGGGGATTATTCAGAACTGGTCGCGGCGTTACGGAAGGCGGGTAACCTCTCCGGAGCTAATCCGCGGCGATACCGGCGATTCGCGCCTTCACTGCAGCAACCAACTTGGCGGTGGCTGGAACCTCGATTCCATGGAGGCGGGCGCCGCGCAGGATGGGTCCGGCGATCGCGTCAAGCTCCGGCGTCTTGCCTTGCTCCACGTCTTTCTGCATCGAACTCCGCATGTTTCCCGGCATCTTGAAAACTCCGGCGATGAGCGCGTCCACGTCGATTTTGGCGCCCTCGGCAACAGCGACCGCGCTGGCTTCGCGCATGCAGGACAATCCGGACTCCCGCCATTCGGGATCAGCCAGAACTTCGCCGGCGGACTTGCCCGAAGCAGTGGTCGTCAAGGCGAACGCGGCCAGGAAGATCAACTTGCTCCACATCAAGGTGGGCTCGTCATCGACGAAGCGGCACTTGAAGCCCATCTGCTGCAGGCTCTCGGCTGTGGTGCCGAGGAAAGCTCGCCCGCTGGAAGAGAAGCTCATGCTGGCGAAGGGCGAGCGGTGGATGATGTGTCCGGGAGCGACGCGCTCGGATTCGACGGCGATGGTTGCGGGGATGACTTTTTCGTTGCCGTACTTCGCCTTGAGAAGTGCGATGTGATCGATGCCGTTCAGCAGAGGGACGATGGCACCTACGGTCTCCGGACTGCGCAAGGATTCCAGCGCCGATTCCAGCTGGGTCGCCTTAACCGTAATCCACAGCACATCGGTGGGAGGAACTTCGGACGCGCGCTGGATCGGAACGGTAAAATTTCCGAGCGCACTTTCCAAACGAAGTTGTTCAGGAAAGTTGGCGACGGATGCGGGCTTGACGACCATGGTGACCGGCGCGCCGATGTGAGCCAGGCACGCGCCGACGAGACCTCCCACTCCTCCGGCGCCGAGAATTGCATGTCGCAAGGGCTGAGGCATTCTGGTCTATTGTTTCTTGGCGTCGGCGGCGCTGACGCATTCGAGGATTTCCGCCTCGCTCAGCGTGTGGTCGCTCTGCTTGGCGCGGCGGTAAATGCGGTCGACCACATCGTCGCTGGCAGGGATGCGGTGACGCTCCAGCCAGAACAGCACGTTAGACTTCCCGCTCATCGGGCCGACGTCGATGATCTGGTCGAGACCGAACACGTGCGAGGGCACGCCGGAATAAACAGTGTTCGCCAGCACGACGTCATTCTTGTGATACGCCTTGATGATCGCGGCGGCATGGACTCCGGTAGCCGTGCGGAAGGCATCGTCTCCGACGACTGGATAATTTCTCGGAATCGGTACGCCTGTGGCCCGAGAGACGGCTTCGCAATAGGCTTTCAACTTGGTGAGATCCTGCTCGTCCCAGGGCGCAACGCCCATGAGTTTCAAATTGACCAGCATCTGATCGATCTGCGTGTTGCCGACTCGTTCGCCCAGGCCGATGGCGCATCCGTGCACACAATTCGCGCCCGCGATGAGCGCGGCCATGGAGTTCGCGATGGCCAGCCCGCGATCGCTGTGGCCGTGCCAGTCGACACGCACTTTTTCGCCGGAGGGTTTCACAACCTGCTCGACGACGAAGCGCACCAGCGCCAGCGCGCCCATCGGAGTCGCGTGGCCTGCCGTATCGCAGATGCAAATGGCGCGGGCTCCGCACTGAATGGCCGCCGCATACAACCGCTTCACCGTTTCGGGATCGCACCGGCTGGTGTCCTCGGTGACGTACATGACGTCGAGCCCGAGGGAAACCGCATACTTGACGGCTTTCTCGGTGGTTTGCAGCAGGAAGTCGTCGCTCCAGCCTTCGGTAAATCTGCGGATCGGGCTGGAGCCAATGAAGGTGGCCGCCTCAATCGGCAGCCCGGTTTTCTGGACGATGTCGGCGATCGGCCGGATATCGTTCTCATGGGTACGCGCCGCGCAGTTGGCCTGAATCTTCATCTTGTGGGCGGCGATTTCGCGGGCCAGCGCGGTGACGGCTTCCTGCGCCCGCGCTCCCGCACCCGGCAGCCCGAGATCGAGGGCATTGATGCCCAACGACTCCATCAGATGAAGAATTTCAATTTTCTCCGGAATGGAAGGATCGCGCACGGAGGGCGACTGCAGGCCATCGCGCAGGCTCTCGTCGTTGAGCAAAACCGGTCCCAGCGGCTTCAGTCCCGGCGGAAAGTTCTTGTTCCAGTCGTAGATGAGGTCGGAGTGGTTCATGAAAGAACAGCTTTCAGCTTTCAGCCATCAGACCTCAGCTGGTTTGATGAGCTTCCAAATGGCTCGCGATTCCCCACGATTCGAAGGGCCCCAACCGAAAATCCGCGCCGTCTTAGCTGAGGGCTGACGGCTGATAGCTAAGAGCTGCCCTTGTTCTCCTTCGGCGGGAGCGTTAATCCGAATACCGAAATCATGCCCTGGCCGGCTACGTTGACTTTCGATTCCCCGGGAGCGGGCAAATATAGCGTCTTGCAATGCTCGCAGCGGTACACTTCGGCATCCGGTCCCCAAGCCTTTTCGGCGTCGCCACATGCCTGCTCCAGCACGTCGGTGGTATAGAACCAGCGCTTCAAGTGCCCGCCGCAGAACTTCCCTTTCTCATTCTTCTCGTTGCAGGCACGCTGGCCAGCCTTCTTGATTTTGACCTTGTGATGGGGAAGTTGCTGGATATTTTCGGAGCCGGAAGTGGTCACTTCGCCAGTCGCCAAAGGACGTACCCCTCGTTGGAGCGGCGCGAACGCCGCCGAATTCGGCCTTACGCGCTCATTGTAACCGAAAACGTTGCGCGGACACTCCTGTGCGGTTGTCACGAACTTAGTTTCTTACCACGGAGGCACAGAGACACGGAGAAACCCAACTGCTTGGGTTTACCGGCTCTTACAAATTCAGGATTTTCTCCGTGACTCTGTGACTCCGTGGTGACAAAAAGCAAGTGCCCAGGTTCGGTCTGCTAGGCTGTAAATGGAAGGTGCTCGATTGCATCGGTTGAACGTCACCCTGATGAACCCATGATCACAATCGTCTCGGGCCTACCCCGTTCGGGAACTTCTTTGATGATGCAGATGCTGGTTGCTGGCGGGATGTCCCCATTGTCAGACGGCGAACGCCAGGCGGATCCCGATAACCCGCGCGGCTATCTCGAGTGGGAACGGATCAAGCAACTGCCCAACGATCCCGGATGCATCGCCGAAGCCGAAGGCAAGGTGGTGAAGGTCATCTCACGGCTGTTGCTGTCACTTCCGGCAGGTCACGAGTACAGAATTATTTTCTTGCAACGCCCGATGGCCGAAGTGCTCGCCTCGCAGGATGAGATGTTGCGCCGCCGGGGGACTTACAAAGAGGGCGGGAATCCTGCCGTCATGGCCGCAGCTTTCGAAAAGCATCTGCGCGAAGTCGACGGCTGGTTTTCTGGAAAAGAATACGTCCGAGTCCTGCGCGTCGCGTATCACGACGTATTGCGTGATCCGAAACAGATCAGCCGCAAGCTCGCGGGTTTCCTGGAAATTCCGCTCAATGAAGAGAGGATGGCCGAGCAGGTGGACTCGTCTCTGTACCGCAATCGCGCCGTATAGATTGCAGATCAGAACTCGCGCTTCGGTTTTGCCTGATCGGCGCCGACGCGTCCGGCCGTAATTTCCGCAGCGTAATAGTTCTCGCTCTTGACCGGGACGCCTGCCATGCGGCGCAACATTGCGATCTGTCCCACATGGGTCAGCGCGTCGGCAACCGGGCCCTGGAATAGTCGTTCGACGGGCCCCTGTAGAGGTTCATTGTTAGCCAGAAAATCATCGAATTTCTGCAATGCGGCGAAAAAGCGGGCAACATCGTCTTCCCAGGCCGCGGGAGTTGAGGCGTGCCATTTCCTTTCGCCGATTGCCATCGACAGCGCCCAATCCAGCAAGTCGCCGAGGTGCGCCAAGATCTCTCCGGGCGTGCGCACCTCGCTGGCGGCGTGAAATTCCGCAAAGGACGCGGGCGCGTCCCGCAACACCTTGCCGCCGCGATAGGCCAGGGTCGCGACGGTGTGGCGCAGGACCTCTCGCCCTGCAGGATTCGAATGCACGGTTTCACTCATGGCGAACAAGATTACACTGAATAGTGGAGCAAGGACATGCCCAGAATACCCAAACCTGCCGCCGCCAAAGCCGCTGCCCAGACACGGTCGGCCGCGCCGGTCGCCATCAGCCGCGACAATGCAGAGCACTATCGCTGGGGAGTTGACTGCGATGGCTGGTACCTGGTCAGAGACAAGAGCCTGAGCGTGATCGAAGAGTTCATGCCGCCCGGCGCTGCGGAGGTCCGCCATTATCACGAGCACGCGCAACAGTTCTTCTACATTCTCAACGGTGAAGTGCTGATGGAAGTGAATGGCGAGAAAATCTTGTTGCCCGCCGGCACTGGAATCCGGATCCTGCCCGGAACGCACCACCAGGTTCGGAATCCGTCGTCGGACGCGGTGCGATTTCTAGTGATCTCGCAGCCGACGAGTCGTGGAGATCGAATCGACGACTGAATCACGGGGAACTTGCTGCCTAAGTTGCGGGGGCGGGACGCCTCCGTGACAGCCGGCGGGACGCCGGCGCTACCTCACAGCTGCTTTCTTCGCACTACTCCCGCGGCACGCAACGCTCCACGCAGCCGCGCACCCAGGCCTCGCGCGAACTGCATATCGAGAAATCCTTCCATCTGACGACGGAAACTCTCGCCGTAGCCATGCCACCACACTTTCTTCATTCCAGGCATGCGGTCGGTATCGAGATACTTCACGCGCACCATCTCCTCCAGGCCAAAACGCCCATGAGTACGGCCCACGCCACTGGCTTTCACGCCGCCATGCGGGGCTTCACTGATGCCGAAGCACGAAACCACGTCGTTCACCATGACCGTGCCGGCATGAATGCGGCGGGCCAGGCGCTGGCCTCGAGCGGCATCGCGGGTCCAGACGCTGGCCGCGAGACCATATTCGGAATCATTGGCGAGCCGCACGGCCTCGTCGTCATTGTCGCAAGCCATCACGGGCAGGACGGGGCCGAATGTCTCCTCGCGCATGATGCGCATGTCCTGGGTTACGTCGGCCAGCACCGTGGGAGCATAAAAATTCGGGCCCAGTTCCGGCAGGCGGCGTCCTCCTGCCAGCACGCGAGCCCCGCGCGCCTTGGCGTCGTCCACGTGCGACTCCACGATGCGCACCTGCCGCTCCTGGATCATCGGGCCCACATCGGTGTGAGCGTCCATGCCATTGCCGACGCGTAACTGCTTTGTCTTTTCCGCGCACGCCTTGGCGAATCCCTCATACAGGCTGCGATGCACATAGCAACGCTCGACCGAGAGGCAGGCCTGCCCGGCGTTGACGAAAGCTCCCCAGACTGCCGCGCTCGATGCCACGTCCACATCGGCATCATCGAGCACCAGCATGGGATCTTTCCCGCCCAACTCCAGAACCACAGGCAACAAACGCTCTGCCGCCGCAGCCGCGATGCGCTTTCCGGTGGTTACGCTGCCGGTGAACACCAGCTTGTCAATCGAGGAGCGCAGCAGTGCCGCGCCCGCCGGACCCTCTCCTACCATGACTTGAAAGACGTCTTGGGGCACGCCTGCCGCGTGCAACAACGACGCCAGTTCAAGCGCGACCAGCGGCGTTAATTCAGAAGGCTTGAGCACCACGGCATTGCCGGCTACCAGCGCCGCCAGCGTCTCCGTCGCCGGAATTGAAAATGGATAATTCCACGGCGAGATAATCCCGATTACGCCGTGCGGTTCGCGCACCAGCCACCCGCTCTTCAGTTTGGTCACCAGGTTGGCATGAGGCACAGGTTCGTCGCGCAACAACCTCCAGGCGTTGTCGATGAGAAAACGCGCTGCATCGAGCACGACCAGAACCTCGGTGACCAGAGCTTCCGCCAGCGGCTTGCCTGCTTCGCGCGTAATGGCCGCCGCGATTTCAGATTTGCGCGCGTATAACCTTCCTTGAAATTCGCGCAGCAGGGCAATGCGCTTGCGGATTCCGAGGTCCGACCAAGCGCCCTGCGCCGCCCGAGCCCGCTTCACCGCCGCTTCCACTTCAGGTTCCTGCGCGCACTCGAGTTCCCGCAACACTTCGCCCGTAGCCGGGTTCACCGATACCAGCTTCTGTGTTGCGATTTGTAGATTGGTAACCATACTTCACATCCTTAGTCCCAAAAGCCGCCCTCTTTCGCGGCTCCCCAACCCACTTCGAAATTCCTTTCAGTTCGTTGGATAGTTCGACTCGATGAATCCCGTGACGATTTTGGTGAATTCCTCCGGCCTTTCGAGATACATCAGGTGCCCGCAGTCGCTGAGAACCACGCGACGCGAGCCGCGAATGCCCGCTTCGATCGCCCCGGCATGAGCATGCACGTCGGGAATGTCGGCGTCGCCGGTGAGAATGAGCGTGGGAACGTGAATGTCATGTAACCGCGGCAACGCTGGCTGAGTCGGCCGGGCATAATCCTGATGATTCAGATCGGTTGGGCTGGCACTCAGGATTTCAAGCAGCTTTTTCTGGGCGGCGTCGTGACCGGGCGCTAACACGTATTTATCTTTGGACCAATTCGCGATGGCTGCCTTGACGTCATTTTTTTCAAGCGGCTTCGAGTTTTCCATGCCGCGATTCAGGAAGTGATCGGAATATGGGAACCCGCTGACCACCGCGCCCACCAGTACCAATTCCTGCAC
Organism: Candidatus Sulfotelmatobacter sp.; assembly: GCA_035309485.1. GTDB lineage: Bacteria > Acidobacteriota > Terriglobia > Terriglobales > Acidobacteriaceae > Sulfotelmatobacter. The sequence continues at coordinate 28,756 of DATGFC010000086.1, forward strand.
CACGTCGGGATGGGCCAGCGTGAAATCAATTGACAGCTCGCCACCATGAGAGCTGCCCACGATCACAGCCCGCGGCACTTTCAAATAACGGAGCAGCGTAGCGAGATCGTCAGTCTCGTAATACCACGTAGTCGACGCCGGCGATTTTCCATAGCCCCGGCGATCGTATCGAATCGTGTGAAATTTGCCACAGAAGGCCGGCCATACCTGATCCCAAACCGCCGAATGGGCGATGCCATCATGAATCAGCACGACGGTGGGAGTGCCGCTGCCGCACTCTTCGTAGTAAATTTGTCCATTTTCAACCGGGACGAACGAACCAGGCTGCCGTGCCGGCTGGTTCGACGAAGTGACCGATTGTGCCTGGACCTGCAGAGACGTGATTGCCACCAACGCTGCAACGACAAAAGTCGCGAGTGTAGGCACCTGTCACCCCCAAGCAAATTCAGATTAATACTCGACCGCAACCAAATACAATCCGCTGGCCGGCGCTGTAGCCCCCGCGGCGGACCGGCTCCGGGCTTCGAGGATGCGGGTGATATCGGCGGGCTGCAGCGTACCGCGGCCCACAAGAATGAACGTTCCCACCAGATTGCGCACCATGTGGTGTAAAAATCCGGAGCCGCGCACGGTATAGATCAATTCTTCTGCCGAACGCTGCCACATGGACGAAAAAATTGTGCGCACATTGCAAACCGGCTCGCCCTCGCGCCCTCTCTCCGGATCGACCGCGGCGAACGAGGTGAAATCTTTTTCGCCCACAACTAAATCGGCCGCCTGAATCACGGCACCCTCATCGAGCGGATAGGGATAATGCCACACATAGCGCGCCAGAAACGGCGGGCAAATGTCCCCTCGATAAATGCGGTAACGGTAGGTCTTGGCCCGCGCCGAGTGCCGAGCATGAAATCCCGGCGGCGCCTCGGTAGCTTCCAGCAGTCGCACCGCTGCCGGCAAAATATCGTTCAGAGCTTTGACGAAATTCTGGGTGGGGACCGAAGACTCCGTGACAAATGTCACGACCTGCGCCAGAGCATGCACTCCCGCGTCCGTGCGTCCCGAGCCCTGGGGCAATACCTTTTCGCCGGTGATCCGTCCAATGGCAGAGGCAAGTGTGCCCTGCACCGTAGTTGTGTCCGGTTGCACTTGCCAGCCGGAGAATTCCGCCCCGTCGTACGACAAAATCAATTTGAGAGTACGCATGCGCGCATCTTTCGAGTCCTGAACCAGAGTTGCATCATCGAATGCATTTTCGGCGCTCCCTGCCGTCGCCGATTCGTCGAAGATCGCGGGGACGCCACCTGACCGTTCGGTCAGTTATACTAGTCGGTTTCCGCGGAGTTCCGCTCTCGAAGGTGTTCTCTGTCGAGTTGTGCCCGGAAACGCCGACGTCCGCAAGAGACGACGGGCAAAAATGGATCTAAGAAGGTCATTTGTCCCAGCTTTCAGGAACCTTCCCGGGTCTTTTTGCGTATCAATGCCTGAGCAAGAACTATTTTGGGTCAGATTTCAGGCGAAACCTAGTCGTTTTCGGTACAAGCCTTTATCACGCTTTTAACGATCGGAGATGAGTAGATGCCATTCGCACGTTTAGCTTCAACCATCCGGCTCACCGCTGCTGCCAGTTTACTGGGTGCGCTTTCCCTCGTAGCTCCAGCTCAAGAAGCGCCCCCGGCGCCCACCACGCAGAATACTCCGGAAGCGCGCTCCGTGCCCGCCATGAATTATGCCAAGCCGGTCTCGCATTTTCCCAATCCCATTGCACCGTATACGTCCCGGCACCTGCCTCCGCCCAATCTCGCGAACACCGCGCGCATCGATCAACTGATGCACGATGGCAAGCTTTACCTGTCGTTGAACGACGCGATCGCGCTGGCGCTGGAGAACAATCTCGATATCGCGATCGCCCGCTACAATCTGAATATTGCCGATACTGACGTGCTGCGCGCCCGGGCAGGCGCTCCCATTCTCGGCGTTCCTCTGGGGGTCGTGCAGAACACGCCCGGTGGAGGCGTGGGCGGACTTGGCACGCAAGTCGGTTCGGGCACGGGCGGGACCACTGTCGGCGCGGCTGGAGCGGGCGCCGGAGCGGCTGGTTTAACCAGTTCCACACTAGGTTTGGGACCCGCAATCAACAGCTTCGATCCTATTGTTACCGGCACGCTGCAGGAAGATCATTTCAGTCAGCGCGCCACCAGCATCTTCCAGGGAGTGCTCCCGGGGTCCAACCTGGCGCAGAATACCGGTACGGTAAACTTCGCTTATCAGCAGGCGTTTCAGTGGGGAACGAATCTCAACGTCGGATTCAATAACACCCGGCAGACCACGAACAGCTTTTTCAGTTCCACCAATCCGTTGTTGAACTCCGGTTTCAAAGCCACAATCACGCAGCATCTGCTTCAGGGACTCGGCTTTGCACCCAATACGCGGTTCATTCGTATTGCCAAGAACAACCGGGAGCTTTCGGATGTAGCCTTCCGTTTGCAGATCACCACTACTGTGGATCAGATCGAGAATATGTATTGGGATCTGGTTTACGCTTACGAGAACTTGCGCGTGAAGCAGGAGTCGCTGGCTTTTTCGCAAAAGACTCTCTCCGACACCAAGAAGCAAGTGGAAATTGGCAGCCTTGCCCCGATTGAAACCGTGCGTGCGCAGAGTACGGTCGCCGCGGACCAGCAATCGTTGACCGTAGCTCAGACCAACCTTCAGCTGCAGCAACTGCTCATGAAGAACGCGCTCAGCCGGACGCTGCACGATCCTATGCTGGCAAGCGCCGAGGTGGTTCCAACCTCCACCATGGAAGTCCCGCAGGCTGAGCAAGTCCAGCCGACCGAGGAATTGGTGAACGATGCTTTGCGCCACCGGCCAGAGCTGGTCGAGTCGCGGATCCAGTTGCATACCCAGGAATTGAGCAACAAAGCAGTTCGTAGTGCGTTGTTGCCCACTCTTGACGCCTTTGCCTACTACGGAGGCGCCGGGATTGGCGGACAGCAAAATCCCCTCAATCTCTGCAGCAATCCTAATAACCCGGGGTTCGGCTGCTCAGGGGGAAGCGCAGGCGGCCCGATTTTCCCGACCGCATCGTACGGGGACACTCTCAACCAACTGGTGAATTCAACTTCGCCCGACAAAGGCATTGGCCTGCAACTGAACATTCCTCTGCGCAACCGCGCGGCGCAGGCGGTGCAGATCCGTTCGGAACTGGAATATCGCCAGTCTCAGATGTCTTTGCAGCAAACCGAGAACCGTATCAGCATCGAAGTGCGCAATGCCCAATTCGGCGTGGAGCAGAACCGCGCCAGCGTGGCTTCTGCGCAGGCCGCCGTGGATTATGCCAAGCAGTCCCTCGATGCCGAGCAAAAGAAGTACCAGTTCGGCACGTCGACCACCACCGCGGTGCTGCAGAACCGCAGCGCATTGGCAAACGCCGAATCGGTGTTGCTCTCGGCCATGGCTGCGTACGAAAAGTCGCGAGTCGAGCTCGACCGCGCCGTCGGCACGCTGCTGGACCATGACGGGATCAGCATCGAGGACGCCTCGCGCGGTCAGGTCACGCACTTGCCCAACGTACCTTATGTTGCGCCGCGGAAGGACCTGACGGTGGACACACCGGCAATCCAGCCCCAACAGTAGCGCTGGCCCCAGACACGCCGCTGCCCAGGCAGCGGCGTTTTTCTTTGCGCGTAACAACAATTCTTTACAATGACCGGCACCTTCCGCGAACATTCTCCCGCTAAGATGAAGTGACCTATTTCATGCAACTGCATCAAAAATTGGCATTGAACGAATTCTGACCGTCCAACTCTACAGGCCCCGCTTTTTCTGCAAGGAGAAACTTCATGCTCGCACCGCGCTTGATGTCTGCTGTCTGGTCGTTCCGTAAGTATTTCGGATTTATCGTCCTGCTCGGAGCCATCCCACTCGGCGCTCAAGAACCCACCTCTACGGTTCCCGCTCCATCCGCTCCGCCAGCGGCGCCACAAGCGGCACAACCGGAAGCCGTCCATTTGCAGGACTACTCCGTGCCGCAGCGCGCGTTTCCTAATTTCCTCAAGCCCTATTCCCCGAGAACTCTCGCGCAAACCAGCTTTGGCAATTCCCCGCGCATCGACTCACTAATGCACGACGGCAAGATTTACCTGTCGATCGATGACGCGATCGCGCTTGCGCTGGAAAACAATCTCGATCTGGAGATCGCGCGGTACAACCTGAACATTGCCGATGCCGACCTGCTGCGGGCCAAATCCGGCGCCAGCATCCTGGGCGTAAATACCGGCATCGTGCAGAACACTCCGGGGGGCGGGGTGGGCGGGCTCGGCGGCACCGTGGGTTCGGGCACCGGCGGCACGACCATCGCGGCGGGCGGCGTCGGCACAGGAACCAACGGCCTGGTCAGTTCCACGCTGGGCGTCGGCGCTCCGATCACCAGCTTCGATCCCCAACTCACCGGCACCTTGCAACTCGACAAGAATGAAACGGAGTCCGTGAGTGTATTCAGCCCCGTTCCGATCGTGGCCCAGAATACCTACACGTCGGACTTCGGCTATTTACAGGGATTTTCCTGGGGCGGCGTTCTCAGCGGCGTGTTCAACAATACTCACGGCACCACCAACAATCCGACCACTTTGCTGGCGCCCCAGCTGGGCTCGAATTTTCAATTCCGCTTTACGCAGAACCTGCTGCAAGGTTTCGGCTTCCTGCCGAACACGCGGTTCATTCGCATCGCCAAAAATAACCGCGAAATTTCTGATGTAGCGTTTCGCCTGCAAGTCATCACCACGGTGGACCAAATCGAGAACATGTATTGGGACCTGGTTTACGCCTACGAGAACATGCGCGTACAAGAAGAGTCGCTCGCCTATACGCAAAAGGCTCTCGAAGATTCCAGGCGCCAGGCGCAAGTGGGGACCGTGCCTCCCATCCAGGTGGTGAGCGCGCAGAGCACGGTTGCAACGGGACAGCAGAACCTGATCGTCGCGCAGAACAACCTGCAGCTGCAGAAATTGCTGATGAAGAACGCTCTCACCCGCAGCATTGAAGATCCGGTACTCGCCGAAGCCGACGTGATCCCGACCTCGACCATGCAAGTGCCGCAGGAAGAACCGGTAACTCCCATTCAGGATCTGATTAACGAAGCTCTGCAACACCGGGCGGAACTCGTGGAAACCCGCATCGATCTGAACTCGCGCGACCTGAATAACAGAGCGGTGCGCAATGCCATGCTGCCGACGCTGCAGGCGTTCGCGTACTACGGCGGATCGGGAGTGGGCGGCGATGTGAATCCCCTTGTGCCGACTTGCAGCGGCACGAGCGGAAATTTCTGTTTCAACCCTGCGAAGGCACCGCCCCCGTTTCAAACATCCAATTCGGTTGGCTATGGCGGCACTTTGAGCCAACTGGTGAACTCGACCGCCCCCGACAAAGGCGTCGGGCTCGCGCTGACGATTCCGATCCGGAACCGGCTGGCGCAGTCCAACCAGGTTCGCGCGCAACTCGAATACCGCCAGGCGCTGGTGCGCCAGCACCAGCTGGAGAATCAGGTGCGAATCGAAGTTCGCAATGCGCAGTTCGACGTCAAGCAGAACCGGGCAGCGGTCCAGGCCGCCCAATCCGCGGTCGATCTGGCGCGGCAGACGCTCGACGCCGATCAGCAGAAATTGAAGGTGGGCCTGACCACGCAGACGGCGATCCTGCAAGACGCCGCGACTTTGAAGACCGGAGAGTCGAACCTGGTCTCGGCGAAGGCGGCGTATGAAAAATCCCGCATCGAACTCGATCGCGCCACCGGCTTGTTGCTCGATCATGCCGGCATCGATGTTGCCGATGCGACCCGCGGCCAGGTCAATCATCTTCCGAACATCCCCTACGTCGCCCCGCGGCAGGACCAGTCGCCGGCGATCCAGCCGGCCCCCTCGATTCAACCTCAGCAAGGAGGCCAAATGTAAGGCCGTGAGCTAGCGCCGCGGTCCTGAAAGTAGCGCGCGGCCCCGGCGGCTGTCGTGGCGGCGTCCCCGCCTCCATACCTCCATCCCGTATAATTATCTAATCCTTCACACACAGCAGCCTTACGGGGTGGGCATTGGGGAGCCGATGGGTTACAAGTGTCAGGTTCACAAGCTGGAGTACAACGTCGCCCATCATTGCAATTTGAAGTGCGACCACTGTGACCACCTGTCCCCATTTTTCGGGCCTAAAGATGATGCCTTCAATACTTCGATCTCCCTTGAGGCATTTGAGCAGCAGCTTGCCGTCTTAACCCGACATGTGCATTCCGAGGAGTTTCTGATCCTCGGCGGCGAACCGCTGCTGCACAAGAACTGCCTCGGATTCTTCAAGGCTGTGAAGGCAAGCGGGATCACCGATAAGGCCGTGCTCGTCACCAACGGCTTCCTGCTCGACAAGCAGGGAGACCAACTCTTCGAGGCTCTGGACAAGATCACCATCAGTTTTTATCCCTCGCTCCCTTTGAAAAAAGAGGCCATTGAAAGGGCGCGCGAGCGCTGCCAGCAGCACTCGGTGGAACTGGAAATCCACGATCAGCCGAAGTTCAGCATGAGCATCGTGGGCATCAAGAATGAAGATGACCGGCTGGTCGAAGGCATTTTCAATACCTGCACGGTGGCCTGGACGCAGCGCTGTTACGCCCTGCACGACGGCTACATCTATCGTTGCTCACGGGCGCCGTTCATCGCGTACAAACTGCAAAAGCAAGGCCTGGTTGCGGACGATTTCAGCAAAGAAGACGGCCTGAAACTCGAGGACAGCGAAGATTTCGGCAAGCAAGCGGAAGAATATTTCAACCGGACGACTCCGCTAAAATCATGCTCCTATTGCCTGGGCAGCGTGGGCAAGCGAGTGCAGCACCGCCAGCTCAGCAAGAACGAGATCAACGATGAGGTCTGGGCCCGGCACAGCATCGGCGACAGCATCGACCGGGTGAAAGCGTTCCGCAGAATTGCCCTGTGGCGATGGCTCAAGGTCAGGTGATAACGAACGTCCCGGCCGAAGCACGGTTTGGGATATCCCCTGCCATTCGTAAGCACCTGCTTCGCTTGATGCTGCTCTCCTTCCTCTTGCAGGTTGCCACGATAGGCGTTTTCCGCCAGTACAAGACCCGTCCGGGGGAAGATCACTTCGGCTTCGGTTGGGAGATGGGACGCATCGCGCGCTCCATCGCGCAAGGCGAGGGCTTTAGCAATCCTTACGGCGACCACACCGGACCTACCGCCTGGGAACCTCCTCTTTATCCCTACTTCATGGCTGGGGTGTTCAAGATATTCGGCGTGTACTCCTACGCCTCGGCGTGGGTGATTCTGAGTTTCAACAGCCTGCTGGCGGCGCTTACCTGCGTGCCGATTTACCTGATTGCGAAGCGAGTGTCTGACGATCGCATCGCGCTGTGGTCGGCGCGCGTCTGGGCACTGCTGCCCTGGTTCTGGTATTGGTCGGTGCACTGGCTCTGGGACACGACACTTACTCCGCTCATCCTCAGCCTGATTTTTCTGGTCGCGCTCGAACTGCAGGAGTGGCGCGGCATTCGAGGCTGGATTCTTTTTGGTGTACTCTGGGGAATTGGCGCCCTGGCGAATCCGTCGATGCTCGCCTTTCTTCCCTTCTGCGGGCTGTGGATCTGGCGGCAGCGGTTCAAGCATGGGCTCGCTTCTTTCGGCGGGGTAGCTTTATCGTCGCTAATCTTTTTTGCCGTGCTGTCGCCATGGCTGATTCGCAATTACGAAGTTTTCGGACGATTCGTTTTGGTCCGCGACGATTTCTGGTTTGAGGTCCGCTTGGGTAACTTCAAGAGCGCGGATGGCATGCTGATGGCGTACCTGCAGCCCAGCCAGAACAAGCTGGAGTTCGCGAAATTTCAGCGTATGGGCGAGTTGGCCTATGCCGCCGATTGCAAGCGCCTCGCGCTGGACTGGATCCGGCAAGATCCAGGCCGATTTGTCGTGGTCAGCCTGAAGCGCTTCTTCTATTACTGGAATGGCGTGCCACGCGAGACCAGCAGTGTGGCCCCAGTGGATTTTCGGACTTCTCTTTTTCTCGCGACGTCGGTCCTCTCGCTGTGGGGGCTGGGCCGCGCAGTGCGCCAGAAGCGGCCTGCAGCCTGGCTTTTCGCGGGACTGGTCCTAACTTATCCCACAACCTATTATCTTGTCTTTCCGCATGCCCGGTACCGGCACCCGATCGAGCCCGAGTTGCTGATCATGGCCGTGTTCCTGATCTGTGAAGCACGACGGCGATCCACTGGGGCTGAAGCCCGTGAAGTCGCGCACGTCTAACACGGCGCTAAAGCACCGCTCTTCCACCGTCACCCTCCGTGCATCCTTGAAACGGAGTACCTGTGAGACAATTCCGAGTTCCCTCAACGCTCTCGGCGGGTTTTCTCAGCGAACTCGGTGGTAAAAGCTTGGAACCGCAGAGGTCGCAGGGAACGTCTCTGAGAACGCCGAGCGATTGTCAGCGCCATGCAACTTTCCGTCGTCATCATTACCTTTAACGAAGAAGCCAATATCGGCCGCACGCTCGCCAGCGTGCAGCCGTTAGTCGCCAATGGCCAAGGAGAAATCATCGTTGTCGATTCCGGCTCGACCGACCGCACGGTAGAAATCGCAAAATCATTCGGAGCGAAAGTGTTCATCGAAGATTGGAAGGGCTACGCAGGGCAGAAGAACTCGGCGATCGACAAAGCTGAAGGGGAGTGGATTCTTAGCCTTGATGCGGATGAGGAAGTGGAACGCGACTTGGCGGGGCTAATCACCTTTACGATTTCTGAAAGGAAGCTGCATCCGAGACAGGAACTCCTTAGCGCAATGGGTACAACGATACCCCGTTGTGACGCTAGCGGGTTCTGGATACAACGAAGGAACCTTTTCCTAGGCCGATGGATTAAGCACGGCGGCTTCTGGCCTGATCCGAAGTTGCGGTTATTTCGCAGAGGCTCAGGAAGGTTTGAAAATCGCACTGTGCACGAAGACGTCGCCTTCGAAGGTAAAGCCGGGCGACTTGACGGAGCACTCGCTGCTCTCCTCCACCACTCCTACCCGACCCTCTCCGACTACATCGAGCACATGAACCGCTACTCTTCACTCGGCGCGGAGATGGTCGTGGCCAAGGGCAAAGTCCACTTCAGCTTCATCAACATTGTCCTCCGCCCGCTCTTCACCTTTATCTACAACTACTTCTTCCGCCTCGGATTTCTCGATGGCCGCGAAGGCCTGCTGCTGCACCTGTATCACGCCGTCTACGTCTCGTGGAAGTACGCCAAAGCATGGGAGTTGTCACGCAAACCAAACGCTCTGTCATCCTGAGCGCAGCGAAGGATCCCTGTCACCCGGACGGCATTCGGTACTCCTGAAGGCATTCTCTTATGCACTCTGCAGCGACAAGCCTTGGATAGGACACCTGTCAGTCGCGCAAATGACTCTACACGCCGGGGGATCCTTCGCTCCGCTCAGGATGACAGAGTTCAGATTTTTCGACGGTCGCCAAGGCCTGCTGCTTACGCAGTCCGCCCCTACTCTGTGCCTTCCGTGTCCTCTGCGGTGAAGATTTTCCCAAACCGACCGGTCGTTCCTTCGATAACCCTGCGTCTTGCCCCAACCGCACTCCCTTCCCTATCATCGAATCAGACCACTGGGGTCCGCATGGAAAAGAAGCTGCCTCCGTCCAATCCGCCGCAAATTGCCGAGAGTCCAATCGCCGACGTTTTTGAAAACCGCCATCCGTCGGATGCGGAAAAGAATTGGGCCGAGAAAACCCTCGCTCCCACGCTCGAAAAGAACCCCGAGCGTCCCATCGGCGCCCCCAGCGGCATCAACCTGGACGAGCACGGAAACGCGCGCTTCACGACGATCTCCGGCGTGCCCATTCGCCGCCTCTACACTCCGGCTGATCTCCCTGCCGATTGGAGTGAGGAAACGTATTTAGGCTATCCTGGCCAACCGCCCTTCACGCGCGGCATTCACGCCACCGGATATCGCGGCAAGCTGTATACGATGCGGCAATTCTCCGGCTTCGCATCGCCGGAAGAGACCAACCAGCGCTACAAGTATCTGCTCGAGCACGGCGGCAGCGGCCTTTCCGTCGCATTCGATCTGCCCACGCTGATGGGCTACGACTCCGATCACGCAGCCAGCGAGGGCGAGGTCGGCAAGTGCGGCGTCGCCATCGATTCGCTCGAAGACATGGAGATTCTTTTCAACGGCATCGACCTGGAAAAGACCACGGTCTCGATGACCATCAACTCTCCCGCCTCGGTCCTGTGGGCCATGTATCTGGTGGTTGCGGAAAAGCAGGGCGCGGACTGGAAGAAAATTTCCGGCACCATTCAGAACGACATTCTCAAGGAATACATCGCGCAGAAGGAATACATCTATCCTCCCGCGCCCTCGATGCGCCTGGTGATCGACACCTTTGAGTTCGGGTCGAAGTTCACGCCGCGCTTCAACACGATTTCCATCAGCGGCTACCACATCCGCGAGGCCGGCTCGACCGCGCTGCAAGAACTGGCATTCACGTTGTATGACGGTGTGGAGTACGTGGAGTGGGCGCGCCGCCGCGGCCTCGACGTCGACGAATTCGGCCCACGCCTCAGCTTCTTCTTCAACGCGCACAACGATTTCTTCGAAGAGATTGCCAAGTACCGCGCCGCGCGCAAGATCTGGTATCGCGCCATGAAGGACCGCTTTGGCGCAAAGAACCAGCGCACATGGCTCATGCGTTTCCACACCCAGACCGCAGGCGTCTCCCTGCCCGCGCAGCAACCCATGAACAACATTGCGCGGGTTGCGGTGCAAGCGCTGGCCGCAGTCCTCGGCGGCACGCAGTCGCTGCACACGGACGCCTACGACGAGGCTTTCGCCCTTCCCACGGAAGAAGCGGCGCGCATCGCGCTCCGTACGCAGCAGATCATCGCGTACGAATCCGGCGTCACCCAGACCGTGGACCCTCTCGGCGGCTCTTACTTTGTGGAAAATCTGACTCTGCACATGGAAAGCGGCGCCCTAGATTATTTCGGCAAGCTCGACACCATGGGCGGCATGGTTAAGGCCATCGAGCGGGGATATCCCCAGAAAGAGATTGCGGAGTCCGCTTACCAGTACCAGCGCGCGGTCGAAGCCAAAGAAAAAATCATTGTCGGCGTGAACGAATTCGCCATTGAGGAACAGCCGCCGCACACGCTCTATATCGATGAGAGCGTGGCCCGCCAGCAATCCGCCAAGCTGAAGACTTTACGCGCGCGCCGTTCGAGTGATGAAGTACGGAGAACGTTGGATGCTCTCAAAAAGGCCGCGTCCCAGGAGCCGAAAGCCGGACTGAATGGCAATGTCTCCACCGCAAACACCATGCCGTACATCGTCGATGCAGTCCGCGCCTATGCAACCGTCGGCGAAATCTGTGAAGCGCTGCGCCAGGTGTACGGCACCTATACTGAAGTAAGCATCACCTGAGCGGAGCCCCGGGCCCGCCGCCTACACCCCGATTGTCTCTTTTCTTGTTCTTTTTCCGGGCTCCCGCGTCGCCATCCAATCCCCACAGCCGCAGGTGGCACTTGCGGCAAATGTCATTCGTCTCGGTAACCTGATTGAGCGCATCCTCCGGGATGGCCGCTCCCATCTTCAGCAGATGCACTTGGACTCCGCCATGCGCGACATGGCAGCTCAGGCATGACATCTCGTCTCCGCTCAGCGGATCCCGCACCTTGCCGACCGGATGCCGCTCGTACGGATGTCCGGCCTGGTTGTCGCTTACCAGAGAAATGGTCGGCATGTACGGCGAAGGCACGCTGTCCGTTTTACGCAGGTGGCATTGCAGGCAAACCTCGTTGACTTTGGCGCGCAGCAGATGCGCGTTCTCTGAAGCGTGTGGATTATGGCAGCGCGTGCACATTCCCGAGGTGTACGGAAAATGGGGGTAGGAGAATGCGACCGGCTGGTGACATCCAAAACATAGTGCTGCTTTTTCTTTTCTTAGAACAACGTAGGTCTCCTGGTTGCGATTTTCCACCTGATGACACGAGGCGCAGCCGCTCTTCACCGCCGGATGAACATGATTTCCCGTAGCGTGATCGTCATGGCAATCGATACATTGCGAGTTCTCGCCTAACGGATAAGGATGCTGTCCGGCAGCGGGAATCGACGCCAGCAAAAAAATCAGTCCCAGGCATGCAGGAACGAGCGCGCGAAGATGCATATCTTCCTCCAACGAGCGGTCCTAATTCGGTTGCGGCGCGCCAGTGTTTGCTGCCGTCGTCTTAAGGCGGACGAGATAGGGCGAAAAAGGAGTGACTTCCAGCGCGAGCTTGTCTTTCGCCGAATAAATTCGCGGCGGCTTTGCTTTCACGAACTTCAGCTGCCCGGCCCAGGGATCGAGTTTCACCCGGCTGCCCAGGGGCAACGCAGCGATCTGTTGCGGATTCTCGATCTCGAGATTCGGCGCGCGGTCCGCGACGGCATTCATGAAGGCGATCCGGTTGTCGGCAATCAGGCTTTCGCCCAGATTCGCCTTCACCAGGTTGGGCAGCTTCTTGCCGTACCGGGCCAACGCCTTCAGAAATAATCCGGCTTCCGCCAGATTGTCTTTGTACGGCGAATTGGCAAGCATCTTCAGCCCCAACGCGTCGGCTTCATTCTCCTGCTCGGCGGTGTGCTTGAAATCGAACAAGGGCAACTGCTTCAGGCTCGGAACCACCATCCGGTCGTTGAAGGCAAAGCTGCTGTCGAGATTGTGTCCCAGCGCCGCGTGGGCCAGCGCATGCGCGAGAACCGTCGCCAGCGCGGCTTCATTGGGCAGAACGTCCAGCAAGCCGCGGCTGATCAGGATGGTATGGCCGATGGTCGCCACTTCAATCGGCGTGGTGGGTACGATCCGGCAGCGAACTTCGGGCTCGAGCACAATCTGGTTCGTGACCTCCAGATTGGTGAGCACCGTTTCCAGGACTTTGTCCACCTCGCCCTCGGGAACGATCAGGCCAAGCTCCTGCAGCTTCTGGATCACGTTGTCTTCCGCGCGCCGCTGCCAGGAGCGCTGAATCTCCAGCGGACTTTGATCGGGATGGTCCGACAAATCTTTCACCGTGTCCGGATCCACAACGATTTCGGCGAACTCCGACTCGGGCCGCGGGCCCAGGTTGTAGCCCCAGATCCGGGTCTGCGCTTTCAGCCGTGGATTGCGCCCCTGCGGCTTGTTGGAATCGAACTCTTCCGAATACACGACCGAGGGCAGCCAGACTCCGGGTTGCAGATTCATGCGCCAGCTATCAATGTGAAACGTGCCGTAGCTGCCATTGAAGCGCACGATGCGATAGCCTTCATCCTCAACCCAGATCGCACCCTTGAAGCGGTTGGCTTGATCTTTGCGCGGGCTCACTTCGTACACCAGGCAACGGATGTCGCCCAGGAATTCGCTCTGCACATAGCGAAGCTGATAATTCTTGCGATCGAAGCCGCTTCGATCCACAAAGATCATGCTCGCGAACCCCACCGGGCTGAGCGAATAGAACTTGGAAAACGCTCCCGCCATGCGTTCCACCAGCCGTTTATCGAGGTAGAACTCTTCCTTACTCTGTTGAAACTGCACCCGGCCGAGGAAATAATGATCCTCCGCCGGAACCAGCCCGAGGTTCGCGTCCTCTTGCAGGCGCTGCAGATAGGTTTCCACCATCGGGCTATAGCTGCGCATCGTGCTCGAGAGAGAGCGCTCGTTGGCGATGATGCGATCCACGAATTGGTCGGGATTCGCTTTGGGAGTGGCTGCCGCGGAAACTCGAACTAAGGCCATTAGGACCGATACGACCATGAAGCAGTGGCGCATCATGGTTCGCCTCCTGCAACTTGCAGAAACGTCTGCCTTGATAGGGAATGAGTGGAGCGCTGCCGGGGACGTTCGTACGTCGCACGCTGGTATCGCTTCACGCCAGCGACACGCGGACCTAAGTACATATCATGCCGGAAACGAAGCGGCGCACTGCTGCAGCGGTTCACAAAACCTGCCTTGTCGGAAAGGAAAGGAGCCAAAGGAATGGCAGTTCCGACTACCGGGGGAGGGCCTGGAACATTGTTAGAGAAAGCCAAGAATTGCACCGTGAACCCACTCACCGGGCTGTGTGATCCCTGTCATGGGTATTGTCCGGGCGCGGGAAAAACCGCAGCACCTGCGAGAGCGCACTCCACCGGCCCAATCTGAAAAGCCTTCGGCCTCGTAAGCCATTGAAAATGTGAGGCCAATGAGGATCTGAGATTGGCAAGCGGCGTGCCACTGATGTTCAAGAGGTGTAGAAAAAACCACCGGAAAGCGACCACGAACGATGAATCAGACCGAAGCGTCCGCATCTCAAAGCTGGAAATCGAGCCAGGTATATGCCATGTCGGCGGTGTGCCTGGCCGTTGGTCTGATCGTGGGCTACTTGTTCCGCGGCTCAGCCTCGCGGGCAGCCGCGCCAGCCGCAACTCCGGCGGCCGCGGTTGCCGACCCTCACTCGTCTGCTCCGCAGCCGACGCCCAGCCTCGAAGATTTGAAGCACATGGCCGACACAAAGGCCGAGCCGCTGCTGGCCAAGCTCAAGAACGATCCCAACAATTCAGATCTGCTGAACCAGTTGGGAACTCTCTACAAGGCGACTCATCAGTTCCAGGAAGCGGCAGGTTATTACCAGAAAGCGATCGAGGCGAATCCCAAGAATATCGGAGCCCGCACCGACCTGGCGTCGTGCCTCTTCTATCAAGGCGACGCCGATGGCGCCATCAAGCAACTGCAGCAAGCCTTGTCCTACGATCCCAAAGACGCCAATTCCCTGTTCAATCTGGGCATGATCCGCCTGCAATCGAAAAATGATTCGAGCGGCGCAGTCAAGGCATGGCGGCAGTTATTGAAACTGAATCCCACACTGCCGAAGGAAAAGAAAGAGACCGTCGAGAAATTGATCGCGCAGGCGCAACAAACCAAGCTCGGACAGTAAGGCTCTTCAGGAACCAACTTTCTCGTTCTTTCTTTGTTTGTCCAATCCGTCTTTGCAGTCTATTGTTCCTGCTAACCTTTGAGACTTCTCACGAATTTCCGGTTCGGCAACAACTCCCGACAACTTTAGTACCCAGGCTGCACTCTAACTCGCGTAACAGGGAGTGTCCTCAAGTTCTGCACCAAAGGCCGATGGACTTGTTGTATGCCGACCCCCATCAACTCTCACCGACTCTGGCCGATCTTAGTATTTATCGTGCTTGGCTACTCGAGTGTTGCCGCCGCCGGCGGGGATCCTCCCGACGTTACCTATCGCACGCACGCCAACGAAGTTCGCCTCGCGTTTTCGGTCAGCGATCAACATGATCACGGCGTCGCCACCCTGCAGGCCGGCGATTTTGCCGTGGTGGACAAGGATCTCGTGCTCCGCAATTTTCAGAGCTTTCGCCGAACCGACTCTACCCAATACGAAATTGCGATCCTGGTGGATGCCAGCGGCTCGGTGGCACCGCGTTTTGGCGAGGAGCTGTCGCAAGTACTGGAGCTACTCTCGCACACGGCGGGCATTCCCGAGAAAAACCTCTCCGTATTTTCGTTTCGCGATTTGCAACCCAAGCTGGCCTGCTCCGGCAACTGCCGCGGGACGCACACTGCTGAACTCGTGTCTGTCCCGCAGAGCGGCAACCTGACTCCTCTGTTCGACAGCGTCGTCGTCGCATCCGGCTTCCTCGCGCGACGCGCGGACACCGACGTACGGAAAATTCTCATCGTCTTCTCCGACGGACAGGACTCCGTCAGCCGCCACTCTTTGCAGGACGCGACCGATGCGGCCACCAAAGCGGGCGTACAAATCTACGCGATCGACCAGAACCGAACGCCCTCATCGCGAGGCTCCGCCATTCTGTATCGCTTCGCGGATTCCACAGGCGGACGCTATTTCTCCGGCGCCACTGCGCCCGACCGGGCCATGAACGCAATCCTGGAAGACTTCAAGGCCAGCTACATCGTCACCTACAGACTCCCGAACCACGACGCCGGATTTCATGCTCTCCGGATTCTCCCCACGCACAACTCGAGCCTGCAGTTCCGCAGCCGAAGCGGATATTACTACGACAACCAGTAAGCGAGGAGCTATGAAGCCTGTTCTGTTCTCTATTGCCCTGTTGTTGATGCTGCCCACTCTGGTGGCGGCACAAGCTCACAAGAATCAGCAAGGCACCATCGTTCGCATGCGGATGACCGATTGCCTGGGGCCGGAGCACGGTTTCATGGCTGCCATGTCCGGCGGCGGCAAGGTCGAACCCGGCGCGCTCTGCCCGGAATACGTTCTCGTTGCAGATCAAGTCGTGTACGTAATCAGCGGCAAGAGTTCAGAAGCGCTCATCCCTTTGGCAGAGACCACGCGCTTCCGCCTGCAGAAAAACGAGATGCTCATCCGCATTGACGACGCGGCCAAAGAATCGCACTTCCGCATCAAGTCCATGGTGCTGCGGCCGGAGTGGGATCGCACCGAACAACTCCAACAAGCGGAGAGAAACGCCATCATCAACCATGAGGTCGATCCGGCCATGGTCAGCCAGCCGCATTAGGCGGCCTACTTGCGCGGTTTGCCCACGCGTTGCGCGGTGGCAAACATTTTGGCCACGCTGTCCAGATCTTTAGGCTGGACCTTGCCCGCCGGAATCCGCATCCGCGTAAGATCTTCCAGCTTCAGCAGCACATCGACCAGCGCCATCGAGTCGATCAGGCCGGCGGACACCAGCGGCGTATTCTCTTCAATCGAGACGTCCGGCTTGCGGATCAGCTGACGGATGTGTTCGATCATCTGTTGGGCCTCTGGCGTCATTGCGCAACCTCTTCCCGGCTGAATTCCGGATGCTCCCGGAGCAACTTCTCGCGTGTCGCCGACCGCGCCGGCTTTCCCGCCGTGCTCTTCACGATCCACTTCGGCGGCTTCAGCACGATCGTGCGGACGGCTACGCCCATTCCGGCCACGATCCGGCCGCGAATCTCCTGCTCGATCCGCTCCGCGTGGGCCAGCAGCGCCTCGTCTTCCACTTCCGCCACCACCACGATTTCTTCGGTCCCGAGATCGGCATTGTAGACGCCCAGCGCGATCGCCCTGCCCTCATGCACCCCGGGATGCGAGGCCGCCAGTTCCTCGATGTCCTGCGGATAGATATTTTCACCGCCAATGATCAGCAGGTCCTTCTTCCGCCCGGCCACATATAACTCTCCATCGAGCATGAATCCCAGATCTCCCGTGCGATACCAGCCATCCGCCATGGTTTGTTGCGTAAGGTCAGGGCGGTTGTAGTAGCCGGCAAACAGGCAATCGCTGCGGATCAGGATTTCACCAACGCCACCCTCGCCGAGCTCGCCGTCTTCGGCAACGATACGCAGTTCGTGTCGCGGCAACAGCCGTCCTGATGAGGTGAACGAAACCGCGCCGGGCGTTCCCTCTGCTACTTTGACGATGCGGTGCGCGCTGCGACATTGCTGGCCGTCCGCCCAAACCTGCGTGGGGGGCAGGCCCGGCGCCGATTGCGTCACGGCAAATACGTTCTCCGCCATGGCATAGGACGACTGCAGCACTTCGCTCCTGATCCCGAACGCCTTCTGAAACTCGTGCATGCTGGCCGAGCGCACCGGCTCGGAACAATTGATCAGAGCGCGCAGCGATGACAGATCATATTTCTCGCGGCGACCCGCAGGTAGACGCCGCGGCACGAACTGAAAGGCAAAATTCGGCAGCCATGCCAGCGTGCATCTGTGCTCGTCGATGACTTGCAGCATGGTTTCTGGATGCATCACCCACTCCAGCGGCGACTGCATCACCACCGGCACATGGCACGCCATCGGCAAGATGAAGCAGGCGATCAGCCCCATGTCGTGATAAAGCGGCAGCCAGCTGTAGATGCGATCCGTCGCGGCATCAACACGCAGCGCGCCCGCCAGATGTTCCAGTTGCCGCAATATCGCCGCATGCGTCAGCGCCACACCTTTTTGCAGGCCGGTCGTTCCCGCCGAATGCTGGATGAAGGCAATGTCGGTTGGTTGAATCCTGCTCTTGGGAAAGTCGGGGGCTCCGCCTTCGGCCGCGCGAACCAGGTTTGCCTCGGCGCCCAGCGACACATGCCCAAGCATGTCCTCGGGAAACTCTTCGTCAATCAACACCACTTTGGCCTTGAGATTGGCGGTCACTCCCGCCAGTCCCGAGCGGTACTTTTCGGCTTCGACCTTGAAATTGGGGTAAGCAAGAAACGCCGGCGCAGCTCCCAGCATCATTGCCCCGGCAAACGCCGCCATCGCGGCAATCCCCTGGGGCATGAGGATGATCACGGGATCGCCAGCCTTCACTCCGTGCTCGACCAGCAATCCTGCCTGCGCCCTCGCACGCCCGCGAAATTCCGCGAACGTGACTGTCTCCTGCTCGTCCTCGTCGATCCAGAACGTGACGAAAGGGCGGCTGTCAGGAGCCGCCTCCAGCGCTTCAATCAAATTGCGGAATGCCATCAAGGTGCGGCTCTCGTCAGAATTTGTTGTACATGAACTGTGCGGCCGTAGCGCCGCCGGTGAGCGTCACGATCAGCAGGAACACCATGGCTAAGCCGTAAAGCGGCGGCAGCCAGTACCAGCGCCATCGCGCCACCAGCGCGACAATTCCAGATTCCGTTTGATCACCCTGGCTTTCAACCGCATCGATGGTGCGAATCGCCAGCGCGTAACCAACCGCAATGCTTCCCACCAGAATGTAGAGTGAAGCGCTTAGAAAATGCTCCTGATAACTTCCAGGCGAGACCAGGGCCTTGAGCATCTGAACCGCTTCGGCCTGCGAATTGGCGCGGAAAAAGATCCATCCCAGGTTGACCAGCGTCATGGTTGCGATCCAGCCGAGCGCGGTGCCCATCCGCCCCGGTTCCCAGTTCCACCGCCGCTGCCGTTGTTGCAACACGCGATGCAGCATCAGCAGCACGCCGTGATATACGCCCCACACCAGAAATAACACCGTGGCGCCATGCCAAACTCCAAACGCTGCCATCGATATCACCAGCGCCAGGTTGCGCCACCAGATTTCGCGCCGCATGGTTGCCAGGGGTAGGAATACATAGTCGCGAATCCAGAAGGAAAGCGACATGTGCCAGCGCGTCCAGAAAATCGATGGGCTCGTCGATTCGAACGGGCGGGCGAAATTCTCCGGCACGGTGAACCCCATAGCTCTTGCCGCGCCGATTGCGATGTGCGAGTACCCCGCGAAATCGAGGAACAGTTGCAGCCCGTATCCGAACGCGAGGCACCACACATCGGGTCCGCTCCAGCGGGTTACGCGATCAAAGCCGGAGCTGATGCCGTCGCCGCCAAGGATTCCCTGCCCCAGCAGCTTGGCCAACTGCACCATGAAGATGCCGGTTGCGATGCGGCGAGTTCCACGCTCGATCTCGCCCCATCGGGTCGTTTCAGCGGAGCGAAACTGCGGCAGCATGTCGGGCATGCGGCAGATCGGCCCCGAGATCGCCACTGGAAAGAAAACCATGTACAGCGCGAATTCGGTAAACGATGGATCGAGTTCCTCTCCCCGGTAAAGGTCGAACAGATAACTCATCGCCTGGAAAGTCCAGAAGGAAATTCCCAGCGGCATCGCGAGATGCGCAAAGGGCTGCAAAGCGGAGGCGGGAAATTGGACGGCAGCCGCCGGCAGATACTTAAAGCTGCTCAGCAGGGCGAGGTTGACGAAGATGCCCGTTGCGAGAATGCCGCCTGCGGGATTGCTTCGCAGCCACCGGCCAAGAAAGAAATTCGCCACCGTCGAAGCCAGAAGTACCAGCGCGAACCATGGCCCCCAACTCAGGTATAGAACATAGCTTGCACCCAGCAGAATCGTTTGCCGCGCCCGCTGTGAACGGAGATTCGCGCAGGCCGCCACGCATCCTGCAAACAAAAGCGCGTAAAGAATCCCTTGCAGCAACCTTCCTCCCCAGGCCGCGGCGGACGCAGCGGCACTCCGATTCAATTCACCGGCGTCCCATCCGGCGCAAATACCGGAAACCCATCCCACGGACGCGACATCCGCAGCTGCTGCATGGCCGCCATGCGGTCATGCCCAAACAGAAAAAGCCCGTAATTGTAGTGCAGAATGCGGTCGCCGGGCCTCTGCCGGATCGCCCACTCGTACTCCGCGGCTGTCTGATCGGGAGTTTCGGTCGAGTCCTGCGCCTCGAGAGTCAGGCGCAACACCTGGTCGGAATGGTTGACCTGCCCGGTAAACGGCGGTCTCTGCAATCGCTGCAGCATTTCTAGCATGATCCGGGAGCGGTCATATCCGGTGAACGCCAGCAGCTGCTCGCATTCCGTTTCGGAAGGAACATCGGCCTCAGCCGCCGGACCTGCCGCGTCCGCCGATAGCCTGCTTGCAATTTGCAGAAACATCGCTCGAGCCAGCAGGTAATTTCCCAAAGGCGTCATGTGAACATGTTCATAAACCAACTCGCTGCCCACAATCCCGTTCGGGGCCTCTTTGGAAAATATCGCGTCGGCGTCCACCAACTCGGCTCCCGCGGTGGAAGCCACCGTGCGATTGATATCGTTGATCCTGGAATCGGCGCGGAAGCGCAGCGTATCCAGATCGCGGGCACGGCGAAAATGCTTGTCGGCACCGGCATAGTCGCCCAGCATCCACATGCTGCGCGCGATGCGGAACTCGAGTTCTGCGTATTGATCATCGATCTTGCCGGCGGCCTGATATGTCTTCAGAGCCTCTTCGTAGGAGCGGCCACTCTCTAGTTCCGCTCCCTGCTGCACCAACGTTGTCCACGAACGCAATTCGTCCGCGGTTAAATTCTCACGATGCATCGAGGCAAACGGAGGGCAGTCTTTCCGATTCGTAGCCACCGTGCTGACAATCACCCTCGCCCCCGAACGCTCGGCAACCGCCACGGTGTCGCGCAAGTTTCGCTCGAAGTTCGCATAGGTGTACTTCATCAGCGGAGAACTTTCCCGAACCTGTTTGTCGAGAAACATCTCCATGCCGCCCCATTCGCGCTTCTGCATTCCAAGCTTCGTGAGCAGCTGCCCGATGCGAGTCGAGCGCACAAAGATGCTGCCGCGAATCACCGGCATGCTCATGCCTGACGCGGTCAGCGCCGTCCCCGGACCGTATGGCCCTACCACTTCGTTGTTCCCCGAATAAATAATGAAGAGGTCGGGACGTTCTTTCGCCAGCCCCTCGGCAATCGGCAGCAAAACGTGCGAGTTGATGGCCACGCTGCCGGTATTCACAACTTCGAACTTAAGATTGGGATATCGCCGGCGCAGCATCACTTCCAGATACCGGCTGAACCCATACGCTGGGTCGGGATCACCCATCGCGGCCGACTCGCCGAGCACGAATATCCGAAACGTTCCCTGAGGCTTCTCCGCCGGAATGGCATACGCTTGCGGAGTCTTGATCATCCCTGGGGGAAAAAACGGAGCGGGAAAAAACAAGTTGTAGCAGGCTGCCGCATGCCCTCCGACGGTGCACGGAACGGTGAGGCTCGTGGGAAATCCCACACCCAGCAGGCGGAGCGCCCCTTCGAGAGCCGCCAGTAACACGATGGTGACGACGATCCCGCTGATGGCCTGCAGCACCCATCGCCGCTTCCTGCCTATTTGCTTGGTGGTGTCGGCCGCAACCGGCATCAGGTCCATCCTCGAGATCTCAGTATCTGGCGCTCGCAACACCAGGGCCGGACCAAGCCCGATTCCGTGGGCCTAACCACGACCTCGGAGCTCGATGGTCCAGCCCTGTTCCGGTTCCCCGCCCGCGTCGAGTTGCTCCAAGGCAGAGGAAAAACGAAGGGCAGCTACAGATTTGCGTCGCAACTACTTGATCTGTGCACCGCCGTTGCCAAAATCCGTCTCCGCGCGTCTGCTCGATCAGCTGCTTTCGTTTCAGTCGGTTATGGCCGCGTGCTTTCCCGTTTCGGAACCAACTTCAAGGCCCAGGTCGAGCCTTTCCCCACAGCGAGCGCGTGATTTAACCCTCTCGATACGGGCTAATACCCTTCTGACGCTGATCTAAGCACCTGTCGCTCAACCACTTAGTGAGGGACGAGAGCTGGCACCCAGATTGCCTTTGTATCTTGGGGATTTGTCTCGGGCAAATAAGTGGTAGCGCGTCTTTCCGAGCGAGAATTCATGCCAACTAGCAGATTGAAAGCCGTGATCGTCGGTGCCGGACCGGCAGGTCTAACGGCGGCCTACGAATTGTCGAAGCAAGGCGCTCCCGTGGTCGTGCTGGAAAGCGATCCGCAGTACGTGGGCGGGATCTCGCGAACCGTCAATTACAAAAACTTCCGCTTCGATATCGGAGGGCACCGTTTTTTTTCGAAGTCCCGCGAAGTGGAAGACCTCTGGACCGAAGTCGCCGGGAGCGACCTGCTCGATCGCCCCCGCTCCTCGCGGATTTACTACCGCGGCCAGTTCTTCACCTATCCACTGAAGCCATTTGAAGCACTCTCCAAACTCGGATTCCTTGAAGCCGCGCGCTGCATGCTCTCGTTCGTACAGGCCCGCATGCAGCCCACCCCTGACCCAAAGACCTTCGAGGACTGGGTGGTGAACCAGTTCGGCCGCCGACTCTTTGAGATTTTTTTTAAGACCTACACGGAAAAAGTATGGGGCATGAGCTGCCAGGAAATCTCCGCCGACTGGGCCGCCCAGCGGATTAAAGGGCTGTCGCTCGGCTCCGCTATCAAACACGCGCTGTTTTCAGGACGAAGGCCCAAGGACCGAAAGCAAGTCGTCAAAACCCTGATCGACACCTTCCGTTATCCGCGGCTGGGGCCGGGAATGATGTGGGAAGCCTTCGCCGCGAAGATCCGTAATTTCGGCGGCCAGGTGCTGCTGGGACAACGCGTCATCGGCTGCCGCTACAATCCAGCCGACAACTCCTGGACGATCACCACCCACGACCGTAACGGCCGCATCGAGCAATATTGCGCTGAGCACCTGATCTCCTCCATGCCTATGCGCGATCTTGTCCGGCAAATCGAGCCGCAACTTCCTGCCAACATCCTGGACGCGGCTAATGCTCTTCGCTATCGCGATTTTCTCACGGTCGGATTGATCGTCCGCGACCAAGGCCGCTTTACGGACAACTGGATCTACATCCACGATCCCGCCGTGCAGGTCGGACGCCTGCAGAATTACAAATCCTGGTCGCCCGAGATGGTGCCCGATCCCGCTTACAGTTCCTACGGGCTCGAATATTTTTGCTTCGAAGGCGACGCCCTGTGGAATTCCAGCGACGCGGATTTGATCGAGCTGGCAAAAAAGGAATTGCAAGCCATTCATCTCGCCGAAGCGGCGGACGTCGTGGACGGCTGCGTGATCCGGCAGCCCAAGGCTTACCCCGTCTACGACGACGAATATCAGCGGCACGTGGATACCATTCGCGCCGCGCTGGATCGCCAGTTCCCCACCCTTCACCTCGTGGGACGCAATGGCATGCACAAGTACAACAACCAGGACCACGCGATGATGACGGCCCTGCTGAGCGCAAAAAATATTCTCGCGGGCGAGCGCCGCTACGACGTGTGGGCTGTTAACCAGGACGCCGAATATCACGAATCGGGCAGCGCCGGAGAAATGCCCGCCGACGTCTCCGCGCCTGTAGCAGCAGAAGAGCACGCAGGTGCGGCCTGAGGAATCGCGATGCCCTCAGCAGCTCAAGAACTCCAAGCCGGCGATAACGCAGTGCGCGTGGATATCCCACTGCGAACTGCCCCACTGCTCGCCGCATTTGCAAGAAGTGGCATCCCCGAACTCCTGCGCGTTCGCTTTTTGCAATTGAGCGCGCTCACTTTGTTCCTCACCGTCGTCGGATCCCTCGCCTTCCAGTACAAGCTCTGCGTTCTCGATCCCGACATCTGGTGGCATCTCAAAGTTGGCGACTGGATCGTCGAGCATCATGCCGTCCCGCACACGGGCATTCTTTCGCGTACGGCAGCCAATCGCCCCTGGGTCGCGTATAGCTGGGGATACGAACTCCTGATCTCGCGCGCGTACGCCTGGTTCGGCCTGCTGGGAATCGGCCTCTACGGCACGCTGCTCACCCTGATGGTCGCCTATGCGGTCTACTGGATGCTGCGCCGCATCTCAGGACGATTTTGGGTCGCACTGATCGGCGCCGCCATCGCATGCTCTGCGTTTCTCTTCAATGGCATGCCGCGGCCCTTCTTCTTTTCCATTGCCCTTTTTGCGGTGACGCTCACGCTCTTGCTGGAAGCGAATCGCACCGGCCGCATCGAACGGCTCTACTGGCTGCCGCTGATCTTCTGCCTTTGGGCAAACCTGCACATCCAGTTTATTTACGGATTGTTTCTGGTTGGCCTCTTCGTGGCCGTCCATCTCGTGCTTCGGCTGGGTAAGGTCCTCCGTGTGACTCCAGATTTTCTTGCCGCCCCATCGCTTCCCACTGCGCCACTGATCGCGGTTGCCGCAGCCTGCATGCTCGCCACTTTCGCAGGACCGTACACCTATCACCCTTACCAAGTCGTGTACGAATATTCCAAGGCGAAGTTTACCTACGCAGTCATTCTCGAATTGCAGCCACTCACTTTTCGCGGATTCAGCAACTTCCTTCAACTGTTTCTCACCGCCGCGGCATTCTTCGCGGTGGGATGGAAACGCAAGCTCGATCTGTTCATGCTGGCCCTGCTGACCGCCGCCTCTGTAATCGCCTACCGCACCATGCGCGACGCCTGGTTTATCTGCCTTCCTGCCGCAACCTGCATCGCCGGCACGCTCGCGTTAAAGGCCGAGGACGAACGCACCACAACGCAACTCGCGACCCCGGTTGCCGAGAATTGGTTTATCGAAACCTGGCTGGAAAAGCTCGGCGTCGCCGCCGCCGTCATCGTGCTGCTCGCGCTTACTTCCAATACCACCGATTTCACTCCGCGCGGCCTGGATCGTGTGATCAGCGGGCAGTATCCGGTGAACGCGGTCAATTTCCTGCGCCGCAATCCCCTGCCTGGTCCGCTCTACAACCACCTCAACTGGGGCGGATTTCTGATGTGGTATATGCCGCAGTACCCCGTCGCCATCGACGGCCGAAACGATCTCTATGGCGACGAACTCGACCAGACTTTCTTCAATTCCCAGAGCGCTGAAAAATCCTACGAGACAGATCCCTATCTCAACGAAGCAGGAGTGGTGCTGCTAAGCTCCGACCTCCCGCTGGCCAAAGTCCTCACCGTCGACTCGCGTTTTCAGTTGGTCTACCGCGATTCCATCGCCACGGTCTTTGCCCGCAGATCCCCCGTAATCCCGCTCGGGATGAATTAGCGCGCACAATCGAGAATAGCGGGCGCTCTTAGAAAAACGTCGGCACCCCATTCGAGTTGTTGCCTTCATTGGCGATTTCGAAGTGGCACTGCCGGCAGAATTGCTCCGCCGAAGAAGCATTCACCTGGGCCCGGCCCGCCATGGGATTGTACGGACCATTCACAAAGAAATAAGTGGTATACACCTTACCTCCGCCGTCTCCGGCAATCGGACTCGCCGGCTTTGACGCGTACACGCTGTGCACATGCTGATCATGGCAGGTGGTGCACATGGCATAGGGCTCGCCGTCTTCGCTGATTCCGTATGTGCCAACGCGCTTTCCGGCCAGTGCCGGCAGTCCATAGTTGGCCACAAACTGTGCGTACGGCGTGCCGGGGAGCACGGTGAAAGCTCCATTGGACCAGACCAAACCATTGCCCGGATTGATTCTCGCGCTCAATCCCAGCGGATGCTCTTTAGCCGCATCCTCTCCCTCGCCCAGCAGCGATGCGATCTTTGCATTGCGATACGGCGTGAGCCCCAGCAATCCCATCTGGTGCTCATACGAAGAACTCTGCATCATGTTTTGCGGCGTCAGATTCCCATCGTGGCAACTCAGGCACAAAAGAATGCCTTTCACTTCCTGCACTCCTCCAGCGACCGCCTGAGGACGAAACGTCACCACACGCATGCCGTCCGCGAGAGTAACGCTGGATCCATACGCGGGGGCCGAAATTGCGCCCCACAAGCCGGTCAACGTTTTGCCGTCACCCTGTTCCACGCTATAGGGGCCCGAGCGCGGAACGTGGCACACCACGCAGCCGCGCGCCCCATCGTTGTGCGGACCGAGCACATCCGCGGGGCCGCCCTTAATATGCGATTGCGCCTCCGCCGCGAGGCCAATCATCAGAAAGATCGCTGCCAGCGAAGTGCCTCGCATGCTCGCCGAGAATCGCGGGAAAAAGAAGATTCCAGATCGCGTCATCGCAGCCTCCGACGCAACGCCCTACGCTCCTGATTGTCCTCGTCCTTGCCGAACCTGCAGTGATCGAGGTCACACCCACGATGCCGGCATCCTCCCCGGCTCTCACGGACTGCGCTGTGAATTATTTCGGCGATGCAGAGTGATCGTGGTGAGCGGCATCTCGCGGATTAAATTCGATCATCTGAATGCCGTCAAAGTCACCCGCCAGGTGAGTTTCGTAAGCAGCGGACGCTGCGCCTTCCAGCCATCGGAGTGTGGGATATGACGCCCTGAAACCCAAGGCCAGGAAGCGCTCGTTCTTTTGAGTAGCTTCGCTGAGGAAACTGATTCCAATGCGCCGAGCCTGATCATTCAGCATGCGTGGCATGGGGATCACCTTCGCCCGAACGCGGTAATAGCTTAAGGGCGAAAACAGCGCGCTCTCGCTCACTGCTCCTCTAGGCATGGTCTCGAAATCCGCCTCGGGCAGATCGCTGCACATCAAAATCGGTGCTCCATCTCGCGCCGCATTGGCATCCGCAGCTTGGAGCGAGTTTTTCCACGTAAAGCCGTGAAGCCGCGCCCGGGGCGCCGTGTAGCATCCATAGCCCGCCCACATCGCCAGCGCCACGCCGCACGAGAGGCGAAGCGCACGCGAATCGACCAATGTCATCAGACACGCCCAAGCGAGAGCGATTCCCGGCACCGCCACCGCCTCGTAACGCTCGACAAAAATATGCAGCGGCGTCGCCAGCGTAATGCCATACAAGATTGCGATGGGCACAAATGCCAGCGTGGCGCATACGAGGAACTGTGCAATGCGTTCGCGGCTCGGCCTGCCAAGTTTCCCCAGCAGCAGCGCAATTACAGCCACTGCCAAAAAGAGGAACGGCACACCGCCGGGCGCTAATGCCCGCGCGAACGATCTGAATCGGGGCGTATCTGCGAAAACGTGCGCATTCCTTGTCTGCTGCAGGTACACCAGTCGTGTCCACACCGGAATCATCACCAGAGCGAAACAGCCTGCCGCCACCGCCCATTGCCGACGTGGGATAAGGGCCAACCGCCCTCGGGCCATCCAACAGGAAATGACGAATGCAACCAGGATGCAGCCGTACAAATAATGAAAGTAAAAGATTCCCCCGCACGCCAGCCCAAACATGACGCAAAAGAAGAGACGGCTTGTTTTCAGCCAGCGAAGGAAACAGTAGATGGCCAGCGTCGTGACCAGCAGCGCGAAAGCGTAGGGACGAACGTCAATCGCCTCGAACACGATGCGGCGATCGAGCATGAACAACAGTACAGCGATGAGCGCCACGTCCCGCGCAAACCACTCCCGCGCGCAGCGATAAACCATGTACGCCGATGCCGTCATGGCCACTAGCGAAGGGATCCTCAGCACGATTTCTCGGCTGCCGAAAATCAGATCCGTCAACCAGAGAACGTAGTAATAGGCGGGAAACGAGTTGAGTGCGAGCGACCGTGCCCATATTTGCCGGAACCCGCCGGCGATCGTCCAGTAAGATCCGGTCTCATCCAGCCATAGGGGCGCGCGGATTGCCAGCAGCCAAACCGCAAACGACGCGAGCATGGCCAACCCATATACGGCGACAATCAGTGCCTCGTAATTTCGCTTGCGCCCGGCCGTATTGCACACCACTCGATCCGACGCTTTCACTTCGTCTGTCGAAATTAATGTTGGCGGTGGCATGCGATCAGCTAGTCGCCGCGGCGGAGTTCTTGGTCGGATGTGGATAGCGGCGGCTCACTCATCGCCGCTCCTCCGGCTGAGCACGACTGCAAGATCGTCGCTGTACACCACTTTGAAAATCGGCAACGAACTCAGCGCCCCGGCCATAATCGCGCGCTTGGGCAGAAGGATGGTCTGCGCCCCGCTCACCGCGGCATATTCGGTGTAGGGCACATCCGCGTTCATCATCTTGGAATATTCCGTAATGACGTCGGCGCCGTACAGATCGCTGCGACCATCAATCGCCACCGGATATTGCGGTAAATACCACGTCACGAATCCTCCCCACTCGTACGCATTGAACAGCGGCTGCGCCAGATGCTGTTGACGAATGGAATCGCACGCGCCCACCGGATAACTTTTGCCGATACGGGCCAGCAGCGCCTCACGGCTGCGCGGCATGATGGCCCATGCCGCTATGACTACCACGATCAGCGACACCACGAGCGCATTGCGGGCCTCGGGCCTCTTTATTATGTTGTTCGAAGTTTCATTCTCGACCGGTACGCGCAGGGTCTGACCCATGACCGCAACCGCCGCCATCGCGACCAGCCAGATATTGCGCTGCGAATAGAACGCGGCCGCCATGCTCGCGGCCAAAAGCGCAATCGAAAAGAGATCTCGTGACCGCCGCAGTCCCAGCCCGAGAAATGCCGACATGGCCAGCAGCAGCAAAACGTAATCCTGCGGCTGGCGGAACCCCAACGCGTGAAAGTCAGGCAGGTAAGCATTCGCCGAGCTAAACGTCACGCCAAAAAACACGCCATAGGGATGATAGAAATACGGCGTGACAACCGTGCACAGCACCGCGACGCAGGCAATCGTCGCTATCTTGCCAACCTCGACTGGATGGGCACCAGAAAACAGATACTGCTCGCACCACAGGCTGGCCAGAAATAAAACCAGCACCGCAACGCCGATCACAAATTGCGGATCGACATTCGCCCAGAGCAACATCAGCGCAGGCAGCCAAAGCAATAACTGCCACCGCTGCCTTCGCCGGCTCTCAAACAGCAGCAGCAGTTCCAACCCAAAGAAGAGCACGGAGGCATACGTCGGTCCGGGAGGCAAGGCGCCCAAAACGTATTGCGCCACCGCCGAGAGCGCCACCGCCGGCCAGAAATTCCTCCGCAGGCCTCCGGCCAGCAAGAACGTCACAACGGCCAGAGTCGTTTTGAAGCCCATCAGCAACAGCGGAATCGCCCGTAACCCGACGAGACGATAGCTGAATGCAACCAGCAGATCGTAGATCCAGCTGGACGCGATCCACGCCGTTCCCGCAGCCTGAGAAAAAATCCCGGTGCGCGGCAGCGCATGGTTCTGCAGCATCCACAATCCCGAACTCAAATGCCACCACACATCCGAGTTGCCGATCGCGGACAGCGACGAAAGCGAGATCGCCTCCATCGCGGCGGCCGCCGAAAACAGCAACACCATCACCGGAATCCGCGCCCTGACCATAGGAGTTCGTAAGGTTAGCCCCGCGCCGCTGTCACTTGCGCCTGATTTTCGTCGCAGCCGCCGCCCCGCCAGTCACCGTTCCGTCCGCATTGTGCGCGGCGTTGTGGCACATCAGCGTGCAAGTGTTGGTGCCGCGGTTATAGCTGATCGGCGTGCTTCCGTTCTGCCCCACGACGTTGCCGTCAAAGTTCACCAGCCGCTCCCCGGTGATCGTCGGCGATGCTGCCCCCATCCCGTGCGCCGTGTGGCACGTCGAACAACTGAACCCATATTGCGCGATGTGCAAATTGTGCTGCGTGAAGCTAGTATTCGCCAGAATGTTGTTGGTCAGATCATGGCACTTCGCGCACATCGAGTACGGCCCCGCCGGGCTCAGGTCGGGATTGGGGAAAAGATTCGTGACCGTTCCACCCGGGAGCGCCGCCTGGCTGAATTGATAATTTCGTTCCAGCAGATGCGAGTTCACCGATCCATGCGGCCCATTCGCTCCCGTTCCACCGAACTCGCGATTGTCGTCGCTGTTGTGACAGTCGGTGCAGAACAGCTGGTTCCCTACCACCCTCCCTGACGCCAGCCCCGACTCCGTCAACATATTCACGAGCAGGCTGGGCTGCGGCAGCGGGCTCGATCGGGGATGCGTCACCGGATGGCTCGAAGTCGCCGAAGAGGAAAACTCTGGAATGATATTGAGCGGATCCGCTGCCGACACGACACGCACCGGCGAGTATCCGTAAATCAGCATTCGCTGCTTGCCCACACTGGTTCCATGGCAACGCAGGCACGTCTCGTACTGATTCACCGCCGGAATAATCGTCGTAATCCCATCCAGCGCGCTTACCCCTGTCGCCCCTTGCTGCGGAGGACGAATTCCGGGCGGCGACGTATATTGCCCCTCGGGATTGCCCGCGTGCGCGCTATGACAATCTACGCAGGTCGCGTGCCGGTTGCTGTTGAGCACCGACGCCTCGGCTGCATCATGAAAGTTATTGCCCGAGGGCAGTGGATGGCTGGTCTTTGCCACCTCTGCCATGATGTTCGGCGCCACGGGTGACAGGTAAGTTCCACCCGCATGACACGTCATGCAGCTCTGCGTTACCGGATCGTACGACGGCGCGGACGGCGTCGCCGGGCGCAGCAGGCGCGCCGGAGAAACCGAGTTGTGCCCCATATGACACGAGCCGCACGCGTTCACTCCGACCGTTCCGTAGGAGCCCACATGCGCATCCTGCGAAACCTGGTTCGTGGCCGTCTGGTGGATGCTGTTGATGAAGCCGGCCAGCGGATTCACCTGGCCCTGCACCACGCGGTTCGGATCGTGGCAGGCCAGGCACATCTGCGCGCCCGAACTGTCGCGCACCAGGAAATTCTGCGCGATCTTGTCGATATTCTGAACGTGCGGATCGTGGCAGCTCGTGCACTCGACGTTGCCCTTGATCAGCTTCACCGCCCCAGTCGGATCCGCCGTCTTTCCCTGCGATACCAGCGAGGCCTGCAAGTTCGACGCATCTTTCATCGGCAGCACCAGGCTGAAGGGATGCGAACCGGTCAGCGTTGTGCCAAACGAGTCCATGCTGTTCATGGAACCCACGGTCGGCAATTGCCCGTAAGCCGCCGATTGTCCCACGCCCACTGTGCCGTCGTGGCAACTCAGACACAGGCTGCTGGTCACGCCCAGCGTAGGCTGCGTATTGCCCTGGGTGGGGTCCGTACTGCTGCTGTAGGGCACGTATGACTTGCTCGACAGCTTCTGATTCCACAGCGGGGTGTTCGCGCCCAATCCGCTATGCGGCGCGTGGCAGAACGTGCAGCCCAAACTTCCCTGCGAGTACACCGAAGCCCCGCTCGGCAGCGACAGATTATGCATGCCCAGCACGTCCACGGTCGGCGTATTTTGGGCAACGCCAGCCGCCGTCAGGGCGAAGCACGCGAGCCATACGGAGAGGATCAGCCGCTTCACGGTTGTTTCCTCCCGTCCGCCGCCGTCGCAATTCCGTAATAGTGAAACACCTGCACTCGCCGGTTGAATGAATCCACCACGTAGATGCGATCCTGCTTGTCGATCTCCAGTCCGCTGGGCAATTGAAACTGCTCCGCCCCGGTTCCCTTCCCGCCGAAGTAATACAGCAGCCGCCCCTGCTCGTCGAACACCTGCACGATTCCCCACTCGCCATCCACGATGTAGAGGTGCGACTCCGAATCGAATGCAATGCCCTTCGGGCGGAAGATCCAGCCCGCCTCATCGCCAATCTTTCCGATCGCATAAAGAAACGTCCCCGACCGGTCGAATACCTGCACCCGGAAATTCATCGCGTCCACAACGGCGAGGTTCGGCCCATTCAGCCGCAATTCCGTCGGATAATTGAATTCGCCATCCCCCTCGCCCGTTTTGCCGATCGTCTTCAGCACGCTGCCCTGCATATCCATCACGAAAATCTTGTTGCGCAGCGTGTCTGTCACATAAATCCGCTGCTCCGCCGAATCCACGGCGATTCCGGTGGGACGTTTGAAATATCCCTCGCCGCCCTTCAAGCTGCCGATGGCCCGCCGATATTTTCCGTTCGCGTCAAAAACAAAAATCTTTCCCGCCCGCGAGTCGGTGACGTAGATGTTGTCCTGCGCATCCACGGCCACACACTGCGGCGTCAGCATCGGATCTTTCCCCGCATCCCGCCGCGACAGGAACTTGTACTTCTGCTGCCCGAAATCGAAAATGTGCACGCCCGCCGCTGCGACGTCGGTGATGATCACCCGGCCGCGCGAATCGGTGGCCACGCTGTACGGGCTGACGAGATAGTGAAAATCCGGCTGCCCCGCGATCGCATCCACCACTTTTGTCCAAAAGCTGCGCTTGGGTTTGACTTCGCGCTCCAGGCTGAAAGCGCGCTCGAAGGTCAGCTTCCGGCCTCCGTCCATCAGCAGATCGGGCGCGGAAAGCGGCTTGACCGTTTCCTTGGGACGCTTCGCCGCTCCCGCGCTCGCCGCACACAGCGCCAGGCACGCGACCAGCATCGCCCGGGCAATATTCGCCGTGCTGCCCCACGATGACTTGTCTTGCGTGCCTAGAAGAAATCGAACCATCTCGTGATCCCCACAAAATATGAGCTCGTGCTGGCGGGCGTTCCCACCGCGCTGATCCCCTGGTCGAATCGCGTGTACCCCGCCTGCAGGCCAATGCGGCGCATGTGGTATTGCATCTGCGCGTTATAAATATCCATGTTGTTGTGTGAGTAGGTCTGGCCGATCGTGTTGCTGATCGCCCGGCTAAAGCTGCCGGCAAACACCAGCCGCCGCGCCGGCGTCACGGAAAATCCTCCGCCATAGCTGGTGCCGCCAAAGGTCACGAAATCGAAGACGCCCGGGGTGGCTCCCACGGGCACCAGCCCCGCCGCTCCCAGCAGCGACACGCCTGTCGACTGCGTGTAATTGCCGTTGAGAGTGAACCTCGGCATCGACAGCGTCGTCGAGTAGCCCTCGCTGTGGCTGCTGGTCCCCGCCAGGTTGGTCAACCCGCTGTGGTTTCCGTTGAAGCTCGCCAGCCACTGCATCCGGTAGGGCAGCCGGTGCCGCGCCGTTGCACCGTAGTTGTATGAAGACGTCGTGTACGTAATCAAGATCGACTGCACGTTCTGCGCGTAGCTGAACACGCCCGTCGTCTGCCATCCCAGGAACCTGTGCGAAAAATTCACATTGCCCAGGAATCCCACGGAGTTCGTGCCCTGTCCGTTGCTGCTGTCGATCACCGAGGCCGAGAAGGTGAACATATCGAACAGCCGTTTGCCGTAGTTCAGCGTGCCGCTGACAAAGGTTCCGGTGAAGCTCTGCCCGAAGTAGTGCTGATCGTAGTAAGTCGCCTGCGACGACGCCGACAAAAAATTTGTGAACTGGTAAGTCGCCCCTCCCCCGACCGTTGTGGAGTGCGCGTTCGACCCCAGGCTGATTCCCGGTATCGCCGCTCCGCTATTCGTCAGGTTCTGCACCAGGTATCCGTTCAGGTTGCTGGTGTAGTTTTCCGATACATTCAGCGACAACTTCTGCGTGGGATGAAAGCTGGCGCCGGCATTCTCCATGTCGTCGGTATAGTTCGAAGAATTAGTGCTCTGTCCTGATCCCGCGAAATAGTTGCTCTCCGACGCCGCCCGGTTGTAGTTCACATAGAACTGCCCGCTGAACGGCAAGCTGTGTTGTGCCCCGACTCCCACATCGTGCGCCGTAGAATCCTGTACTGACTCCGACTGGCCCGCCAGGAATTGCGGAAATTGCGAGTTCAGCGAGTTGTGCGTATAAAACGCATTCAGCCGGAAGCCCGCCAGTTCGTAGCCCGAGCGCACGTTGAACAACTTCGTACTCGAACTTGTTTCTTCGCTCGTGCCATAAATCGTTCCGCTGCCGCTGCCTTGCGAGTAACCAACCGACAGGGTCGGAAGATTGGGGAGCAGCGCGCTCCAGTTCACCGAGAATCCCTGCCCTTTGCCGATCGTCGTGAAATCCGGCTGCCCAGCCAGACCGAAAGTTCCGCTGCTATTGCGGTCATAGTGGTAGCTGACCGAACCAGGAAAATGGCTGCCGGTAAAAAAATTAGCCGTCGTGTCAATTCCGCTGGCGCCGGTCAGAGATTGATACGTCGAGTTTGCTCGCGATTGGTTGTAGTACGGCGTCGCCGTGAAGGAAAGAAAGTTGGGATTGTAATAGTAGCCGGAGAGCTTTCCATCGAGTCCCCAGGTCAATCCATGCGCAGAGGGAATTTCATTGCCGTAGTCGCCGCTGTAGCCGAAGCTGAACAGCCCGCCGGCGCTGATCTTTGTGTTCTCGCCAATGGAAAGTTCGGGCGCTTGATTCTGGTTTTGGGAATAGGCAAATTGCGCAACCACCAGTACCGCCATTCCGATGATGCGTTTTGCAACAGTCACCGCGCTACAACCCCTTCCGGCGAGTTCCAAAGCCCCTTCCACTTACCCTCGTTAAGGCACAAATCATGCCAAACGGGCGTCCTCCCGCTGTTGCCTAAATCATTGAAGACAAAGGGATGACTGACGAACCAGGTCTAAGAAATTGAGGGGGCGGATTGGCGTTTGGGCTATATCACCCAATTGGGAGTTGAAAGACTCATCGCGGTACTTGAGGTGCCACAAAACTGAAGAACGAAGCGGATGTAATCACCACGGAGACACTGAGTCACAGAGAAAGCCATTTAAGTCTTCTCCGTGTCTCGGTGTCTCCGTGGTGAAATCTTCTGAACGAAAATTTTGCTAACTCACTTGGATCTTTGCCTTCGCCCTGAGCTGCTTAGCTAAATTCGAGCGCAGCTTCTCGTACTTGCTTTTCCGCAGCTCATCGCTGAGGCTTTTCTTCACCTCGGCGAACGGCTGCTTCCTGCCGGCGGTGTGCGCATTGAGCCGGATGACGGTGAAGGCTGTCTCAATCTGAATGATTCCGCTCACTCCTCCGGTGGGCAAGGTGGACAGTACTTTCACAACCTGCGGCGGCAGCTTATCCGCCGCCACCACCTTGTGGTCGCCCATGTTCACGCGGAAATCGTCTTCTGAGACCTTCTCCGCCAGCAAGCCAAAATCCTGATAGTTCTTCGTCGCCTTCGCCTGCTTCAACGCGTCTTCCGCTTTTTTGCGGGCAGCCTTCTCCTGCTCCGGTGTTGCCTTCAACGGCGGCACCACCGAGATGCTCTGAAAACTGAACGATTCCGGCTGTTGGAAGCGCGCCGCATTCTTGACGTAATAGGCCTGCACTTCCGCCGAAGTGACCGCCGACTTCACTTCCACATCCGTTTTCAGCACCTGCTCGATCAGCAGCGAGCGCCGGATCTGCTGCCGCAACTGCTGCTCCGAGCCTTTCATCTCGCTTTGCAGGTATTGCTGGTATTGATCCGGACTCTTGAATTGCTGGCGGAACTCCGCGGTGGCCCGGTTCAACTTTTCCGCCGAAATCACCAGCCTGCGCCGCACCGCCTCCTGGTACACCAATTCTTCAAAAATGATCATCTCCAGCGCGCCTTGCCGGATCGAAGCTTCCTGCGCTTTGGGGAAGCCGTTGTGTTGCTGCGCGTAAGGAAAAATCGTGTACATTTCGCGGAGCAAATCACGATCGGTCAGCACCGCGCCATTCACGCGCGCCACCGGC
The DNA here is from genome assembly GCA_035309485.1 of Candidatus Sulfotelmatobacter sp. Lineage (GTDB taxonomy): Bacteria > Acidobacteriota > Terriglobia > Terriglobales > Acidobacteriaceae > Sulfotelmatobacter. The sequence continues at coordinate 64,335 of DATGFC010000086.1, forward strand.
TTGTCGCTGACCTGCGGCGCCGCTACCTGCGCCGAGACTGGAGTCGGGTTCCCGGCCGCCGTGGGCGCATGCGAGGCCATCTGGGCCGATGCCCCGCTAATCGCCAGGGCGAGCATTGCGATGACTGGGGTTTGGTATCTCATAAATCCTCACTGGCTGCTTTCGCATTTCTGCTCAAAAAAACGGGGAGAGCGAACTCTCCCCAGCATTCACATCAGCCAAGCTCTACTGGAATACGGTGGTAATGTTGTTGGTGTTGTTGGCTTCGTTCGCCTCGCCAAAATGGCACTGACGGCAGAACTGCGTCGTCGAAGGCGCGTTCGTGTTGGCCACGTTGTTGATGTTCGGGTTATATGGCCCATTGATGAAGAAGTACGTGGCATAGTACTTGCCGCCGCCGTCTCCAACGATCGGGCTATTCGCGCTTGACGTATACACCGTCATCACGTGCTGGTTATGGCAGGTGGTGCAGAGCACATACGCTTGTCCTGAACCGTTCACGCCATAGGGATTCGACCACTTTCCAGGCGCCAGAGCCGGCCAGCCATAGTTAGCTACAAACTGTGCGTACGCGGTTCCGCTTGTGACGGTGAACGCATTGTTCGCCCAGACCAAGCCGTTGCCGGCTCGAATGGTGGCGTTCTGTCCTACCGGGTGATCGTTGGTGTAGTTGCCTGCGCCAGATCCGTCGTTGCCGAGCAGGGTTGGGATCTTTCCGCTGCCATAAGCAGTGTTGGTCAGCAGCCCGATTTTTTGTTCGTAGGACTGGTTGACCATCATGTTGCTCTGGGTGAGGTTGCCGTCATGGCAGCTCAGGCAGAGCAGGATGCCGCCGACTTCCTGGCTTCCGCTGGCAATGCCGGAAGGCAGAAGTTCGACGTAATCACCGTTATCACCGAACGCAACGGATTTTCCGTACAGTGGGCTCGCATCCTGGCCCCACAATGCGTAACTGCCCGCATCGGAACCGCCGGCATGACCGGAGCCGAATGAGCCGCTATGCGGGGCGTGACAACCCGCGCAACCGCGGCCGCCATTGTTGTGCGCGCCGAGGACGTCAACCGAGGATGACCAGTTCTGCGCCATCACAAAGCCCCCGACCGCCAGAACGAACATCAAAACTAAGAATACTTTCTTCATAAAAGTTACGACCTCCATGATGTGTGCGACGTCTTAAAAAGACCTCAGAGGCTTAGGCCGTAGGCTGCAATTCGCACCTTGGCGCTTCTTGCAACCGCCCCTCAGCCTAAGTAATTGCAACTGCCCACCCGAATCCACCAGCTGCTGTGCGCCGCAGCATTTACCTCTTAACCGCTTGTATCCATTGTTCTTGCAGGATCTTCGTTACTGTCGAGTCTGGTCCAGAATCGCGGTCACTCTGGGGGAAAATCACCACTTACAGATGCCACTACGTCAAATTCCCCACTTGGAACAAATCGCATCGCATGTGTTGAAAAATGCAGCAGTTGCCAGACGAGAACCAAGACAACAGAAATAATCTGCTGACATTGCTCGCGACACTCGCGACAGGCGCCGCGGCGTAGCGTGGTAGCGACGTAGCGCCGCCGTCCCGGCGGCTGTCGGGAGGGCGTCCTCGCCCTCCCACCGGTACCCGGCACAATCCCAATTTGTCTTGGAGTGCTCTTCGGCTGGTGATTCGTTCTACTTGCTCTGCGGACTCTTAACCTCAGCTGCCGGTGTGGGCGTAATCGGAACTGGAGCAGCTTCTGTGCCTCCCGCCTTCTTCTCGCGCTGCGCTTCCCGCTCCTGGCGCTGTTGCTCGGCCTCCGCATCGGTGACGTAGCGGAACTGCTGCACTCGCCCGGGATAGATCTCGGAAGTGAAGACGCGGTTGTTCTTGTCGATGGCGATGCCAACCAGTCCCTGGAATTGTCCCGGCAGCAGTCCATGCCCGCCAAACGTAATCAGAAGCTGCCAGTCGCTGTTGAAGACCTGCACGCGATCCTGCATCCCGTCGGCGACCCAGATGTGGCCGTCCCCATCGATCGCAATGCCCTTGGGCCGCGAAAAATATCCCGGTCCATCGCCTGCCTTGCCGAACGTTCGAATGAATTTGCCGTCGGCATCAAACACCTCGATGCGATTGTTCAAGGTGTCGCACACATACAGATTCGCGTCTGCGTCTAAAGCCAGCCCGGTCGGCTTGGCGAAGTCTCCCGGCGTCGTGAGTTCGTGATTATGTCCCGTGGTTCCGATTTTCCGCACCTGCTTCAGAGTGTCCGCGTCGTACACGAGCACCTGGTCCAAAGCCACATCCGAAATGTAGAGCAGCCGGTTTTCTTTATCGAGCGCCATTGCCCCGGGTTCATTCATGCCTTCCGTAATAACGTCCTCTGCCTTGTGATTAGCGTCGAACACGAGCACATGGTGCAGTCCCGGATCCGAGACAAACAACCGGTCTCCATCATCTATTGCCAGCCCTATGATGCGGACAAAATGCGCTTGCACCCGGTTCTTGATCAGATCCGCATCGCGGGTTTCGGTATTGAAGATGAAAATCGCTCCTACCTTCTGATCCGCCACATATAGATTATTTTTGGAATCGACCGCCAGGCCATAAGGCTCGTTCAGCTGGAAGAGCACTTTCCCACTCTCGCTGGCCGGCTGCGTGCCCGCGAGCCGATCCATCCATTTCTGCTTTTTGGTCGAAGGCGTATCCACCTGGGAGAGCTTCTGCGCCGCATAGAATGCCTGGTAGCGGATGCGCGCAATGGCCGGCGGATTTGGCCACACGATATTCGAGTAATCGACGACGGGAATCTTTTTCGGCTCATCGGCATTTTTCTTTTTCTTCTTGTCCCCGAACGCCCCCGGCGCAACCAGCATCACTCCCAACAAAACCCAGACGATATAGCGTGGCCGTCCAAAGTAGCGCCGGCGTCCCGCCGACTGTCCAGCGGGCGTCCCCGACCGCTGCCTCGACGCAAAAAACGCACCCGAAGTTTTCTCCCCCAAACTATTCCGCATAGCCCTACCTCCGAGTCAAATCTTTATGGCAGTTCGCACAGAACGCTGCATTGTTCGGCTGATCTTTCGCCAGCAATCCGGGCTGCGCCGAAGAATGCGGCTGGTGGCACGACAGGCAGTTGACTTGTGCCGTCACCTTGGTGATGTCTTTGGGATCGACCACATCCGATACCGGATGCCCGTCCACCGGGTGCCCGCGGCCATATTTCAGCGGCAGCACCACCACTTTGTTCTTGGTGAAGTAATCTTCCGGCAGCCGCACCGTGCCTTTAAAAATTGTGACCACGTGTTCCGCCTCAAGCTTCTTCGGCTGTGACTCTGGCCCATGGCACTCGAGGCAAAGGCCATTCGTATTGGCCGCGCGCAGCAGGTGCGCATTCTCACCGCCGTGCGGTTCGTGGCACGTAGCGCAGCCTTGTTTGAACGCCGGCTGATGCAGCACATGTTTCTTGCCCTGCTCGGCCTGATCGGTATGGCAAGTCAGGCAAATATCCACCGCAGTCGTCTTCGGCAAGCCCGGCTGGCGGCTGGCATGCGGATTGTGGCAGTCGGTGCAATCGCCGGCTGCGCCGGGATGCGGCACCTTGGCCTTCTCGATGGTTTCCGCCTTGTCGCTGTGGCAGGTCACGCATAGCGATTTCACATCGGCCTGCGTGAGGACGACTTTTCCATCCTTCGCCGGGGCGTGACACGTCTCGCAGGATTTTTCCGCGAATGGCGGATGCATGAATTGCCGCATCAATTTCGGAGACGCCGACTGGTGCGGATCGTGGCACGTAGTGCAATCCACAGTGGCGAAAGGCTGGTCGCGATGCGCCTTCTGCAGGCTCGCGTCTTTCACATCGTGGCAATCCACGCAGAGTGCCGGAGCGGCCTTGGTCAGATGAAAATCAAATTCCGCCTTGCCCACTTCCCCCACTTTGTGGGTGACGTGGCAGGTGTCGCAGCCCATGTCGAGCGCGGCGTGACGGCTGCCCTTCTCGGGCACGTTCAATCCCTTGGTGTGGCAATCGAGACAGAGATTCTGGCCTTTGTCTCCTGACTCCGCCTTCAATAGTTGATTCTTGTTGTCGCTGGTATGCGGATCATGGCACTTGATGCAATCGCGCACCGCCGGAGGATGCACCGTGCCGTGCAGCGTGGCGGCATCTTTTTCAGAATGGCAGCTCAGGCAGAGCGCCTGCGGAGTCGTCGTGATCAGCTTGACCCGCGTGATGTCTTTGTTGACGCGAACTTCATGGCAGCTTAAACATCCCGTGGCGATCGCGGAATGCACCGCCTTGCCTTTGGTCTTGTCTTCGTGACATTCGAGACACTTCGCGGCATCGACATTTTTGTCGAGCGGCACCGGATGCTCTTTCGCTATCGCCGGCGCAACCGACATCACAGCCAGGAAAATGAATTGGAGAACCCGGGGGAGGGCCCGACGAATTTTTCGCATCAGCAGCCGGTTTGGAAAATTTGGCACCATGACCAACCTTGCAACTGCACGAACCTCGCCTTAGTCACCTGGAAGGTACGCCGGTTGGAACTCTGAAATGTAAATGATTGCAACCAAGGAAGTTCTGAAACGGCTGCCCGGTCCCGGCGGCACCCGGTTTGTATCCCTTCCAGTCACCTGTTATGGGCTTTCTCCCACACCCGCCCGGTGAAATGCCCCACGTATTTTTCGCCTTCCGGGTGCGCTATGAACCCTTCGGTTTTCTGCCAATTGTGATTGAAATCACACACTTGCGCGAGTGGGGGAATTCGCAGTCCGGCGATTGATTCGATGTGTGTTATGCCTCAGCGGCGGCGGCGTTTCCTCTCGCAAGCTACATCTCAAGCGATTGATTCAGCGCCGTTTAACTCGCGTTCGTGCCGTTGGTGCCGAAAGTGCATTGCAAGCAGGTGAGGAAGAACAACGATTATGGCCACGTCACTTCGCGCCGCGGTTCGCAAGATTTGGCAAACCCTGAGTTCCATCAAGACAGGAGTGGTCCTGATTATTCTGGTCGTGATCTTTGCTGCGGCGGGCACGGTAATTCTGCAGCGCCCGATCACCGAGCCGGACGATTTGCAGCGCGCCTACTCTCCGGCGATGCTGCGCTTCCTCGATGCCGCTGGCCTAACCGATGTGTTCCACGCGCCCTGGTTTGTCGCTCTGATGATCCTGGTGAGCCTGAGCATCATTGCGGCCTCCGTCGAGCGCTTCCCCAATTCCTGGCGTTACTTTGCGCGTCCGTATAAGAGCCCGGACGAGGGTTTCCGCAGAGTGCTTCCGATTCAGGCGCAGATTCCAATCGCGGACGATGAGCAGGGGCTGAGCGCCGCCGAGCGCGCTCTACATCACCTCGGCCTACGGTCAGAACGCATCGTGCGCACCGACAGCTTTTCCCTCTTCTCCGAGCGTCATCGCATTTCAGAGATGGCGGTTTACATGGTGCATGCCAGCCTGCTGCTGATTTTTCTGGGCGGCATCGTGGACGCGCTTTACGGCTGGCATGGATTCGTAACCTTGAATCCCGGAAGCGCCAGCAACCAGATCGAACTACGCAACGGCGGCACGCGAGCCCTCCCCTTCTCGATCCGCTGCGACGCCACCGGCGAAGAGACGTACACCGACGGCACGCCCAAAAAATATTGGTCGAAGCTGGCCATTGTGGAGAACGGGCGCGAGGTTTCGCGCAAAGAAATCGTGGTGAACGATCCTTTGGTCTATCAGGGCGTTCGCTTCTATCAGGCAAGCTACGGCCGCACCGGCAAGCTCGACCAACTCACGGTCAACGCCGCTCGCGCCGATGGCAAAGGCGTCCCGCAAGAAATTTCGCTGAAGATGAATCAGGCCGTCGCGCTCGATGCCGACACCAAGGTTGAAGTCACCGAGTTCATCCCCGACTACGTCGTGCAGGATGGGCACGTTTACGCGCGCAGCAATGACGTAACGAATCCGGCCGTGCACATGGTTGTGACCTCGGCGAAGACCGGGCAGTCCGTCAACTACTGGCTGCCGGAGATTCCCGGCATCGCGGAAAACGCGTCCTCCCCCTACACCTTCGACCCCAAAGACCTGAAGACGGGCCTGTTCACCGGGCTGCAGGTTTCGCACGAGCCGGGACAGTGGGCGGTATGGGGCGGAGTGATCTTGATGGCCATCGGCCTGACTTTTGTTTTCTATGTGGTTCACATGCGCTTCTGGATCGTTCCCGTGCAGGGCGCGAACGGCGGATTAGCCCTGTGGGTGGGCGGATCGGCGAACCGCAATCGAGACGCTTTCGAGCAGACTTTCAAGAAGGTCGTGGAACAGATTCAGAAGGAATTGAAACCGGAACACGTGGCGGCGGAAGAAAAGCCGGCGGCCACGGTAACACGATAACGACGGCCGGAGTGGGTCTGGCCAGGAGGATGGTTCATGGCACGCGCAACAGTCCAGCAGCAGCCGCAAACTGCAACCGGAACGACTTTGATCGTCATGGTCGGGCTGAGTATTGCCTTTCTGCTGTTCATGGCATTTTTGAATGTCGTTAAGACCGGCAACATCCTGAACGAGGGCAACCTGCTCTATGCCGCCCTGATTTTCTACGCAGGCGCGGGCGCGTTGTATCTCGGCTTCGGAGTCACCGGAACGGATTCCTACGTCAAGTTTGCGTCTCTGGCCACCTGGGCCGGCCTCATCGCAAACACGGCAGCGGTGGCGCACCGCTGGTACGAGGCCGGCCACCCTCCCTTCGCCAGCATTTACGAAATGCTGTTGAGCTTTGTCTGGACGCTGGCCGCGCTGACCCTGATTGCCGAGAAACGCTACGGCGTAAAAGTGATCGGCACCGTGACTATGCCGGTGGCGATCGTGGGCGTCATCCTGATGCAACTACTGCCCAGCGAAGTCCGGCCGCTGGTGCCCGCACTGCAGTCCACGTGGCTGCATGTGCACGTGACTTTGGCCATGCTCGCCTACGCGGCATGTGCGCTCAGCTTTGCGTTGGCGATGATGTTCCTGATCCAGGACAAGGTGAAGACCGAGATGTTCCTCGCCGCCACCAGCATCTTCACCGTCGGAATCTACGCCGCGGTCCTGACCCGCTTTGAAAAATGGGGCGGATTAAGCGTGGTCGCCTGGGACACGGAAAATAAAACGGAAGTTTTCATTTCGCGCGGAGTGCGCTTGTTCGTGACCATTCCCGATCTTGGCTGGCTGATGCTGCTGGTCTTCGCGGCGGTGGCCGCGCCACTCGTGCTCTACATCGTGGCGGGATTCAAGAAAGACGAAGGCTTCATAGCGATCGCCAATCGCGCCGTGTTCATCAGCATTCTGCTGCAATCCCTGGCGCTGGTGTTCTTCGTGCTGCGCGCGCGGGATGGAAGATATCCCTCGCTAGATGCCGACGGACTTTACGCCACCAGCCTGGCGGCCAGCCCGTTCATTCTTTCCGCCCTCATTGGCGGCATCTTTGCCAACCTGCTTTATCTGCTGCTGCTGTGGCGCCGCGAAGATCTCGAGCGCCTGTTGCCCGAAGCCGACAACCTCGACCGCATCACCTACAAAACTATTTGCATTGCCTTCCCCCTGCTCACCCTGATGATCGCCGCCGGCGCCTTTTGGGCCAACCGGGCCTGGGGTTCCTACTGGAATTGGGATCCCAAAGAGACGTGGGCGGCGATTACTTGGCTGGTCTATGCGGGTTATCTGCACATGCGGATCACGCGCGGCTGGCGCGGACGCCGTGCCGCTTACTTCGCGATCCTCGGATTCGCCGTCGTGATGTTCACCTTCTTCGGAGTGACGTACCTGCTGCCTGGATTGCACGCCTATGCCTGAGACCAAAAAAACGGGAACCGAGCCTGAGAAGCCAATCGAGCCGCTGGCGGATGCGACCACGGGTGCGCCGGCGGCGAGAAAGAGCTTCTTCAGCACCTCCAGTGGCGCGACAGCGGAGATCGAGCCCGCGAGCGCGAGTCCTGCCGCGCAGCCGCCGGATCCTGAACTGCCATGGTTCCGCATCAACTGGGAGATCAAGGCTCTGGTCCCGATCGCCTGCGTGCTGCTGGGAGGAATGCTGCTGTTCCTGCTCGCAACACTTTCCTGGCGCGATCCCGAACGCCACATTGTATTGGCGGTCGCGGGCGCGGGAGCCGTCGGCATCTGCGGCGCCCTGCTGGTTGTGCTCACCTATACCGTGCAGCGGCCGATGGTCGAACTGCAGCAGAAAATTGCGCAACTCGGCGCAGGCGACCTTAGCGTCTCAGTAAGCTTCGCGCATCGGAACGACGAAATCGGCGATCTCGGACGCAACTTCAACCAGATGGTCGAGCAGCTGCGCGAAAGCCGCCAGGAGATCGAGCGCCTGCACCGCACGCAGATGTCGCGCGCCGAGCACTTCGCTACTCTCGGCGAGATGGCCACCGGCCTGGCGCACGAAATTCGCAATCCGCTGGCAGGAATTGCCGGAGTCATCGAAATCATCGGTCGCGATCTGCCCGCCAGCAGCCCGGCGCGCATGGTGGTGAAAGATGTTCGCCAGGAGATCGCGCGCATCAATCACATCGTCACCGACCTGCTGCAGACCGCCCGCCCCCATCCGCCCAAGGTGCGCAAGAGCGATCTGAACACCACGGTCGAGCATGCGGTGATGCTCGGACGCCAGCAGGCTCTGGCGAAGTCGATTGAAATCTCGCTGCACAAAGATCCCTCTCTGCCCGAAGTCGAGCACGACAGCGATCAGATTCACCAGGTGCTGCTCAACCTGCTGCTGAATGCGCTGCAGGCCATCGACGTGAACGGGAAGATTGCCGTCACCTTGGAATGGAAGGGCAAGCATGCGGTCATCGAAGTATCCGACACTGGGCGCGGCATCCCGCCCGATCTCCTGCCCAACATCTTCCGCCCATTCTTCACCACGAAGGGAGACGGAACCGGCCTCGGATTGTCGCTGGCGCGCCGTATCGTCGAAGACCATCAGGGCCGCATCGACGTCACCAGCGCGGTGGGCAAGGGCACGACGTTCGCGGTAGTGCTCCCGCTGCAGCGGACTGCCCAGTCAGTCTCTGCCTCCTGACAGGAAAGTGGGCTAACCAGCTGAAATGGATGGTTGTGGTGGCCCTAGACAAAAGCCCAACTTGGCATATGCTATGGCATAGGCCAATCCGAAATGAACTCAGAACGCCAAGTTAAAGTTTTCAGGAACGGTAGGAATCGAGCTGTGCGCATTCCCCGTGAGTTTGAATTCCCGGGCGACAATGCTGTGATGCGAAAAGAAGGAAACCGGCTGATCATTGAACCCGCCCCTCCCAAGTCCTTGCTCGCCGTTCTCAAAACACTTAAGCCGTTGCACGAAGATTTTCCGCACATTGTTGATTCTAAGCCCGAGTCAGTTGATCTGTGATGCGCTATCTGCTTACACCAACATTGTGTCCGACCTTGTTCGAAATCCGCACGGCCGAATCGCCCAGCACATCCGCAAGGTTGGCGAAGACAAGGTCTGCACGAGCATCATCGTTGCTGCCGAAATGCGCTATGGGGCAGCAAAAAGAAATTCATTACAACTCTCGGCTCAACTGGAAGCCGTCCTTGGGGCGCTTGAAATCCTGCCCTTCGAAACTCCTTTTGACAGAGTTTATGGGACCATTCGGGCACGGCTTGAGAAAGCTGGCCGACAGATCGGCGCTAATGACTTATTGATTGCGTCTCACGCACTTTCACTCGGTTACACGGTTGTGACCAATAACGTAGACGAATTCGCGCGCATTGAAGATCTTCTGTATGAGAATTGGTTGTAGTGACGCTGGGGAGTTGCGGTTTCTGGCGATTGTGACGGCGGTGAGGAATTCTTCCATCCAGGTAAGACATTTCCAACCATCTGACTTTCTGTGGTCCTATTCCGCCCACAGAAGTTCGCGCTTGCCTCGGTGTGTTACTCGGCATTCGCTAGTGTCGAGGCATCGGGGACGATCCCACCAGCTCGCGGACCCAGCCTCGCACGGCGACGTGGTGCTCGGCCCACGCTTGCCAGACTGAGTTCGCCCACAACTGGACCGCAGCCATGTGTTCGGCCGCACCGTCGGCTTCCAGCACATTCTTTACGGTCAGCGGCCCAAAGCTGGCCGGTGGAGCCAGGGAAATGTAAATTTCTTTGCGGTTATGATCTGCATCGCGTCGCGCCGTATCGTCGAAGACCATCAGGGCCGCATCGACGTAACCAGCGCAGTGGGCAAGGGCACGACATTCGCGGTAGTGCTCCCGCTGCAAAGAGCCGCGAGTCCATCCTCCGCGTCTTAGCAAAGTTCAAATCACTTGCGCCGAGTAGGAGTTCGTTCAAGCAAATCCTGGGCGGCATCGCGGGTTGCTGGAATACAGATCACGTTCACCTTCGTCACTTGCGAATCCTGCAAGGCCCATTCAAGATGCAAAGAAAAAAGCGTAAGGGGCAGAGCCTATTCCCAAACGTTACCTAAGTAATTTCAACTTTGATGGCCAGCCCCACAACTCAAATTCCATTTCAGGGTTGAATTCTCCATGACACGACGGACTGCTCTACTAGCTGGCGCCAGCGTCATAATCCTTGCTGTTTTTGCAGCGGCGCAAAATTCGGCGCGGCCAGCCGCTAGCGAAAGCGGCATCACTGCATACATGCAGTTTGGTGGAACCTCCAATCCCGATGGTGCAATTTACGATTTAAATCCCAGCATCGGGTACGACTTCAGTTCGCATTTCGGTTTGGCTGTGGGAACGCCGATTTACTTTGTCAGACCGGCTGCATCGACCGGAACGAGTGCGACCAGCGGGTTAGGTGATCCATACGTTGTTGGTCATCTGCGGTACCCCAACGAAACGCTGAACTTCGCAACGTTCCTGACTGGCACGACCCCTGTGGGAAACAGCAAGCAAGGCTTAAGTACGGGAAGGGCGACTTTCGATTGGACCAGCCGTATTGATCATTCGATTTCCCGGCTAACGCCGTTTCTCGAAGCGGGTATTTCAAACACTACAGCCGATTCAAGCCTTTATTTTCGGCCGTACACAACTCTGGGATTTAATACGCACTTCCGAGGCGGCGCCAGCTATGCCGTTTGGAAGTTGGTTAGTGTTGGAGCATCTGGATTTGACATTCTACCCAGCGGCCAGCAGACGGTGTTCAGCCGCGTACTGCCTGCGCAAGCCGCTGGCGGAAACCCCCAGCATGGCTCACCCTTTCTGAACAACCAACAGACAACCGGCTCTTCCAGCATCGCTCACGATGATGGATTTTCAACCTGGGTAGAGGCCTTCGCCGGGCGAACAGTGGATCTGCAACTCGGCTTTACGCGCAGCTTCGCCTACGACTTGAATTCGGTTTCATTCAACATCGGCATCAACCTTCGTCAGTTGTATCGCAGGACTCAGAACTAAGCCTTACCAAAGCCAGGAGGAAAAGACCATGAAGAGAAGCTACGTTTTCGTTTTGGCACTTGCAGTCGCCCTGTACGGTGCGCCCGCGTTTGCACAGCACGGCGGAGCCGGTGGAGGACGGCCGTCGGGAGCCGGCCCAGGCGGCATGAGCTCAGAAGGTGGCGCACGGCCAAGTGATCCTGGATCGGCGGGAATGGCCCATTCCAGCATGGCTTCGGAGTCGCCGAGCAAGGTGCTGGACAACACCCACGTGACCACCGCGCTTACGAATGCTTTGACGAAGAGCGGCATCACAATTCCAGGAGGCGATCTGCAAAAGACCTGCTCCGGCTTCACAAATCTCGGCCAGTGTATTGCCGCGCTGCACGTCTCCAAGAACCTGAACCTGTCATTTACTGATCTGCAGAGCAAGATGGCGACCGAGAGCCTTGGTAAAGCCATCCAGGACCTCGGCGGCCCAAACGTGAATACCAAGAGCGAGGCAAAAAAAGCCAATAAGCAGGCCAGACAGGATCTCGAAGCGGCTCAATCTGCATCGTAGTCTTCCCGAACAAAGTGTCGTCCGCAACGAACCCGGCGTGCTTGCGCCGGGTTTTCTTTTGTGCAGCTTCCAGGCAACTTCCTAGATCGAATTCACGTCGCCCGACCCTGTCCAGGCATCGAAAACGATCCCACCAATTCACTGACCCAGCCTCGCACGGCGAGGTGGTGCTCGGCCCACGCTTGCCAGACTGACTTCGCCCACAACTGGACCGCAGCCATATGTTCGGCCGCTCCTTCGGCCTCCAGCACATTTTTTACGGTCAGCGGCCCAAAGCTGGACGGTGGAGTGAGCCAGGGAAAATTAAATTTCTTCGCGGTTATGATCTGCATCGCGTCGTTTGCCTTGCTGACAGGCCATCCCAGTTCCAGGATCAACGACAGACGCGACAGGTGGATCCCCACAGAGTTGCGGGCCTGCGGAGTATCCACACCCGGATGTTGGACTGCATAGGTGTCGACACTGAGCCGGTTCAGAACTGCATAGGCCCGGTCCTGATATTCCAAGGCCAACAGCTCTCCGTACGCCGCCCAGCATCCTGCTGAAGACAGCATGTATGGATGGGTCGGGCCGTCCATCTCCCGGAAGTCCCCGCCACAGGCAAAACAGCGCATCTCCACTCCGATCTCTGTGGGAATAATTTTATGCTGTCAGTATGGTCTCGGCACGTTCGGGAAAAAGCGAAGAGGCACGGATGGGAACCGTGCCTCTTATTGTCCGTTGCGTTTTGTCCTGTTGCGTTATTGCACGTGGAAGCCAGCCACGTACTCGAAACCCGCGGCGTCAGACAACGCGAAAGTTCCGATAATTCCCGGTTGTGTGCGGGTGTCGACGCTCGCGGAAATGTTTCCGCTGCCGTCGCTTGTCGCCGCACCCAGATCGTTGCAGCTGTTGTACAGAGTGCAGAACTGCACCTTGTAGGTATTGTTCGGTTTGGCCCCGCTTATCTTGATGGTCGTGGTGTAGCCGGTGGTCTCGACGGTTCCGGATCCGCTCTCCGTTCCAACAGCCGTATCCGTGCCGCCCGTCAATGTCGCAGCCGCCAGCATCGCCGCGCGGAAATTCGTCGACACTGGCGCATTGCCGATGCTGGAGGCATCGTCTTGCGTGCCGAGGGCCACGAGTTGGAACGCACCTGCCCAATTGCCTTTCGGCACCGTGAAGTTGATGGTCGGCGGCGTGTTCTGATCCTGTTGTCCGCTATACGTCGCCAAGTCGATGCATTCCTGAAAACCTTTCGCGAACGGGCAGAATTGCAGGGTGTAGGTCTCCGTCTGCGGACTTTCGTAGATTGCTTCCATGCTGCCTTCTCCGTTGTTGGCAGTGGTGTCGACAATGATCGGCTTCCATGGGATCGGGTTCCGCACAATCACTTCATACATCATGGCGTAAAAGTTGTCGGGAGCGGTGGAAGGGGCGGGGCTGGGGGACGGACTCGGAGACGGACTTGGGGACGGGAGCGGCGACGGACTTGGGTTGGTGGTGGTGGTGGTTTTAGAGGTGGCGCCACAGCCTGCGGCGATCAGCAAGGAAGCGATTGTAAAAAGCATCGCGATGACGGAAAGTTTACGGCTCAAGGGGCCCTCACAAAAAGTTTAAGAAACAGCGTGAGTGTGATGCTGCGCGCCAGCAAGCCGGTTGAGAGAAAACCGCCAACTACAGGAAGAAAGCCGTTTTTGGCTGGTTTTACGGCTCTTCAAAGTTCAAAGCGTACACGTCCTGGGTGCCGGTGTCGCGCAGAAGCAGCGGCGAATCGTCGGGTGCCATACCAAGCCAGACGTTGAAAAAACCAGCTTGGCGGAAATTCTTCAGATCGGCAACGCGCTCGACCTTGTGGTCCGTGAGATGGACCCGCATCACAGAGGGCTGATCTTCTTCGTGCAGGAAGTACACGTAATCTGAATTCTTTGACCAGTTCGGGAAACCCATCGAGACACGCGCGAGCTCCTGCCATTTCTGAGTCTGAAAGTCGTACAGCATCAGGACGCGCGAATCAGAATTCATAGCGGCGATATAGCGTCGGTTCGGCGACCAGCGTGGAGAGTAGAGTCCGGTGGAATCAGGCAAGCTCGAAAGCTGATTCGTTTTCAGCTCGAGGATACGGATGCTGCTGTTGAGATTCCCGGGTCCGTTGCCGAAAACGATTCGGGTTCCGTCGGCAGACCAATCGGCGTCGTATTTCATTTCGGGATCGTCGGCGATCAGTTCACGGGGAGTTCCGCCGTCGGCGGAGACCATAAACATCTTCGCATTCTGCCCGGGCAAAAATCCGTAGAACACGATCTGCTTGCCGTCGGGAGACCAACTTGGCAGCAGCGTTTGCAGGGGCGGGTAACTGAGCTGAATGCGCTGGCTGCCGTCCGGCTTACTTTTCCAGAGACTCGCCCCGGGGTAGGTGGAGTAAGCGACCCACTGACCGTCTCTGGAAAATCTGACGCTATCGGCGGAAAGCCCGGAGAGGAACGGAGAAAATTGTCCGGACTTCACGTCGTAGCGCGTAAGTTCGCCGTGCTGCAGCGCGCCGACGACGAAGAGTTTTTTTCCATCCTTACTCAACAGCGGGGCGAAATACCCTAACGGGCCCGACGTCAGTTGGACTGGCTGGGAAATGGTCTTTCCGAACCAGTTCTTTTTTTCCGCCCGCGACCATATGTTCAAGCCGGACTGAAATACAAAGTAATTCGCGTCTGGACTCCACCGGCCGCAGCATTCGGAAGGGGGGCTGTGCCAGCCGGGCAATAAGGCATGCGGATTCGTTCCATCAGCCCCGACCTCCCATAGGGATCCCAATGAGTTGGACCCTCCGCCGAGCCGGAAGCGAATCGACTTCGCATCGGGCGACCACACTGGATCAAATACGCCGTCAGGCAGCGAGACGATTTTGCGAGATTCACTGCCATCGCTTTTCGAGACGAACAGTTCGTTGCCGGAACAATAGACGATCATCTGACCGTCCGGTGAAAATGCAGCCGCGTGCGTGTCGATGTCGCCCAACTTCCGGGCAGAGCCGCCCAGCACAGGCACGGACCAGAGCGGACCATGGAATGCCGTCTGCCCGACCTCGTCAGCGACGAGTAGAGTTGAGCCGTCGGGAGAGACAGACAGCGGGGCCATGGTGGGAGTGGGGAGCGGAACACGTGCCACGTCGCCGCCGTTTGCGGCCACCTGCGCCATGACCGGCCCTTCGGGCGCAAATTCGGCAAGATAGATTCGCGAGCCATCGGTTCCGACCAGAAACTTGGGATTTCCGTCGTGCGTCACCGGAACGTAGCCGGAAACCCTGGGCAACGGCAGGGGACGGGATTGGAAGTAGTACAGAACAACGGCCGCGACCACTACAACGGCAGCCCCAATTCCCCATAATTTCCATGTGGCACGTTTCGGGCGGGCGGCAACGGCGACGCTTGACGGATGATCTCCAGGGTAAATCTCAGAACGTGAGGCTGAGGTCACGCCGGAGTGGCCGGAGTCGGTGTCCCGCTTCAAGCGTTGCAGGTCGGCGCGCATCTCCGCCGCGCTCTGGTAGCGCAGGTTGCGATCTTTCTCCAGGGCTTTATTAATGATGTCTTCCAGCTTTGGCGGCAGCGACGGATTAAACCGCATCGCCGGCGGTGGAGTCGAATCCAGGATCGCCTTAAAGATGACGCCCGAGCTCTCTCCCTGAAACGGCAACACTCCGGTTGCCATCTCATACAGCACCGCTCCAAACGAGAACAAATCGGAGCGCGCATCCAACTCTTTCGCCCGCACCTGCTCCGGCGACATGTAACACACCGTGCCGAGTG
Source organism: Candidatus Sulfotelmatobacter sp. (assembly GCA_035309485.1). Classification (GTDB taxonomy): domain Bacteria; phylum Acidobacteriota; class Terriglobia; order Terriglobales; family Acidobacteriaceae; genus Sulfotelmatobacter. The sequence continues at coordinate 80,011 of DATGFC010000086.1, forward strand.
CAGCCCCGGGACTGGTCAACTGCTGTTCGCTCACGGTGCGGGTCTGGGTGTTATCGGATGCCGTCTGGCTCAAAGTTCTGCCGGTGGCCGCGACCTTTGCCAACCCGAAGTCGAGGATCTTGGCGTGCCCGCGCTCGGTTACAAAAACGTTGGCCGGCTTTATGTCGCGATGCACGATGCCCTTGGCGTGAGCGGCGTCGAGCGCATCGGCCACTTCAGTCGCGAGGGGTAACAGGATTTCCAGATCCAGCGGGCGGCCCCCGATGCGGTGTTTCAGCGTCATGCCTTCGAGATACTCCATGGCGATGAACGCCTGGCCGTTCTCCTCGCCAATGTCGTAAATCGTGCAGATGTTGGGATGATTGAGCGCCGAAGCCGCTTGCGCCTCGCGCTGAAAGCGGCTCAGGGCGTTCTCATCGCGTGCCACCTCGTCTGGCAGGAACTTCAGAGCGACGAAGCGGTGCAGCCGTGTGTCCTCAGCCTTGTAGACTACTCCCATGCCACCACCGCCCAGTTTCTCGACGATGCGGTAGTGCGAGATGGTTTGGCCGATCATGGAGTCCCGGAATCTTATGGGCTGACCTGCATCAAGTCAATGAAGGTGCAGAAGATTCGAATTTCGATCCCTCATTCTTTTCGGTTCTGATTCCCTGCCCCATGCAGCGCGCCATCCAGCGGGCATAGCGTCGGCGGTTCCTTATTGTCCACGCGATGGCCGATTGGCTTCAGGGTTTTCAAGTAAGCAAAAATGCCCGCGAGATCCTCGTCCGTCATGTCACGCAGCACGGACCAGGGCATGGTTTTGTTCAACTCGCGCGCTCGCACCACACCGCTGCGCATGGCTTCGATGAACAGCGCCTGGTCGTAGTACGAAATTCCGGACGCGGCAGGCGTCAGGTTCGCGCTGGCAACAGTTCCCCAAGGTGCGCGGAGAACCTGCCCGCCTGAAAAATCCAGGCCTGGGATCGGGACGTGGTGATTGTCTACCGGCGTATGGCAGTCGGCGCAGCCAATCAGATTTACCAGAAACCGGCCGCGCTTTACCGGATCGGAGATGTCAGGAGCCGGTACTGGAGCGGTAATCGGTTGCGGATCATTCCGCATGATGTACTTCACCGGAAAAATAATCTCCGTCTTGGGAACAGCATTCCTCACCGGCGGAAGGGATCGCAGGTACACGATAATCGACGCCAAGTCCTCATCCGGCATGTTGCGGTAATGCGCAAAGGGCATGATGCCGAACAGCGCGCGCCCGTCGTTGCCAATGCCCTCGCGAATGCCGCGCGCCAGCATGTCGTCGGTCCAGTTGCCAGCGCCGGTTTCTTTATCGGGCGTCAGGTTGGGCGCGAAGACTTTCCCGGGCAGATCGGTATACGGCAGTTGCTGCCCGGCGCCTGCCATTCCCGGAAGAATCGGATCTTCCCGCTGACTCCAATCATGCGGCGAGTGACAGTACAGGCAGCCGATGGAATTCGCCAGATATTTTCCGCGTTCCAGGCGTGCCGGCGTAACTTCGAATGTGCGAGAGTTTAGCGGTCTTGCCCGCGGTCCAAGAAAGGCTCGCGGTCCCAGCACTTTCCAAGCGGCAACAGCGACCACAACAATCAGAACAATTACAACGGCCAGAGTAATCCTGAACGCACGCTTCATGCGCACCCCCCCAACGGCATTTTACGACAACGTAACCAATTCGTCGGGTCCCGATGCTTCGCTCCGCATGCCTGGCGTGCCCTCGCCCTCCCATCCGTAGTAAGCTAAAACTGCATGCCAGCGGAGAAGATTCTGGTGGTCGACGACGAGCGCCTGGTGCGCTGGTCGCTGCGCCAGAAGTGCGAAGAATGGGGATATCAGGTGGTCGAGGCCGCCGCCGGAGATCCCGGCCTGCGCTTGGCCCAGCACGAGTCTCCCGACCTGGTTCTGCTCGACGTCCGCATGCCCGATATCAGCGGCATCCAGGTGCTGGAGCAGATCAAAAAGGGTCCCGACGCGCCGCCGGTCATCATGATTACGGCCGATCCGCAACTGGACGACGTCAAGAGCGCGCTCAAACTCGGTGCCTATGACTTCATCGGTAAGCCTCTTGATTTCGAAGAGTTACGCATCACTATTCAGAATGCGCTTGAAGCCAACCGCCTGCGCACTGAAGTGCAATCGCTGCGCGGAGAGGTCCGCCGCCACACCGGCTATCACGAAGTGGTCGCCGTCTCGCCGAAGACCACCGAGCTCATGAGTTTTGTCGAAAAGGTTGCGGCCAGCGAGGCTACGACCATCCTTATTCAGGGCGAGAGCGGCACCGGCAAAGACCTGATCGCCAAGACCATTCACTACGAAAGTTCGCGGCAGAACGGTGCGTTTGTGGCCATCAACTGCTCGGCCATCCCCGAAACCCTGATGGAGGCCGAACTCTTCGGCCATGAAAAAGGGGCCTTCACCGATGCCAAGGCGATGAAGAAGGGCCTGTTCGAGACGGCGAACGGGGGCACGCTGTTTCTGGACGAAATTGGCGAACTCTCGCCGCTGCTGCAGGCCAAATTGCTGCGCGTGTTAGAAGACCAAGTCATTCGCCGGATCGGCGGCGTGCGCGATATGCAGGTGGATGTGCGCGTGATCGCCGCCTCAAACCGCGATCTGGAGAAGGCGGTGCGCGAGGGCAACTTCCGCCAGGATCTTTACTACCGCCTGGCAATTATTGCGATTTTCATTCCTCCGCTGCGCGAGCGCACTGAAGACATTCTTCCGCTCGTGGATTTCTTTATCGACTGGTATAACCGGAAATTCAAGAAGTCGGTGCGCGGTATCACTCCTGAGACGCGCCGACTGCTGCTGGCTCACACCTGGCCGGGGAATGTGCGCGAGCTGAAAAACTCAATCGAGCGCGCGATGATCCTCGAAGATGAGCCGGTATTGCGTCCCATGTACATGCCGTTTGCTGTGGGCGAAGCGGCTCGCAGCGGACTAACCGCCTTCGAGGCCAGCAGCGCATCGGGCGGTGACGGAGGAGGCAAACAGCTCGCCAATGGCCGCGTGCTGCCTCGGCTGTATATTCCGGAAGAAGGCACGTCTCTCGAAGAAATCGAACGCGCCATGGTGGAGCTCGCCATGCGCCAGGCGAACGGCAATCAGACCCACGCCGCGCGCCTGCTCGACATCAGCCGTGACGCCCTGCGCTACAAGTTAAAGAAGTTCGAACTGGTCGGCGCGGGTGACGAAGATACCGCAGATTCCGTTCCGAGTGAAAACTCTTCCACTCAGTAAAAATCTTCTTCCATTCGCCAGCGTCGACGGCGCCCCCTCAAATCAAAGGCAGCCTTGAGATCATAGCCACCGCGCTTCCGGGCTGGAACTTTTCCTCCCCCAAGTTCCAAGTTCCAGCCCGTCAAACGCGATTCACGGCGCCGCGCTGACCGCGGCGTTCTTCACGTAGAAATCCGCTCCGTTGCCGCCCCCGACCTGCGTTCCGGAGTACACGATGATCTCGTTGGCGGGGCTCACGCCATTGGGGACGTTCGTCATGTGGAACCATTTCCCCGCCACGCAGAAGGTATCGTCGGTCCCGGTATCGCCGCCGTTGCCGGTTCCGACGGTCACGCAGCCGCTGTTGATGTAGATCCAGATCGACGTAACCGTGCTCGTTTCGTTGAAGCCGGATGTCTGCACAATCCCATTGGCATTTCCGTCAGTGGTGACGTGCATCATGTACCCGGTGCTCCCCGGCAAGGTAGATGGAACCAACACGGTGGAGATATCGTCATAGCCGGTCGAGCAGGAATTCACGAAAATCGTCCAATCCGCGGCGGCTGAGTTTCCGGCAGAGCAGTAGTTGCTATAGGAAACGATCGTGCCCGGAGGAACTCCCTGGGCGGGTTTGTTGAAACCGCCATTCAGGAGCAGGTTTGCGGACCATGCACTCGCCGGAAATGCGCACAGCAATCCCAACAGCAAGAAGATCCTTGGCTTCATTTGAGAAGTCATGATTCTCGATTCCATCTGCTTTAACGTGGCTAGAATCCGAGTTTTAAATTGGCTGAACATGGTTTCCTCCCGCAAAAGTTGTCTTCCGAGATTGGCGACTATACCCGCAGAGACTTTGGGCTGCCCATCAATCCGCTTGAGTTGCCACTACCGCCTCAATCTCAGAGCGTATTGCGTACGTTGAAATCCTAGTTGAGTTGGTCGATTGCAATCGCTGTCAGGACTGCGTTTTGGGCATTACCGACATTATCTAACCTGCACGTCATTCCTATGGCAGATGTTGCTGCGAATGTGGCTGTATCTTGGACTGAAATCGAGCCCCGGTAGACAACATCATTTGCGTTGTCCAACAGGACCGCTGTTTGGTCCCCCGTGCTCAACTGGCAAGTAACTGTTGACCCTGCACTGGTGTCTGTGTTCTCGACCCCCACCTTCCCGAATATTACGTACGTACCGGCCGGAACGATTACTTGAGCAACCGTCGTGTCACTCTTGCCCAGGGCGACCAAAGTCAATCGATCGATCCAGGCATGGCTGGTGCCGCTCGGCCCTGCCGGTCCTGCTGGACCCGGAGGTCCACCCGGACCGATGGGTCCCTGCGGTCCTGCGGTCCTGCGGGTCCTTGTAGACCCTGCGGGCCCATCGGTCCTTGTGGACCGATCAGGTCAGCGCGGTTATAGACAGAAGAGCCGTCGGCGAAGGTCAGACCGCTACCCTGTCCGTCGATGCGAATACCGCCGACTACATCCAGCTTGGCGGTCGGATTGGTTGTTCCGATGCCGACATTGCCCTGGTTTTCAAAAATCCCACTGGCGACAATCGTGTAGTTGTCTAGGAATTTTGAAATGTACCCCGGGGTTCCAAAGCCTTTGATCTGGCTGAGCGTGCTGGTAGCGCCCACTGGAGACTGGGCGGCAATCATGCAGACTGCGATGAAGGCCAGAGCGCCGGCTCCTACGATTGCCCTGGATCGCAGATATTTGATAGTGGCAGAGACTCGATTCGTGAATTGGCTGAACATGGTTTCCTCCCGCAGATTTTTTTACCTAGTTGTTGGACATGTAGAACACATGCTGCAAATTGCCGATGGCAAAGCCCGCCATCCCGCTAGTGGGATCCGCGTTGCCCGCCCCGCCGGTCAGATCCTGGATGAACCAGGTCTGGCCGTTGTAAAAGATCTGGTAAACCTCGCTGCCGGGGGCGTAGTAGACGTGGTACTGGTTGTTGGGCGTGGTCACGAACGCCGTGATGCCCCCATATTGAGCGTCCGTTGGCACTCCAATGCTGTTTGTTAAATCGGAATCGATCCACTGCGCAGGATTCACCAGGTGTTGGTAGCGGTTAAAGTGAGTGTTGTCGGTGACACTCCAAACGTCCAACTCGTTCACGCCCGGAACCTTGAACGCGGCCACCCCAGCCCCAAGGTACATCGGAATATCAGACCCGCCCGACTGGAAGGTTACGTCTTCATAGACCCAGCTTGAGTTGTTGTAATGGATGTGGAGTAAATCCAGATTCCCCGTGTATCTGCCGTATCCTGCGCAGAAAAGGTGCTGCTGATTTCCGACCGCAAAGCCGGCGATCCAGTCGGCATAGCAGTAAGCGCCGCCGATTACAGACGTGAGGTCCTGGTAAGTCCAGGCGGTACCGTTGAAGTACAACTGGTACTCATGCAGGGTAGATGCGTCCTGGTAGTAAACGTGAAATTGGCCGTTTGGCGGCGTGACAAAAGCCACCAGCACGGGGGTCGCTAAATTTCCGCCGACCGTCGCCGTGAGGTCCTGATCGCTCCAGTTCGCATTGTTGTAGTTGAGCTCATGAACGTGTAAATCCAAACTCACGTAGAACACGTATTGCAGGTTTCCCACGGCGAAGCCGGAGATTCCATAGGGATTGGCCTGTGGGCCGCCGGTGAAGGATGTGAGATCGGAGTCGCTCCAGTTGGTGCCGTTGAAATAGAGTTGATGCACGTGGTTAGCGCTGGCATCGACGTAGTAGACGTGCAACTGGTTGTTGGGCGTTGTGCGGAACGCCGCGATTGCGCCGAATGGCGTCGCTATACCGCCGCCAGTCAGCGCGGTTAGGTCGTCGTTCTGCCAATTCGAATTGTTGTACCAGAGGTGGTGGATGTGATCCGCATGGGCCGGCAAATACGCCAGCACGAGGAACACCAGGCAGGCGGCCAGCCCTCGCTGCATTTTTTCGCATGCCGACTCGATGTTGAACGGAACGAACTCTCTCTGATCTGACATGTTTCCTCCTCTCGGAAATTCTGACTTCCCCCAGAGCGACCCTGGCCTGCCCCACTCCAAGCAACAGCAGCCTTGATTGCGCTCCTGCTAAAAGCCAACCGGCCCGGGGCCCTTTTCCACCGTCACCAGCGTGCTGCCGGTAACCTGCTCGAACAGGTCGGCGGAGAACACGCAAGTTCCGCTGATCGGATTCGTCACAGGAGCAACCTCCGTGCGGCCCGCGAACGTGCCGCCGTTGAGGTCGAGCCACGTCCCCTGCCCGGGACTCAGCGAAATATCCATCGGCGAGCCGATCGCGTTTCCACTAGAGTCGGTAAAGCTGAGCGTGGCCACGCACACATCGCCCGCTGCCAACGCTTTCAGGCGAAGCGTCTGTACCGGGCCGACGCCCACCGCGGGAAGCCGATTCGGGTTGGGCGGCCTAAAGTTAGGGTTGGGCGGGCGGTAAACACGATCCCAGGTGGTGAGGTTGTCGAAAACTTCGGCGCCGGCGATGCAGTCGGCGACTGTGCCCGGTATCGGCGTGACCAGCGGCTGAATCTCGGCCCGCTGGCCGAGCCGAGTAGCTACCAGGCTCCCCGGCAGATCGAGCCACGTGGCCTGCCCCGGCTGCAGATTCAATTGCGCACTGCGTCCCACCGCGGTGCCGGTCGAATCCATGAAGCTGAGTGTGGCCAGGCAGCCACCGTCACCCCCAATGGCACTCAGGCGCAGCGTCTGATTCTTCGTAACGCCGACCAGGGAGAACTGCAGCGGCTGGCTGGTGCTCTGCGCCAGGGCGGATGCAGCCAGCCCCAGCAGCACAAATCCGGCAAAAGACAGAAATGTTGCAAGTTTTTTCATGGACGCTCTCCTGGGAAATTGAGTTGGGAATCGAGCCGCCTTGCTCATGCCCGATCAGGCCGTGATGTTGCCGCATTCCTCAGCCCCAGACAATGGAGGGCGTCTGTAGATTGTCTGTAGGAAGGCTGATCATTCCGGCGGCGAAGGTTGTAAAATGTGCGAACTCTGTGCTCGGCGGGTTGACCATGCCACCGGATAGATTCCAGTTCGGACAATTCACCCTGGACATCGCGCGGTACGAACTGACGCGCGCCGGCGAATCCCTGCGCCTGGAACGAATCCCGATGGACCTGCTCATCCTTCTCGTCCGGGAAGGCGGCAGGCTGGTGGGACGCGAAGAGATTATCGAGCGCCTCTGGGGCAAAGGCGTTTTCTTCGATACCGATAACAGCATTAACACGGCCGTCCGCAAAATCCGGCGTGCGCTCGGCGAAGGCCTCGGCCAGCCGCAATACATTGAAACCGTTCCGGGCAAGGGCTACCGCTTCAAGATAGTGCCTGACGGCGTAAAGGCAGTTCCATCGCCGGCAGTGGAAAGGCCCGCCGCCATGCTGGCCGTGCTTCCCTTTGAGAACCTAAGCGGGGATCCCGCGCAGGAATATTTCAGCGACGGGCTGACGGAAGAAACCATCATGCGGCTGGGCCAGATGGCGCCTCACCGCCTGGGCGTCATCGCGCGCACCTCTTCAATGGCCTACAAGGCCACCCATAAATCCGTTCGCCAGATCGGAGAAGAGCTGGGTGTCGACTACGTACTGGAGGGCAGCGTAAGGCGGGAACCGGATCGCGTGCGGGTCACGGCGCAGCTGATCCGGGTACAGGACCAGATCCATCTTTGGGCGGACAACTTCGATCGCCCGCCCCGCAGCCTGCTCGACATTCACGGCGAAGTGGGCGCGGCCATCGCTGCCCAGGTGCGGCTCAAACTGACTGGGGAAGAGACATCGCACCTCAGGCTTCCGCGCCGCGAGAATCCCGAGGCATACGACCTGTATCTGCGGGCACGTTTTCACCACGCGAAGGTCACCTATCCTGAGTTACAGAAAGCGATCGCCTATTTCCGCAAAGCCGTCGAGATCGACCCGAAATATGCGTCGGCTTACGCGGGGGTCGCTGACTCCCTCATCCGGCTGCCGATTACGAGCGACGTTCGCGCGCGCGATGCGTTTCCGGAAGCCAGAATTGCCCTTCAGCGAGCCCTCGAGTTGGATCCGGATTCGGCCGAGGCGCACTGCTCCGACGCGGCCATCAAGTTCTGGTTTGAATGGGATTTCGCCGGCGCCGAAGCGGCGGCGCGCAAATCCATAAACTTGAATCCGAACTATGCGCTGGCGCACCTCTATCTTGCACACATTCTTTCCAACACCGGCCGGCACGCAGAGGCGCTGGTTGCCATTCAACAGGCTCGCCTGCTCGATCCGTTCTCGCTGATTACTAATACGTTGCAGGGAGAATTTCTCTATCACGCCGGAAGAGTGCAAGAATCCATTCGTCAGTTGCAGTCCACACTCGAGATGGAACCGCGATTCTGGGTGGCGCACATCTGTCTGGCCAAATCGCACGAACAGCTCGGGAATTACTCGGAGGCGCTGGCTGCGTGCGAGAAGGCGTGGGAGTTCTCGGGCGGCAATTCGGAGGCGCTGTCGCTGGCAGGCTACATCTATGCGATCTCAGCAGAGCCGGCGAAAGCGGAGGCCAGGGTCTCGCAACTGGAGCAGCAGAAGTCCAAACGTTACGTGCCCCCGTACAATTTTGCCCTAGTGTTCGCGGGACTGCGGCAACACGAAAAGGCTCTCGATTATTTACAACAGGCGTTTGAAGAACGCGACGTGCACATGACCTTCCTGCTGGATCACAAGTGGAACCCGCTGCGTTCTAATTCGCAATTTGCCGCGCTGCTAAATCATTGCAACTTCGCCAGCGCATATTCCGCCGAAGAAACCCAGCGCCAGCCCGCAATTCTGGGCTGAGAGTGATCCGTGGAAATCGGATTTGCCACAAGACCACAAAAATCAGGGCTTCCCTCGAGAAGCACCTCGTCTTACCGGGACTTATTAAGTGTATTCACTTGCTGCATCCGGCCGGCGCCAGCTCGGCGTGTGATCTGAACTTGTCCACTCTGTCGGCCTCTCACATGACTCGATTGCGTGGAGAACGCGACTCCATCACTGACCTGCGCGCAAGCCATGCGTAGCGTGCCGTTGTCGTTAAAGACTAACCCGTAAAAGCGCAGCGTGCTGCCTGCCGCAAGTGGCTGTATGTTCAGCAAGTTCGTACTGTTGTTAACGTAGACTTGCACCTCACCCGGATTGCTGAGCAACGTAGTCTGTCCCTGCTGCACGGCCAGGGTGGGAAACAGGTCATAAGCCGCAAGCGAGACCGTGTACTCAGTAAAGTCGCCGCTTCGGGAAGATCCCGCAACCGTGCCGTTGATGGTCTGCGGCATCAGGGTGATTGTGGTCGCAGGTGTGTACACACCACCGATGTAGCTCAGGTCCTGGGAGGTAACGTACACGTTCTGGCCGGCTACCATACTGGAGGCGTTGAAGACCGGCACGAAGGGTAATCCCTGCAAACTGATCTGCTGGGAGACTTGGAACAGGGCACCGGAGATACTGTAAGGCCAGGATAACGGTATGGGATCTTTTCCTGCTGACAAACGGCTAAAGAATACGGCGGAGGGCTCATTGACGGTCGGCTGGTCTGGCGCGACGTGCATTACCGGGCCGATCAAGACGTCCACTGCCGACGGATCTTCTACGGCGATGCGCGTAGCCTGGAGCGAAGCATCTTTCTGAATGGTGCCGTCCATGTCCACGAATGCTCCCACCGCTAGCGCCGAGAAACCATTAATTCCCTGATAGATGGTGCTCTCGTTCGCACTGACGGCGAGGGTTCTTGTGTTCTCCGGATTCGGCTCAGGTAATGACACCGTCAGACTGTTGTCGGTTGCGCTGATGGCTGTAATCTGACCCTCAAGCTGCGTCACCTTGCCATTTGTCGGATTCGATGGCTGAGATGAAAACGTGGCTGCCATCAAATTGAAGGTGGGAGTAATGGAATATGGCTCCGTCCCAACCGGGTAGCAGCCGCCGGGGTAACTCGCCGAGTTCGAGACCTGCAGGTCGAGAACCAGGACCATACTGTCGCCGGTGATCGTAATCGGTGAAGGCAAATTTACCGTCACGTCGGAATCCGGTGTGTAGCCGTAAGCATAGGTGCTCGTGTCCAGATTACCTGGGGCAACTGATCCCGGCGGCAAGATCGTCACGCAAGTGAAGCTTGCGCCTCCGATGGTGGCCTTCGCAGAAACATAAATATCTTGCGGAATGGTCACGGCAGTGAGTGGTTCGGTGCCGCCATTTACATGCATGAACTCGGCGGGTTGCTGGTTCATCAGCAGGTTCACAGACGCCCCGGACTGGTTGGTTAAGGTGAGAGTTTCGAATTCCAGATTGAACTGGGAAAGCTGGTCATTGGCTGTGCTTGACAGCATCACCGCCAGGTTGGTACTTCCCGCGAGCTTCGGCGTGCTCGACGAAGGGTTGGCGCCGCAACCGCTGGACACAAGCGCGCAACCGCCAATCAGAACAGTGGAAATCAGACTCAGCAAGTGAGCGGAAAAATTAGCTGACAAAGCGGGGCGCTTCATGAATGCCTCCTGCCTTCTAATCAGGCTAGCCGCTCAAATTTTGCTTTGTCTGTGCGCGCAGTCACGCCTGCTAACTTGCGGTCTTGAAGCATAGGGGCTTCCTCTCAGGAAGCCCCCGGGGCCTTTAGGAACGTTATGAAGGGTTATGAGATGAGCGCCTCTGCGATGCGCGCGGGCGCATCTATCCCCTCGACGCGTGCTCCTTCGCCTTGGCGATGTACTTTTCGACCTGCTCTTTTTGCGGATAATCGGGATTCGTCTTCAATAATTGCTGCCAGGCCTCGACGGCGCCCTTGGGATCGGCCTTGCCCTGCCATCGCACCCAGCCAAGATTGAACAGCGTCTGGGGATGTCCCGGCTTGTATTTCAGTGACATCTGCAACTCTGCCAGCGCCTTGTCGGCGTTGCCGCTGTACCAGTAAGCCGTGCCCATATCGGTGCGAACGTCGACATTCTCCGGCTGGAGTGCCAGCGCCCGCTCGTAATACTGAATGGCGTTTGCGAACTGCTGGCCGTCATAGAACACGTCCCCCAGTTTCACCAGCGAGTCGAAGTCGCTGGGATTCTTCTTGACCGCATCGAGCAGCGGCGCTGCCGACTGTTCCACCATGGCCTGGGCTTCGGCGGACGGCTGCTGACCCTGCTGGGCGGCTCCCGGCTGCATTGCGCTGGCGGCGGCTGCCGAGGTAGCGGGCGACGCAGATCCCCGGAATAAATATCCCAGGGCGACTCCCAACAGCAGGCAGAATGCCGCCAACAGATAGGCCTGCGCGCTCGTCCATGCGATGCCCTTACCTGCGACGCTAGTAGTTGATTGCGATTTGGTGCTCTTTGCTTCGCTCATTTTCCTCTCTCCCCAATCTGGTGCCGGCAAGCGCCGTTTGTGGCGATTCCAGGTGGAACAGGCGCGTGACCGCGGCGGTCATCTTTTCCTGCTCGTCCTTTTCTGGCAGCTCTTTGAGTTCGCGCGCCAGGAAACTGGCAATCCTCTGGATAACTTGATTCGTGATTGCGTGTAGCGACTGATCCTGTTCCCTGGTAAAAGGTCCGCGTTCCTCGAGGAAAGACTGCAGTTCTTGCCGGCAAATTTCGTCTAAGCGGTGGCGCAGCGCGAGCACAGTTGGAACTGCGCTGTCGGCCCGCAGCGTGCCACGAAAAGCTTGCGCCTCTTTGGCCACAATGGTTTCTGCTTCCGCGATGGCGGCGGTGCGATCTCCGGACTCGCTTTCCACCAGCCGTTCCAGGCCATCGAGATCGTAGAGAATCACTCCATCTACGCGGCGCACATCCGGGTCAACGTCGCGAGGCACGCCCAGATCCATGATCAGCAGCGCGACGCGATTGCGCTCTTCCGCGATTCGCTCCGCTTCCTCGCGCGTCAGCACGATATGCGGAGATCCGGTGGCGCTGATCACAATGTCGGCCTGCTTCAGGCAGCGCCAGCGTTCCGCGATGGTCGCCGCCGTGCCGCCAAGTTTCTGGGCCAATTCCTCTGCGCGAGATGCGGATTGATCGACCACCACCACCGCAGCTGCCCCACTCTCGATCATGGCGCGCGCAGCTAGCTCGTTCATCTGGCCGGTTCCGAGCAGCAGGACATTGCGGCCCTGAATCGATCCAAAGATTCCCTGTGCAAGATGGAGCACGGCGATCGGCACCGTGGTTGCCGGTTGTCCGCTCAGGCTCGCATGCCGCACTCGGTCGGAGATGCTGAGCGCTTTCTCCACCACCGCGTTCAGGCGCTCGCCACTGGCTCCAACGCCCCGTGCCTGCTCCCATGCTTCCTTCACATGCCCAGCCACTTCGGCTTCGCACAATCGCGGGGAAACCAGCCCGCAGGTAACCCGGAAGAAATATGCGATGGCAGCGTCGTCCAGTAGGCGGTAGAAATGTTCCCACTCACTCAACTTCAGGCCATGCTGGGCGCTCAGATAGTGAACCAGCGAGTTTGCGGCCAGGGTCGGTTCACTGGCCCATAACAGGAATTCAGTCCGGCAGCAGGTGGAAAGGACCAGAACTTCTTCGATGCCCTCGGCCCGTTTCAACTGCCGCAAAGCTTCGTAGCGCCGGTTCTCGCTGATCCAAAACCGCTCTCGCATGGACAGCGGGGCGGTGCGGTGGTTCAGTCCGATCGCCATCAGCATGGGTTCCACGACGAACACCTCGGGCGCAGGTTGCAATATTAGAAAGGCAAGCCCGCTGCCAAAGACCATTGGCCGCACAATGCTACGGAGCTTTTGTTTTCAGAGGCTTGTACCGAAGCGGGGAACAAAGTGAGTGTTCAAATTCTCAACACGTGCGGCATATTACGCCAATCGCGAGTGTTTTGACGCGATCTGCCACTATTTCAGTGAGTTGGAAGGCGCCCTCGATCACCAGCGAATGTGATTGGAATCACTGATCATTTGAGCGCTCGCGTAGAAACTAAAACAGGGTTAATAAATTTTTATTCCAGTCTGACAAGCCGGTCTGCCAATTGCTCTGCTTCAGTGGACCGACTGGCCAGACACAAGCGGTGAAAGGAAATGCAGTCATGAAAACCACGAAGCTCGTGATCCTGATCGTGATGATCGCGGTGACCTTATTCCTGATCGTGCCAAACCTTTCCTGGGCCGCCGATGATGGCGCAACTATTTACAAGACCAAGTGCGCCGCCTGCCACGGCGCGGACCTCGCGGGCAAGCCCGCCGCCAAGATCCCCAGCCTGGTTTCCGACGATGCCAAGAAGGCTTCCGATGCCGACCTGACGGACGCGATTGCCAACGGCGGCAAAGACAAGAAAGCCATGCACGCGTTCGCCAACAAGGGCATGCCCCCAGACCATGTGAAGATGGTCATCGCCTATATTCGCGACGCGCAGAAGAAGTAAGCGGAATAGGTTGCGAAGGATTGCTGTTCCTTTACGCGAACCGCGCCGCCCAACCAGGCTGGCGCGACTTACGCGAGGGTGAGTGATCCGCTCTCCGGCTCCTGTGGCCACTGGCCAATTCGCCGGATCTCCCCTCTCCGTTCGCACTCGCACAGGAACAGCCAGCCCGGGTCTCGGTGCTCACCCCCAGACCCGGGCATTAGTTTTTTCCTCAAAGGAACTTCGCCAGAGCCCAGCCAACAGGAGCACTCTCAGTTTTGCTTCGACGGCCGCAGGTGTGTATCTTCGTTGCTGTTCCGTTCCTCCGGCCAAGGGTGAGCCTCGATGCGACGACTGTCCGCTCTGTTGTCCTTCCTCTTATTAGCGTACCTGGCCAATGCCCAGAACCGGCCGGAACCCATTCGCCTCTGCGTCTCCACTCTGCAGAACAGCTCGCATAGTGCCCTGGACACGACATGGCAGCGCAACCAACTCATGAAGATGTTCGAGCGAATCAACAAGGGCAAGGACGTAACCAAGGGAAAAGCTGCGCGCATCGGCACCGTACTGCTGGAATCGAATAGCGAAACCGATCCAGCCGTGCGCGACAACAACTGCCAGTTCATCCTGCACACCAACGTGCTTGAAATAATCGATTCCGGCACATCGGACGCCGGCTCGTCGCGGCCCCGCCCCGTCGAGATCGGGAGTGCTCGCGACGATCCTCGCGCCGATTCTGCCGACGATAACCGCGCCACCATCGCGTACCGAATCATGCGGGCCGGCGAACTGGAGCCTTGGTCGTCCGACATCCTTACCGCGCACGATCCCTTGCCGGACGCGATGGTAATCTCCCACCTGATGGACCAGATAGCCAACCGCGTCGCCGACAAGCTGCGGGAGCGCCGCTAGGCAGCAGAGCATCGAAAACGACATCTAAGTGCAGGATCGGTCGGCGGTAGCATAATGCGAGTAGCTACTGCGCTGGCGTCGAAGGTGTCTCAGCGGAGCAAGAGGTGAAAATTGCGACGCTCCCAGTCCCACTGCCTGCAACTTTCTGCACAATTGACACACTTCGCTCGGCAGGGTACCTTTCCCCGGCAGAATCACAAGAGAGGCCTCAATGCGAACTCTCACTTCCTCCAGAATTCCCGCCGCACTTATTGCTTTCTTTTTCATCGCAGCTCTGGTCGCGAACGCGCAAACCTACACCACACTCACAACGTTCAATGGCGCCAACGGAGACAGCCCCTTCTACGTCTCTCTTGTACAGGGTGCGAATGGAAATTTTTACGGCACTACCGTCACCGGAGGCGATATTGCTACCAGTTGTTCGAATGGCCAGGGCTTCGACTGTGGCACTGTCTTCGAACTCACGCCGGGAGGCAATCTCACAACCATCTATACCTTCTGCGCTCAAGACAACTGTGCCGATGGCCTCCTGCCGTACTCCGGGCTGACATTGGGAAGAGACGGCAATTTTTATGGCACAACCAGCTTGGGTGGTACGCTCTTTGGCGAAGGCACCATTTACAAGGTCACGCCGACAGGACAATTGACCACGCTCTATAGCTTCTGCTCCCAACTCAATTGCACCGACGGATCCTATCCCATCGCCGGAGTGGTGCAGGCCAGCAATGGAAATTTCTACGGCACAACCCTGCAAGGCGGCGCTTACAACCAGGGCGTCGTTTACCAGGTCAGTCCTGGCGGGACATATAAGGTGCTGCACAGCTTTTGCGCGCTAACCAACTGCACCGACGGATCAGCTCCATTCGCCGGATTGATGCAGGCTTCCAACGGCGCACTCTACGGAACCACCTCTGCCGGCGGCGCCCATGGCGCAGGGACGGTCTTCGCCATCACTCCATCCGGGAAGTTCCAGACCTTACACAGCTTCGACTTTACCGACGGCTCCGGCCCCACTTCGGTGCTGCTACAAACCTCAAATGGGGCCATCTACGGGACGACCGTTTATGGCGGCCTGCGTAACGATGGCACGGTCTTCCAGATGACGACGGCGGGAGCGCTGAAGACGATCTACAACTTTTGTGTCGCAGCATACTGCTCCGACGGTGCCAATCCCGCAGCCGGATTGATTGCAGGCGCAAACGGCGGATTGTACGGAACCACGCAATCGGGCGGCATGAATCTCCGCGGCAACATTTTCGAGATGACGCCCAGCGGCAGGTTGAAGACCATTTACAGCTTTTGTTCCCAGACCAATTGTGCCGATGGCGATACACCTTTTGCCGCTGTAGTACAGGCCAGCGACGGCACTCTCTACGGAACCACCTATCTCGGCGGCGACCTCAGTTGCGAACCTCCCACCGGCTGCGGCGTAGTATTCAGCCTCACGCAATAAAAATGAGGGGTGCGGCCCATCGTTTCCTGATCCATGAGACATTACGCGCGGAGATGAAGGTCCGAACTCCGCCGTCAAAGGACTTATCGGCCACGGGCTGAAGATATCTTATGCCGCGGGCGTCGTAAGCCCAGCCTTCGAAAATCGCGAAGGGTGCGGCCAGCCTCGGGACCCTTCTAACGAGTTAACGACGGGACATTTCTAACGAGCTTTGACACACGCTTACGCCTGATGTTGCTTCCTCGCGCAGGACGCGCTACCATCCTCGGCACTTCCCTCGGGGCGTTCGAGCAAGTCAATTGTTTTATTCAAGGAGCTAAGTATGAAGCTGCCTATGCTACCCCTCGCGGCCCTGTTCATCCTCGCCCATGCGGCGACTCTTTCCGCTCAAACCTATCCGGTCCCCCTGGTGAACACGCCGCTTGTTCCTTCCGCGGTTACACCTGGTTCGCGCGGTTTCACTCTAAAAGTAAACGGTAACGGGTTCATCAGCGCCTCGCGCGTCTTCTGGAATGGCGCTCCCAGGAAAACCACCTTCCTCAGCAACACTCTGCTCACGGCCAGCATTCCGGCTTCAGATATCGCGACCGCCTCCACAGCGATCGTCACGGTCGCGAATCCGGGAAAGAATCACACCTCCAACTCCGCCTACCTGCAAGTATCGGCTCCGGAGCAGACGATCACGATGAACACCATCGACACTGGCCTGACTACCAATGCGGATCCGCTGGCGCTCGACCTGAATGGAGACGGAATCGCGGATTTGATTATGCAGCAGGCCTTCGAGGTGGACATCGCGCTGGGCCTCGGTGGAGGAAATTTCGCGGCGCCTCAGCGCATACCCTTCGCTTTGCCGGTCCATTCGATGATTACAGGTGTCTTCCTGAACAGCGGCAAGCCGGACATCGTTGTTGTCAGCGATAGCATTTACATGCTGGCAAATAACGGAAGTGGGTTTTTTGCGACGCCCCGAAAGGTGTTGCCGGGCCGCCTCTCTGTGCTCTCGCTGGCCGCAGCAGATGTGAATGGTGACGGCTTACTCGATCTGGTGGAAGCTGACTCGAACGGATACGTTCATATTTATCTTCGCAAGGCGGGCAGCCTATTCCAGCCTGCAATCACTTATGCGGCAGGCTCGTCGCCGTATTCGGTCGCGATCGGCGATCTGAATGGTGATGGGTTCGCCGACCTGGCGGTGCTGACTCTCGACGATACGATTGCTATCTTGTTGGGCAACGGCGACGGAACCTTTCAGCCAGCTACGCTTTATTCCGAGGGGCAAAACGGGGATTTCCCGATCCCCGTGATCCTGGGCGATTTCAATGGCGACGGAAAACTCGACGTGGCCCGCGCCGCTGGCTATGATCTAGCCGGGACCGGTGTGGCTCTGGGGAATGGCGACGGAACCTTGCAGCCGATGCAGATTTATCAAACCAGCAGCTACGGGCTGGTCGCCGGAGACTTCAACAGCGACGGCATTCTGGACGTGGCTACCGGCTTGAATGCCGGCGGCACCGGCATTCTGGTGGGCAAAGGAGATGGTACGTTTCAAACTCTCTACAATTTCGATCCTTATCCGGACCGGGCTTACGGAGTCGCCGCCGCGGACTTTGATAACAATGGACGCCTGGATGTGGCGGCAGCCGTCTACGACGGCACCACCGAGACTGTCAAGTTGTATGTGCAGTGAGCTAGTTCAGTATTCACTGATCAGTGGCCAGCGATCAGTCGCCACCACGATCCGAATAACCTGACAAGTGTTCACGGACCACCGCTTACTAGTCCAAGATATCTTATGCCCCGGGGGCATCGTAAGCCCACCCTTCGAAAATCTGTTCAGTCCCATGACATCCTTTACACATTGTCCCGGGACATCCTTTACACTCCCGGCGCGTGCGGAGCACGCGCTGGGGTGCAACCGGGATGGCGTGGAAGACGATGGATGTTCAGGAACAACGGGTGCGTTTTGTAGT
>DATGFC010000087.1:0-59479 GCA_035309485.1 Candidatus Sulfotelmatobacter sp.
ACTCATGCCGCAGAAATTCATGGATGTGCTTATGCTTGGGCGCTGCTCCCACGAATTCTCCTGGCCGCGCCGCGCTGCCGATGGCGACTACTACCAAGTGTGCCTGCTGTGCGCCGCGGAATACAAATATGACTGGACCACGATGCGCCGCACCGAGCGGGTGGAGCATGCCAAGCCCGAAACGGGCATCAAGCGCAGCCACACACGCGAAAAACGTCCGTCGTGGGTACCCCGTGCGCGCCGCTTAAAGCTCGACATTCCTCTGCGCTACCGCGTCAACAAGACCAGCGCGTGGTATGAAGGCATCATCGAAAACATCAGCCAGAGCGGAGTGCTGTTCAACGGCCCCCAAGAACTTCCCGTCAATGCCCTGATCGAGATGGTGTTTGAGATGCCGGAAGAAATTTCCGGGCAGAAGAACAGCAATGTAGTGTGCCAGGGGCGGGTGATGCGCGCGAAAGACGGGCCGAAAGCCGAGGAGAATCCGACCCTGGCGGCCTCGATTGTCGACTATAAGTTCATCCACTAAGGCTCGCGGACCACGGGGGCTAAAGCCCGATTTTATTCGCTCGCTTTACGCGGCCCTAAAGGGCCGCTCTTCCACGGAACTTCATCGCCGCACACCGCTCTAAGGGCCGCTTTTCCAAGGAACTCGTCACCGAAGACCCGCCTTTCATTCGTAGCGCAGCGCAATTAATGGATCGACGCGAGCGGCGCGGCGGGCCGGGACCCAGCACGCCACAAACCCGGTCAGCAGCAGCACGATCGGAACAGAGGTGAGTGTCCACGGATCGTACGCGGAGACTCCCCAGAGTTGCGTCGCGAGGATGCGCCCCAAGGCCACGCTGACGATCAATCCGACCCCCACACCGATCGCGACGAGTTGCAGCCCCATGCGAATCACCATGCTGAGGACATGAGAGCCTTGCGCGCCCAGCGCCATACGAATCCCGATCTCCTGGGTACGCCGCGCCGTCGTATAGGAGAGCACGCTGTAAACCCCAATCGTGACCAGGACAAGTCCGATGGTTCCGAAGATAATCATCAGCATGAAACCGAAGCGTGGTCCGGCGTAGGAAAACTGGCTGATGTAGCCTTCGAGCGTGCCGGTGAGCGTCAAGGCGACGTTGGGATCGGTCGCCCAGACTTCATGCCGCACGGCCTTGAGCATGGAAAGCGGTTCTTGCGCAGTGCGCACCAGGATGCCGCGAAAGGCAGAGCCGGTTATGGTATACGGGATCCACATCTCCGGCCCGACGGGATCCTGCAACCCGTGGTTCTTGACGTCGGCGACCACGCCAATGATGTCGAAGGTAGGGTCGGCGACCTTATCCTCGAACTCGGCGAGTTGGGCGATGCGCACCTGCCGGCCGATCGGATTTTCTCCGTTCAGGTATTTGTTCACAAAGGTTTGGTTGACGACTGCGAGTTTGCGCGCTCCGGCGACCTCGGCTTCGTTGAACGGCCTGCCATTAAGAAACTGAATTCTGAGAACCTGGAAGTATCCTTCGCTGCAGAGCTGGAAGATCGAGTCCCATTTTTCGGTGTGAGTCTTTCCCGGGACTTCGATCTCGCTGGGGATGCCACCATAGGGCGGAAGCGTGCTCGTTTCAGTAACCGCGACCACGCCGGGCAGAGCTTTCAACCGCAACAGCAGCGGCCGGTAAAAGCCGCTGACCTGGTCGGCGGTCTTGTAGCGTTCGACCGGAAGAGGCAGCCGCGCCGACATGACATGGTCGGGTTGAAACCCGAGATGCACTTCTCGAAGAGCGACAAAGCTGCGCATCAGAAGCCCGGCGGCAATCATGAGTGTCAGCGATAACGCGACTTCCACCACCACGACGGAATTTCTCAGTCTTCCATGATGGAATCCACCACTAATGCCCTTGCTGGTGTCGCGCAACGGCTCGTTCAAATCTTTTCTGGCTGCCTTGAGGGCGGGGACAAGGCCAAAGACGAGGGCCGTCAGCACAGCCACACACAGCGTGAACAGCAGCACCGGCGCATTCAGGCGGATCACAGCCTCTGCCGGAATGATGTTCTGCGGCATGACAGCGACGATCGATTTCAAACCTCCCCAAGCCATCAGAGCACCCAGGACTGCGCCGCCAAGCGCCAGAATCATGCTCTCGACCAGCAGCTGACGGATCACGCGGCTGCGGCTCGCACCCATCGCCGAACGAATGGCGAATTCTTTTTCGCGCGTGGTGGCTCGGGCGAGTAGAAGGTTGGCCACATTCCCGCAACCGATCAGCAGCAACAGGCCCACGGCAGCCAGCACAATATAGAGCGTGGTGCGGAACTGCCCCACGACCAGATCGGTGAGTGATTGAATCTCCACCGTGAAATGCTTGGGGTAATCCTTTGGGTAGAGAACGGCGAGCCGCTTGGCGATCACAGTCATATCCGCGACCGCTTGCTGGCGGGACACTCCGGGCTTCAGATGTCCCATAAAAAACCAGTAGCGGTCGAACGCTCCGGCAACGGCAAATTTCTGCTTGGCGTGGCTCGGCTTTTCCGGAATCCACAAATCCGAGTCGCCCCATCCGAAACGCGGCGGCATAATGCCAATCAAAGTGCGCTGCACGTCGTTCAAGACGAAGGTGCGGTTCAGGATTTTGGGATCGGCGCCAAACTCATTGACCCAGGTCTTATAGCGCAGCACGAACACGGGCGGGGCGCCGGGCTCGTAATCGGCGGGTTGCATCGCGCGCCCCAGCAGCGGCTTCATGCCCAGAAACTCAAAAGTTCCCGGGGTTACCACTCCTCCCTGCAGCAACTGTGTGCCTTCGCCGGAGCGGTACAGGACGTCCATGCGGTCGTTTGCGATGACCCGGTCGAAGACATGATTCTGCTCTACGTAATCCAGGAATTCCGGACCGGTGAAGCCACCGCGCCCGCCGGGTTCATTCCGGTCCGTGTCATGGATTTGCAAGGACATGTAGCGTTGCACATCGGGATAAGGAAACGGCTCCATCAAAATGTTTTCCAGAATACTGAAGATGGCCGTGGACGCCCCGATGCCCAGCGCGAGCGTCAGCACGGAAACAATGGCGAAGCTCGGCGCCTTTCTTAGATTCCGGAAGGCGTAGCGCATGTCTTGATTGAGGGTTTCCATGGAGTCCTCATCTAGCCTGGCAAGTTCGTGCAGTCTGACTTCCGGCAACCCCTGCTGCCGGTAAATGTCCCGGTAGGCAATACAACGGTACACCTGCGGGTTTGGTTATCACGCAGGTACGAGATGGAGCACAATTAGTTTGACACCGTCAGCATGCAAAAGTTAGCCACTTTCTTTGTCGCGGTGGGCGCCTCCATTTAGATCTGCAAGAAAGTCCGCAAGCATCTAAACTGTATTCATTCAAACAATGGGCCGAAGTTGGGCCAAGGCAAGGAGTCGAGTATGAAACGAACTCTTTTTTCTGCTATTGCACTCAGCATCATTCTGAGCCTGGGCGTGGGCTGCGCCAAAAAGCTGGACGACGCCAAAATGTCGAGCGACATACAAGGCAAATTCAGCCAGGACTCGGGCTTGTCGTCCAAGCAACTGACGGTGCAAGCGAATAACGGCGTGGTAACGCTGTCAGGGTCGGTGGATAATGACGCGCAGCGGGATGCGGCGGCGCGGCAAGCGGCCGCGGTTCCGGGCGTCAAGACGGTTATTAACAATCTGCAGGTAGGAGACAGTTCTGCGGCGATGGCTTCGGCTTCCCAAAAGCCAGCGCCCGGAGACACTACGAGCGTTCCAACTCCCAGTGCTCCTGCCGAGCCCAGCAAGCCGGCGAAGTCAAAGAAAGCGCGGCACAGTCGTCCAGCGGACGATTCGGGAGCGGCGCAGGATTCCGGACAGCAGCAGATGGCGGAAAACTATCCGCCGCCTAACACCTCTGCGCCACAGCCGGTGGCGGACAATTCCGCGCCGGTACCCCCGCCACCTCCAGCACCCAAAAAACTGATCATCGATCAGGGAACGCAACTGGCCGTCCGGCTTGTGGATGGCATTGACAGCGAAAAAAATCAGACGGGAGACTCTTTTCACGCCACGCTGAACAACCCACTCACTTCCGACGGAGAGCAAGCGGTGCCTCAAGGGTCGGAACTCGTCGGCCATCTCGTTTCTGTGAAGAGCGCAGGAAAATTTGCCGGCGCGTCAGAAGTAGTCTTGCAGCTCGACAGCCTCACGTCTGGCGGCAAGACCTACAACTTGCAGACCGATCAGTATCGAAAAACGGGAGCATCGCGGGGAAAAAACACTGCTGAGAAAGTGGGCGGAGGCGCGGTGATTGGCGGCATTATCGGAGCCCTCGCAGGCGGCGGCAAGGGAGCGGCCATTGGCGCGGCCGCCGGGGCCGGCGTAGGCGGAGGCGTGCAGGCAGCCACCAAGGGCCAGCAGATCAAGTTGCCCTCGGAAACCGTGCTGAACTTCACCCTGCAGGCGCCCATCACAGTCCTGCAGGCAACCTCAGACGCGAGACCGAAGTTGAGCGATTCGCAACAGCAGTAGCGGGAAGATTGATCCAGTACAATTTGTCCTCTGTCCTCAGAGACGCGGCGAACCGCGTCTCTGGGATTCCGTGTCCATGCCAAAACTTACCGCGCTGCTACACACACAGAATGATGCCCTGCGGCTGGGAAGATGCCTGGAGGCCCTCTATCCATGCGACGAAGTTCTGATCATTGACCACGCCTCCAGGGACGGCACGCTGCACATCGCGCGCGAATATGGCGCGCGCGTGGTGGGAGCCGAGCCTGGCGCCCTGCCGGGTTCCTATCTTCGCCTGGCGAACGCGCCCTGGATTCTGTGCCTCGAATCGCGCGAGTCGTTGACCGAAGGCCTGGCCGCAAGCCTGTACGAGTGGAAATCGGAGACCGTCGCCGAGTCCACAGTCTCTGCATTTTCCATGTACCTGCGCGAAGAGACCGCCACGGGATGGATTGAGAATCCCACGGCACAGACCCGCCTGATTCGCGCCGGATGGGACCGCTGGCACGGACAGCTTCCAGCAAACGATCCAGCGGCTGTCTCTCTCGAAGGAGAAATCTTGCGCTTTGTGCTGCCGTGAGGCGCACTGTGAGGGCCCGCGGTCCCGCAACCGCAAACTAAAAATCATCCGTCCGTCTACTCGCAGAATCAATAATCCCAGCTAAGGTTGCTCCGAGGTGCTCGCATGCAACTCAAACCTTTTCTGCTCGACGCCTGGCTCGATCAGTACGAACACGACGTAGAATTCGACCTCGCAGCGAGCACCGGACCGCGTTGGACCGTCAACGACATCCTTGCCCTTGCCGACGATGAGACGCGCCACCGATTCCTGAATCACGACCTGGTTTACAGCCGTGTGGCCGGCGCAGACTCTCTGCGTGAGGCGATCGCCCAAATGCAGGGTGTCCCTATAGAAACCGTCCAAGTCGTCACCGGCGCCGCCGAGGCGCTGCTCGCCGTGATGTGGTTGGCCTGCGAGCCGGGCGCAAACGTGGTTCTTCCGCTCCCCGGCTTCGCTCCCTACTCGGCGCTGCCGAAATCGCTTGGTCTCGAAACCCGCTTCTATCACGTGCGCCGCGAGAACGGTTTCCGCATCGACCCCGACGAGATCATGCGTCTCGCCGACTCGAAGACTAAGCTCATCCTGATCAACAGCCCGCACCATCCCACGGGCACGACCATAAGCGATGGCGAACTAGAGGCCCTGCACGACTTCACCACGCAGCGCGGAATTCAGCTGGTGTGTGACGAGGTCTACCACCCCATCTACCATGGGAGGCAATCGAAATCGGCGGCGCGCCTCCCGCATGCCACCGTGATCGGCGACCTCTCCAAGGCATTCTCCATCCCTGGCGTGCGCACCGGATGGGTGATCGAGCACGACGCCAAGCGACGCCAACAATACTGGACCGCGCGTTCATACTTCACAATCACCAACAGCACGACGGGAGAAATTCTTTCCGAAATCGCAATCCGCAAACGTGATGTCGTGCTCGGCAAGACGCAGGAAACTGCCACTCAAAATCTCACGCTCCTCGAGCGCTTCATGGCGGAGCATCGCGACGTACTCGGTTGCATTCCGCCGCAAGGGGGCATGACGGCGTTCCCCTGGCTGATGAGCGGAGAGAATAGCCGCCCGTTCTGCCAGGGCGCCGCCACCCGTGGAATCCTGCTGGCTCCCGGCGATTGCTTCGATGCGCCCTCGCATTTCCGCTTGGGATTTGCCGCCTCCGGTGAAAACTTCTCCAAAGCGCTCGACCAGTTCGGAGCATTTGTAAAGAACTGGCCGGCGAAGATGGTCACCGCGTAAGAAGACCCAGCGGCGACGGCATCTTGCACCACGACCCGGTCGCCGACCGCGTCACAACCGTTTGTGATGTTGATCACATTCCTCCGCCTGGGGCGCGCCTAGACTGCCCTGTTGTGACAGTTTCGGGCGGTGTCGCCCATTGGAGGAAGGTATGCGTGTAATGAAATTCATCAGTTTTGTCGCAATTCTCGCAATGATTTCGGCTTTCGCAGTTGCGCAGCAAGCTCCCGATCAGGCTGCTCCTGCTGTCAAGCACGTTCCCATCACGCACAGTCCGGCGAACTCGGGTAAAGCGATGTTCAACGACTATTGCGCGGTTTGCCATGGCAAGGATGCCACTGGCAACGGCCCTGCCGCCTCGGCGATGAAGACTCCGCCAACGAATTTAACCACCTTGGCGAAGAAGAACGACGGAAAGTATCCCGCAGCGCACGTGGCTGCAGTGATTCGTGGGCAGGCCGGCACGCCATCGCATGGCAGCCAGGATATGCCGGTCTGGGGTCCGCTATTTTCCAGCATCGACCAGGGCCGCCAGGGACAAGTACAGCAGCGCATCGCTAACCTCGTGACCTACGTCGAGGGAATACAGGCGAAGTAGCACGATCGCGCCGCCGCAGTAATGTTCAGCGCGGCTTTGACTTCCTTGGGACCGTGGAGTTGCACTCGCTTCCTCGCGGGGCGGCGACATCCGTCCGCCCCTTCGTGAGGCCGGCCGACCCTAGGTACCCGTACCTGTTCCGTCTCTGTCCGAACTCTAAATAGCGGATGTTCAATGGCTTAGTGCCCCCTTGGCCGTTTGGGCAGTGACTTCAGTACCTTAGTGTCTGCTGCATCACCGACTTATAATCCATCCAAGAACCGGCGGAAACACCGTTCTTCGAAAGAGTTGCGCGCGCCTACGTGCGCCCTGTTTTTGAGACACACGTTTTTCAGAGAGATCGTGGATCCTGTGATTGCATCGGCGATTTTTTTCCTCGGGCTGGCGTTTGGCAGCTTTCTGAACGTGTGTATCTACCGGTTGCCGCTTGGGCTTTCGGTGGTGAAGCCGCGGTCGGCGTGCCCGCACTGCAAGCATCCGATTGCCTTCTACGACAACTTGCCGGTGCTGAGCTGGCTGATTTTGCGAGGACGTTGCCGTTATTGTAAAGCTGCGATTTCGCCTCGTTATTTGCTGATCGAAGTGCTGACCGGCGCCTTATGGCTGGCGTGCTATTGGTACTTCGGATGGACTTTTTCCACGCTGAAGTACTGCACGTTCTCGTTCCTGCTGCTGGGGTTGATTTTCACCGACGCGGAAACGAAGTTGCTGCCCGACAAGCTGACTCTGCCGGGGCTGGCGCTGGGAATCCTGTTTAGCCTTCTCGTCCCGGTGAATGATCTGGCGGCGCAGTTCCTCGGCCCCAGGATCAACCTGCCGTTCAGCGGTGAAATCTCCACGCGGCTGATTTCGCTGCTGGATTCGCTGCTGGGCGCCGCGGCTGGATCGGGATTCATCTACGGCGCGGGCGCGATCTATTTTCGCTGGCGTCACGCCGAGGGCATGGGCTTCGGGGATGTGAAGCTGATGGCGATGGCCGGAGCTTTTTTGGGCTTAAAGCTCACGGTACTGACGATTTTCACAGCCTCGCTGGCGGGATCGTTGTTCGGCCTAACCACCGTTTTTATCGTCTGGCTAAAACGTACGCATCGATTCATGAAGCGACTGGCAAATGGCAAGGCGGCGCGGCAGAGAGCCTGGCAGTCGGCGCAGCTGGTTTATCGCAATTATCAGATGCCGTTCGGCGTGTTTCTGGGCAGCATGTCAGTGCTGGCATTCTTTTTTGGCAACCGGCTGTTGCGCTGGTATGGGAGGCTCTGGTGAGAATTCTGGCGAATCCTTTGCTGTTGCGCGCAGCCGTGGTGCTGATCTGCTCAGGCACGGCGTTTCTGGTGGCGCTGATTTCGATGCGCGCCCTGCGCAAGCGTATCTCCGAGGAAGCCGATCTGGGCAGCGACGCTGCACCGTCCCTTGAGACGCTTCCCTTGCACCTTTACAACACCGTGATCCAGCAACTAAAGCAACAGAAGCACGAACTGCAGGTGCAATCGCAGGCAGAACAACAGCGGGCCCGGACCAGCGACACGTTTAGCCAGGCCGTGCTCGCGAACCTGTCCTGCGGAGTGCTGGTGTTTGGGGCGAACGGGCTGGTAAGAACTTCGAATCCGGCCGCGAAAAAGATCCTGGGATTCGCATCCGCCACAGGAATGAGTGCGCCAGACATTTTCCGCGGAGCGGTCGTGAATGTTGCTGGGCTGCACGAACCGGTAGCCGTTGCCGACGAGATTCATCGGGTCATGCGCGAAGACAGCAAGCAGCGGCAAATAGAAAGTGAATATGAAACTCCGGGCGGCGAGAAGCGCTACATCCAGATGACCATTTCACCGGTGCCGGCCCCGGACGGAGACTTGCTGGGCGTGGCCTGCCTGATCAACGATCAGACCGAACTCGAGAGTATCCGGCGGCAGCAAACCTTGCACGGCGAACTGTCGGCCGAAATGGCCCTGCAGCTGCGGACTTCCCTGACCACAATTTCCGGCTATGCACAGCAACTGGCTAACAATCGTGATCCGGAGATGGCCGCTCCACTGGCGGCTGATATTGCGCATGAGGCAGCGCAACTGGATCGCAGCATCGGCGGATTTCTGATTACCAAGGGCTCCGCCAAGGTAGCGGCGGCGAGCGGGAACGAATGATGAAACAAGCATTGCGGCGAAAGCGCGCCGCGTAAGCGAATCACAGTTAAGGAGAGGGTGGGAGCTATGAAAAGAATCGCCAACAGCGCAGTCGGATTGATGCTCGTACTCGGCCTGGCCGGAATCCCTGCAGCAGCGCAGAACCAGGGACAGTCGAACACGGAAAGTGCATCCGGCGGGCAGTCGCTGGGACAATACGCGCGCCAGGTGCGCAAGAATCCGGAATCGGCGTCAAAACCCAAGGTCTTCGACAACGACAACCTGCCCAAGACCGACAAGCTCTCGATCGTAGGCAATGCGGCCCCCACAGCCCCTGCAGCAGAAGCAAAACCTGCCGAGGCGGCTAAGGCCGAAGGTGCTCAGCCGGCCGAGAACAAGCCGCCAGCGGAAGGCGCCACCGCCGGAACCAAGGCGGCGACCACCGAGCCCGCGAAAAAAGCTCCGGAAGATCAGGCCTCCAAGGAGAACGCCCTGAAGCAGTGGGACGATAAGATCAACGCGCAAAAGCAGCAGATTGATCTGCTCTCGCGCGAGCTGGACGTCCTGCAGCGGGAATATCAGTTGCGCGCGGCCGCAATGTACGCAGACGCGGGCAACCGCCTGCGCAACCAGACCGATTGGGACAAGCAGGACGCGCAATACAAGCAGCAGATCGCCGACAAGCAGAAGACCTTGGACGACGCGAAAGAGAAACTCACTGACCTGCAGGAACAGGCCCGTAAGGCAGGAATGCCGGAATCTACCCAGCAGCAATAACCGTAACTCTGCATCCCCGAAGCGCCGGGCCAGTCCCGGCGCTTTTTCGTTGCCGGCTTACCGCATCCGATGCTCGCTATGCTAGGGACCGGATACGGCGTTTGCTTCCCGAAGGTTTTGCCTTCCGATTTCCTCGCGCAAACGGTAAATCTGCTTCACGTGATGCCGCCCGTGAACCAGGTGGAACTTCCGCCACTGGTTAAGCGAGCAAGGACCGAGAACGGGATGATCCAGCAGCTTGATACCAGCCCCAAACTTCTCCTCGCAGCACGTCATGAGTTCGTCCATCTCGGCGACTTTGGCCAGAATTTCACCCACGACTTTCTCTGGAGCAAGGCCGCGTGGGCGCGCCACCGCCGGGGATTCCCTTCCCGACGGCATGTACCCCAGCCCCACCACCACGAACGCTCGCGCGCGCTGCTTCCAGCCAATCGCGGTTGCCAGCGGTTTGCCTGCCTCCAACACCCGGCGCAGTCCTTTACTGGTTCCTGTATAGGTGAGAAAAAGGTGTTCCAGAATTTCGGCGATGGACCACTTGCCGGGGCGGTGCCAACTTAACTGTTCCGGCGAAAGCGATCCGGCGGCTGATGCGATCTCCTGCTGCAATGTCCCCAAAAGATGGTCCATGACGGTAACTATGCTTTCGATCCCTTTCGGTTAGAATGTTCCCGAACCATAAAAACTCATCGCAGTTATATCAGGAAGGAATGCCATGAAGACGGCGAGCCTCGCGAATCAAGATCCCACGAAACAGAGGTCGCATCAACATCCGCAGTCCAAAATATTCAGGAAAGGGAACGGCGGACTCACGAAGATTGCTGTTTCCTTTGTGGCGGTCCTGCTCCTGTCGATGCTGACCGCCTGCACTTCAGAGCCGAGCAAGCCGGCGGAGGAAAAGCCGGAGAATAAAGGGCCGGAGCTCATCACGGCCCGGTCGGCATTCCAGAAGCTTTATGTGGCAGCGCGAGGCTGGAACCAGGATGCCAAGCCGTACCGCATTTCCTCAATCGCGACCAGCGATGGCAATGGTCACGATGGCAAGTGGGCGGTATGGCGCGGGGGCTTTGCCTCTGCAACCCAGCGCGCCGCCAAGACGTACACTTGGTCGGGCAGCAATGCCGATGGTGCGCCCGCGAAGGGCATTAGCTTCGGGATCGAGGACAGTTACAGCGCAACCAACTCGTCCACCCAGGTCTGGGACATGGCTTTTCTGAAGATCGACTCCGACCAGGCCTTCGACACCGCCCAGAAACATGGCGGCGATAAAGTTCTGGAGAAAGCGCCGGACACTCCGGTCACCTACGTATGCGATTGGAACCACAACACTAACGAGCTGATCTGGCACGTCATCTACGGGACCAGCCGCGAAGGGGCCAAGCTCACGATTTCAGTCAACGCTTCCACCGGAGAATTCATCCGAGTAGAGAAGTAAGTTCTTCTTTATTCGGACTAGCAGCGGCCGGAGCAAGAGCCTAACCCGGGGCTTCTTCTCTGTGCTTGATGTGGGCCTCGATCTGGGAAAAAAAACGGCATAAAGCCTCGGCGGAAGCCACGGCCTTCTTCACGGCACTTCGTTCGGCGAATGCCACGATGTCACGCGGAGAATACTGGAGACGAACGCGGTCCATGGCACATTGGGCGCTCAACAGCTCGACACAAGCGGCCGCAAGATCTGCCTTGAGGCGCGCTGCATTCAACTGCTTACTTCCAGACTGCATGTACGAAGCTCCTTGCTATTTTCTTGGGAGTAACGCACGCGGGTCCCGAAGTCCGCATGGGAGGACTGCCAATTCAACGGACCTGCGGGACCCGCCTTGCGAGGTCAATTGTTCTGCTATAAATAAATTATACAGCGTTAGTTTAACATGATGCAACATTACTAATTCGCTTTAGTAGACACTCTGGAGGAACTGTGCCCCGGCATCCCGACCCCGCATTGGAAAAACGCATTCTGGGCGCGGCGTCTCGCCTGTGGGCTCGCGGCGGCGAGAAATTGCTGACCATGCGGGCCGTGGCCAAAGCGGCGGGAACCACAACGCCCACGGTTTACGAGCGCTATCGCGATCGCGATGACATCCTCCGTGCCTTGCGCCTGGAGACCCGCCGCGAACTGTTTGCCACGCTCAGCCGCACCCGCACGCTGCAGGAGGCTATCCAGGAACATTTGCAGTTTGCGCTTGAGCACAGCCATGCCTATGAAGTGCTGTTCGATGGCGTAGGCAAGCCTCCATCTCTGCATGAGCCGTGGCCTTCGTTCAACCTTATCCGCGAGCGCGTGGCCCAGCAGATCGGTGGAAGGCCGCGCGAGCACAATCGGCTGATCCTTGCCATTTGGTGCCTCATGCATGGAACCGCGATGCTGATTATTCGCGGAAAGTTTGAAGGAGCGTTGCGCGCGCAGGCGGTCCATGCCTGCCAGGATTCCGTGGATGGCCTGATTCAGGGGGCGCGGCGCAAGCAATTGCCTAATTCCGGGCCGAAGTGGCCGGCAAACCTGATTCTCGGCGAAGGCAAGCGCAGCAAAATCGGCAACGGGGATAACGTCGGCAGACGAAGCAAAGCAGCGCCGCGGTGAATGAGTCAAAGCCTGCGAGTTGCGCAGGCAGGTCGGAGTTCTGCGGCGGAATCACCGCTTCATTTGGCTGCCTTGGCGGTGGGGGCCGTCTTTAATCGTTCGATCGCTTTCCTGGCATCCTCTGCCTGAGGCCCATGCGGCAGAATCCGCAAATAGCTTTCGAACTCCTCGACCGCTTCCTCCGGCCGTCCCATCTTTTCCAGGCACACCGCGAGTCGATAGGTAGCGATCGCGTCGTTGTCCTTGTAATACAACGCTTCCCGGTAACGGCTCTCGGCTCCGACGTAGTTCTTCCGCTTGAAGTAGTAATCGCCTACTTCAACATCCTTGGCCGCCTTGTGCGGATTCCAGGGATGCATCTCGTTTACATCGCCGCTGCCGGGCTGTCCTTCAACGTCCTCGAGAACGTCTGAGCTCTTGGAATGCGCCTTCGCGTCATCCGCCGGCGGGCTCAGATCGATCTGCGTATTTTTGCTGGAACTGTCGCCGGATTCATTTCCCAGATCTCTCACGTTGACCGTGTCGGACCGCGGCGGCTCCAGATTCGGGTTCGTGGAAGTCGTCCTGGATGCATTCGAGGACGAGTCTTGCGTCTTCGAGGATTGTGGAGAATCTTGCGCCCAGAGCGCCGCACTAGCGCCCAGCAGAAGTACAAGAAACCAACTACGCATGTTGTTATTCTACCGTCATCCGTGCGTCGAATGGAACGCGGCGAGGCAGCGGCGGGCGGTCTCCATCTCGGGATAGCGGCTGCCTTCCTGCTCGATCAGGTAATATTCGACTCCGCCCACGCTCTCCGCAGCCTGGAAGATTCCCTTCCAATCCGCCTTCCCTTCCCCAAATAAGGTCTTATAGCCAATGTTCGGATCGGGCGACCAGTCTTTGCAATGGATGGAGTGGATGCGCCCTGGGTTGCTTCGGATCCAAGCAACGGGATCGGAGCCGCCTTCCAGACACGTGCCGACATCCAGTTGCAACATGACCGTGGGCTTGGTGTTGGCAGCGATAATCTCGATGGGGCGCTTGCCGTCCACCGGTTTCCATTCGGCGTCATGATTGTGGTATCCCACCTTGAGCCCGGCAGGCGCCAGCTTGTCGGCGGCGGCATTCAGGTTGTCCGCGAGAGCCTTCCATCCATCCAGATTGGGCTTGGGATCGCTCCAGGCCTGCACCATATATTTTGAGCCGAGAATCAGGTTGAGATCCCGGGCGCGATCGATCTTCTGCGGCCCGAAGAAATCTTCGTCATTGTGCGTGGAGTAGCAACGGATCCCAAGGTCGTCCATAAGCTTGCGCATCTGCTTGGCTTGCGTGTCGGTCCATTCCAGGTACGGAGCGTAGAACTCGACGCATTGATAGCCCATCTGAGCGACCGCCCGGACGGTGCCTTGGGGATCTTTTGCTAGCGCATCGCGCACGGAATAGAGTTCGAGGCCAACGGGAATCTTAGCCGCAGCAGCGAATGCGAATCCTCGTAAGGCCCAGGGTATGGTGGCAGAAATCGCAAGGAATGAACGTCGGGAGATAGGCATGGCAGCCATGGTACTCCCGGTCCAGGAAATCCTCCACCGGCGCTAAAGCCCGAAGAATTCCGGTGTCGAACGCGGCCTGAAGGGCCGCTCTTCCACAGCTATGACAACAGGAAGCCCTTATGAGGAGAGAAATTCGTCATGAGAAAAACCCATCAAGCTCAACCCGCATAGCCCAAGACGCACAGCTCAAGAAGCAAAGCCCAAGCTCACAACTCATTGCTCATAGCTCATTGCTAAAAAAGCAGGCCGCTCAGGGGGGAGGCATTGAGCGGCCTGGTTGGCGAAGTCCTCCGGGGAGGAGGGTAAAGTCGTTTTACATCGAGGACGGATTGTTGCCCGTCGTCGGGGTGGACGCCGGAGCGTTGCCACCGGTGGTGTTGGTCATCAGGCGGACATCGACGCGGCGGTTATCGGCGCGGCCTGCGGAGGTCTTGTTCGGCTCCACCGGCTTGTCCTTGCCCAGCCCAATCACATAAATCTTGTGCGCAGGCACGTTGTACTTGCTGGCCAGGTACTGGATCACGGAATTGGCGCGGCGTTGGCTCAGATCATAGTTGTAGTCAGCGGGACCAACCGAATCCGTTCCGCCTTCCAGCGCGATGATGTAGCCCTTGGTCGAGGCGATCTGCGCCGCGAGCTGGTCGAGCGCTTCCTGCGCCTTCTTGGTCAGGTTGTCTTTATCGAAGCCGAACTTCACGCTGGTCTCGGCGACGGGATGATAGTTGTCGAGGTTGGCGACCGTATTGGTCAGCACGCCCACGCGGCCGTTGGCGGCGTCAGCCATCTGCTGCGCCTGCGCGGCGTTCTGGGCGGCGGTCTGAGTCTTCTGCTCGACTTCGGCAGTCTTGGTGTTCACGGCCTGAATGCCGGCCTGCGCGCGCTGGTCCACGTCTTTAATGTCGCGGGTATTCTTCGCGGTAAGGTCGTCCAGTTCGTTGGTCTTGTTGATAAGGGGAGTGGTCTGGCTCTTTACGTAATTCTTGCTGGAGCAGCCGACGGTGGCGACCATGCTGGCTGCCAGGCAAATCATTAACGAAGTGCGATTCATAGGGTGAGGCTCCTTAGGTTTCCATCTTGGCGCGTCTGGGTTACCCCCGCGCAGAATTTCGAATCTTTTGAGGCCCTGGGAATGACTTACCAATATACAAGTCCCACTCTGACATGTGCACGGGAAATGCCAGTTGGGGGCACACCGATTGGGCGGACTAAGTATACACCTTTTCAATAACTTGCCGGAGCATTGTGCAATGAACCAATGATCCCGGTTGGCTCCCTGTTATGCAAAGCCACATCATGCAGGGAAATTTTATACGGTAGGGCCAATCGCCAAGATCCTTCATAACCCTGTTTTCGGCGCTCCCCGCGAATGCTCGGCGTTCTTTGCGGTTAGTAGGTTTTCATTACCGCAGCTGAGAACCGGTCAGAACTGGCAGCCTACTTCCAGATGTCGGTAATCGGCTGCGCTGTGCGGTCATTCGCCGTCAGGTATGGCAGGCCAAAGTTGTCTTCGATGGTCCGCAGAACGCTGTAATGGGTATAGCGCCGGGCAAGCGCTTTGGGATCCTGCTGGCTGGCATCTTTGACCATATCCCCAAGAAACATCGTGAAGACGCGATTATCTTCATTGCCGCCCGATTCGTCGAAGGTCACGATCACCAGCATTCCCTGGCGCAGCTTTTCCGGGAAGGTGTCGTTCAGGAAATTCTTCAGCCATGCCGCAGCGACGTCCACTGTGGTGTCATGCCCGTCGTGGTTCAGGTTGGGGGTATAAAACGAGTACGCCACCAGTCCTTTCTTCGCATCCTGCGCGAAGAAGTTGTCGCTGCGGGAGGAATCGACCCGGATGACATGATCGCACCATTTCTCCTGCACCTCGCGAAAGCTGAGGAACGGCACATGCCGGCGAACATAATTGCCTCGTTTATCGGCCACGTGCTGGTCGTAAACATTCGCCGGGCATGGACCCTCCGGCAACTCTTCCGCGTACTGCTTGAAGTCGAGACCGGCGGCGATCAAACTGTCGGCAATCGTCCGGTGTGCGGCATCATTGGGAAAGTTCACCTGCTTGTCGCCGAAGAAGCTTCCGCCCCGGTTCCGCCCGAAATCAGTCCCGGCCACCATCGCCAAATAGTTCGGATAGGAGGGGTGAAACAGCGCGTGAAAGTTGGTGAAGCTCACGCCCTTGGCCGCCAAATCCGTGAGATCTTTGTTCCGGATGGCGCGCTCGTAGTCCACATTCTCGAGCACAATGATCAGCACCCGGTCGAAATGACGCGCGCGGGAGCGGGCCGCGGCACGAGCCGCGTCATCCTTTTCTCCTTGGGGAGACTTGGTTATGACGGGCTGATTCTGCGGCGCGGGGGTAATCTGTGCCCAACTCGCGGTCGCGCAGAATCCGCTCAGAACGGCGGCCAGCGCGGTCGCCAGCGTAGTTCGGGATAAAGCCGCCCGCACGGCGCAATAGAAGGGCATCTGCCCTTTTTGTAACACAATGAGTCTTCCTCCCATCCAATTAGAATAGTAAGAAGATCCCCTTGCCATGGATATGCAGGCCAAAATTCGCACCATTCCCACCGAGCCCGGCGTGTATCTGTACAAAAACGCCGAAGGCGAAGTCATCTATGTGGGAAAGGCCAAGAACCTGCGCAGCCGGGTATCGAGCTATTTTCACGAGGGGCGCTGGGAAGACGCCAAGACCGGCACGCTCGTGCGCGAGGCGGTGGACGTCGACTACATCGTCGTAGCCAACAACAAAGAGGCTCTCGCTCTCGAGAACAACCTGATCAAGCAGCGCAAGCCGCGATTCAACATCCTGCTGCGCGATGACAAGACATATCCTTATGTAAAGCTCACGCTCACTGAGCGCTGGCCGCGCGTGTATGTCACGCGCCGGCTCCGCAAGGACGGCAGCGCCTATTACGGTCCCTACTTCCCTGCCAACCTGGCGTATCGCATCGTCGACTTAATTCACCGGAATTTTCTGATCCCCTCTTGTAAAGTCGACCTTACCCGGTTCCATCCGCGACCCTGCCTGCAGTACTACATCAAGCGCTGCCTCGGACCTTGCGTACAGGACTTAACCACACCGGAGATGTACCAGGAGGCGGTGCGGGATGTGAAGATGTTCCTCGAAGGCCGTCCCACGGACCTTGCGCGTTCGCTTCGCGGGCGCATGGAGCAAGCCGCTGCGGCGCAGGAATACGAGAGGGCCGCCCGCTACCGCGATCTGATCTCGACGGTCGAGCAATTGCAGGAGCGGCAGCGAATCGCCGCGGCGGAGGGCGATGATGCCGACGTGTTCGGCTATCACTATGAAAATGGCATGTTGGCCGTGAACCTGTTTCACATGCGCGGCGGCAAGATGGTCGATCGCCGCGAATTTTTCTGGGAAGACCTGCCGGAGTTCGTCACGAACCATGTAGGGACAGACACATTCGTCCGTCCCGGCGAGCAAGGCTCGCCACCGCCCGAAGCCGGACCAATGCGTCCCTCGCTACACGACCCGGCACAACCCGAGCAGGAATTTCATCCGGGAGAATTCTTCTCCGCTCTCCTCAAGCAGCTATACATCGGCCAGCCTTACGTCCCGCGAAATATGTACGTCCCCGTCGATTTTGAGGATCGTGAAGAACTGGAAGCGTTGCTCTCCGATCAGGAGACAGAAAAGAGCGCGCGTCCCGCGCGCGTGCACATTGCAGTCCCGCTGCGCGGAGACAAGCGTTCGCTCATCGATCTCGCGGGGAATAACGCAAAGCAGTCGTACGATCAGCGTTTCCGCGTGCTGAAACCGAATGCCCGCAAGATTCAGGAAGAACTGCAGGAGGCCGTCAGCCTGCCAGAACTGCCCAAGCGCATCGAGTGTTTCGACATCTCGCACATCCAGGGCGCGGAAACGGTCGCTTCCATGGTGGTGTGGGAAGACGGCAAGATGAAGAAGTCGGACTACCGCAAGTTCATCATCCGGACGGTCGAAGGCGTGGACGACTTTGCCTCGATGCGCGAGGTGGTCACCCGCCGCTACAAGCGCGTGCTGGAAGAACAAAAACAGATGCCCTCGCTCGTGTTGATTGACGGCGGGCTGGGGCAGTTGCATGCCGCCGCTGCGGCGCTGGAAGCGCTGGAGATCATCAATCAGCCATTGGCCGCGATTGCCAAGCGCGAAGAAATTTTGTACGTGTACGGGCAGGAGAAAGATCCCATCGCGCTCGATCATCACTCGCCGGTGCTGCACCTGATTCAGATGATTCGCGACGAGGCGCACCGTTTTGCCGTAACCTTTCATCGCAAGCGGCGGCAGATGCGCGACCGTTCCACCGAATTGATGGAAATTCCCGGAGTGGGCGCCAGCACTACGCGCCGCCTTTTAGAGCATTTCGGTAGCGTCCGGGCGGTAATGCAGGCTGACGCGGCCGCTCTGTCCGCCGTAGTCACGCGAGTGCAGGCAGAAGCGATTCGCAATCATTTTCAGAAATAGACTTCGGCTTCCGGATTCCGCTGTTTGGCTCCCGGAACAGAAAAACAAAATCACATGGCAAGAAAACTCGAACGGCATGTGATCAGCGCGTCCGCCATCATTCCTGCGCGGCGCGAGCGCATCTACTCCCTGATTGCCAATTATCGCGACGGGCATCCGCGCATTCTTCCCCGCCAGTTCAGCAACTTGACCGTGGAGCAAGGCGGCGTTGGAGCAGGCACGGTGATTCGTTTCCAGATGAGCGTCTTTGGGAAGAAGCAGACGTTCCGTGCCGCGATCACCGAGCCTGAACCAGGGCGCGTACTCGTCGAAACGGATCTGGACACAAACGGGGCAGTCACGACCTTCACCGTGAATCCGGGGACGGCGCCGGCCGACTCCAGCGTGACGATCTCGACGGAACTGCCGGTCAGGAGCGGGTTTCTGGGCAAAGTGGAACGGGCGCTGGCTACCTTTCTGCTGCGGCCGATTTACGTGAAGGAATTGGAAAATCTGGCGCGCGTTGCCACTGGACCGTTCGGCGCCTAGGATTTCGGAGCGGAACTGGCGTTGCCCATGTCGAGCACCACTTTCCAGCTACCATCTTTCTGCACTTTCCAGATGCTGGTATATTTTCCGCGCTGGATGCTGCTCTTGCCTTCTTTGTCCTGCGATTGAAACTCAAATGTTCCGAAGGTGTAGCCGAGATCGCCCGAGGCGGAAATGTCGCCGCCCTCCGGCGTCCAGGTAAGACGATTGTTTTTGTCGTCCAGGAATCTCATCCCGGGGGCAATGTTCACTTTCCCCACGATAGCGGGAGCGCCGTTAGGTAACTCCACCGCGTCTTCCGCGTAGTAGGAGAGATATCCTTGCGATCCCTTCTCGGCGGCGGCCCTCATGAATTCGCCCTCGAGTTGTTTGAGCGTCTCGACCGTTACTTTCGGTGCCGCCGAGACTTTCGGGCGAGGCAGAGAAATCGTTGCGACCAGAAATGCGACGAGCAAAATCGGGAGTAAAGATTTCATGGGGGGGAGCCTCCGGATTTTTTCGTGCCTTATTGTACTAGCGCGAGTGAAATGCTAACCAAAAGCAGTCCAAATGTTCGTCCGCTTTCCTTCGTGTCCCTTAGTGTCCTTTGTGGTAATCGCTTTTAACGCGCTAAACTAACGCCCATCCATGAAACGCACTGCTCTCGCCCTGCTCACGCTGGCCCTGACAGCAATCCTTGCTTCTGCGCAAAATGCAGCACCGCCCGATCTGGCGACCCCGCAGGAAAAGCATCTGCGCAATGTGCATCAACTCACCTTCGGCGGGCAGAATGCCGAAGCCTACTTCTCGGCCGATGGCAAGAAGTTGATCTACCAGTCGTCGCACGGCGACGTGAAGTGCGACCAGATTTTCATCATGAACGCCGACGGCAGCGATCAGCACATGGTCTCGACCGGCAAGGGACGCACCACCTGCAGCTACTTCTTTCCCCATGGCCAGAAGATTCTCTATTCCTCGACGCATCTGGCGAGCCCGGAGTGCCCGCCGCGCCCGGACTTTTCCAAGGGATATGTTTGGGCCGTCTATTCAGGCTATGACATTTTCACAGCCAATTCCGACGGTTCTAACCTGAAGCAACTCACCCACACACCCGGCTACGACGCCGAGGCGACGATCTCTCTCGACGGCAAGAAGATTACCTTTACCTCGATGCGCAACGGCGACCTCGACATTTATTCGATGGATGCCGACGGCAAGAACGTCAGGCAACTCACGCACGAACTCGGCTATGACGGTGGACCGACGTATTCTCCCGATCGCCAATGGATCGTCTATCGCGCCTACCATCCTGAAACGGGAAAAGAAATTTCCGATTACAAAGAATTATTGGCGCAGAATCTGATTCGGCCCACCTCGCTCGAAATCTGGATCATGAAGGCCGACGGCTCAGGCAAGCGGCAGATTACGAAGATGGGAGCAGCCAGTTTTGGCCCCGCCTTCACCGCCGACGGGAAGAAGATTATTTTTTCGTCTAACTACGATCCCGAAACGCACGCCACCGGGGGCATGGGCAATTTTGAGCTGTGGTTGATTAGTCCCGATGGCAGCGGACTGGAGCGCGTCACTTACAGCGACGGCTTCGACGGATTCCCCATGTTCTCGCCCGATGGTAAGAAGCTCGTGTGGGCGTCAAACCGCAACGCCAAAGCTCCGCACGAGACGAATGTCTTCATTGCCGATTGGGTCCCGTAGCCGTCGCCGTTCCGTAGCGCCGCCGTCCCGGCGGCTGTGCCGGTGGGCGTCCTCGCCCACCGGCGACGCTTCAGGCAGAATCATTTCCTTGTTTTGCATTTTCGGGAGCAGGAGCAACAATCCGCTTTCCCGGATATCGCTGGGCCAGTGGCACCAATGGCGTCGGGAACGCTACAGATACGGGCGCGCCACTCACCTGGTACCGCGCCCGCAGTGCCAACCAACTCGCGCAACCGATCATTCCGCACCAGCCGAGCAACCGTACCGCCGCCGCAATCTTGGTGTCGTACTCAAGCAGGCCCAGACTCCCGAAGATCGTGTTCCAGTCATGCTTCACGAACTCCGGATCGCCCGTCGTCACCAGCGGCAGCACCATGGCGCGCGCGTCCGCCATGTAGGTGGCGATGCCAAGAAAGTTTTCGAAGAAGAAAAATAAACAGAACACGAACCCGGGGACTTGCCGCTCCGTGAAGAAATAGACCGCCAGCAGAAAAGGCACAAGCAATTGCAGCAGCGTGCCTCCCCAAAGCCCAAGCGTCGGGCCAAACCAGCCGAACAGGTTGTGACCGCCTTCGTGGACCACCAGATTCGCCATGTCGATGAACAATCCGCGGCCGTGGGCATTGAACGCATAAAGCAGGAACCATACATAAAAGACGAGCCACGCCGCGATTGCCGGTCGCGAAATCGGCTTCCAGGGTCCATCCCAGATGGATTGAAGATATTCGAGCATCCTGATGCCCGGATTCTACGAACGATGCCCACGCAGCGGCAGATTACCAACGTGCGAGATTCGCAACGGCTGGCGCGAAGACCCGTGCTTAGCCCTACTCATCCGGTCCAGATATCGCCTGCACCCCGCCTTTCTTGTTACAGTGTTCTGAAGCTCCTGACAAACTGCGGTCTAAACTAGGACGACCTGCCTCGTCACAACGGCAGTCTGGAAATCTTTATGAAACTGCGGCACTGGATTACCGCTCTGATCTTGATTTTGTTGATTGGTGCGGGTGTGGGCGCATGGTGGTGGACGCGCGAAGTCGCCGTAGCGAGCGACGATGCACCGGCTTCTACCGGCAAGAAGTCAGCCGGCAAAGCAACTTCGGCGCGCCGGCTCGTAGACCTGCGTCCGCTGCAGACGGCGCGCCGCATGGCGGCCATGGCCAGCACGCCCGAAGAATTGTCTCTGGCGCATGAAGCAGAAAAAACCGGCGACCACGAGGTCGATCTCGCCTTCTACGATGCCCTGCGCACCGCCGAGGAAAATCCTCCCAAGCTTTCGCCGGAAGCCAAGCAGATCGAGGCTCGCAAAGAAAAGGTGCAACAAGCTGTTTCCAACGATCAGGCCACGATTGCCGCGTTGACGAAGAAACTGGCGGCCGCTCCCGAAACTCAGAAGGACCACCTGCAGGACCAGCTCGACGTCGCCAAAGCGCAACTGGAGTTGGATCAGGATGAGTTGGACGATGCGTCGGAAGACCTCGAGCAAGCCGGCGGCGATCCCCAATCGAAGATCAAGCGGTTACAGGCACAGCACGAAGAAGGTGACCACAATGCCGCTCCCGCGGGATCGGCCATAGACCCTCACGAGCAGGACTATCAAAGTCACAACTTGCTGAGCGTGACCCGGGCTTGGCAAGCGTTGCGAGATAAGAAAGCTCAACTGGAGCAGGCCAAAACAGAGACGCAGCAAAAGCAGCAGCGGTTGGCTCAGCGTCACGCCACATTACAAGGTCAGGTTGAGAAGGAGCAGGAAGACCGTCAGGCCGCCAAGCAGCAAGCGTCGGGATTTTCCCAGGGCGGCAAAGCCGCCAGTTCCAGTTCCGAAGAATTGAAAGCAGCTGCCAACGCCGCTCTGGTCTCCCTGAAGCAATTCACGCGCGATCAAAAGAATCTTGC
The DNA here is from genome assembly GCA_035309485.1 of Candidatus Sulfotelmatobacter sp. Lineage (GTDB taxonomy): Bacteria > Acidobacteriota > Terriglobia > Terriglobales > Acidobacteriaceae > Sulfotelmatobacter. The sequence continues at coordinate 22,477 of DATGFC010000087.1, forward strand.
CGACCTGGGCCGCCGCCTGCAGGATGAGCAGGAACTCAACGACATCTACACCACTTGGATTGCCGCCGTCGAGGTGCGTGAGCGCTCGGCTTTGCACCATACCATTGAGACGCTGCTGTGGATTCTGCTGGTCCTTTTCGCGGTTTATCTCTCCGACCGCTTCATTGACCGCCTGTTCACCGGGATGTCGGCGGAGAACAAGCGCATCGACACCCTGCGCGCAGTGGTGAAATTTGCCGCGCAGGCGGTGGGCGCGCTCGTCATCCTCTTCATCATCTTCGGCATGCCCACCCAGACCACAACCGTGCTCGGCCTGGCGGGCGCCGGGCTCACCGTCGCCATGAAAGATTTCATTGTGGCGTTCTTCGGTTGGTTCGTGCTCATGGGTAAGAACGGAATTCGCGTCGGCGATTGGGTCGAGATCAACGGTGTGGGCGGAGAAGTGGTCGAAGTCGGATTGCTCAAAACCGTTCTGCTCGAGACCGGCAACTGGACCGATTCCAGCCATCCCACCGGCCGCCGCGTCTCGTTTGTGAACAGCTTCGCCATCGAAGGACATTTCTTCAACTTCACCACCTCCGGCCAGTGGATGTGGGATGAATTAAAGATCCTCATTCCTCCAGGACAGGATCCATACCCGACCATCGACCGCATTCAGCGGCTCGTAGAGCAGGAAACCGCCGCCTACGCCAGCAAAGCCGAGGCGGAGTGGGAGCAGACCACCACGCGCTATCGCGCCAAGACCTTGTCGGCGACTCCGGGAATCAATGTGCAGCCCACGGCCGCCGGCATCGAAGTCCGCGTCCGCTACATCACCCGTGCCTACGAGCGTCACGAAGCGCGCAAGCGAATCTACGAGTCCGTGGTCGAGTTGATGCATGGGCGCCGCGAGGCAGTGAGGACGTAGCAGTTCGCAGTTGTCAGTTCTTGTGCAGGCCACCAACCACCAACCAGGGACGCTCATTGTCACCGGCGCCAGCCGTGGCATTGGTGCGGCCATCGCGCGCTTGGCTGGGAAGCGTGGATATAGTGTGGCCGTCAACTTTTCGACAGGCGAGGCCGAAGCGCAGAAAATCGCTCAAGAAATCGTGGCGGGCGGCGGACGCGCCGCGGCCATTCGCGCCGATATCTCTCGTGAAGATCAGATCATGCGCTTATTCGAAACCGCGGAGCGCGAACTGGGTCCGATTACAGCGCTGGTCAACAACGCAGCCGTGACCGGTGGATTCGCTCGGGTGCAAGACGTGACCGCTGACGCGATTCAAAAAACATTTGCCATCAATGTCACCGGCGCGATGTTGTGCGCCAGAGAAGCCGTACGTCGCATGTCCACCCAGCGTGGCGGATCGGGCGGCGCCATCGTCAATATTTCTTCCCGCGCTGCGCATACCGGCTCCCCGGGCGAATGGGTCCACTATGCGGCAAGCAAAGGCGCAATTGACAGCTTCACCATCGGACTGGCGCGTGAGGTAGCCACCGAAGGAATTCGCGTCAATGCGGTCGCGCCCGGCCTGGTCGAAACCGGACTGCACGCCGCCAACGGCGACCCAGACCGTCTCCAGCGCCTGATGCCGTCCATTCCTATGCAGAGGGCAGGCATGCCGCACGAAATTGCCGAGGCGGTGCTGTTCCTGCTATCGCCGGCGGCCTCGTACATAACGGGAGCGATTCTCCAAGTGGGCGGCGGAAGGTAGGGAGAGTACTCAGTGGTCAGTGGTCAGTACTCAGTTTTCAGTACTCAGTACCTAGTACCTAGTACTCAGTAATGAAGGGAACGTGATAATCGAATGTAAGCACCGAACACTGACCACTGACCACTGAGCACTGGGACTTGAGTACTGAGTACTGGGTACTGAGTACTGGGTACTGAGTACTGACTACTGCTTCCGTCACCGTCTGCTCTCCAACTCCTTCCTCAAATAAACCTTGATCCTCTCCGGCAGACGCGATGCATGCAGCACGTCGCGGAGTTGGGCGGGAGCGAGGCGGCACGCAAATTCCAGCGCGCGCGCCAGCGGAGTATGCGCATTCCGCAGCAAAGCCATGCGAATCTCCGGGCGCGCCGACCATTTCGCATGGTGGCTCACCGATTCCACGAATGCGCCTGTGACGGCTTTCTGCAGCGCCCGGACCACGCCAGCCTCGGTAAGGCGCGGGCTCTCCAGCGCGGTCTGCCACACACGGGTCTCCTTGTCGAGCAGCAGCGCTCCTGCGACCTTCTCGGAGCAGCGGCGGGCCAGCGCAATGCGTTCACCCAACGTGATCGATGCCAGGCGCGAAATGAGCAGTTCGTCGGCCACGTGCCTCAGGTCCGCAGGTGCGGTGGGCCTGATCGCGAATTGCATCAGGTCGAAAGTGTAGAGTTCGCGGATTAGGCGCAACGCGATGCGGCGCGGCGTGCGCGGATGCGATGCCATCACCAGGCGCACTTTGCGCGATTGAATTAAGCCCGCATCCTTGCTGATCTGTTCAATGATCTCTGAAGCCAGATCGTGGTCCGCCAACCGGGAAAGGACTGTGTCCTCATTAAGACCCGCGCCCCAAGGTTCATGCGCGACGGCCCCGGACTGCGAAGCCGCCCCGGCGCTATTGTCGACTTGGGATTCCTCCGGCATCTTCTTCTCAAAAGTAGCAGCGCTTAGCTCAGCCAACAGCTCGGGTCAGTGTGTCCGGCTCACCCTTAAATCTCGCTAACTCAATCCTTCTTCCCTGCCGCCCTGCGTGCCATGCGCAGCGCGCCTTCCACAGGCTCGATCACCAGGGGGTTGATTTCTGCCCGCGAATCCAGTTTCCTCAATTCATTATAAAAATCGCCGCGTACCAGGGTCGCATGACGAAAGACTCCTCCGGTTGTGGCCACCGGGACGGAGCCCCCCTCGTCTGCCGGGAAAAGCCGCCGGATTACCACCGCCGCAGTCTGGGCCAGTTCCCTGCCTGCCGCGGACAAGACCTGCAAGGCAAGGATGTTCTTGCTCGCGGCCACCGCGGGAAACAACGCGGCGAAGTCTGGTGGAGGAATCGAGTTCGCGGCGCGCGCCAGATCCGCCAGCGAGTTCACTCCCCAGATCTTGCACAGTGCGGTTTGCAGTTCCGAATGGAAGGCGTCTTCGGGCGTTCCGGATGTCAAGTCACTGGCCCGGAGAACGGCCGCGACGGCCTCGCGTCCGATCCAGTGCGCGGAACCTTCATCGCCAATCGCGAATCCCCAGCCTCCTGCCCGCAGAGTCTTTCCTTCGGCATTGCGGCCGTAGGCGAAGGAACCGGTGCCGGCGTTGACAATGACGCCCGGACCTGTATCGAAGGCGGCTTCGAGGGCCGTCTGCATATCTCCGACGACGTCAATGGGGCCGGGGAGAATCTCGGCCAACGCCCGCCGCACCATCTCCGCCAATTCGGGATGCCCGGCCCCCGCTCCGCCCACGCAAGTGCGCTCGATCTGCGCCGGCGTGATTCCCGCCGCCGCGCACGCCTGCTGCACGCATTTTTGCAGGGACTCCCGGGTCTGCGCCGGCCCCACGCGCACAATGTTGCTCGGACCCGCGGTGGCCGTCACCAATAGCGTGGAATCATCCCCCACCGCGCACGTAGTCTTCGTCCCGCCGCCATCAATGCCGAGGTAGTAAGACACGAATTTATTTCTAACACAGTGCCGTGGCCCATTGCCGCCGCGAGTTGCAGCTTCCGGCTCCTCTTTGCCAAGGGGACTACAGAGTCTCACTCGCGCGAATCCTCCCCAGCTTTGATAATGGGATGCTTTTCGTTTCACGACGCAGGAAGCGGCAGATTCCGCATTTCGCCCTTCGCGCGATCGCCGGAACCAAAAGCGACTAGCACCTTACGGAGCGCATGGGCCTGAATAAAATTGATTTCGCGATCATCGCGCTCTACCTGGCAGGCATCACGCTGTTCGGGCTGCGCTTTCGCAAAAAGCAGCGGACGTTGCGCGACTACTTCCTGGCCGGACGCGACATTCCGTGGTGGGCCATCGCGCTCTCCATCGTCGCCGCCGAAACCAGCACGCTGACCATCATCAGCATCCCCGGGCTGGCCTACGACACCAATCTCACCTTCCTACAGGTGGTGATGGGATACGTGGTGGGCCGCGTTGTGATTAGTTTTGTGCTGTTGCCGCACTACTTTCGGGGGGAGCTTTACACGGCGTACGAACTGATCGAACGCCGCTTTGGCCGCGGCTTGCGTTCCCTGACCGCCGGACTCTTTCTGCTCACACGTGCCGCGGCGGAAGGCGTGCGCGTCTATGCCGTTTCGATTGTGGTCTCCATCGCTCTGGGGACGGGCGAGATTGCCTCCATCGCCATCATCACCGTATTGACGCTCATCTATACGTTCGAAGGCGGGCTGGCGGCAGTAATTTGGACCGACGTGGTGCAGACGGCAATCTACGTCGGCGGCACGCTGGTCGGCCTGGTCACGATCGCGCATCTCGTTCCCGGCGGTTGGACAGCGATTCATTCCGCCGCTGCAACCGCAGGGAAGCTCCAGGTGTTCGACTTCAGGCCAGACTTTTGGATTCCCTACACATTCTGGGCTGGCTTGATTGGGGGAACGTTTCTCACGACTGCCAGCCACGGTACCGACCAACTCATTGTTCAGCGATTGCTGGCGGCGCGCGGGCAAAAGCAGTCCGTAACCGCCCTGCTCTCGAGCGGCATCGCAATTCTTTTTCAGTTCGCGCTATTTCTGATTGTGGGCGTCATGCTTTGGGCCTATTACCATCTGCCCTCGGCCAAATTTGGCACGCCCGATCGCATTTATCCAACCTTCATCGTCACGCACATGCCGCATGGAGTCTCAGGTTTGCTGGTAGCCGCGATTCTCGCCGCCGCCATGTCCAATCTCAGCGCCGCTCTGAATTCGCTCTCCTCCTGCGCGATCATGGACTTCTACGCGCGCCTGCGTCCGCAGTCGGATGAGAAGACCAAGATGCGCCTTTCGCGCCTCGCGACCTTCGTTTGGGCCATGGTGTTGTTTGCGTTAGCCGTGATCGCACTGCACAAAGTGGGACGCGTAGTAGAAGTCGGCCTGCAGATCGCCTCGATCGCATACGGCGCGCTCCTGGGAGCCTTCCTGCTGGGCACCCTCACTCGCCGCGCTAATCAGGCGGGCGCCATGGTCGGCATGCTCTGCGGATTCTCCATTGAGCTCTACCTCTGGCTCGGAACGAAAGTTCCCTGGACATGGTGGGTCATGATCGGAACCTGCGTGACCTTCGCAGTAGGCTGGACAAGTAGTCTTCTGCTTCAGGCACGGCAAAAAGACGTTTAACGGCCGGAGACCGAGAAAAACATTTATCTCCCCAGCAAAACGTTCCCACTCTCTTACTGTTCTCTGTGATCCTCCGCGACCTCTGTGGTTCAAGCTTCTGGTTTCGTTCGGAAACGCCATCTGATTCTTTTGCTAAGCACGCCGGTTCTTTTCCCGATACTTCCGTGTTTCCTCCCCGATTCGTCCGTCCAGTTGACTCGGCCCGCACAACCCCTTTTTTCCTACCCATTTACCGCCTGTTTTTCAAAATGGAACCCGCTGGTTACTGAAGGTCAAGAGCCGTTGACACGTTTACCCCCTGTCCCATCTCTCGTATTTTTGAGACTCCAAGTCTCGGTTTTCTCCCCAACCGGGTCCCCGTGGAGTGATATTGCAATGGCGGCTTACCGCGGATTTCAACTCGGACTCTTGCCCGAGCGCAAGATTAACAAACGCGCCGTCGCGGCTGCCTATGGCATCGTCGCGCTCACCCTGCTCATTGTGATCAACCTCGAGCTGCTGGTGCCGGAACGGCTTCAATTGACCGAGTATCACATCACAGAACTGATTCCCATGCCTTCGCTTCGGCCAGAACCACGTCCGGAGCCGGCCAAGATCCAACCCAAGCCCAAGCTTCTCCCGGCCGTGAAGTTGCCCGAGTTTGAGCAGCCCAAGCTGGTCATGCCCAAAGAAGTTCGCCGCGAGCTTCCCCAGCCGGTGGAAGCGCCCAAAGTGGTGGTCAACCAGTTTGCGGCTCCGCAATTGAAGCTGGCGTCAACTGGCGCGCGCCCGCAGCTATTGCATACCGGAGACTTTGCCGAGACCGGGAGTTCTCAGAAACCGACCGTAAATGCGGCCGTAGCGCAGGTGCAGACGGGAGGTTTTGGCGATCCCAACGGAATCGCCGGAACCGGCAAGTCGAACGCGAAGTTATATGCCGCCCCGACCGGAGCGTTTGATATGCCCGCAGGTCCGGGACAAGGCAATGGATCGGGCGGAGCCAAGGGCATCAAGGGCACAGTCGCCAGCGCAGACTTCGGCTCTGGTGTCGCAACCAGCGGACACGGCGATGGCCGGGGCAACGGCAAGGGCGTCGCCACCGGCAGCTTCGGATCGGAGCAGGTAGTTCATCCGGCCCCGAAGGTCGCTCAATTGGAAGCGGGCCCCGCAACCACACCGGTGGAAATCACCTATAAGCCGAATCCGGTGTACACGCAGGAAGCGCGCGACCTGAAGCTGGAAGGCGAAGTTCTTCTGGAAGTAAGTTTCTCAGCCAATGGGACACTACATGTGAATCGCGTGGTGCGCGGAATGGGACATGGCCTCGATGAAGCCGCCATTGCCGCCGCCAACAAGATTCGCTTCAAGCCGGCTTTGCGGATGGGCCAGCCGACGGATTCGACCGCGATCGTTCACGTCACGTTCCAACTGGCGTACTAGAAACTCCTGGATTTGGCGAAGGCATTTTGACGGGATTGGCCGTACAAAGAAAGCGGTTCAGAGAACTGGAGAAAGTTATGCGTACTTTGAGTTGGATGCTGGCGGCAACGCTGTTGACGGGAATGACGGCAGCCGCACAACAAGCGGCGACTTCGCAACCCGCGGCGCAACCGGCCGCGCCGGCTGACGCCCAGCCTTCGCAAACGAATCCTGCGGTCCAGGCTCAGCCCATCGCCGCGCCCGCCGCTGAGTCTCAGGCGGCACAGCAGCCCCCCGTAGCGACTCAGAGTGCGCCGGCGGCTCCCGCGCCCGTCGCAGAGGCTCCCGCCACCATGGACCAGGTTGTAAGCCTGTTCATCGAGCGCGAGCACGGCCTCATCAAGATGCTGTCCAATCGCACTCCGGTGGTCGAAACCTATCTGCAGAACCTGACCGCTGATCCCCAGCTTGGCCCGGTTCCCAGCGAAGATCATTATTTCCTCGGCCGCATGGATATGGGCGAGAACATCGATCGCAAGGATTATCTGAAAGAGCAGCAAAAAAGCATGCAATCGCGGCTGCTGGGGGGATTCCAGAAGCTCTACAAGGTGCAGTACCAGCCGCTGGGCTTCTCGTGGATGGTCTACGCCGACCGCAGCGACTTTGACCGCGACCACTACGATTTCCATTACGTGCGCCGCGAATTCCTCGGCGATATCCGCTGCCTGGTATTCGATGTCACGCCCAAAAAGAAATCCGGCGTCGGCCGTTTCCTCGGCCGCATCTGGGTCGAGGACCAGGGTTTCAACATCGTGCGCTTGAACGGCACCTATTACCCGGCGCCGCGCAATTCCGAGTTCTTCCACATGGATAGCTGGCGGCTCAACCTGATCCCCGGCTACTGGGTTCCCTCTTTCATCTATAGCGAAGAAGGCGATTTCAGCGCCGGCGCAAAGAACCGGCTGGCCTTCAAGGCGCAGACCCGCATCTGGGGCTATGACCTGAAGAAGGGCGGCAAGGACGACGAATTGACGCAGATCCGCGTCGACAGCGTGACCGACGAAACCGCCGCTTCGCAGGATGCCTCTCCGCTGCAAGCCGAGCGCGTCTGGCAACAGCAGGCGGAAGATAACGTCGTCGAGCGCCTCACCGAAGCCGGATTGCTCGCGCCGGCGGGAGACATCGACCGCATTCTGCAGACGGTCGTCAATAACCTGCAGGTAACCAACAATATTGATCTGCCGCGTCCCGTGCGGACTCGCGTGCTGCTCACCTCTCCGCTGGAAACTTTCAGCGTGGGCAACACCATCGTGATCAGCCGAGGACTCGTGGACGTGCTTCCTGACGAGGCCAGCCTCGCCGCGGTGCTCTCGCATGAACTGGCGCACATCGTGCTCGGCCACAATCTGGGCTCGAAATACGCGTTCAACGACCGCATGCTGTTCTCGGATGACTCTACCTACCAGAACCTCGGATTCCGGCACATTCCGGAAGAAGAGACGGCGGCCGACAAGAAGGCGGTTGAGTTCCTGAAGAACTCGCCTTACGCGCAGAAGCTCGACAACGTAGGCTTGTTCCTCAAGGCGCTGCAGGCGCGCGCCACCAATCTAAACGCGCTGCTGACTACGCACCTGGGCAATCCGCTTGCGAGCAACGGGACCGTGACGCGCTTGTCTGCTCTTGCGACGCAGGGTCCTGCGCTCGATAACCTCAAACTCGATCAGATTGCGGCCCTGCCTCTGGGCGGCCGCGTCAAGGTCAATCCCTGGGACGATAAGGCGGAGATGGTGAAGACGGCTCCGGTCGCCATCACTTCGGCGCGCGACAAGATGCCGTTTGAAGTGACGCCCTTCTTCCCGCGCCTGGCCCGCTACGGTGCCAACACCGCGCCTGCCGCGGCGCCCACCGCCGCAGCCAACAATCCGAACACAGGCAACTAGGGTTCGAACGATGTTAACGCTGTCATCCTGTGCGAAGCGGAGAACCTTTCTCCACTTCGTCCAGGATGACATTCCAAGTTGAACCAAAACGAGGCCGGGACCCGGCACTTCCTTGCGGGACACCCGGCCTTCGTTGGTTTGCAATCGCCTTTTCTGCGGCCTCTGCGGATTTTCTCAGCGAACTCGGCGGTTATCTGCCTTTGCTCTTGCTTTTCTCGATATCGAAATTGCTGATTCGAACCCGGGCGATGGGGACTATAAATCAGCAATCAACAATTCCTTCTACTGCGTAGGGCCGGCTTCCTTGGTTTGATCGCAGACTCCGCTAGTCGGCTGCGTGGCCAGGAACTGTGTCCACGACATGCCGGCCGTGGGCGGGTTGAGCAGGGCTGGCGTGTTGAAATCGAAGAACTCGCTCATATCTCGCGAAGGATCCTGCCAGTATGCATCGCGAGCGGTTAGCGCCTGCACGTTAAACGTCTCCTCAATGAATGCCAGGATCGCCGTGTAATCGCGCGGCGTATGCGATACGTAATGCGGTTTCGCATACGGAGAAATCACAATAACCGGCACGCGGAATCCGGTCAGATCGAAGTTTCCTCCCAGTTTCCCCACGGTGCAGTACCCAGCTGAGCCATTATTGGGATCGGGACACTGGCCCGGCAAGATGTCATCCGGCGCTGGAACATTGACGGGTGGCACATGATCGTACAGGCCGCCGGCTTCGTCATACGTCAGGATGAAGATGGAATCCTTCCAGGCATCGCTGTTCATCAGCGCCGTAATGATCGATTGCACGTACGCGGCGCCGGTCTGCACGTTGTTGTCGGGATGCTCATCCAAGTGACTAGTGCCGGATGCGCTGTCGATGAAGATCACCTGCGGCAAGGCCGTGTCCGGATCGCAAGAATTAGCAGTCCCGCCGCAGTTTCCGGCGAGCCGGTTGAACAGATCGGTATCCGGAAACGTCTTCGTCCCAATCGTCGGATCCTCGTAATCGGCGAAGTTCGAGAGAAAGATTCCGTCCTTGTAGTAGTAGATCCAGCTCACATTGGCCGTGTTCATCGCCCGGAAAATTGTCGGCGCCGAATATTTCGGATGGTTGGCGTCGCCGTCGGGATATTCGTGTCCGAACGATGTGGCCGCCATCAGGTACATGCGGTTGGGGTACGTGTTCGCCAGAATCGGTGAGTGCCACGCATCGCTGGTCGCAAAGAACGTCGCCAGATCGTAGTAGTAAGGCAAATCGTCCTGGTTGTAGTAGCCCATTGCGCGGGTGCCATTCGGGTCGTAGCTTTCCGGCACCGAGTCCGTGGTGTCGAGAAATCCCTGCATCGCGAACGAACTCGCGCTATAGGGGCTCTGCGTTGTAGCCCAGGCGCCGTCGCCGCCGGTCAATGAGGTGTCATGATGGCTCTCATCCCAGGCAGGGGTAAGGTTCTCGGTGCACACCGTACTTTCGTGAAAGGGTTGAACTTTCGCGCCCGTATGAATGTTGGTGAGCGTGACCGTAGGATCGAATCCATCGATGGTGGACGAATCGCTGATGCCGAGCTGCGCCAGGTAATTGCTGCGATAGGCTCCCAGTTGTCCCAAGTACATGTCGAAGGATCTGTTTTCCTGCAGCATGTAGAAGATGTGCTTAATCACACCCCCCGATGCCGCGCTCACGGTGACGGTCGCCGACTGCGTGACCGACGCGCTCGCATTCACGGTTGCCGTCGCTGTGTAGGTTGTAGTCGCCGCGGGAGTCACTGTCGTGCTACCCCCGGGCAGGGCGCACGGATTGCACACCGTCTGTCCCGCACCATCCGTCACTGAAATCGAAGTCGCAGTCCCCCCTGAAACTTGCCACGACAGAGTCGCCGATGCGCCCGGTACGATCGTGCTCGGGGTTGCCGTAAGGCTCAACGTGAAGGGCACCGTCACGGTCACCGTGGATGCAGCTGATGTGCCTCCCGGTCCCGTAGCTGTAATAGAAAATTGCGTGGTTTTGGTGATCGGAGTGAGCGATGATCCCGAGGTCGGCAATGGCCCGGTGTCTTCCGGCTGCGTCACCGGCGGAGTGATTGTGATCGAGGTCGCATTCGTCGTAGTCCAGCTGATGGTTGAGGGCTGCCCCGCGCTGACGTACATCGGGTTCGCAGTGAACGACGTTACCTGCGGCAGTACCGGCTGCGCCACTTGAACCGTAGCGGTCTGCGGCTGAGTACTGCCGCCTCCTCCCGTCGCGACCGCCGAGTAAGTGGTGGTCTGCGTCGGCGAATCATTCACCGTGCCCGACGCTTGCGAGGTCGAGGTCAGCGTGCGCGTGGAAGAGCCCGCCGTTGCGGTGATCGTGACCGCGTTGGCATTGGTGCTCTGCCAATTCAGCGTAACGCTTTGTCCGGCGCTGATAGAACCCGTGCTGGCGGAAAATACCAGAGTAGGCGTGGTGTCGCGCCCCAAACCAGTGCAAGCGCTCATCCCCCACAACGCCAGCGGAATCAATCCGCCGGTAATGCAGCGTAACTTTTTATGAGTCATTCGTGTAGGCGTTGCTGTCTGTCCACACGCCGATAATCAGATGCCATTCTGTCCGGCACAGTTGGTTGTGCCGTCCGTCCTACAATCGCGGCAGCTCTACGCGTTTTCACCGAGACACAGTGTTTTTGTTCCCTTCGTCAGGCCTGTAGGGTTAGCCCCGCAGATCTCTTGTAACCGGCTCATTCAATTGCGGTTGACCGATTCGCGACATAAGTGAGGTCGGGAAATTCTGTCCTCTTCGCGACAAGCAGGAGTTCGCCTTCGCCTCGTCCCTCCACACCAGTGAATGGACATCTGCCGCGAGTAACTTGCCCCATTCCAAGCGCGTCATTGAAAATTGAAGAGAGTCTTGTATTCGCGAGGCCACGCTTTGCGGTGGGTCCACACAATATTTCGCGTCTTCGCGGGAGCGTACTTTCTCCTGACGTCGATCTATTGCCTGCTGGCTTTCCTTCCCTACACTTATTATTTTCTGATCAAAGCGCCCGCGTATGCGTGGATGCCATGGTTTGTCCGCCATCAGGCATTGCTTTATTGGCTCGCCTCTGCCGCAGCATTCATCGCAGGCTGGAATATGCGGAAGTCGTGGAGTAGGCGAAGCTGGAAATTCCTCACCAGTCTTGCCGCTTTCGCCTGCTTTGGAATTTATCTCTCGATCCATCCCTTCCTCGCTACGCTGCAGAATTCTCGTTCCGCGTATGGATGGAGTCTCGCTGCTCTCGCCCCGTTTGCGATTGCGAGTTTATGGAGGCCATCGGATTCACCCGATCCCGCTACAACTCACCGTGACGCCCACATCATTGCCTATTCCTCAGCTGTGCTCATTGCCTGCATCCTCAGCGTCCTCTATTTCGCGGAGGGCCGGGCACGCCTTCACAGCCAGACGCACACCTTCGCTTTCCACGCAGCCGACGCCGAGCTTGCCATTTGGAGCCTGCTCTCACACCTTGTGCTCGCGCTCGCCGTCTTTTCGGTGATCAATCTTGTGACCGTGGTCGCGATGAAGACGCCGAGGCCTCGCGGGATTCGCCTGGCTGTGAATGGTGCGTTGATCTTCGCTGCTTTATGGATGGTCTTGTACCGCTTCCTCGAGAGTGCGCTCAGCTTCCGCGGAGGGCTGGCTCACCTCTATGCTGCATCGTTGGCTTTGACTCTCACGTTGTGGGGATTCTCGCTCGTCCTTCCGTTCCTCAAGCAAAGCACTCTGGTCGAGTCACGCCGTTCGCTTGCTGCCTGGATTTTTCTGTTCGCGTCTTCCGCCCTTGCCCTCGCCTTCCCCTACATCGTCGGAGACGCTGATTGGAGCGGCTTTCTCCAGAGCACAGTAACGCTTCTGCTCTGGACCGTGATTAGCGTCTGCATCATACGGTTGCGGCCCCGGCAAGCACGCTACTCTGTGACGACGATTCTGGGGGTCGCGGTGCTCAGTGCCCTGCTCTACAAAGGACTTCAGGCCACCCAGATTTTCTGGAGCAGGCCTCTCGGTTCGACCGATGACGAGATTTCCCTGACGCTCGAAGCATACGCAGGAAACGACAACTCCTTCCAGCTCGCGCATCATATTCTGGGCAACTCGCGCCATGAAGTCTGCGGCGACTTGTGCCGCATCCTGCGCGAGAACACGAATATCCGCGATGCGCGCGTTCGCAATGGCGTCGAACTCGTCGATCGCCTCGCGCCGACTGCCGGCGAGCGTCCGAATATCTTCGTATTTGTGATTGACTCGATGCGGCCCGATTACCTGGGCGCCTACAATCCGCGCGTCGACTACACTCCCAACCTCGATGCCTTCGCCCGCGACAGCATCGTGCTGCACAACGTCTATTCGCAATACGCGGGAACGTCACTGTCCGAACCGGCGATCTGGGCAGGCGCAACTTTGCTGCACGCTCACTATCCGCAACCATTCTCCAAACTGAATAGCCTCGATCGCATGCTGCACACCGATCGTTACCGCATGCTGGTCAGCATGGACGAAGTGTTGCGCGAGATCCTTCCCGCGAACGACGATCTGATAAAGCTCGATACGGACAAAACGCTGTGGAACCACCTCGAACTGGGATCGACGCTGCAGCAAGCCCAGTCGGTTCTCGACCAACAGCAGAATTCCAGTCAGCCCGTGTTCCTATATGCGCAACCCAAGAACGTCCACCAGTTCGCGCAGAATGACGTGCCTTCCCCGACATCACAGCATTGGCCCGAAAGACCCGGCCTGAACACGCGCATCACTTACGAAGTGCATTGGGTGGATTCCTGCCTGGGAAGATTCTTCAGCTATCTCAAGCAGCGCGGGATGTATGACAACAGCATCATTATCGTCACCAGCGATCACGGCGATGCCACCGGGGAATTCGGGCGCAACAGCCACTCGACCAGCATCTGGCCGGAAGTGATGCGCGTGCCGCTGATCATCCACTTGCCGCGCACGCTGCGCGATCGCGTTGTGTATGACGACACGCGCCTGGCGACCCTCACCGACATCACGCCAACGCTCTTTTGTCTTTTGGGGCACACACCGATCCGCAACCATCCGCTTTACGGACGCCCGTTGTTTGCCGCCACTCGCGCAGAACTCGACTCCTATCCTCAACGGGATCTTTTGCTGGCTTCCGACGTACGCGCCGTCTTCGGCATTCTCACTGCCGACGGACGTTCTTTGTACACCACCTACGATTCGCCACCGGAGAGCTATTTATTCGATCTCAAGGCCGATCCGAACGCGCAGCACAGCATTCTGACCGCGCCGTTGAAGCGGCACTACGACGAAGAAATCATCGAAGATCTGCAGGCGGTCGGCGACTTCTACGGCTATAAGCCCGGAGTCGGCTCGCTGCTCGCCTCGACCGCGCGCTAGACCCACTCGCTCTCAAAGCTTTCGCGAAATAAGCGGCAACTGATGATTTGAAAAGTAGCAGACGTGGCGAAACACAAACTAGAGGCGTGAACAGAGGGCAACAGGATTTACAGAATCAGCGCGCGTGGAATTCGATATTCAATCATGATCTATTCAATAATGATCGGCTTCCCGCAACCGGAGTTGAAAACGCGCGAGTATCGAACTGAGCCAATTTTCTGAGGGACGGACCACCTCCGCCATTCGGAATCTTGAAACTGTCTTTCTAACGTAGCAATCTTCGTGAACGGCGTTGCCGCACTCGTCGGTCTTGCAGTTTTCAAGTGGAATGGATGCGGAGCAAATAAAACAGCCCGTCGTAGAGCGTTTGGGGGTAGAGCCTGTCATAGCATGTCCTCCTTGCGGACTACGGGTTGAACAGGCAAAAACGCAACCATGCAAGATGCAATTCGGGAACCAATCCTTGTTGATCGCGTAAGTACGGCTCTAAGAGCGAGTTGCGGTTTTGGGCGAATCGGTAGTACAGGCAAGCTCCGGCAAGAAGTTCACAGCCTTGGAACATTAATGCTGATGCTGAGGCCAGAGCTCTGCAATCCCATCCTGTCGCAAACTCGCGATCGGATAGCGCACTCTTTTCTTCATCAGTCTTCTACATGAGTCTTCCTGCTACTTGCCGCTTAAGTCGTCGTGCTCGTGATAGTTCGGGTAGGCCGGCCGCTTGATCTCAGGCAGCGGATGCTCCTTGAGTTGCTGCATCACCACCTCGATGGCCTTGTCTAGTTGGGCATCATGGCCGTTGCGCCACGCTGCCGGCTCAAGGTCGACTTCCACGTCGGGCGCGATGCCGTGGTTTTCGACTTCCCAGTCCCCGTTGAGGCCATAGATGGCGGCGCGCGGCGCGGTGACGCGGCCTCCATCGATCAACTGCGGATATCCCCCGATTCCAACCAGCCCGCCCCAGGTTTTCTTTCCAATGAGCGGGCCGATGCCGGCCTTGCGGAAATACCAGGGGAAGGCGTCTCCGCCCGAGCCTGACATTTCGTTGATGATCAGCACCTTCGGCCCGTAGATCGCTGCCGATGGGCTCGACCAGTCGTGACCTTCACGGGTGACCACCTTGCTCATCATGGGACGCCGCAGATTGTCGATGATGTAGTCGGCGAGTTGCCCACCTTCGTTGAAGCGTTCGTCAATAATGGCGGCGTCTTTGCCGACCTGCGAAAAATAATAGCGATTGAAACTGGTGTAGCCGCCGCCTGCCGTGTCGGGCACGTGAACGTAGGCGACTCGGCCTCCGGTGGCTTGGTCCACGCGGCGTCGGTTGTTCTCGACCCACGCAAGGTGGCGAAGCCCCTCTTCGCTGTCGACTGGAACGACCGTTACGTCGCGGGAACTCTTGCCGTCGGGACTCGCGCCGACTTTGAGCACGACTTGCTTGCCGGCGGTTTCTTCGAAGAAGCTGTAGATGTTGTCGCTGGCGTGCAGGTCGCGGCCATTCACCGCGAGAATGTAGTCTCCCGCTTTGACATTCACTCCCGGCTGCGTAAGCGGCGCCTGCAGGTCCGGATTCCAGTTCTCCCCGTCGTAGACTTTGGCTACGCGGTAGCGATTGTTTTCGAGGCTGTAATCGGCGCCGAGCAGGCCGCCTTTGAGTTTCTTGGGCTCCGGCATTTCGCCGCCGCCCACGAACATGTGCCCGACCGTCAGTTCGCCCAGGCATTCCTGGAATAGATAAGTGAGTTCGTCGCGCGAGGCGATGCCGTCGAGGTAAGGAGCATATTTCTTCTTGGCTTTCTCGATATCGAGCCCGTGATAGTGCGGATCGTAGAAAAAGTCGCGCTCGATGCGCCAGGTCTCGTTGTAGATCTGCTTCCACATGGCGCGCGGTTCGACATAAACTTCCCAGCCCTCGAGTTTCAGCGGACCGAAGCCAGGTTTCGGCGTTCCACCGCCGCCCCCACCACCCGGAGTGTCATCCGGCGATGCGGTCGCCCACGAATCCCCTTTGCGGTAGAGCAGTTTTTCGCCGTCAAACGAGACCGCGATGTCGTTGACATCTTCCAGCACTTTGTCCACTTTGCGCTTGCTCAGGTCGAATTTCGAAATCGTCTGGCTGGTGTTGGGAAAATCATCTTCGGTGAGAACCGTCGGTCCTTCGGATAAGAACAGGATCCCCGTTTTGCCGGGAAGCAGGTTCATGTAATTTTTCGCCGGGATCGGCAGCGCCAGAATGCGTTGGCCGATGCCTTCGATGTCGATCTTGACCACGACAGGCTCTTCTTTCTTGTCTTTATCTTTGTCCTTGTCGTCTTTGCTCTTGTCGCCGTCGGCAGCCGATGGATCTTCAGCCTTGCCCTTATTCTTGTCCTTCGACTTCTTGTCCTTCTCCGCAGCTTGATCTTTTGCTTTATCTTTATCCTGATCGGGCTTCTTCTCTTCCTTTCCCTTCTCCTCGTCGCTCTCCGGAGCGAGCGGTGACTTCTCATCCTTGCTCAGCACGGCTACATAGACGCTGCGCGTGACGCGGTGTTCATCGCTCGACATGTCAAGGCCGGCGGTGCTGAGGGCAACATTGGTCGAAGCAGTGAAGTAAAGATATTTGCCGTTCTTGTCCCAGACCGGGTAAGTGGCATCGCTCATGCCATCGGTGACCTGGAACGACTTGCCTTGATCGAGCGAATAAACGAAGACCGCGTGGATACCGCTCGGCAGCTGCTTGGCGTAAGCGATCCACTTGTTATCCGGGGACCAGGTCTGGCTCAGCTGCGTGGGACCGAATCCGCCGAAGTAATCACTGTCCACCAGCTTGGGAGCCGGATTGTCGAGATCGAGGTACCAGAGCTGCAGGCGCTTGTCGCTGTAAGCGATCTTCTTGCTGTCGGGCGACCAAGAGGGCGTGTAGAAAAAAGACGGCGGATTGCCAAGATTGATGTGCCGCGCCGGGGCGATGCCGTTTTGATCGCGGATGCAAAGCTCGTACTCGCCCGATTCGTCGGAGAAATACGCAATGGATTTGCCGTCGGGCGACCACGCGGGATCGCGATCGGCGACAGCCGGACTGCCGGTCAGGTTGCGAATGTCCCCTTTATCGGTAGGGACCGTAAAAATCTCTCCCCACGCTTCGAAGACGGCGCGCGCGCCAGTGGGCGACATTCCAAAATTCTGAATGCGCTTGGTCTCCACCTTGGCGAAGTGCGGGCGCACGGCTTCGAGGTCGCCATCCACGTGAATACTCACGTTGTGTGCCTGGTGACTTTGCAGATCGTAAAGCTTGATCGCGCCGAACTGCTCAATGACGATGGCGTCAGGCCCTGCCGTCGCAGTTTTGAAATCAAGCCCGTCGCTGTGCAGCGCTTCCGACACCTGCTTTGTCTTCGTGTCGTAGGCAAACAGGCTCACCGGGCCATTGCGGTCGGATAAGAAATAAATGGTGTCGCCGACCCACATGGGATGGTGATCGTTGGAATTCTCGCGAGGAACCTTCACGATGCTGGAATCTTTGAGGTCGGCGATCCAGATGGGCGTAGTCTGGCCCCCATGGTAGCGCTTCCAGGCTTCCTGCCACTTGGGATGCGGGACGTAAGCAATGTGCGTTCCGTCAGGAGAGAGCGAGGCATCTTCGGCGATGGGAAGCGGTAGCGCGGTGGGAAGTCCGCCATCGACCGGCACTGTGTAGAGCTGATCCTCAAAATGAATGAAGCTGTTGCCCCATGAGGTGAACAGAATCTTCTTGCCGTCAGGAGTCCAACCGGAGACGTATTCATCCGCGGGATGATAAGTCAGGCGGCGCGGGACTCCACCGGCCGCAGAGATGACATAGACGTCGCGGTTGCCGTCGTATTCGCCGGTGAAAGCGATGAGCGAACCGTCGGGAGAAAAGTGCGGCAGCGCTTCCACGCCAATGCCGGACGTGAGGTGGCGCGCATCGCCGCCATCGCGGCTCACGATCCAGAGATCGCCGGCGTAGTTGAACACAATCTGCGTCTTGCTGACCGAGGGAAAACGCAGCAGCAGTGGCGGATCGCTTGGAGAGGCTTGAAGGAAAGAGCAAACGAACAGAATAATCACTGGGACGAGTGACACTTTGCGCATGTAGAGGCTCCAGAAGTGTTGCAGGGAGAAGGGGAATCTTAGTTTGCCCAATGGCTCAGGTCAAGTTCGGCACGGTTCTCAAGCGGCCTCTACTGATAAAATTGAATCAGTGACGCTTGCCAAAACTTCCATCCGGCTGCTGGCGACCGATATCGACGGGACGCTGCTGAACCCACAATTCTCCATCTCCGACGGCGATCTGCAGGCCTTGCGGCGCGCGCATGCCGCCGGGATCGAAATCGTGCTGGTCACCGGGCGGCGGCATACGTTTGCCCTGCCCATCGCCCAACAGCTGGGATTTGATCTGTGGCTGATCAGTTCGAACGGCGCCGTCACGCGTTCCCTCAGCGGAGAGACTTTTCATCGCGACCTGATGCCCGTTGAAACCTGCCGGCGCCTGTGCGGCGCTATGCAAGAATTTCGTGGGAATACCGTTCTGACGTTTGATAAAGAAACCAAGGGCGCCATTGTGCTCGAGCACATGGATGAGTTGGGCGCGAGCATTCGCCGCTGGCTCGAAAAGAACATGGAATACATCGACTTTGTCGTGCCGATTGAAAAGGCGCTCCTGACCGATCCCGTCCAGGCCATGTTTTGCGGATCCATGGACCGCATGCGCCTGGCCTTGCGCGCTCTCGAGTGGGCGGGCATGGACGGCTTAGTGACCGTACTGCGCACCGAGTATCCCGCGCGCGATCTTTCCATGATCGACGTGCTGAATGCGGGCTGCTCGAAGGGCCATGCGCTGGAGCGTTGGGCGAATTATCGTGGCTTTCGGCGCGATCAGGTCATGGCCGTTGGTGATAATCATAACGATGTGGAGATGCTTGAGTTTGCCGGGCATCCGGTTATCATGGGAAATGCCTGCGAAGAGTTGCGGGCGCGAGGCTGGACCGTCACGCGCGGCAACGATGCCTGCGGCGTGGCCGCGGCCCTGGAGTTGGCCTTCACGGACTAACGCTTAGTCCATGTGGATGAAGCGATTGAGTCAATTTCGTGTCTGGATTTGCGCGCTGATTGCGCTCACCGCACTTCCCTGCTTTGCGGGCGAGGTTGCCGTGTTGAAGAACGGATTCTCGATCCGGCACGAGCGCCGCGAAATCGTTGGCGACGTGACCCGCCTTTACGTAAACGCGGATGGATCGAGTTTCGTGGATGTGCCCACCGCTGAAGTGGATCACTTTGAGGCCGCCACCGAAGAACCGCCCGCAGCGTTCGCAAACAATACGAAGGATACGGCACCCACTTTCGGATTCAGGGCCACACGGGTTTCGGGGCGTTCTCCCGTGGATCTGAATGATGTGGTCAATGAGGCGAGCGGCCGGTACCGGCTTGATCCCGATCTCGTCAATAGCGTCATCAAGGCGGAGAGCGGATTCAACGTGCGCGCCGTCTCTCCCAAGGGAGCGCAGGGATTGATGCAGTTGATGCCGGGAACGGCCTCCGGGCTCGGCGTCACCAACGCCTTCGATCCGCAGGCCAACGTCGAGGGCGGAACGAAGTATCTACGCGAATTGCTGGAGCGCTATCACTTTGATCTGGTAAAAGCGCTGGCCGCTTACAATGCCGGACCGCAGAAAGTGGAGCGCTTCGGCGGAGTGCCTCCGTACTACGAGACCCGGGCGTACGTGCGGCGCGTGGTGAAAGATTTCAACAAGAAGAAGACAGCCCAGAAAACCTCGATCGCCAAAAGTACGGTCGCCAGCAAGACAAGCAGCAAGCACGCTCCAGCGCATTCGGAAACGATGGTCCAGGCCAAGGCGACTACGGCCGGAGCGAACGAGTGATCAGTGGTCAGTCGCCTTCCGCTGAACACTAGCCACTTGCCACTGACCACTAGCCCCTGACCACTGCCCACTGACCGCGTTTGACCCCCACGACTCACTCATTTACCTTGGGTGGTGCCGTTTCCCGCTTCGCGTTGCAAGGGCCGCGGCGGGAGTTTCCCTCCTTCATGGACAAGAAGCGAATTCTGGCCACCATCGCGGTCTTTATCGTCCTGGTCGCACTTTTTTATCTGCAATACCGGCATTGGCGAACTTTCGATTGGAGCACCTTCTGGAGCCAGACCCACCGCATTCAAAAAATGCATGTGCTGCACGGGATTGCGCTGATCTACTTCGCGTACTGGATGCGCGCCTGGCGCTGGAAGATTTTTCTGAAGCCGGTCCGGCCGAAAGTCACGATTACTCAGATGGTATCCCCCACCTTGGTCGGCTTTACCGGATTGGCGTTGCTGGGCAGAGCCGGAGAATTCATTCGCCCTTACCTCATCGCGCGGCGTACCGACCTTCCGGTGTCCTCGCAAGTGGCGGTCTGGGGGGTGGAGCGAATCTTCGACATCGGCGCCTTTACCGTTCTAATGATGCTGGCGATCTTTCTACCCAGTGCGCTGCCCTCGATTCCGCATCCCGAATATTACGTGAGGTTCCGCGAGGCGGGATTTTTTTTGACGACTCTGGTCACCGCAACGACCATCGCCGCCATCGTCATTCGCCGCTACGGCGAGCAAGCGGCGTTATGGGTGGAGAAACGGTTCTCGCACCTGGCCTCCAATCTGGGCCACCGCCTGGGCGACCGCGTGCGCGAGTTCGGCATGGGCCTGAACACGATTGACGGGCCGCTGTCGCTTCTGTCACTAACCTTGGTCTCGGTCGGCATGTGGTACGTGATTGCGCTCGCCTATAAAGAAGTAACGCATTCCTACGGCGCGGCGTCGCTCGACATTCCCGTATCGCAGCTTTTGATTCTGATGTTTGCCAGCATGTTGGGTTCGATGTTGCAGCTGCCCGCGGTCGGTGGAGGCGCCCAGATGGCGACCATCGCGACTTTGTCGAACGTCTTCGACGCGCCCCCCGAAGTGGCGGCCAGTTGCGGAATCCTGTTGTGGCTGGTGACCTTTGCAGCGGTGGTGCCCGTGGGCCTGCTGCTGGCGCATCACGAACGTTTATCACTGCGGAAATTATCCGAGGAAAGCCACAGGACCTCGACTTAACCCGGCAGCCTTCGTTTCCCCGCCTAGTTGCCGGTGTGAAAAACTCTTCATCTTGACAACCCAGTAACACGAGAACACAATTCTCACCGGCCAAACGAGGCACGGCGGTGCGCCTCGCTCGCGTCATTCCCCCAGACGACGAGACCGTAAAACCAACACAAAAGTTAAAAAAAGCAGTTCGTCTCATTGCTGCTGCTCACGATTCCAAGTAAGCAATCCGGCTCCAGTAAGTACCCAGTCTCGTTGTAAACAAGAAGTTCGGCCCCAGCAGTCAACGCAAACAGAAAAACTCCTCGCTCGGGAGGAGTGCAGCACTGCCTCGAACGCGAGCAGTGCCGGTTGGCGTGCGTACCCAAATACGGAGGATGTCTATGGACTGTCGTCGCAATTCGCGAGCATGGCTGGTTTCCACCCTGCTCATCACCCTGTTGTTCGTCACGGTCGCCGCCAGCAGCAGTCGGGGACGTGAGTTTTCCGGGTACTTCGACGTAAGCCAGGTGCGTCCGGAGGGAGATCTGGTCCAGGCCACGCTTCACCTGCGACTGTTCAATCACAGCGATGCGGACGCCAAAAGCGTCATCGTCACACTCATCGATTCGTCTCCATCCATGACTTTCCGCGGCAACTTCCATCCGGTGAAGGTGTGGAAGAGCCACCAATTTCTCGAAATGAGCCAGGAGTTCACGGTGACAAAACGCGAATTCCACGAGTGGATGGCGCCCCCGGCGCAGCCCAACCTGGTGATCTTGTTCCAGGACGCAAAGGGAACGACGTGGCAGCGGGGAGCGCAGATCAGCCGCCGTCCCCTTGTCCCGGCTCAACAGTAGGTGCGCCAGGTTGATGCGTGCGGAAACCGGATAAAGACCTTATTGAGGAGAAAGCTCATGCGTCGCTTTGCGATTTTTTCTGCCGTACTGCTGGCCGCGGTCCTGGTGAGTTCACCCGCGTGGTCGCAGGATGTGATCAGCACTCCCATCGGTGGCGGGCCAAACAATATCCCGGCCCTCGACGCCAATCTCTACAACCCATACGGCGTTGCCGTGGATAGCTCGGGAAACTACTACATCGCCGCGTACAACCAAAATCGCGTGTTCAAGGTGAGTACGACCGGAACGATCACGGTGATCGCCGGCAACGGCGCACTGGGTTACTCCGGAGACGGTGTCACCGGCGGTGCCGGCGCCGCCACCATGTATCACCCCTACTCCGTCGCGGCGGACAGTTCCGGCAACGTCTACTTCGCCGACCAGTACAACTGCATTGTCCGTAAAGTGACAGTTTCCACGAGTACGGTCACAACTGTGGCCGGGCAAGCTGGTTTGTGCGGATACACCGGGGATGGCGGCAAAGGAACCGCCGCTGAACTGGCTTATCCCCAGGGCGTTGCACTTGACAGCAGCGGCAATCTTTTTATCGGCGATACCAACAATTGCGTGGTGCGGAAAGTGGTGATCTCTACCAATACGATTTCGACCTATGCCGGCAACCACACCTGCGGGTACTCGGGAGATAACGGCCTGGCAACCAGCGCAGAGCTGTCCAACCCGTCAGGCGCGGCGGCGGACAGCAGCGGCAATCTATTCATTGCCGACGCGGGCAATTGTGTGATCCGCGAAGTCGTCAAATCCACTGGAAAGATCAGCACGGTCGCCGGGAATAATATCTGCGGCTACTCGGGAGATGGCGGACCGGCTACCAGCGCCTCGATGAATCTGGTGTACGGTGTCGCCGTGAACGGCACAACCGTGACGTTCGCGGATTACTACAACCAGCGTGTGCGGCAGTTCACCGTGGGAGGAAACATCAGTACCGTAGCCGGAAATGGCACGGCGTGTTCGGGCACCAGTTGCGGGGAGGGCGGTCCAGCGACCAGCGCTGAACTCTATAATCCGGTGGGAGTGGCGACAACCAGCGGCGGGACCATCTACGTCGCCAACAACTACAACTACGTAGTAGACAGTTTCACCGTAGGCGGAAATCTTAACGTGGTGGCAGGAAACCATTCGTACCAACTGGAAACTTCCTTTTCCGGTGCTCCCGCCACCGGCGTCGAGCTGAATTATCCCTTAGGCATTTGGAACGATTCTTCTGGGAACGTCTACGTTGCCGACAGCCATAATTACATGGTGCGAGAGGACGTCAAGTCCACCAGCCTGGTGAACTTCTTCGCCGGCAATGGCACGTACGGTTACAGCGGAGACGGCGGATTGGCCACCGCGGCCGAGCTTACCTATACCTACGGCGTAGCCAAAGACAGCGCCGGCAATGTCTACATTGCCGACACCTACAATTGCCTGGTTCGCAAGGTCAATACAGCGGGAACAATCAGCACCTTTGCCGGATTGGTGGTTAGCGGTAGCGTCCGTTGCGGCTATGCCGGAGACGGAGGATCCGCGACCAGCGCGGAACTCTACTATCCCGAAGGCGTCACGGTCGACAGCAAGAATAATGTGTACATCGCCGACACCTACAACGATGTGGTGCGGAAAGTGTCCACCACAGGCACTATCACGACCATAGCTGGAATTGGCCAAAGTGCCGGTTATGGGGGAGACGGTGGGCTGGCGACCAACGCACTGCTTAACTCTCCAACAGCGATGGCGGTAGATCCGGCCGGCAACCTGTTCATCGCCGATTACTACAATTGCCGGATTCGCCAGGTCAACGCGCTCACGAACGTCATCGTCACAGTCGCGGGCAACGGCAATTGCTCTTTCACCGGAGACGGTCTCGCCATCGACAACGGGATTGGCTCGCCGCAAGGCATTGCGGTCGATGCCAACGACAATCTGTTCATCAGCGATTACAACGAACGGGTACGCTGGATCAATCCTCAAGGCATAATGACCACCGTGGCCGGGACTGGTAGCGCCGGGTACAACGGCGATGGCGGCTCGGCTCTGACTGCAACGTTGTACGACCCCTTCGGCGTGGCACTCGATTCGGCGGGAGATATTCTCGTCGCCGACGCCTATAACTTCCGCGTGCGCAGCATATCGGCTTTCCCTGCGCTCAGCGCCAGCAGCGGTAACGTATCCTTTGGCTTGACAGCCGTGGGAAACACCAGCGGAGCGCAGTCGCTCATCATCAGCGCTCTTGGGCCGGTGACGATCAGCAACATTTCCGCCAGCACCAATTTCACTGAGGCCGACAACTGCCCAGCCAGCATGACCAACGGCACCAACTGCACTATGTATGTGTACTTCACGCCAACCGCCTCGGGCACGTTGACGGGAAATATTACGATCAACTCCAACGGCTTCTTCAATCCGGTCAACACCATCAATCTGACTGGTTTGGGAACCGCCATCCAGTTGACGGGAGCTCCGCTGAACTTCGGCAACCAGCTGGTGAAGACGACGAGCGCGGCCAAATCGGTGACGGTCAAGAACACCGGCACCAGCGCCATCACCATGCACGCGATTTCACTCAGCGACACCACGAATTACACCATCTCGACCAACACCTGCCCCGCCTCGGGGACCACACTCGCGGGTGGAGCAAGCTGCACCATCAACCTGACTTTCAACCCGACGTCAACCGGCACGAAGAGATCATCTGTCGTAATCAACGACAGCGATCCTTCCACGCCCCAGATCGTCGGATTGACCGGGACGGGAACCAGCAACGTATCGTTGAGCCCGAACTCCATAGCCTTTGCCACGACCCCGGTAGGGCTGTCCAGTGGAAGCACCAAAATCACACTCACCAACAAAACTGGAGTCTCGGTGACGTTAAGTACTCCAGCGATTACGATAGCTGGACCTTTCGCCACCGCCTCTGGCACGACGTGTACGAACGGCCTGGTGATTGCCAGTCTCGCAACCTGCACCATCAACGCGCAGTTCAAGCCGACGGCGGTGGGTTACGCCTCGGGCACGATCAGCGTCAACGACAGCGATGTGACCAGCCCGCAGACCGTGGCGGTATCGGGCAATGGGACGGGCGTCAAGTTCTCGCCCACTTCCATCAACTTCGGAAACGTCACCAAGGGCACACAGGTTTCCACGACGCTGACCATCACCAACGTGGGAACCACCAACATAGCTTTCGGCGGACAGGCATTTTCCGGGACCAACAGCGCTGATTATTCGGACAATTACGGCGCCACCGCGCCTTGCGGCAACAACGTGAACAACCCGCTGAAGCCGCAAGGTACCTGCGTGCTGACGGTGTACTTCACTCCCAGCATTGTGGGAACGGAGAACGCCACCTACAAGCTGTTCGACAATAGTGTCGGCAGTCCTCAGACGCTGTCCGTCACCGGAACGGGTCAATAAGGCAGCCTGTTAAATTTGAGTTCGCGCCGCCGGAAAGCATCCCGGCGGCTATTTTTTGCCGGTGTCTTGGTGAGTGGCGATTTGCTGGAAACAGCTTTGAGGAAAGAAATTAAGGCGTAGCCGACGAATTAGCCGTAATCAAAAGCGAGTAGCGTTGGGTTCGCTCATTGCTAACAGCTCATAGCTCATAGCTCACTAGTACTCCGCCAATTCCTTCATCGCCAGATAAAGATCATTGGGCTGCGGCAGGATCGCATCTTCGAGAATCGGCTGGTAAGCAATGAATGTGTCTTTGGCGGCGACGCGGCGTACCGGGGCATCCAGCTGATCGAATAACTGGTCGGCGATGCGGGCCGCGATCTCCGCTCCATAACCCCAACTTAACGTGTCTTCGTAGGCCACGAGCGCGCGATTCGTCTTCGCGACCGAAGCCGCAATCGTCTCCCAGTCAAACGGATTCAGGCAGCGCAGGTCGATCAGTTCCACCTTCGTTCCCTGCTCGCGCTCCAGCTTCTGCACGGCCTGCAGCGCGCGCGGCACCACCGCGCCATAGGTGATCACCGTCAGATCCGTGCCGGGATGGACCACCCTCGCCTTCCCGAATGGAATCATGTAGTCCGGCCCCGGATACGACGCCCGGCCATACGATTCGCGGTACAGGCGCTTATGCTCGAGGAACAGTACCGGGTCATCGCAACGAATAGCGGTGCGCAGCAAGCCAGCGGCATCGAGCGCGTTCGATGGAAACACCACCCGCAGCCCCGGAATGTGCGTGAAGAGGCTCTCGCCGCATTGCGAGTGATAAATCGCCCCGCCGGTCAGATATCCGCCAATAGCCACGCGAATCACGCACGGCGCCGAGAATCCGTTATTCGATCTCCACCGGATGGTAGGCAGTTCGTCTCGCAATTGCATCATCGCCGGCCAGATGTAGTCGAAGAACTGAATCTCGACCACCGGCTTCAGCCCCCGGGTCGCCATGCCCGTGGCGCGGCCTACGATGGCGGCTTCGGCCAGCGGCGAGTTGTATACCCGGTCGTTGCCGAACTCGCATTGCAGGCCGAAGGTGAGCTTGAAGACTCCGCCTTTGCCCTTGACCAGCTTGTGCTTTAGATATTCCTCGCGGCTGCAGTCGGCGACGTCTTCGCCGAAAATGACGATCCGCTCGTCGCGCTTCATCTCGTCGCGCAGCGTGGCGTTGATCAGGTCCGCCATGGTTTTGGGCACCGGTTTTTTCCCGTCGACCCCAGTCTCGGGGAACACTGCCTGCGTATCAAAGACGGACGAGGTCGGATCCAGATCCGGCGAATAGATGAACCGGGTGACGGACTCCGGAGGCGACGGCAGCGCCTCGAGCGCGCGGTCCACCGCGACCTGCAATTCGGCTTCGACTTCTTTTTCGAGCTGGTTGATTCCCTTGTCGTCGAGGATGCCTTCCCGCAGCAGGTACATCTGCGTGCGCGTCACCGGATCGCGCTGCGCATCGCGCTCGCGCTCCGCATCAGGCCGGTACAGCCGCTCATCGTCGGACAGCGAGTGCGAATAGGGACGAATCACATGCGCATGCACAAACGCCGGGCCATGTCCTGCGCGGCAATACGCGGCGGCCCGCCGGAAGGCCGCGTAGCTGGCCACCGGATCGGTGCCATCGACTTCTTCGAAATGAAAATTAGGAAAGCCTGAGACCAGGCGCGAGATGCTCCCGCCGGCAGTCTGCACTTCCACCGGGACGGAGATCGCGTAACCGTTATCTTCCACGCAGAAGATGACGGGCAGCTTACTCAAAGCGGCGGCGTTCATCGCTTCCCAGAATTCGCCTTCGCTCGAGGTGCCGTCACCCAGCGAAACATAGGTGATCTCGTCGCGCTCGGATGAGACGTTTTTGAAACGCCGGTAGTCATTCGCATCAGCAGGAACTTCCGCGGCCTTGGGATGGCGTGCAAGATAGCGCCCCCCATCCGCGCATCCCACCGCCTGCAGAATCTGCGATCCGGTGGGCGACGACTGGGTCACGATGTGCAGCTTGGGATAGCTCCAGTGCGAAGGCATCTGCCGCCCGCCGGAACTCGGGTCGTCGGCCGCGCCCACCCCCTGCAGAAACATGGAGTAAGGCTCGACGCCAAGGGCCAGGCACAATGCGCGATCGCGGTAATAAGGGTAGAACCAGTCATACCCCGGCTTTAGCGCCATGCCGGCGGCAACGCCGATTGCCTCGTGGCCTGCCCCGGACATCTGGAAGAAGATTTTTTGCTGGCGCTTGAGCAGGATCTCGCGGTCGTCAATCCGCCGCGAGGTGTACATCAGGCGATAGGCCCGGATGAGCTGTTCGCGGGTAAGTCCCTCGTGGAACTTGGCTTTCTTCGCGCCATTGGCCGTCGTGGCCAGCTTGGGATCGGTTTTTGTGGTGGCCATTCCGGTTCGGGTTCCTACTGTTTAGATTCTCATTACCCCCACAGCGATGCCGCCTGAATCGCGTTGGAACCTGTTGGATTGTAAATGGAAATGCGAGGTTGGCAAAGCACCGAAAAGTTTTCTGGTTGCCGGGAGGAGATCCCTGCGTAACGTAAATGTCTTGGTTCAGCTGTTAGCCCTTCTCAGCGAACTCAGCGAGACCTCAGCGTCCTCAGCGGTTAAAAGCTTTGTTCTTACCGCTGAGTTCGCCGAGGAACAGCGCAGAGGCCGCAGAGAAGAGCACCTCAGAAGCGTGGTCGACGAAAGATTGGTTCGCCCGCATCGCCCAGCGAACTCTGCGAGACCTCAGCGTCCTCAGCGGTTAAAGGCTTTGTTCTTACTGCTGAGTTCGCCGAGGAACAGCGCAGAGGCCGCAGAGAAAAGCACCTCAGAAAGATGAGTCGAAGAAAAATTCCTCGCCCGCATTGCTCAGCGAACTCAGCGAGACCTCAGCGTCCTCAGCGGTTAAAAGCTTTGCTGTTAGCGCTGAGATCGCAGAGAGCGCCCCCAAGATCCACCGGGCCATGTGACCAGAGTCACACTGAACCATGACCCCGATCACAGACTGCCCAGCGCCTTATCTCTAGAGTGCTTCCTGCGAGCACGTTATCAGTCTTAGTGGTCCTCCCCAGAACGGCTC
Source organism: Candidatus Sulfotelmatobacter sp. (assembly GCA_035309485.1). Classification (GTDB taxonomy): domain Bacteria; phylum Acidobacteriota; class Terriglobia; order Terriglobales; family Acidobacteriaceae; genus Sulfotelmatobacter. Next base: position 50,939 of record DATGFC010000087.1, read on the forward strand.
GTGAAAGCCTCCCCAGAAGGGCTTGAAAGACATTCGCAGTCCCGGCGGCCGGCAGCTGCCAGGACTGCGAAAGTGTTTTAGGCTCCATCCTGATCAGGCCCTGACTTCCCTTACAACTTCAACCATCTGGCCCGCAAAATACCTCCGCTGAAAATACAACGCAACGTTGACCAGGCCAATCAATGCCGGAACTTCCACCAGCGGCCCAATGACGGCCGCGAACGCCGCCCCTGAATTAATTCCAAACACAGCCACTGCCACCGCAATCGCGAGTTCGAAATTATTGCTGGCTGCCGTGAACGACAAAGTTGCGGTCTTCGAGTAGTCAGCCCCCAGCTTGCGTCCCATGTAGAACGAAACCAGGAACATCACCACGAAATAAATCAGCAGCGGAATCGCGATGCGCACCACGTCCAGTGGCAGGCGAACAATGTATTCGCCTTTGAGCGAGAACATCACCACGATGGTGAACAACAGCGCAATGAGCGTGATAGGGCTGATCCTCGGCATGAAGCTCTTCTGATACCACTGCCCCCCTTTGGCTCGAACCAGCACCAGCCGTGTCAGCATCCCTGCCAAAAATGGTATGCCCAGATAAATAAACACGCTCTTGGCAATATCGCGAATGGACACATTCACGACGGAACCATGCAATCCGAACAACTCGGGCAATTTGGTAATGAACACCCACGCATACACCGAATAGAACAACACCTGGAAGACGGAGTTGAACGCGACCAACCCGGCCGCGTACTCCGTGTCACCCTTGGCCAGTTCGTTCCAAACAATCACCATGGCGATGCACCGCGCCAGGCCGATCATGATCAATCCCGCCATATACTCCGGGTAGCCGCGCAGAAAAATAATCGCCAGGGCAAACATGAGCAGCGGGCCGATCACCCAGTTCTGCAGCAGCGACAGGCCGAGGATTTTCTTATTGCGGAATACTTCGCCCATTTCCTCGTAACGGACTTTGGCCAGCGGCGGATACATCATCAGGATGAGCCCGGCCGCGATCGGAATGGAAGTCGTCCCCACGCTGAAGCGATTCAGAAAAGGCACGATGCCAGGAATCGCCCATCCCGCAGCTACGCCCGCCGCCATTGCCGCAAAAATCCACACCGTGAGATAGCGATCCAGAAAAGCGAGACGCGATGAGACCTGGGTATTCATGCTTTCAGGCTCCCCGCCGTCGGTTGCCGTAGAAGTGCCATTGGGGTCAAGCTCCTTCGCCTATTCACCTCTGCGAACTCTGCGAATCCTCAGCGTCCTCTGCGGTAAAAGCTTTTAACCGCTGAGATCGCAGAGACGCACGCAGAGAGCGCCGAGAAAAGCTTTTCACCGCAGCAGAGAACCGCACGAAGTGCGCATCTCAGCGATTTGCGACCTAAATCTATTCAGACCCGACACCGGGTTCATGACTGCCGGCCGATGCGCTCGACTTCTCTCTTCAATGCCAGCCCGTCCAGCGTGGAAAGCGGCAGGCTCAGAAACAAGCCAATTCTCCGGTCCAGCATCAGAAAAGCGTCGCGAAAGGCGCGCTCCACCTGCTGAGGGGTGCCTTGCACCGCCGCCGGATCGGGAACTCCCCAATGCGCGGTGATGGGCTGGCCGGGCCACACCGGGCAAGCCTCTTTGGCGGCGTTGTCGCAAACCGTGAAAACGAAATCGAGCACGGGGGCGCCAGGTGCGGCAAATTCGTCCCAACTCTTGCTGCGCAGGCCCGCGGTCGAAAGATGAGCCGCTTCCAACTCCTTGAGCGCTCCCGGGTGCACTCGTCCCGCAGGATGGTTGCCGGCGCTGTAGCCGGTAAAGTTGGGCCGCCCCCTCTCATTCAGGATGGCCTCCGCCATGATCGACCGCGCCGAGTTTCCCGTGCACAGAAAGAGCACGTTATGATGCGCCACGGCTTCTTCTCCTTGCGCTCTAGTTGCAGCAAGTGGGACCGCAGCAGGATTTCTCTTTTGCGCCCGGCTTCACCGCGCGAATAAACGCGCTCAGGAATTTGCCGTCCACCTGCGGGGCGAGCGCATCCACGTCGATTCCCTGCCCGGTGAGGAATTCGCGCGCATCTTCGGCGCGGTAGATACGCGTCGGCTCGACTTCGATCTGCTCGAATCCGGCCCGGGCGAGCTTGCTGCGGTATTCGTTCTCTTCCAGCGCGCCGGCAATGCAGCCCACCCAGGCCATCACACTGCGGCGAATCTCAGGCAGCATCGCGCCGCGGGTCACGACATCGGAGACGGCAAAGCGCCCGCCGGGCTTCAGCACCCGGAAGGCCTCGCGCAGAACTTTATCTTTGTCGGCGGAGAGGTTGATCACGCAGTTGGAGATGATCACGTCCACCGAGTTGTCGGGCAGCGGAATGTTTTCGATCTCGCCCTTCAGGAATTCGACGTTCGCGACGCCCGACTTGCGCTTATTCTCGTTGGCCAGCGCCAGCATCTCGTCCGTCATGTCGAGGCCGTACGCTTTGCCTGCCGGCCCCACGCGGCGCGCCGAAAGCAGCACATCAATGCCTCCGCCGGAGCCCAGATCGAGCACAGCCTCTCCGGGACTCAGTTGCGCGAGCGCCGTCGGATTGCCGCAGCCGAGCGAAGCCAGCAGGGCTTCTTCCGGAATCTGCCCAATCTGCGACGCGTCGTAGAGGTTGGCGGTAATGGGATCGCAGCAATTGCTGGCCGGAGCGGCGCCGCAGCACGAACTGCCGCCGGAGGTCACGCGCAGGGCAGCCTCGCCATACTTCTGTTTCACAACTTCCTTGATGTCGGTGGTTTCCGCGGTGCTCATAAATGACTCCTATTTGCAGATCTGCACAATGCTCTGCGGTTTGAGGGCCTTGTTGCGGGTGCAGCACTCAGCGTAGAGGAACTGCAGCAGTTCCTGCAGCGCTTCCGTCTTAGCCGTGTAGCGCAAAAATGTGCCTTCCCGTTGCACGTTGACGAGGTCTTCGGTGCGCAGCTTGTCGAGATGATGAGACAAGGTCGAGTTGGGGATATCGAGTTCGTCCTGAATGTCTCCGACGACGAGCCCGTCGGGATGCGCTGTGAGCAGCAGCTGCATGATCCGCAACCGCGCCTCGTTCCCCATGGCGGAGAACATGTCGGCATAAGTCGCAACCTTTTCAGCCGGCTTGCTCGACGATGAGACTTTCGCTGGTGCCGCGTTCATATTTCGATAATACTAGAAATATGGATGATGTCAAGTCTTTAGATTTCTCCGCGAATTCTGCGAATCCTCTGCGTCCTCTGCGGTAAAGTTTTTAAAGCTATTAGCTTTTAGCTCTCAGCTTTTAGCTAAGAGCCAAGAGCTAAAAGCTTCTTACTCGATGGAACCAGGTAAGATTTTCCTCTGCGTCCTCAGTGTCCTCTGTGGTGGGGCTTTTTGACCGCAGAGATCGCAGAGAAACGCGCGCGGAGAACGCCGAGAAGGTTGGCCGTTTTTTTAAATGCACCCTTAGGTAGCTGTTAGCTCTTCATCTGACGACTAACGGCCGGATGCTTTATTCTGAAACGTGATTCATACCCACCGCGCTTTCGATCCGCACAAAATCCGGCTGGTGATCTTCGACCTGGACGGTACGCTGATCGATTCACGGCTCGACCTGGTGCACTCGGTCAACGCGGCGCTCCGCCACATCCAGCGGCCCGAGTTGCCCGATGAAGTGATTGCCAGCTACGTGGGCGACGGCGCCCCCATTCTGATTCAGCGCGCGCTCGGCGGAGAGGCCGTCGATGACGCCCTCGTGCGCCAAGGCCTGGAATTTTTCCTGTCGTACTACCGCGAGCACAAACTGGATCACACGACCGTGTATCCGGGAATCACCACCGCCCTCGACGCGATCCAGCACACGGGCAACGGCTTGCAGCGCAAGCTGGCCGTGCTGACCAACAAGCCGGTGAATCCCTCGCGCGCCATCGTCGAAGCGCTAGGGCTGGGAAAATATTTTTCGCAGGTTTACGGCGGCAACAGCTTTCCCAGCAAGAAGCCGGATCCTGCGGGTGCGCGCCAGTTGTTAGCCGAGGCGGGAGTGCCGCCCGAGCAGGCCGCCATCGTGGGAGACTCGCACGTCGACGTGCGCACCGGACGCAATGCGGGACTTTGGACTGTCGGCGTCAATTATGGTTTCGCGCCGCACACGCTCAAAGGCGATCCCGCCGACGTAATGGTGGATCATCCGGAAGAGCTCGCGACAGTGTTCGAAAAACAGGCCCCCTGATGTCAAGCCCCCCATTAGAAACTCGTTGCACCAATTTCTGTGCGTTTCTCTCGCAAACACCTGACGCCAAACCTACTTATAACTTTGATGTCCTGTGCTAAAAATTCCTCGTAAGCGCTTGATTGCATTGCACTTAAATATGGCAGTTAAAACGATTTAACTCCGCCCTGGTGCGCCGCTGAGGCCGACCGACCCTGAGCTTCACTGAGCGCCTCACTCGCTCGTGGCGGTCCTCGGAATCGCCGCACCGCGCATTCCCTGAGATGATCCGGTCACCGTCTTTCAGCCCGCCATTACGTTACACTGCAGAGTCCCTGGCGAGAGCAAAGCACAACGCATGCCCGATCCCTTGAACGAATTCACCGGAAAAGAACTGCGCCAGTTGCGCCGGATGAAAAATCCGTACGGCATTCAGAAATTTCTCGACGAGATTCCCTATCACCTGGAGGACACGGCGTGGTCGCCACGCAAAGTTCTCGCCGAGGAGACGGCGCATTGCCTGGAAGGAGCGATCTTTGCCGCGGCCGCGCTGCGCGCGAACCAATATCCTCCGCTGCTGCTCGATTTTGAAGCTGACCACGACACCGACCACGTGATCGCGGTCTACCGTGAGCGCGGCTGCTGGGGAGCGGTGGCAAAGTCGAATTACACGGGATGCCGCTGGCGCGAGCCTGTTTATCGCACGCTGCGCGAACTGGCCCTCAGCTACTTCAACATTTACTTCAACCTGCGCCGCGAGCGCACGCTGCGGCGCTATTCCCTTCCGGTGAACTTGAAACGTTTCGACGCGCAGCGCTGGATGACTACGGACAAGCCGGTTTGGTTTATCGTGTATCACCTGTTCGACATCAAGCACTACCCTCTGATGACCAAAGCACAGGAGAAGCGGCTGCACCGCATCGATGACCGGCTGTTTCAGGCGGAGTGCCTGGGCAAGGCGTACAAGCGCCAGACTTAAGTGGAATTAAAGTTCCACGGACGCCTGCCGATGGATCCATGTGGCGCCTCTGTGCGAAGTCTCCAGCCGAATGATGGGGAGTGCTTCCGCGCTTCGGCTTCCGCATTTTGCAGCGTGAAGAAGTTTCGATGGACCTTCGCAGCCAGCCCGCCCCTGATTACACTACCCACACAGTGGACCTGCGCCGCCATCCCCGCTACAAGCTGGAAGTGGACATCCGCGTCTACCCGCACAACGGTCCGGTGGTGCGCGGGCGTACCGCGGATATCAGCGAATCGGGCATTTCCGCGATACTGAAAATCGAGGTTCCGGTCGGCGAAGTGGTTCGCCTGGAATTTTCGCTGCCTCTGGGAGACGTGGAAGTTCACGCCATGCTGCGGCAACGCAGCGCGTTCCGTTATGGATTTCAGTTCGTCGAGTCCAGCTCCGCTCAGGATCTGATTGGCCGCACCTGCCGGCAGTTGGCCATTGAGCAGGCCGTGGGAGCTGAGTAGCTTTCCTCAGTCCAGGCAGCGCGGGCGGGACGCCCCGCGCCACAGCCGGCAAGATGCCGGCGCTACCGCAACCCAGCTAAGATAACTGCATGGGGTTCCGTTTTCTCGCGGCCGCAGTTTTCTTCTTCGCGAGTCTCCTCGCCTTGGCTCAGCAGGATGCTCCGTCTACGCCCGCGTCTTCCGATCACTCTCCATCGATCACCGCGTATCCGTCGGCGCCGCCCGCCTCGGCAGAGGCGCCCGTCCTGCCGAAAGTCGATCTCACTCCTGACGCCAATGGCAAGCTCTCGCAGCAGCAGATGCAGCAGCTGTTTCGCGTCGTAGCCGACAAGGATCTGGAGAACGACAAGCGCCAGCGCGACTACACCTACATCGAGCGCCAGGTCGAGCACAAACTCGACGGCAAGGGACAAACCAAATCCACCGAAGTGAAGACCTACGAGATTGTCGAGATCTATGGCGAGCAGGTGGAGCGGCTGATTGCAAAAGACGACAAGCCGCTCGACGCCAAGGAGGCTGCGAAAGAAGAAGAGAAGATCCAGAAGATTATCGACAAGCGCAAGAACGAGTCGGAAGCAGACCGCAAGAAGCGCCTGGACAAAGAAGAAAAAGAGCGGGAAGACGGGCGCAAGTTCGTGACCGAGATTGCCGACGCCTACAACTTCACGCTGGTGGGCACCGAGCTGGTAGACGGGCGTGACGCGTGGATCATCGATGGCGAGCCGCGTCCCGGGTATGAGCCGCACATGAAAGAGGCAAAATTCCTGCCCAAGTTTCACGGCCGGGTATGGATCGACAAAAACGACCTGCAGCTTTCGAAGATGCAGGTCGAGGCCCTGGATACGGTCTCGTGGGGAGTGTTTCTGGCGCGCTTTCACAAGGGTTCGCACTTCACGCTGGAGCAGACGCGCGTGAATGACGAAGTATGGCTGCCGCGGCAACTGGCAGTGAAGGTGGACGTGCGCCTGGCGCTGCTGAAGAACTTCAACTTCGATCTGGAACAGGATTACCGGGACTACAAGAAATTTCGCACCTCGTCGAAGATTGTGGGCATGAGCGAGGTGAAGGATGAGAAATAAGCGGAATTTCGGATTGCAGATTGCAGATTGCAGATCTGAAGAAGATTCTCTCTGACCGGGATTTCCCCCGGTTTGAATTCGGCCTCGGGCTTATAATGCGAAGTCCCTCTCGCAACTGCGTTAGGGGCTAATCTCGCCTTCTTGCTCGAGGAATGGAATGCCTTCCCTGACCCGTCGCGATCTGCTTCGTTCTGGAATCGCCCTTTCGGCCACAACTCTCGTCGGCAGTTCTGTGAGCCGCGCACATGCGCTGCTGGCCGTCTATCCCTCAGCGACGTCCGCCGAGGCTTCCTCTGCGGTGGCCCCGCGCGAGCATCTGCTGTTTGATTTTGGATGGAAATTCTTGCAGGGCAATGGCGCGGATCCGCGCAAGGATTTGGGCTTCGGCATGGGCCAGGGGGATTTCGCCAAATCTGGCGAGTTCGAGTTTGCCACGGCAAAATTCGACGACTCGAAATGGTGCTCGCTCGACTTGCCGCACGACTGGGCGGTCGAGTTGCCCTTCGTACGCGATCCGGAGCAGGAGAGCCACGGCTTCAAACCGCTGGGCCGCCGCTATCCCGAAACCAGCATCGGGTGGTATCGCCGCACATTCGATCTTCCGAAAGAAGATTCCGGCCGGCGGATCAGCATCCTGTTCGATGGCGCCTTCCGCAGCGCGCTGGTGTTTCTGAACGGATATTTCATCGGGCGCAACGACAACGGGTACGCGCCGTTCCGCTTCGACATCACCGACTTTGCGAATTTCGGCGGGAAAAACTATCTGGTTGTGCGCATGGACGCGAGCTTTGGCGACGGCTGGTTCTACGAGGGCGCAGGCATCTACCGGCACGTGTGGCTGACCAAGACCGACGCGCTGCATCTGGGACAGTGGGAGTCGTATGTGCGCCCCAGCTTGAAGGGGAAGAACGCAGCGCTCAGCCTCGGCACGGTGGTTCGAAACGAAAGCAATCAGGCAGTGAAATGTTCGGTGCTCTGGGTGGTCTTCGATGCTTCGGGAAAGACGGTGGCGAAAGTCGTTTCTCCGGAACAAACCGTCGGCGCCGATAGTTCTGCCAATTTCCTGGCAAACACGGGCTTTGCCGATCCGGCTCTCTGGTCGCCGGAGACTCCGAACCTCTACACTGCCGAAGTTTCTGTCGAGCCCGAACAGTCTCGCCGTGATCTGCAGCGGTACGACGCCGAGCGCATCCGCTTCGGCGTTCGCGATATTCGCTGGGACGCCGACAAGGGATTCTTCCTCAACGGCAAGTCCGTGAAGATCAAGGGCACCTGCAACCATCAGGATCATGCGGGAGTGGGCGCCGCCTTGCCGGACCGGCTGCAGTGGTATCGCGTCGGCGTATTGAAAGACATGGGCGGAAACGCGGTGCGCACTTCTCATAACATGCCGACACCCGAGTGGGTGGAGGCCTGCGACCGCCTGGGCATGATGATGATGTGCGAAACCCGCCTGATGAGTTCGAACCCGGAGGGCATGGCACAACTAGAAGCGATGGTGAAGCGTTATCGCAACTCGCCGTCGATCATTCTGTGGTCGATGGGCAATGAGGAGTGGACGATGATGCCGCAGCCACAGGGCGTGCGCGTCATTGACGACATGATTGCCCGCACGCATGAACTCGATCCCACGCGGCTTTGCACCGCTGCCGTGAATGCGGCCTTCGACACGAAATTTCCCGAGCATCTCGACGTGATGGGCTTCAACTACAACTCGAAGGCGCCGGACGACTGGCACAAGGCTCATCCGAAGGTCCCGTCGGTGGGATCGGAGACGGCGAGCACGGTGGC
>DATGFC010000088.1:0-2311 GCA_035309485.1 Candidatus Sulfotelmatobacter sp.
AGCGGCGACGATTTCCGCCGGATTTGCGGATACCGCGACAGAGCGGATGATCTTGCCGATCGAAGTATTGAGCGTGGACGGCCCGACGTCGAGCAGGACCGTCGAACTGCGGGCGGGAGAGGCGGAATCGGCGCAATCACTGTGGTTGCAGGTCCATGGGCTGCGGTATGCGGAGCAAGCCAGCGTCCAAGTCAACGCCAGCGCCTGGATTCCTCTCAACAACGACACAGCTAGAGTTGCTGAGCCTGGCAGGAGTTTTGGCGGCATCGGCGGGGGATTTTCGACACTCCTGATGACTCTCCCTCTGCCGAAAGGCACGGTCGTCGCCGGAGCCAATACGATCCGCTTCCGGTTCAACCAGAGCGACGGATTCACCAGCGCCTATCGCGTGCTTGCATGGAACTTTCTGACCGCCGAGGGAGGGAAGATCCTGCCAGCTGAAGATTTTACGGAGGACGCACCAGAGACCTGGAAACCACCCTTGCCCGACGCGGCGTCTATTGAGGCTGGGCGAGATCTTTGGCACAACGCCACGCTGGTGGCGAGCAGCCGCCCGAATAGTCCGAGGATTCGCGCGCGCTGTGCGGACTGCCATGCGCAGGATGGGCGCGACCTGAAATACTTCAATTTCTCGAATGAAAGCATCGTTGACCGCTCACGCTTCCATGGGCTTTCCAGAGTGCAGGGCGAGCAGATCGCCAGCTACATTCGCAGCTTGAACTTTCCGAGCCCTGGCCGCCCGTGGAACCCTCCCTATCAACCGGGACCTGGAGTAGAGGAGCAAGCGATCTCGAATTGGGCTGCAGGCGCGGGGCTCTCTGCTGTGCTCGAGCAGGACATGGACGCGATGCCGTATCTGCTTGGCCAGCGCGGGGCTCCCGTGAGCGAGGCGGCCTTACATCCACCGGTAACTTCTGCGATCCTGCGTGATCTCGCGGAGAAAATTACACCGGAGATTTTTCGCCCCGACGGCAACCTCAATGCTCGCGAGATTCCTCTTGCCCTGCAATTGCCGGATTGGAGCCAGTGGCTGCCGCGCGTACATCCAAAGGATGCATGGGGAGCTGCTTTTACGCAGAGCGAATTCGCGGCACTGTACGATGGGGAAACGATACCGGGAGGCAAAGGCAAGACTGGAGCGAACTCTTCGCTGCGCACACTTCTCGCGGCAGCCCGGCCTAAGGATCATGACATTCGCCCGATCGTTGGCGGGTTCGCCCAGTGGTCTCGAGCGCGTCGCACGTTTCTGAAGCGCTATGTCGAAGGAAAAACGGCGTGGTCGCCAAGTTTGACCAACAAGGTCTACTCGACCCAGTTGTGGCAGCTTGTGAAGACCTGGGAAATGATGCAGGAATTCGGGCTCGAAGGACGCGGCCACGATTTCTTTGGGCCGGCCGCGGATTCCCGCTCGTGGTTCAACACTGTTCCGGGAGAGACGGCTCCTTCAACAACGCAGATACCGGATGGACTGGCCGGCGTCGGTGGCAGCGCGCTGACCAACGAATATTTTTCGGCGTCGTGGTATGAGTTGCAGATCCTCCTGAATAGCGGCAATCATCAACACCGGGATCGCAGCCCGGTGGATTGGGTATACGTGATTGGCAGGTACCGCGACCTTTACGAGCAGACCCACCAACCGGAGCCAGCGCGACTTCTAGTGGCGGTAATTAAAGCGCTGCAATCTACCGATCCCCGCTTAGGCCCCGAAGACTTCAGCAAAGGTTGGCGACCGGAACAGAACGTCGATCCGCGCATCATGATTAGTCCGGTTTGGGCGCCACTCTTGAAGCCGTTGCCCATCGAGGTTCATCGGGCGCTAACCGCGTCGCTCCTTGCGGCATGGATGGACAAGAACGCGGAATACCCGATTGAAAAATACTTGCCGATGGGCGCGCCGCGGCACGCTTACGCGGCACCGCGTACCTACGGAGAGATCAGTGGCGGGAAGGTCTGGGAGGCAGAGCAACAGTTTCGCGAGGCCGGCGTCGCGCCTGAACTTGTCCGGCGCTTGCAGCAGTGGGGCGTGGCATTCAACGACCGTGCGGCGCGTATCCAATACTAACTACGACGACTAGTCTCTCGCAGAGAGAAAATAATATTCAACATCGATGGCGAAAGCGGGAGTTCGTCGTGTCGTTCAGACGGCGCGGAAGACTCCTGAGGCGGGATCAGGCGCTGGCCGCCGAGGATTGCTCGAGGACGCGGCGATAGTAGGCTTCGTAGGCGGGGATGACGTCGTTGGCGCAGAATTTTTTCTTGGCGTTGATCCGGGCGCGCTGGCCCATTTCGCGGCCGCGGTCGGAGCGGGAGA
>DATGFC010000089.1:0-11992 GCA_035309485.1 Candidatus Sulfotelmatobacter sp.
GACCTACACGCTGATGTCGAAGCGCAAGCTGCGCCAACTGGTGGAGCGGGGAACGGTGCGGGGCTGGGACGATCCACGCATGCCTACTCTCTCCGGCATGCGCCGCCGTGGCTACACGCCGGAAGCGATTCGGAATTTCGTCGCGGCGGTGGGAGTGTCGCGCACGAATGGCATTGTCGAATTGGCCATGCTCGAACACTTTGTCCGGGAGGACCTGAACAAGCGTTCGCCGCGGGTGATGGTTGTGCTGCGCCCACTGAAGGTTGTGATCGACAACTATCCCGAGAACCAGGCCGAAGAGATGGATGCGCAGAATAATCCCGAGGATGAGAGCGCCGGATCGCGCAAGGTGCCGTTCTCGCGCGTGCTCTACGTCGAGCAAGACGATTTTCGCGAGGTGCCTCCGCCAAAATATTTCCGGCTCTCGCCCGGCCGCGAGGTGCGGTTGCGCTATGGCTACTTCATTACCGCCAAGAGCGTCGTGAAAAATGACAAAGGCGAAGTGATCGAAGTGCACTGCACGTATGATCCCGCGACGCGCGGCGGCAACGCTCCCGATGGCCGGAAGGTGAAGTCGACGATTCACTGGGTCAGCGCGCAGCACGCGGGGGATGCCGAAGTCCGCGTCTACGATAACCTGTTCACCAAAGAAAATCTTGCTGACGTGGAAGAGGGCGAAGACGTTCTCGACTATCTGAATCCGAATTCGCTGGAAATAATCCCGCACGCGAAGCTGGAGCCGTCATTGGCCAACGCCGCGCCAGGCAGCCGTTATCAGTTCGAGCGCCTGGGATACTTCTGCGTTGATCCGGACTCGAAGCCGGGAGCGCCGGTGTTCAACCGCACTGTGGCGCTGAAGGATACCTGGGCCAAGGTGGAGAAGAAGCAGGGCGGGAAGGGCTAAGCTATATAGCGGGACAAAAACAAAACCCCGAGCTCGAATTCAACTCGGGGCGTAAGCCTGTCCAGCTTCAACATTGATTATCGGAACGCGAAGACCAGAAGTCAAGGTTACTTGAGGAGGCCCCCTGTCCCGAGACTCCTCATCAGGTTCCCTACCAAAACTGGGAATGCTGTGGCCCCGACGGGATTCGAACCCGCACCTTAAAGGTGGACAGGCTTACGTGCTACCAATTACACCACGGGCCCTGTGTAAAGGCTAAAGCCGCAGATGCGATCCCAGCGCAATTTTCGCTGTAAAATTTGATTCGCGGTCCCGAATCGGGAAGCTATGCACGCAACTATTCTCGCCGTATTGTTTGAGTTCTCGCGCACTGCGACATCGATGTGTTTCGCCGGCATCGCGCTGGTGCTGATCGGACTATGGGCCGCCAAGCGCGACGTCTCAAATGCTCGCGGCCTCGACAAAATCGTGGCCCTCGCCAATCTTTGTTTCGCTGCGCCGCTGGCGGTCTTTGGGGCCGAGCATTTCGCAGCTGCCAGAGGCATCATGCAGTTGGTGCCCAAGTTCATGCCTTGGCCTCTGTTCTGGACCTATCTTGTCGGCACCGGTTTGCTGGCTGCCTCATTGAGCATCGCGACCAAGGTGCAGGTGCAATGGTCAGGCCTGCTCTTCGGAATCATGATGTTTCTCTTCGTGGCCATGATGGACGTTCCCGGAACCCTGGCAAACGTGCACAACCGGATTTCCTGGGTGCTTCTATGCCGCGAGATGTCGTTCGGCGCAGGCGGATGGGTTCTTGCGGGAGATGCGATGGCCAGACGGAACGCACAAGCAGGCAGCAAGCTCATCACCGCGGACCGAGTCGTGATCGGCATTGCCGCGATATTTTACGGAGTCCAGCACTTTCTTCATCCCATCAATGTCCCGGGCGTTCCTCTCGAGAAACTGATGCCCGCGTGGATTCCAGCGCCCCACTTGCTTAGCTACCTAACCGGGGCAATTCTGCTCGTCTCTGGAGCGGCCATTCTGCTCGGCAAAAACGCGCGCGTGGCGGCAACGTACCTGGGCAGCTGGCTTTTCGTGCTCGTCCTGTTCGTTTACGGTCCAATCCTGATCGCCTCGTTGTTGGATCCAAGCACCGGTGTCAAGGTCGAAGGGCTCAATTACTTTTTCGACACGCTGCTGTACGCCGGAACCATTTTGGCGCTCGCGCGCGCGACGTCGCGCACTGAGTTTCTAAAGTGACAGACTCATGCTCATTTCGCCTTCGCCGCCGACTCCACCCCCGCCAGCAGCTTGTCTAGATCCGCGCGCGAAAAGTAACGCCCGTTCGCAACTACTCCGGCAATCTTCTGCGTGTTGTGAATATCGTCCAAGGGGTTCGCATCGAGCAGTACCATGTCCGCCAGTTTCCCCTTCTCGATTGTGCCCAACTCGTTCTCCATGCTTAAGAACATCGCGGGATTCAGAGTCGCTGTGCGCAGCGCTTCTGCCGGCGTGAAGCCGGCGGCCACGAAGCGTTGCAGCTCTTCGTGCAGGCTGAACCCGGGGATGATGGAAACACCCGGCGGCGTGTCGGTCCCGGCCAGAAATCGAATTCCGGCGCGCTGCATCGCCTTCACAACTTCCAGTTCTTTTTCTACGAATAGCCGGCGGGTGTGCAGATCGTCGGTGTTGAATTCGTGCTCGATCTGATCGGTAAAGCGCTTCCAGGTCACGTCTTTCCAGTAGGCGGGAATGTATTTCGCGCGCGGATCGTGGGCGAAGTCGTTCAACTCGATCAGGTTGCCGCCGCGCTCCCATACCAGCGTCGGGCACTGCCAGGTCTGATTCTTTGCCAGCAGCGCAAACAGCTTGGCCGCGCGGTCCTCGTCATACGTGGCAAGAAATTTCCCCGGACCTTTCGGGCCTTTCAGGAATTCATCTTCGCGCGGGGAAGCGCCTTCGAAAATTCCAATCAGGTGCTCGAAGCTTTTCTGCCCCGCATTCGACATCTCCGAGGCGCGCACCGAGTCAGGCACGTGGCCAACAAAGGTGATCCCCTGCTTGTGCGCCTCGTCGGCAATAGCAAACACGGCGTCGCGCGGAATCAGGGATTGCAGCTTGATGAAATCGGCTCCGCGCTTCTTCAGGTCGTCTACCGCGCGCCGGCCATCTTCGGGAGTCTTGATCGCAATCGAACTGGGAAAGCGCGGCTGCGGCCCGTCGAGCATCGGCCCGGAGATCACCATGCGCGGGCCAATGAGCGTCCCGGCGGCAATTTCTTTGCGCCACTGCAGCAGCACTTCCAGTTCACCGCCCATGTCGCGCACGCCGGTGATTCCGTTCGCGATGAAGAGCGGCAGCGTGACTTCCTTCCCGTGCGGAAACCAGTCACCAAACACCATGTGGACGTGCATGTCCCAGAGGCCGGGAATCAGATATTTCCCTGTACCGTTGATCTGCATTCCGGGCAACTTGCCTTTGATCTGGCTGCTGTAGCGAACATCGTCAATCTTTCCATCGCGCACCACGACATTGCGATGGACCTGCGCCGTGCCCGACTTCACGTCGATCAGCGTGACATTGGCGATGCTGAAGACGGAAGGGGAAGATTGCGCGCAGCACATCGAGCTGAAAGTGCCGAGCAGAAAAAAAAGAAGAGCGCGTCTCATGGAGATGAATCTTAGGTTGGCCTTAAGCGTTCGTCAAAGAAAGCGTGAGACGGTTAGGCCATAAGAAGTCGAGCTCTGCTCGACGGACCAGCCGAGGGCGGCTGTCCCCACATGGAGCTACATGAAGTTGCTTGAGCTAAAAGCATGAGGGCGGCTGTCCCCAAGGAGCTACATGAAGTTGCTTGAGCTAAAAGCTAAGAGCTAAAAGCTCAGAGCTGAAAGCTGACAGCTGAGATCTAGTGCACGTGCGGGCTTTGCGCGGGATTCTTATGCGGCTGGGGCGGCTCTTTCACCACTCTGATATCGAAGTTCACCGGGAGTGTCTTAGGCGGAAAGCACTGCGCGTTGTCGCAAGCTTGATAGCGCAGCGTGCCGTGCAGTCCATATTTTCCGGGAACGACAGCGTGCAGCGGATGCACCGTGACGTCAACCGTGAAATCCCCGCTGTAAACGCTCAACTTCTCGTCGGGCGAAAACGGAAACGAGAGATCCTTCCCCGGGGGATACGTAGTTTTTCCCAGAACGATATCGGTGGGAGGATCGATCTTAAGGATGGTGGGAATCAGAAACTCCGAATGCGGCGTGTTGGAATTAATGTGAAATCCTGAAGCCACGCGGAAATTCAGCGTGACCTGGGTCTGCGCGGCGCGCGGCGCCTTTACGAGGGGGACAGGAGCCATTGACACCGAAGGCCCTTTCCCGGACTGCGCGCCAGCAGCCGCCGCCAATAGCACGACAACCCAAATCCATTTCGAAATGTGCAAGGGCGAAATCATGCTCGCGCTGCCAAGCAGGCTATACCAGAATTGTAGAAGGAGCGCGGTGCCGTTGGTATTGTCACTTCTGGGCCTGAAGCGCTGATGCAGGCGAGCCAGCCTGAGTCGAAGCTGGCTTGGTGTTGAGCGCCTTCCGGATGGCTTCTTCGATGTCGGCCCTGCCCCTCAGGCCGATGATCCGGTCAACGATTTTGCCGTCGCGTCCGATGAAAAAGCTCTCGGGCAGGGCAGGCACTCCGCCGTATTCCTCTCCCACGGCTTCCTTCCCCAGCAGCACGGGATAGTTCACGCCCATCTCTTGGGCGAACTTGGCGATGTCCTCCTTGCCGGAGTCGTCCATGGCCACGCCGATAACCTGCAGCCCTTGCGAGCCGTATTGCTTCTGCAACTCTACGAGCCAGGGCGTTTCGATCTTGCAGGGACCGCACCAGGTCGCCCAAAAATTCAGCAGGACAGCTTTCCCGCGCAGCCCCGAGAGGCTCATGCTCTGGCCGTCGAGCGTCTCCAGGGTGAAATCAGGCGCTACACCCGATTTCGTAATGCTGAACCCGGGGTTCGCATCCGAGCGCCGCGCCATGTGAAATCCGAAATACAGCATGGCCGCAGCCACAAAGGCTACAACCACCAAGGCTAGAGGATTTCTGCCACTCCCCCGAGGAGGCACGTTCTCAGCATTGGTGGGAAAGTTGCCGCTGTCCAGCGGCGCCGCCAAAGGCTGTCCGCAAGCGTCACAGCGGGGCGCATCCGCTGCCGCAGGACGAACCTCGGCGTCCTTCTTTATGGCGGCTCCACATTTCGAGCAGAACTGGGATGATTCCTCGATCGTCCCCTCCAGTTTTTCCGACATTGACATAAAACAAGTCCTCACTACTACAGGGCAAAACGATTCAAAAACGACAGCCAGCTCGAAATCAGCGTAAAGCGGCCGATCACGAGCAAGACTCCAAGCGCGATCAGTAAGCCGCCGCTGGCCACTTCAAGGGCATGCATGTGCGAGCGGAACCGGCTGTAGAACTTCAGAAAACGCTCCATCAGCAGCGAAGTCAGCAAAAACGGCACCGCTAACCCCAACGCATAGACCGACAGCAAAAGAATGCCCTTCATAACGGTGTCTTGCTCACCGGCGATGACGAGGATCCCCGATAGAATTGGCCCCAGGCACGGCGTCCAGCCAAACGCAAAGGCAAATCCGATGACGAAGGCACCGACCATCGTGCTGCTGCCCTTCACGCTATGCAGGCGCGCGTCCTGCAGCAACCATTTGATTTGAAAGATCCCAGTCAGGTGCAGCCCAAAAATAATGATCACCACACCAGCGACGATCGAGAGCGTGTGCTTGTAGCGCGCAGCCACCTGTCCAATTTCGGTCGAGATCGCGCCCAGGGTCACGAACACGACGCTGAAGCCCAGGATGAATCCGATGGAGTTCACCATGACGCGGCGCATCAATTGCGCCTGCGGAGACTTCAGCTCTTCCACTCCTACGCCCGAGATCAGCGAAACGTATCCCGGAACCAGCGGCAGGACGCAAGGCGACAAGAACGAAATCAGGCCTGCGAAGAAAGCGGCGATCGGCAGTGGTAGGCTCGACATTCCTTCTTATTGTACCTGCGTATCGACCCTCTCTGAATAAGACGCGCTGGGGGGGAATTAGTTGCAGAAGTGTAGTTTCGAGTTTCAAGCTGGTCGTTTCGAGGATTCTTCTATCGCCCAACGTTTAATCCTGCGACCAGACTCAACGATGTAGGGCTTTCCTTGCATTGTCGTGAGGCGCCGTGGTCGGTGGGTTCGCGAGCGACGGCGTTTGATCCGAATCCACCAGCTTGCGAAACACGCCTGTGGGAAGCGTGGCGACCAGCACGGCCCGGCTGTCTTCGTGGCGCACCTGCAAGCTATCGAACAAGGTCTTCAGATCTGCGTCGGTGCCGGGCGATCCGACCGACGCCTCAGCGGTGTGAAACATAGACAGAAAGACGGTCAGCTTGTCGGCAATGGCTACGGCATCGTCGTGGTTCGAGGCGCAGGCCTCGGCGCGGACGTGCAGCACGCCGGAACGCAGCGGAAGGTGCAGCGGATTGTAACTGGCCGAAAGAACGATATCCGCCGGATGAGGGAGCAGATCGCTCCACCCACTGAAGTCCGGAGCGGCAGGATCCACATGCGCAATCACCCAGATGGGGCTGGCCAACTGCACCCGCTTGTAATAGCGGCGCAGCATAGCGGGACCTCCAAAGGGAGAAGCGAGACGCCGCGAGCGGTCCACCATGCCGCGAATTACCCCCGGATCGTCGTGATTCGATGCGGCTACGATGTCCACTCCGAGAATCGCGATCCGGAAATTTCGTTCGGCGAGGGGAATGGTGAAGATGTCTACTCCGTGATAGCTCTCCTGCGATTTGGCGGTACTCTTCAGATAGGCGCTACATCGCGCTGCGTCGAAGTGGCCAACAAAAACCTCGGAAAAGCGAGGTTCCGGAGCGGAGCCTCCCGTGCCTCCTCCCGGCCAGCTCTGCGGATAGTGGACGGCGAAAGCCACGGCATCCAGGTCGCGCTCGTAATCGAATCCGGTTGCCTGGATGAACTGGTCGTAGTCGGGATCATGCGGGACAGGGAAGAACGATTTGCCGCTGTTAGCCCTTCGCGCCCAACTGAAGTTCGCGTAGAGGAAGGCGTCGGCGCTGGGCAGCAGCCGTGCCGGCTCGGGCGGCGCATGCTTGCGCAACTGCACGGCCAGCGTCAGTGCGGCGGCAATGATAACGACCGCCAGCGCAATGGGGAAGGTAGCTCTAATTCGCATGAAATGCGGTCAGAACCTAAGAATCATAGCATTCTGGACCGATCCGGCTGCTCTGGGAGAAGGTCATTCGTGCCGGAGCGCCGTCATGGGGTCGATATAAGCTGCCCTACGCGCGGGCACCGCTCCGGCCAGAAGAGCGGTCACAAGCAGGATCGCCACCGCCGCAATCATTGCCCGCGGGTCGTTGGGCTTCATCTGAAACAGAAAGGACTGGAGAAATTTCGAGGTGCCCAACACCAGAGGGAGGCTGATGGCGAGGCCCGCTCCCGCCAGCAATAATACTTCGCGTAGGATCATCCAGAGCACGGGACCACGTTGGGCGCCGAGAGCAATACGGATGCCGATCTCTCCGGTGCGGCGCGCGACCGACGAGGAGATCGTTCCGTAGAGCCCGACGGACGCGATGGTCAGGGCGAGAATCGCGAACGCCGTGCAGAGTTGCGCCAGAACGGTTTCCTCCCGCATGCCATCATCCACTTCCAGCTTTTGCGTTCTGACCTTTGAAACGGGAAGACGGGAGTCGGCCCGGTGAACGATTTCCCGAACCGCATCGACATAGGCGAGCGGATCGCCCGTAGTGCGAAGGGCAAACGTCATCTCGTTGGGCAGGATTGGAGTGCCCTGGTTAAACGGAATGTAGATCAGCGGCGGAATGTCTCTTTTCAAGCTTCCATACTGCGCGTTTTTGGCCACGCCAACAATTTCCATGTCGCGGGCCGGCTTGTTGTCGTCCCAAAGGATGAGGTGGCGCCCCAACGGATTCTGCCCAGCGAAATTCTTTTTCGCGAACTCCTCATTGATGACCGCTACGGGCAATGAGCCGGGACGATCGTGTTCGTCGATATCCCTCCCGGCCAGAATTGGAATCTGCATCGTGTTGAGAAAGTAAGGCCCGATGATGAAGTGCCGGTTGGCTGGATCCGGAGGCGTGCCGCCCACACTGATAGGCCGCTGATCTTCGCCGCTGATCAGAGTGCCTCGCGCCAGACTTGCGCTGCGTATACCTGGAATGGCGGCCAGTTGTTCCCGCAGGCGAAAATAGAATTCGGAAATTTCTGGATCGCGATGCCCCGACTGGCGGGCGTTTACGTCGAAGAGGAGAACGTTATTGCGATTGAATCCCAGGTTGATGGATTCCAGATTCGATAAGGTACGAACGAAGAGTCCGGCGGCGACCAGAATCAGCAGCGAGATTGCAACCTGGCCCACGACGAGAACCTGATTCATACTGACCGGCCAGTCGCGCCACCACCCCTGTGAACGGTGAATCGCTGGCTGCCTGGTTCCAACCGTCTCTTTTAGCGCCGAGGTGAGCTCCAGGTTTGTAGATTGCAACGCGGGAACGAGACCGAATCCTATGCCGGTGAGCAGGGCCAGTCCCGCGGTGATCGCAAGCACATGCCAGTTTAAGTGCGCATCCAACGCGAAAGTTCCAGTGTCCTCCGGTAACGCAGCCGAGAGGAATTGAATCACCCAGGCGGCGAAGGCCAATCCCAGACCTGCGCCCACAGATGACAGCAGCACGCTTTCGGTCAGAAGTTGGCGGACAACTCGCGATCGGCTGGCGCCCTGGCTCAGCCGGAGCGCGATTTCTCTCCTTCGTGACGATGCGCGAGCGAGCAGCAGGTTCGCGACATTGAAGCAGGCGATGGCCAGAATCAGTTCGACCAGGATCATCAGCAAGAAGAATGGTTTTGAGAAACGGCGACGCAAGGTGTCAATGCCTTTTCCGCCTGGGTCGAGATGGAGCACGGGCAGATTCGCGCGCTGCTGATCAGTGGTTGCCGTCGTTGCTACCCACTGCTGGAATTTCGGGGCGAGTTCGGCCTGCGCCTGCTGCAGAGTAACTCCGGGGCGAAGGCGGGCCATTACCTGCATCCAGTAGTCATTACCGTCGAGGTAATCTGATTCCCTGAAGCCGAAGGTGTCAGATGCGCCCAGCGAAACCTTCGTTTGCATCGGCACATAGAAATCGGGGACGCTCGATGGGTCGACGCCAAAAAATTCCGGGGGCGCCACGCCAATGATCGTGAACGGTACTTTGCTGATCACAATGGATTGCCCGGCAGGAGTGGCTGCGGATCCGAAATGCCTCTCTGCAAATCCATAACTCAGGACAACGACTGGCGGCGCTCCGGTGCGGTCGTCTTCAGGCGCAATGAGGCGTCCGGATGCCGCTTTTACGCGCAGACCTTGGAAATATCGGCCCGACACCAGTTCTCCACTTGCCGTTTCCGGCTGGCCTTTGATCAACAGATTTGCCGAACGGACTTCCCGCGTATGGCAGTAGGCGAACACGTCCGAGAAAACTCGCTCCTTTTCGAAAATTGAAAACGCGGGATAGGGAAAGATGTCGCTGACTGAGGCCCAGCGCGAGTCTGACCAAACGTCGCCGCTCATACTCTGCATCACGAAATCGCCTTCGATGGACCGAGCGTGCCACTTCAGAACGACCAGACTGGAGGGATCCGAAACCGGCAAGGAGCGGAGCAGGAGCGAGTCCAGGAAGCTGTAGATCGCAGTGTTGGCGCCAATGCCCAGCGCCATCACCAGCAAGGCCACGAGAGTAAAGCTGGGGGTCTTGGCCAGAATCCGCGCGGCATAGCGCAGGTCGCGCCAGACGTCTTCCGCCCACGCGATGCGATTGGTTTCCCAAACCTTGTCACGGATGACGAGCGGGTTCCCTAACTTGAGGTACGCTTGACGCCGCGCCTCTTCGGAATTCATGCCGCGAGCCAGGTTGTCGTCAATCTCGTGCTGCAGGTGCGATTCGAGTTCCTGTGCGACCTCCGTGTCTTCTTGGGAACTGCGGAAGAATCGTTTGAGATTCACGATGACCTCCTAGTCCGCTGCTTCGCCGAGCACACGGCCAATTGCCGCGACCATTGAGCGCCAGCGGTCGGTCTCGGAGGTCAGTTGCTTTTTGCCAGCCGCAGTCAGTTTGTAGAACTTCGCTTTCCGGTTGTTATCGCTGACTCCCCAGTAAGAAGTGACCCATCCACGATGCTCAAGCCGGTGCAGCGCGGGATACAGCGAACCTTGCTCCACTTCCAGCACGTTGTCGGAAGTGTGCTCGATGACGTGGGCGATGGTGTGCCCGTGAGCCGGCCCCGTAATGAGCGTGCGCAGGATCAGCATGTCAAGCGTGCCCTGCACCATCTCTCCGCCGGGCTGCGAGTTCTGCGCCATAATTTTCTGCTCACCTCGAACGTCTATGGGAATCAAATGTACTCCACTCGAATGTCTATGGGAAGGGAATTCCTTGGAGGCTCTAGCGACTGCTGGAGATGGCCGCTTCGATTTCGCGCACAGCGTGCACGACGGCGTCCGGGCGTTCGGAAGGAATGTCGTGCCCGCTGTCTTCGACAAGTTCGCGCTTCCCGCGGCTGGAAAGCCGTGCCAGGCGCAACTGCAAGTCGCCCGCCCAGACTCGCTGGAACTCATCCATGTCCTGCTCGCTCAGGCCCAGTGGGACGGCCGCAGGCTTCTTGCCGGCAGTAAGAACGATAAGAGGTTTATCACCGAGAGCGCCCGCGGCGCGCGCCTGTTCCGCGCTCACCTCGATGTGATCGAGTTCATTGGAGCGTGCCTTCAAATATTTCGTTTGCAGGATGAGGTAAGAATTCTGGTCCTGACCGCGTGAGCGCAGCATCAGCCGTGCGATGCCGAAATCGATCAGCAGCGGAGCCCACCGCGCCTGACTTCGATAATGAGCCCGCAAGTCAGAGCCGACCCGATTCCACACCGGAGGCAGCAGTTTGTACTGATCCTCTTGCACCGAGTCCACAAGCAGGAGGCCCGCAACTTCATCGGGAAAGCGCCCGTTGAACACCCGCACGTTGTAGCCGCCGAACGAGTGTCCCACCAGAATGAAGGGCGGTTTCTCTCCGGCATTCTTCAGCAGAGCATTCAGTTCGCCGGCGATCTGCTGGCTGGTGCGGAGGGCCGGCCCGGCATCGCTGCCCCCATAGCCCGCCCGGTCGTAGGAACAGACTCGGCTGAATTTTGCGACACTGGACTGAACCGGCTGCCACTCGATGGAGACATCGCCCAAGCCGGACTCGAGCACTACCGTGGGGCTTCCGGCGCCTGTACAGTTGAGTTTCAGGCGATAGCCGCCAACGTCGATCAATCTGCCTGGTTCAGGAAAGCGCCGGGCGTCGGCGCGGTTGGCAATCGCCTGGTACGAAGCCCCGGCAATCAACAGCAAGGCCAAAATGCCGACCAGGAGGAGCGCGATATTGCGTAGCCAACGCATGCTTCTGCTGTGGGCAAACCCAGAGGTTACAGTTTGTTGCACCCCAACTTGCCGCTGTGGTACTTTATATAATTGTCCCGGACAAGTGTAAGGGATCCGTGGGATCAGTTTGCGCGAAAGCGCATCGGTCCCCAGAATTGCTGGCGTAGCTCAGTCGGTAGAGCATCTGATTTGTAATCAGAGGGTCGGGGGTTCGAATCCCTTCGCCAGCTCCAGGAAACGAATTTTACAGCAGGCGGCGGATTCGGCGGTTAGCGGCGCAACAGGTTTTTCCAACGCACTCCATTCGGAGCTTTATTCCCGGCGTGCAGTGATCTTCGCGGTTGTCTTTGTACGCGACCTTGGTTTCCCTGGTTTGCGAAAATGAAGTGACACTATAGCTGCGTTAGCCCGCAGATGTCGTGAGCATCCGCCAAGAGCGAAACGCAGTCTGCCGGACGAAGCGACGGCCGCATCGCCCGTAAGTTTTTGCACAGGTGGGTGAGTGGTTAAAGCCGACAGACTGTAAATCTGTTCCTCCTAGCGAGGTACGGAGGTTCGAATCCTCCCCTGTGCACCAGGATTTATCGTGAATCGCCTTGCGGTAGCTTTGATCGCCTACGC
>DATGFC010000090.1:0-31727 GCA_035309485.1 Candidatus Sulfotelmatobacter sp.
CGAGGTGGTTGGGACCATGCAGAAGATCGGCCATGGCAACAACAACGACCAGAACATGCGCCTGATCATGCCCTATAGCACCATGTCGATCTATTTCCCGATGCAGGGAGCGGGCAACGAGAACGCCATTAAGTATGTCGCCTACCAGCCGATCACGCGCCAGCAGCATGCTCAGGCCAGGAAGGCCGTGCGCAGTATCGTTGCCCGAAACCATGGCTTTGATCCCGAGACGCCCGACGCCTTTGACGATTGGGATACGATCGCTACCGCCGAGATGGTGGGCAAAATCTCCGATGCCATGGACACCTTCCTGGGAGCCGTCGGCCTGGTGACACTCGGCCTAGGCGCAATCGGAGTCATCAACATCATGCTGGTTTCGGTGACGGAGCGTACGCGTGAGATCGGCCTGCGCAAGGCCCTCGGTGCTACCCGGCGCAACATCCTGCTCCAGTTCTTCCTGGAAGGGCTGACGCTAACGGGAATCAGCGGCGCCATCGTGTGGGCGCTGCCTACGCAGCCACCAAGCTATTCGAACTGGCGCCCCCGATTGATGGATTCGAATTGCCCCATATCTACCCAGCGACGGCTGTGCTCGCCATGGGCAGCCTTGCCTTGGCTGGCATCATCGCCGGGCTGTATTCCGCGCGGCGGGCCGCGTTGCTTCAGCCCGTGGAAGCCCTTCGTCAGGAGCAATGAATGATCCGCCCGAAAGACGTGTTTTCGGAAGCCTACCGATCACTCCGGTACAACCGTCAGCGAAGTGCGCTCATCATGCTCGGCATGGCATGGGGGATCGCCACTGTTGTCCTGTTGCTCGCCTATGGCACAGGTTTCTCAACCGCCATCGTCAACATATTCAGAAGCTACGCCAGCATGGCTGCGATGGGCATCGCGGGCGGGCGTACCTCGATGCAGGCCGGAGGCAACAAGGCCGGCACCAGTGTCCGGTTGACCAGGGATGACATCGATCGGATCGTAGTGAATGTGCCGGAAGTCACCCGCATCACTCCCGAATCACAATACAATGCGCCCGTCAGCTACGAGGGCCGTTCCTACACCTGGAGCATTGACGGCGGCAATCCCCCGCTCCAGGAAATTCAAAACCTGCAACTGGCTCTTGGCCGTTTCTACAGTGCAGGGGATCTGCAACTGCGCGCCCGTGTGTGTGTGCTGGGCTCGGAATCCAAAGAAAAACTATTCTCCGGCCGTTTCCCGTTGGGCGAGAAGATTCGGATCAACGGCATTCCTTACGAAGTCATCGGCGTTCTCAAGCCCCGACCTCAGGAAGGCACCGAGAATAGTATTAACCGCATCATCTACATCCCGTTTTCGGCCATGAGCGACTTCCGCAATACGTACTACATCGACATGATCTGGCTCGATTTTCTCGGCTACAACTATGGAGGCGTCGAAAAGTCGGTTCGCAATACGCTGGCCGCACAACATAATTTCCGTGCCGAAGACAAGCGGGCTCTGTTCGTGTTCAGCATGATGGAGCAGCTTTCGCAATTTCGTATCATTACCATGGCGCTGCAGGTGATGCTTGCCTTCATCGGGACTCTGACGCTTGGGATCGGCGGCGTGGGACTCATTAACATCATGCTGGTCAGCGTAACTCAGCGAACCCGCGAGATCGGGGTGGAGAAGGCGTTGGGCGCCCGCCGCTTCGATATCGTCCTGCAGTTCCTGTCCGAAGCGCTCGCGATTACTTTTTTGGGCGGCGTATTGGGGATTGGGCTCGCCTACCTCATTTCCTTCTCTGTAGGGACTCTCACCTTTTATAGTGCACTTGCCCAGCACGGAGAGGCGGGCGACATTCGACTCATCATTTCACCCGCCAGCGTATTGGTCGCTACCGCAATCCTGGCGCTGGTGGGATTGGTCAGCGGTATGATTCCAGCAGTACGCGCGTCCCGTCTCGATCCGATTGAGGCCTTGCACTACGAATAGGCCTGGACCTGCCGGGCATTCAACCGCAAACTTCCCCGGCCTCTTATCCTGCGATGGTGCGTGTTCCGGCTGGTGTCGGTCCGTGCCTGCGCATCTATCCCGAGCGAAGGCAGCACAGGAATGATTTGTGACTTGCCTCACACTCACTTGTGATTCATTGCAAGTGCCGAAGCCGACATAGATTTACGCTCCGCCCGCAATTCGAAGAAGCGTGAATGGAGAGCTTTCTGTTTACGAACAGCATGCGACCTGCCGGTCGATAAACAAACCCCCGCTAAGTCTTGCCGAAACACGCAAATGCATTCGAGCGTATTTCTTTTAAATCTCGAACCAGAACAGACTCCGTCCAGCCGCTGCTCTGATTTGCTCCTGGCACGCATATTCGGCCCTTTCTTGAAAGTGTGATTGAAATCACATTCAGATGTGATCTCTGACCCGGAAAGCTTCCAAAGCCCTCGGTACTATGGCTCATCCTTGAACTGGACTAGAGGCCAATAAACCTCTCGAAATCATGCTAGGAGGCAAGTGGGATGAAAAAACTGGGGATATTTCTGTTCACAGTTGTTCCTGTCCTGGTTCTGCTATCGCTGGGGGCGATCAAGCCCCAAAAAGTTTCCGCGGTTCCAAGCTATGCCCGGCAAACAGGCCTAGCCTGCAGCGGATGTCATTACACGCCTCCGGAACTCAATCCGGCGGGCCGAAGATTCAAATTACTCGGTTACGTCGACAAAGCAGACGACACCAAAGTCGTGAAAACAGATGCGGGGAAGAAGCGCGCCCCCCTCGATCTTCTTTCCTCGCTGCCTCTCTCCGCCTGGTTGGAGACTTCGTTTACTTCGACGAAGTCGACTGTGCCCGGAACCCAGAATGGCAGCATTGAACTGCCGCAGGACGTCTCCCTCTTCCTTTCCGGCGCATGGAGCACGCACGTGGGCAGTTTCATGCAGGTGACGTACAGCACACAGGACGATCACTTCAGCATGGATAACACCGACGTGCGGTACGCAAACAAGACCACGCTTGGTGGCAAGGAACTGGTCTTCGGTCTCAACGTCAACAACAATCCCACTATCGAAGACCTTTGGAATAGCACACCGGGATGGGGCTATCCCTTTGTGGCTGATGATTCCGCTCCCACTCCCACGGCTGCGCCCATCATCAGCAGTTTGGGCCAGGATGTGGCGGGTTTCGGCGGCTATGGCATGTGGAACAACCACCTTTATGTGGACGCCACTTTGTACCGCTCTGCACACGTTGGGGGAGCTCTGCCGAATGACGGAGTCGATTTCGGCTACAACATTCGCGGCCTTGCACCTTACTGGCGCGTTGCGTGGCAACAACTCACTGGAAAGACCCAGTACGAATTTGGAACTTACGGCATGCACATGCGGTCCAGTCCAGGCGCTATTACAGGGTTGGAGGATGACTATACCGACTGGGCGATCGACACTCAGATCGATCGCACGCTGTTTCGAACGGACGTGCTTTCGTTACGCGGAACGTACATTCGCGAGAATTCGAGTCTGGCCGCCAGCACCGCATTGGGCGCTGCATTACCAGGCGATCACCATTTGAATACTCTTCTAGCCAATGCCGAATACCATTTCGGCAATCGCGCATCGGGCGCATTCGGTTGGTTTGACACCAGCGGCACCGTTGATCCCTTCCTCTTTACTCCAGCTGCAGTAAATGGAAGCGCAAACGGCGATCCCAGGGGCTCAGGCTACATCGCAAACTTCTCGTACTGGCCGTGGCAGAACGTGCAACTCTCGGCTCAATACACCGGCTACACCCGGTTCAACGGCGGTAACACGAACTACGACGCCGCAGGTCGCAATGCGAGCGGGAACAACACGGTCTATCTGGTTGCAAGATTCATTTTCTGATCTAAAACGCAGAGATCCATCAATGCAAAATGCAAAGGAGAACAAGGCAATGAAATTCAAGGGATTCATGATGATGCTGGTGGTAGCGGGATACTGCATGACGGCGTGGGCCGGCGATATCGAAGGAAAAGTGAGCGGGATGAAGGGCAAATCGGTGGTTTACGTTGATGCCATCGCTGGCAAGACGTTTCCTGCCCCAAAAGATCACCCCGTCATGGATCAAAAAGGGCTTATGTTTAGTCCTCACATCCTGGCCGTGCAGCAGGGCACGACGGTCGAATTTCTGAACAGCGACACCGTGCAGCACAACGTCTTCTGGACGGCGGTCAGCGGAGACAAGAAAGCCGGACATAACCTCGGAACCTGGCCGAAGGGCGAAAAGCGTTCTTTCACCTTCGACAAGCCCGGCGTTGTGCCGGTGCTCTGCAATGTTCATCCTGAAATGGAAGGATACATTGTGGTCAGCCCCACCCCCTATTTCGCTGAAACAGACGATAACGGAAATTACAAAATCAAAGACGTTCCCGACGGCAGCTACACCGTCACCGCGTGGCATGAAGGCGCAAAAAACCAATCCAAGCCCGTAACCGTTGCCGGCGGTGCCAAGGCGGATTTCACAGTAACAAAGTAAGGTGTGCAGATGCGGGGAGTGAGACCTCCGCTCCCCGCATTTCATTCAAGTGCTTCCTTTGTTGATTTTCGGCCTTTAGTGTAGAGTGCGGCGATGCTGAAGCGATTCAAAAATAAAAAAGTCGATGCGGATTGGCTGCACACGAATTTCCCCTGCATGATGGCGTGTCCGGCGCACACCAACGCCGGTCGGTATGTCGGCCTCATTGCTGAGGGAAGGTTCGAAGAGGCATACCGGCTGGCCCGCGATCCGAATCCGCTGGCCAGCATCTGCGGCCGTGTATGCGCGCATCCTTGCGAAACCGCATGCAGGCGCGGAGAAATCGATCGGCCCATTTCGATTCGCGCGCTCAAACGTTTTCTCACGGAGCAGTACGGGCCCGAATCAAAACGTCCGATCAATGTCAACGAAGGTCGCGGGCAAAAAAAACTTCCGTACAAAGTCGCTGTCGTGGGCGGAGGGCCGGTGGGACTTTCGGCCGCGCATGATCTGGCGCTGATGGGCTACGCGGTCACAATTTTCGAGGCCGCTCCGGTCGCGGGCGGAATGCTCTATCTGGGAATTCCGGAATATCGCCTGCCGCGTGGAGTGGTGGAGGCGCAAGTTCGCGAGATTCTCGAGACCGGCGATATCACGCTGAAATTGAATCATGCCGCCGGACGGGACTTCGCTATCGCCGATCTTCGCCGCCAGGGATTCGACGCCGTGCTCGTCGCCGTGGGCGCGCATCGCAGCCGCGATCTCAGCATCCCCGGCGTCGATCTCGACGGCGTCCACAAAGGTATCGACTTTCTGCTCAATGTGAATCTCGGCTACAAGTTCACCATTGGGAAAAAAGTCATCGTCATCGGCGGTGGAAACGTGGCCATGGATGTGGCCCGCTCCGCGGCCCGCGAAGTGGTCAAGCAGCATGCCGAAGGCGTCGAGGATCTCGAACCTTCCGACGAAAATGTTTCGGCTGTGGCCACCAAGGAAATGGTCGACATTTCTCTTTCCGCGCTGCGCATGGGCGCCCGCGAAGTGAACCTGGTCTGCCTGGAGCGCCGCGAGGAAATGCCCGCCGCCCTGGAAGAAATCGTCGAAGCAGAAGAAGAAGGCATCAAGATGCATCCCGGCCTCGGGCCGAAGCGCATCCTGGGCAAGGACGGCAAGGTCACGGCTCTCGAAACGTTGAAGACCAAGTGGGTATTCGATCAGAACAGGCGCTTCAACCCCGCGTTCTACGAAAACAGCGAAAGTCAGATCCAGTGCGACACCATCATCATGGCGATCGGGCAGGCCCCACGCCTCGATTTCCTGACGCCGGAGGATAAGGTTGAGCTTTCGCCGCGCGGGCTGATTGCGGTCAATCCCCAGACGCTAATGACCTCCGCTGCCGGAATTTTTGCCGGCGGAGACTGCGTTTTCGGACCGCGCCTGATTATTGATAGTGTCGGCGACGGCAAACGCGCCGCCGTAGGCATTGATGAATTCCTCCGTGGTGCCAGTCATCCCGAGCCGATCATTGAAGTCGAGGTGCTCCGGCGTCATTCCATGCCGCTCGATTATCTCGACATCGACCGCCAGCCGGTGCCCATGCTGCCTCTCGAACGCCGCACCGGCGTCACCGAGGTTGAGGTCGGTTACGACGCGCCTGCCGCGATGGCCGAGGCCCAACGCTGCCTGCACTGCTGGACCAACACCGTCTTTGAAGGCGTTCCCGAGGATGGCAGCATGTGCATCCTCTGCGGCGGTTGCGTGGATATTTGTCCCGAAAAATGTTTGGAGCTGGTTTCGCTCGATCGCATCAGCTTCGAGCCCGAAACCGTACAGCACATCCGCGACAACCAGGAATTGTTCGGCGTGGAATTCGACGAGGTCGCCGCGGACGAACTGGGCGTGATCGCTGGCGCGGCAATGTTGAAGGACGAAACCCGTTGCATCCGCTGCGGCCTTTGCGCTATGCGGTGTCCCGTGGGAACAATCACCATGGAGTCGTACAACCTGATTCCCGTCGAGCCGACTGGGTTGATCTCGATCGCTGCAATCGGCGCGGGATTGCAGAAGTAAGCACGAGGCAACAATGGCAGAAGAGACCAAAAAAGACGACGTCAGCCGCCGGCAATTCTTCGCGAAACTCGGTTTGGGATCGCTCAGCATCGCCGCCGCCGGTACCGCGGCCTTTGCGTATCAGTACCTCGAGCCCAATGTGCTTTTTGAGCCGTCGCCCGTGGTGAATGCCGGCAAGCCCGATCGTTATCCCCTGGGCAGCGTCACCATCGACGTCAACTCCGGCATTTACATCATCCATTCCGACGAAGGCTACTTTTCTCTGAGCGCGGTCTGCACCCACCTGGGATGTATGACCGCGTGGAAGCCCGAATTGAACATGATTGCTTGCCCATGTCACGGCAGCAAGTTCGAAGAGAGTGGCAAGAAGATTGAAGGCCCCGCACCGAAGCCCTTGCCCTGGAAGCGAATCTGGCTCAATGACGACGGCGATCTGCTGGTCGATCGTTCAACCGACGTGCCCCCGCTGGTGCGGGATTCCTACGTGAGGGTCTGAGCATGGCGAAAACAGTGGACCAATATTTCGATAACCTGCGGGGCACGCGCGTATGGCGCTCGGTCTTCCGTAGCGGGACCGGATCCAGCACCCTGAAACGCGCTCTAGCCATTCAGCAGAATGTCTTCCTGCATCTGTTTTCTACCAAGGTGCGCACGCGCATGCTGAGCTTCAGTGCGACCTGGTATTTGGGAACGCTGACGCTGGGCACTTTCCTTATCCTGGTTGCGACCGGAATTCCGCTGATGTTCTACTATCACCCCTCGGTGCCGCAGGCCTACGCCGACACCAAAGATTTGCAGTTCGTGGTCTCCTCCGGATTATTTCTGCGTAACCTCCATCGCTGGTCCGCGCATGCCATGGTCTTTCTGGTGTTCGCGCACATGTTCAAAGTTTTTTACCGCGGAGCCTACCGCGCGCCGCGCGAATTCAACTGGGTCATCGGCGTCATCCTGCTACTCATGACGCTGCTGCTCAGCTACACCGGATATTTGCTTCCCTGGGATCAGTTGGCGTACTGGGCTATTACCGTCGGATCGAACATCGCCTCCGCGGTTCCGGTGATGGGAGAAAAGATTCACTTCCTGCTGCTCGGCGGCAACGCAGTCAATGCCAACGCACTGCTCCGTTTCTATGTACTTCACTGCATGATTCTGCCGCTGGCGGCGATGTTCTTTGTGGCGATTCATTTTTGGCGGATTCGCAAGGATGGCGGCCTCTACTCTCACGCCAGTGAACCGGCGACGGTACGCGCTCGAACCGATACGGGCGCTCCGCTCCCGAAGGAAGGGCAATAGCTATGGCCGATTCCAAAGACTTCGTTGCCGGCGTCGACTCGAACGCAAAGAAATCTCCGCGCCGCATCGTTTTCATTACGCGCCGCACTTCCGCGCAGGTGAGGGCCGACACCGAAGATCAAATTCAGACTTTTCCCGAAGTATTGTTCCGCGCGGCCGTTGCGGTCATGACACTGGCGGTTGTGCTGGTATGGATCGCACTGATCTTCAATGCTCCGCTCGAAGGGCTGGCCGATCCCTCGCACACGCCTAATCCGGCGAAAGCTCCCTGGTACTTCCTGGGACTGCAGGAGATGCTGCACTACTTTCCGCCCGTGGTCGCGGGCGTGCTCGTACCGGGGCTGGTGGTGATGGCGCTGATCGTGATTCCGTATTTCAAAGTCAACATCGAGGCCGACGGGCTTTTCTTGAAGGATCGACGGCGGCGGCTGCGGATTTTCTACGTCATCGCCACTGCTCTTTCTTTTTTTCTACTTCTGTTTAAGGTTTATGCGGCTCTGGTGCCCACGCTGATCATGGCAGGCCTGATGCTCCTGGCGGCGCAAAGCTCTCCGCAGTCGCCTTCGGCTTTCCGTCGCTATTTGGCTGCCAGGCCGCTTTCTTATTGGGTGATGACTTGGTTCTTATTCGAACTGGTGGTGCTCACTGCAATCGGTACATTTTTTCGCGGGCCGGGCTGGTCGTTCGTATGGCCGTGGCAGGGTTCATAGGATGTCTATCAAGGTGCTGACAAGGGTGCGGCCCTCATGAAAGAAAAACTTACTTCGCTGTGGCAAACATTGTTCGGGGATAGCGTGCGGGCCTTCGGCGTGGTGAGCCTGATTTTTCTGGGCTCCCTGGCCATCGCTCCTGCGAAGAATTTCTTCAGCGAGTGGCGGCACTATCAACACGGCTATCTCAGGATGGTCCGTAACCGCAGCGACGCGAATACGCTGCAGCGCCGCTTCCATGGCGGCATTCAGCAGATCTGGCTGCCTGAACTCGCAGTGGTCGACCGCTGTACAAGTTGCCACGTCGGTCTGAAAGAAGCCAGCCTCACAGATGTTCCGGTCCAGCCCTATCGCACCCACCCGGTGATCCCTCATAAGCTCGATCAGTTCGGATGCACGATGTGCCATCGCGGGCAGGGCGCGGCCACCACGGTTTCTGAAGCGCACAGCAGCACGCTGGCCTGGGAGCAGCCAATCCTGCCCGCTAAATACATCGAATCATCCTGTGGAGAATGTCACCGCGGACCGCTGCTCGGCACGCCGCAACTCAATCAGGGTCGCAGTCTGCTTTCCCGCGAAGGCTGTGTGCATTGCCACACGGTGAAGTTGTCGGATGGCAGCGTGGCGAAAGCCACTGACGATCCGCCCGCGCTTTCGCACATCGCCGACAAGACCACGCGCGAGTGGGTTTATGCCTGGCTGAAAGATCCGCAAGCTTACGCGTCAACTTCGACCATGCCGAACTTCAAGCTGAGCGACGACGAAGCGCGCGACATCTCGGCATTCTTGATCGCCAACAGCACGCCCGTAGCGGGAAATACGGTGACACTTGGCGCCAAAGCCTCCTCCGATCCAGCCGCCGGAGCCAGTCTTTATGGAGAATCATTCTGCGCCTCGTGCCATGCCGTGCAGAATGCGGCCGGAAACATGGTAGGCGGCGATGTGGGCCCGGAACTGACTCGGGTTGGGAGCAAGGTCAAACCGGAGTGGTTGCAGGCTTGGCTCCGCAACCCTCGCGCCTACGATCCCGCCACCGCCATGCCGCATTACCGCTTCAACGATTCGCAGGTGGCTACACTGTCCGGATTTCTCTTGGCAAAAACCGATTCCGATCTGCTTGCCAACGTGCATCTCGCGGACGCCACGCCGGAGCAGATCGCACATGGCAAGCGCCTGGTTGCGGATTACGGTTGTGCGTCATGCCACGAAATCGCAGGCATCAAGAAGCCGGAGAATTTTGCTCCCGAACTCAGCCGCATTGGCAGCAAGCCCGTCACACAACTCGTGTTTTTGCCGGGCATGCAACATACATTGCCTGACTACATTGCCACCAAAATCAAGCAGCCGCGTTCCTTCGGGCAAGGCTTGAAAATGCCGCAATACACTTTCACGCCGGCGCAGATCGATTCGCTCACCACCGCGCTGCTTTCGCTGAATGATCGAGCCAACACTCTGCCGCCGTCGCTGACAGTTCCAGCCACGCCCGAGTCGGACTATCAGCCTGCGGGCAAAGCGGGAAAGCTGATGACCGATCTTGCCTGCTTCAGTTGCCACCGCATCAATGGCCACGGTGGAGACATGGCGCCCGACCTGACCTGGGAAGGCAGTTCGGTCCAACGGCAATGGCTGGCCGACTTCCTGAAAAATCCGGGCACGCTGCGGCCATCGCTGATTCGTCGCATGCCCCGCTTCAATCTGACCGACGGCGAGGTCAGCGAACTCGCCGACTACATTATGACCGTCTATCAGAGCCCCGCAGTCGACCGCGATTCCATGCCGTTAAGCGGCTACTCGCAGGGGGGGATTGAACTCGGCAAGCAGCTCTTCTACGGCAAGTATTCCTGCCAGGGTTGCCACATTCTCGACGCCAAGACCGACAAAGGCTACATCGGTCCAACTCTTACGCAGGTTGGTTCGCGCCTGAACGCAGCCTGGATTTATCAGTGGATGAAAAACCCCCAGTCGCTGCGTCCGGGAACGGTTGAGCCGAATCGCGCTATGAGTGACGAGGAGGCTCGTGCTTTGACCGCATTTCTGATTTCGCAAAAAGGCCGAGCCAAACAGGAGGTCGCCAAGAAATGACTCGCCATTCCCCGGCTGTCTTTCGCTTCATTATCGCCGCGCTGGCAATTGCGGTGTCGACATCCTGCTCACGTAAAACTGAGTCTGTGCCGCTGCCCAAGCCTACAGCATTCGGCGCCGCCATCGTCGAATCCAGCGGCGGAAAGCAGATCGCGCAGTGCGGCAGCCTGTTGCCGCAACCGGTCGTGGTGCAGGTGAACAATGAACAGGGAACCGCTGTCGCCGGAGCGCTGGTGGAATTCTCGGCTGTTCCTGGAGTTGCGTTCGATCCCTTGAGCGCACTCACCGATTCGAGCGGCCAGGTCAGCACCAACGTTTCTCTCGGAGGTATGGCCGGCCGCTACCAGATCGTCGCCTTCACCACCGACAAGTCCCGTAAGAAGGTCGAACTCAAAATCGAGGAGATCGCCCTCGGCTATCAGCAGACGCTGGGACGCCATCTCAACGACCAGTACTGCGACCGCTGTCACAACCCGGAGTCGACCGCGGAGCGCGTTTCGAATTACGACAATCTCGAGGTCAAGCCCCATCCCTTCACGGAAGGCGATACGCTCAACAAGATTAGCGATGCCGATCTCACGGCCATCATTAGCTACGGCGGCACCGCCCTCAACAAGTCAGCCCTCATGCCGGCATGGGGAAACACGCTCAGCAAGTCCGACATCCAGGCGCTGATATCTTACATTCGTGCTATCTCCGATCCGCCCTCTCGCAGTGCCGGCCCCGTCTATGCGAAGAATTAGCCTGTTGCCAATGTTCTTGTGAGCCCTCATTGTTGACCGATGCCGGCAGTCTTTCGGGAGGCCAGTTTCGCGAGATTGCAAGAAAGAAGATAATCCAAACGAGAATGACGGAGTCGCAGCAGGTTGCATGAAGCCTTTTCGTGCACCGCCTCCCGAATAGCAAAGCAATCGAAAGGAATCCGATCATGTCAAAGTCGACGAGACGTCAGTTCCTCGCTAGCAGCGCGACAAAGGCGGCCGGACTCGGACTCTTCCTCAATGGCAGGGCCATTAATTTTCCTCCATCGGCGCTTCCCAAATCCGCCAGCCCGAATGAGCGCGTGAAACTTGGATTCATCGGCTTCGGAATTCGCGGCAACATCTTGCTCGAGGCCGCCAAAGACACCCAGCAGGCGAACCTGGTGGAAGTGTGCGACTGCTATCAGGGTCACCTCGAACGCGCCAGGCAGCGCACCGACGGCAAGATCGCGACCAATTTCGCGACCTACCAGAAATTGTTGGACCGCAAAGATATCGATGCCGTGCTGGTAGCGACGCCCGATCATTGGCATCGGCAGATCGTGCTCGACGCCCTGAGCGCGGGCAAGGACGTCTATATCGAAAAGCCCATGACCTACAGAATTGAAGACGGCCCGGCCATGATCCAGGCAGCGCAGCAACATAAGCGCATCCTTCAGGTGGGCAGTCAGTGGGTCTCGTCGGACCAGAACAAAAAGGCGCGGGAGATCGTGCTCTCAGGCAAGCTCGGGACGGTCACCAAGGTGACCGCCTCTTACAACCGCAACAGCTCGACCGGTTCCTGGAACTATCCCATTCCACCCGACCTGCAGAATGGCGTGAACTTCAACTGGAATGAATGGCTGGGCCCTGCGCCCAAAGTCGCCTACGATCCCGAGCGCGTCTTTCGCTACCGCAAGTACTGGGATTATTCCGGGGGAATCTCTACCGACTTGTTCGTTCACCTCATCACATCGATTCACTTCATCATGGGCGCGGATATGCCCAAGAGCGTCGTTGCCGGTGGAGGAATCCTCAATCGGCAGGACGGGCGCGAAGTACCTGACACTCTCGACGCCTTGTTCGACTATGGCCGCTTCTGCGTCAACATGGCCGGCACATTTAACAGTGCGAGCACCGCAGGGCAGGGAATCCAATTCCTGGGAACGGAGGGCTCACTCTCCGTTCTCCTGGGCGCGGGAATGGTTGAGCAGGCCGAATACAAAAGCGAAAATTACAATTACTCAATCGACAGCTGGCCAAAAGCCATGCAGGAAGCATTCCTGAATCAAGACAATCACCGCGCGGAATCGCAGGGAACAGGCATCAAACCGGCTCCTGAGAACTTGGAATTCCCCGCCACGCCCGACGCGACTGTCTTGCATATCGCGAACTTCATAGATGCCGTTCGTACGCGCGTGCCGAGCTATGAGACCGGTGAGGTCGGCCACCGCGCCGCTGCAGCGGGGCACATGGTGAACCTCTCCTATCGCAGCGGAAAACGAATGGTATGGGACGCGATTAAGGGTAGCGCTTCAGAAGCCTAGCTCTGCGGAGCACAGACGCAGCACGATTTGATTCGGAGCTGAATCGGCGCTATTTCTCCCCATCTACGGCTTGAACCGGCAGGGCGTGCAGCGTTGCCCCGCCGGCTGAATCGACGCTTACTTCAGAAGGACTAGCTGGCCCTGTGTGGCCGCGAACGAATCACCCCAGATCGTCATGCTGTAAGTCCCCTCAGGAAAATTCCTGATGTTCAGCGTGTATTTATACTCGCCGGCGATGTTGGTAGGAGCGAAGGCATTGATCTTCGACAGGATCGTCTGATTCGTGGCGTTGCCATTCTTGTCGCGCACCATCACCACGGAAATGCTGGCATGCCCATCTGTGACAGGTTGTCCTGTTGCAACCGAGGTCAGGCGAATGACGACTGGAATCAACCCTCCGACGTTGGATTTTGCCGGGAACTTCGGACTCACAACCTGCATCTTGGCGAGCCCTTGCGGATTGGTCGCGCCTAGATCGACAGCTACAAATTCCGAGAATCCCTGGGTCTTGCCTTTCACTGTCGGGTCGGAGTACCCGGAGAAGATGTTGGTCCAGTTGTTCTGGCCGATCGGTGTGGTGAGGAATCCGGGATTGATGATCGACCCCGAACTGGTGAAGGTGGTTTGCACGGATATGGTCGGAGAGCTCTCGCTGGGGCACGAAATCTGATTGCCATTCATGTCCGAGCAGGTGACTTGGTAATCGACGCAATTGCCGCCGGTGCCGCCATCGACGATGCAGGTGGCATTGGCAAACTGGGTGCCGGCGACGCGGGCCGAGAACTGTGCCTGCGTCATCTGGACCGCAGTTGTGGTCATGTTGATCCCGGAGAAGCTGGAGCCTGCGGGGTACTGCACGACATAGTTGTTAGTGCCGAAGTTGAACGTGTTCGGCTGCGTCGGGCTCAACGGCAGCGTAATAACCAGCGTGGCCGGAGGCGCCGCTCCAATCGCAATACCCAAGGGACTAGACCCTACGACGATGGAGTTAGTGATGGTATTCGTGGACGTGGCAACCACCGACACCGAACTGCTGCCGCTATCTGCGACATAGGCAACCGACCCATCGGTACTGACCGCCACCTGCCGAGGACTGCTAAAGCCTGAAATCGTCTTGATGACCGTTTGAGACGGCGTGTAGATCACCGAGAGGGTATTTGAGGATGTGTTCGCCACGTACGCCATGCTGCTATCGGGGCTGAACGCCGCGCTTTGCGGGCCCGACCCCACTGGAATGGTTGCTGTAACCGTATTCGTCGCGACTGAAATCACGGATACGTTGTTGCTGCCTCCATTTTCCACATACACCACGCTGCTGTTCGGCGCCGCAATTGCCCAGTTGGGACTGGTGCCCACATTGATCGTCTGCACTACGGTTGGGTTGGGTCCGACAGCTATGACGGAAACCGTGTTGTCTTTAGCGTTCGGTACATAGGCGAAGGTTCCAAGGGATGTGACTGCCATGGTTACGTTCCCGGGCGCATGCCCCACGGGCACGGTCGAGGTCACAGTTTGTGTCGACGTGTTGATCACCGAAACAGTGTTCGAACCGAAGTTCGCCACATAGGCGGCGGTTCCATCGGGCGTGAAAGCGAGGCCGACCGGGAACGACTGTACCGGAATCGTGGCCACAACGGTGCTGCTAGCCGTATCGATCACAGCGACGTCGCCTCCAGCGTTATTGCTGACGTAAACCTGTGTCCCATCGGGAGACATCGCGGCATCGATCGGGGCGGGTCCCACCGGTATGCTGTTTACCACTTGTCCCGTAGGAATATTCACCATCGACACCGTGTTGCTGATGAGATTGGCCACATAGGCAAACGGTCCGGCTTGGGTAATGAACAGTGTCTGCGATTGGGAAGTCGATCCGGCGAACGTGTTGTCGCCACCATATACGGCAGTAATCGAATACAGGCCCACCGCGAGACTGCTGGGATTGAAATTAAACTGCGCGACTCCACCATTCAGGGTGGCTGTTCCCACCTGGGTTGAACCGTTGAAGTAGGCGACGGTGCCGGTTGGC
Organism: Candidatus Sulfotelmatobacter sp.; assembly: GCA_035309485.1. Lineage (GTDB taxonomy): Bacteria > Acidobacteriota > Terriglobia > Terriglobales > Acidobacteriaceae > Sulfotelmatobacter. The sequence continues at coordinate 14,915 of DATGFC010000090.1, forward strand.
GTCCCGCTGCCCGACTGCGGAGCAACTGTCGCTGTCATCACCACTGGCCCGACTGAACCTACGGCGATGCTCGACGGCGTCAGAGTCAGAGTAGTAATCGACGGGTTAGTCCCGCTCGTCACCACGATGCTGCTAAGGACCGTGGCCGAGTTCCCCTTCGAGTCCACGACCTGGCCCGTGAAGTTAAAAGTGCCTGCAGTCGTCGGTGTGCCAGTGATCGCTCCTGTCGACGCATTGAGCGAGAGCACCGAAGGCAGAGACCCGCTGATGATCGAATACGTATACGGCGCCACTCCGCCCGAGGCCACCAGCGCTGAACTATAAGGAACGCCAACCTGCGCCGATCCCGTTGGACCGCTGAGCGAGATCACCGGTGGCAGGCTGAAGATCGCGCCATCCAGCCGGTCGCCGCCAGAATCCGTCATACCGTACAAGTTCCCATTGCTGGCGAGCACGAGTGCATTATCAGGATAAGCGCCGTCGGTGAGGCCGAAGCTGTAGACCGTGGTCAGTTGGCCTGCGGGCGTGATTTCGAAGACTGTTCCGTATCCGAAAGTCCCGCCGGAGTCGGTTGTTCCGTAGAGGTTCCCTCCCGCTAGCACCAGCCCGGTGACAGGAAAGTAGCCGTCCGTGCAGTTGGACTGGGAGCAAAAGCTGTACAGCGTGGTGAGTTGACCCGCCGGCGTGATTTGGAAAACGGTGCCCAGGCCATTGGCCCCGCCCAACTGAGTTGTTCCGTAAAGATTTCCATTGCTGGCTTGCACCAGCGTGGCAGTGGAGTTGGAACCATCCGCACAGTTGGTTTGGGAGCAGAAGCTGTAAAGTGTGGTGAACGTTCCCCCGAGGGTGATTTGGAAAACGGTGCCGGCGTTGTTGACTCCGCCACCCCAAGTTGTTCCGTAGAGATTTCCGTTACTGGCTTGCACCAGCCCGGCGACGGGATCGGACCCGTCCGCGCAGTTGGACTGGGAGCAAAAATCGTAAAGCGGCGTTAGCTGGCCCGCTGGTGTGATTTGGAAAACGACGCCTCCATTGTTTGGGCCCCCGCCAGCCCCGGTTGTTCCGTAAAGGTTCCCATCGGTGGCTTGCACCAGCCCGGCTTGCGGGTAATTGCCATCGGCGCAGCCCGCCTGAGAACAAAAATTATGAAGCGTCGTTAGTTGGCCGCCCGGCGTGATCTCATACACGGTACCTGCGCCGAAACCCCCGAGCGGTGTTGTTCCGTAGAAGTTCCCGTTGGTGGCTTGCACCAACCCGCCGAATGGCTCGACGCCATCCGTGCAATTGGTTAAGGAGCAAAACGTGTAAATCGTGGTCAGCGTCCCGCCCGGTGTGAGTTGGAACACCGTGCCTTGCTCGAAAGTCCCGCCACTCCCCGTGACGCCATAAAGGTTCCCATCATTGCCCTGCGTCAGAGAATTCCCATAGGGAAAGGCGCCGTTCGCGCCATACAGATCCAAAATACTCGTGACCGGCGGAGCAGAGTTATGCGCGACTGCGACCGGCACCGTTTGCTTGATCGCGGGGGTCTTTGCCCCTGCGAGTTTAGCCGCGGTGCTACTTTTCGAGTCGGAGAACTCAGACAGCATTGTCCCCTTGCCGTTCCCTCGGGCGCCTGGTGCCGCAGTTGCCTCCGCTCCGTGCCCGACGCCGACAGAGTTCGCTGCCGTTTTGATGTTGCCCGGCGTCGTTTTCGCAGGCATCAGCCCCAGGGGCAGGGTGAAGATTGTGCCATCGAGGTAGGTGCCGCCGTAGTAAGTCGCGCCAAATAAGACTCCGCTTCCGGATTGGGCAAGTCCGCCGTGAGGGTAGGCACCGTCACTGCAGTAGCTTTGCGAACAAAAGTCATAGAGAGTGGTCAGCTGCCCCGCAGGTGTCATTCCGAAGACCGTGCCGAAGCTCCACCACAGGTTAGGACCTTGGCCCCCCGCCGTCGTTCCGTAGAGGTTTCCGTCAGAGCCCTGCAGCAGTCCAGCGTGGGGATGAGTGCCATCCGTGCAGTAGGTTTGCGAGCAAAAGTTGTAAAGGGTGGTCAACTGGCCCGAAGGCGTCATTTCAAAGATCGTGCCGCTGTCGCCGTTGGCCCCGCCGAATGCGGTCGTTCCATAGAAGTTCCCGTTGGCGGCTTGCACTAGACCAGACCGAGGCTGTGAGCCGTCAGGGCAGTTGGTTCCAGAGCAAAAGCTGTAAAGGGTGGTCAACTGGCCCGAGGGCGTCATTTCAAAGATCGTGCCGGTGTCGCCGTTGGCCCCGCCGAATGCGGTCGTTCCGTAGAAGTTTCCATTGCTCGCCTGCACCAGACCGCCGGAAGGGTGGTAACCGTCGCTGCAGTTCGTTTGAGAACAAAAGCTGTAAAGCGTGGTCACTTGGCCGGCTGGTGTCATCTTAAAGACCGTGCCTCCACCATTGCTTCCTCCTCCTGCGGTTGTACCGTAGAAGTTCCCGTCAGTAGCAAGCACAAGGCCGGCGACTGGGGAGGCGCCATCCGTCGGATATCCTGCAAAGCTGTGCAGAGTAGTCAGCAATCCCGCTTTCGTGACCACAAAGACTGTGCCCAGGCCATTCGCTCCGCCCGACTCGGTTGTCCCGTAGAAGTTACCGTTTGAGCCTTGTACCAGCCCGGCGTAGGGCGCAGCTCCGTCCGCGCAGTTGATCTGGGAGCAAAATGTATAAATCGTCGTCAGCGTTCCCCCGGGGGTAACTTGGAAGACTGTTCCCTCGTCGTAGGTTCCTCCTTCAACGGTCGTCCCGTAACCGTTGCCACTGGCATCGATTACAATCGGATACCCATTCCAGGGCACGGCGCCATTGCCGGTGCCGTCGAAACTCGCCAGAGGAATCTGGGCATTGGACCGGCTGGTCACTGCTACCAACACAAGAATGCACGCCGCAAGCAATTGAAATTGGCGCCGGCGATGACTCTCTTTAACTGCGATTGGCGCATCGTACACGCGATCTTTCGTCAACAATCGAAGCATGATCTCTCCAGCAGTTTTGTTGGTAGTTTCCCCGCACACGAATGGAAGATCAAATCCGCACAAGCGCCCCCCACAGGCGCAGGGTCGGCGAACATTATCATTCTGGAATCGGATTTACAAGATGCAAATCACTGCACATAGTTGCGCGGTTTTGCAACTATAAGGCCGCGGCTTTGCGCGAGATAAGGTCGAATCCTTTGTCCTTCGCTTCCTTTACTAATTGCTCCTGGCGGTTGCGCGCCGCCGTGGACTTATCGGATTTCAATTCGATCTCTTCCAGCACTAACCGGGATTCTAACTGGGCTCCAAGGTATCCGGACTTAGTCGCCTTCGCCAACACTTCTTTCAGAATGCCAGTGGCCGCGCCGTTCTCGCGAGTAGCCGTCTTCGCGCGCGCCCTCGCCAACGCAAACGCCAGTTGCACACTCAAGTTCTGATTCTTACTAGCGAGCGGAGTAACCCTGGCGAGTTCCTTCACTGCCGCATCAGTCTTGCCTTCCTTCAATAGTACCGACCCAAGCAAAGCCGTCACGGTCACCAGGTCATCGTTCTTGTGCGCATTCTGAAGATCATCGCGAATTCCTCGCAGGCTCGGTTCCGCCGCTTCGGGATGGCCCTCTTCCATGCTCAATTCCGCCATTGCGACCTGGGTCGACGCGATCGTGTCTTTCTCGCCCAATTCTTTTCGCAGCGCGAGAGCCTCGTCATAATCCTTGTGGGCTCGCACGAAGTCCGCAGCCTTCAGATCTAGGCCCCCCAATCCCGCTAGAGCATAAGCCGCCATGCTCTTGTCCCCGGCCTTCCGCGAGAGATCGAGGGCGCTTTCATAGTTCTTTCGTGCGTTGGCCAGATCCCCGAGATGCTGGAAAGCGTCGCCGATATCAATGATTTTGTCGTTCGAGGGACTACTTTGACCTCCGGCAAGATCGAGGTCCGAGGCCTGCCCCAGCATTTTCACCGCCGCAGCCGAGTCGCCGAGCGCGTCCAACACCGTGCCTATTCCGGTAAGCGACGTTGCGATGCCATTCTGGTCGTTAATCTCGCGCGACACCGCAAGCGCCTGATCATACGTAGCCTTGGCCTGCGCCAGATCTCCAGTGTCTTTCATGATGCCCGCCACATCGATCAGCGTCTGGGCATAGTTCCCCTTGTCGCTGACCTCCAGAAAGACTGCCAGTGCCTCGCGATACATCTTCATCGCTTCTTCGGCATGACCCTGCTGGTTGAGAACTACGCCCATATTGTTCAGGGCTGAAGCCTCAGCTTTGCGGTTCCCCACGGAGCGCGCGATCTCAAGCTCCTCTTTGAATTTCGCCACGGCACCGGGATAGTCGCCGCGATCCTCCAGCGAAAGGGCCGTTACCTCAATCGTGCTAGCCAGTCCGTAACGGTCGCCCACACTCTCGTAAATCTTGCCCGCCTCCGCGACTGCTGCCGTGGCGCCAGTGGGATCGCTCAGATGTTCGAGAGCCGTGCCTTGTAAGTACAATGCGCGGGCCGCCAGAAGCTTCGCGTTGAGCGCTCGTGCCTTCTGCGCTGCGGCACCTGCAAACTCGGCCATCTTCTTGAAATCGCCGCTATACCCCGCACCTTCCGAAGCGGCGATGTCGATTCTCGGGTCATCGCCCGATGGTGCTGCCAGCCGGCGTAGAGAATCCGCCGTGGCCACTGCCTCTTTCCCTTTGCCGCCGCGAGCCTGTGCGCGGGAGAGGAACAACCCGTATTCCACATTGTCTGGGAAGAAACCGAACAATGTGCGGTAATCCTCTGCGGCCTTGTCCCAGTCTTTAGACGTCTCCCGGTACCGCGCCTCGATCAGCAGGCGTTCCTCGCGCGACAGCGATGCCGACAGTTCGTAGGCGCTCTTCGCCGACAAACGCGCCTGCTCGTCGTATCCCAGCACGCTCCAGGCCGCCGCCAGCGCGGAGTGTGCCAATGCATGACTGGGATCGGCTTCGACGGCCTTGCGCAACAGATCGCGTGCCGCCATGGCATCATTCACGCGCAGCTTCGCGAGACCTTCCGCATAGAACTTGGAAGCTTCCGGTGTGGGCGGCAGCGACGCGCGTACTGCCGCCTGATCTTGCGGAGTCACCTGGCCCGCGTTGCATCTCTCCCGCAACTGCGCGCCGGCCCGGCTGATCAGGTCAAACAGATCTTTTTCGTCTCCCGTCTGGGCCACCGAAATCAGCGTTTCACCCGCAGATACATCTTGCAGATGCAGATCGACGCGCAGTTTCCCGTCGGCCAGGGCGACATAAGAGCCCAGCACCAGCAGGTCCGCTCCTAGGGATTTCCCAATTTGCGAGAGCGCCTGCGTCGGCAAGGTATCCGAGTCGGGCAGCGACAGGTTCATTTTCATCTGCGCGACCTGGTCGCCGGTGATGGTTCGCAGTTTCTCGCCCACTCCAAGCTCGGTGGTTAACATCTCCGGCAGCGCGGTGGAAAGCCATGCCGCATCGGGACGGGCCGTGGCGTTCTTTAGCGTAAGCACCGCGACCGTGCGCCGCCGGCTCAATGTCGTTGTGACCGACTCTTGCGAGGATTTTCCGTGGAGATACCAATACGCAGCCGCCGCCGCAATCACGCATACCAGGGCAACGGCCGTGATGATCGGAATCAGCTTGCTCTTGCGCCGTGGGAATGCCGGCGCCATGGTCACGCCCGAGATCTGCTGCGACAGCGGCATCGTCAAGCGCTCCAGATCCACCCGCAGTTCGCGCGCCGACTGGTAGCGCCGCTCCGGATCCTGATCGAGACACTTGAGAATCAACATCTCCATGCCGGGCGAGATCTTGGGATTCAAAGCACTCGGCGCCTGCGGCGAACGGTTCAGAATGGCGTCAATCAACAGCGAGACTTGCGGCTGCGCGAAGGGCCGCCGGCCCGTCGCCAATTCATACAGCACCACGCCCGCCGACCAGATGTCGGTGCGTTGATCCGTGATTTCGCCGCGCAACTGCTCCGGCGACATATACGGCAGCGTTCCGCTGATCTTCGTATCTTCGGAAGTGGTGGTGGTGGCGCCCAGTTCCGCATCCTTGCGCAGAAACTGCGCCAGGCCAAAATCGAGGATCTTCAGCCGGTTGTCCTGCGTCAGCCGGAGATTCGCCGGCTTAAGATCGCGGTGAATCACTCCATGCTCATGCGCGCTGGCCAGGCCGTCAGCCATCTGGAATCCCAGGCGCAGCAAGTCTTTCTGCGAAAGAGGCCCGGCCGCGAGCTTGGCATCCACGGCCACCCCGCCGACGTATTCCATCACTAGGAAATCGATTCCGTCCTGGCTCCCAAATTCGTACACCGTACCGATATTGGGATGATTGAGCTTGGCGAGGGCGAGCGCCTCGCGCCGGAATCGTTTGCGCGCGGATTCATCCGCCAGCATGCCGGGCGGCAGAATTTTAATGGCGACATCGCGCTCCAGTTGCTCATCGGACGCGCGGAACACCATGCCCATTCCGCCCGCTCCAATTTGCTCGAGCACGCGATAGTGCCCCAGCACTCGTCCTACGATGGTTTCCACCTGCTCCACGGCGCTCGAATCTTACTCCGTGCAGAAATCAGGGTCAACGCAGCTTTTCGATGGGTCGCCGCAAAGCCAACCACCCCAAATCTCCTGCCGAATCAACGCAAGGGCTTGCCGGACTGCAGTCTTCGCAGAGTTCGATTAGAAACGCGCCCGATCTTTCGGAGGTGCTCTTCTCTGCGGCCTCGCACTTTCTCGGCGAACTCAGCGGTAAAAATCTTTAACCCGAGGATTCGGAGGTCTCGAAGGCTTGGCGGAGAAGCCGCGTCGAGGAATGTTTAGTCGCGCAATCTGATGCAGCCGATCTTTCGGAGGCGCTCTTCTCGGCGGCCTCTCACTTTCTCGGCGAACTCAGCGGTAAAAATCTTTTTAACCACCGAGGACGCGGAGTCTCGCAGCGGTAAAAACCTTTAACCGCCGAGAACGCGGAGGCAACCGGCTCCTGACAGGGCTCTGGCTCGTGGCTTGGAGTGCAACTTCAAAATCCCCCCGCATCCATTAATATGCTGCGCATGCCCATCTTCACTGCCGAGGAACGTGAGCGGCTTCGCGCCGACCTGGTCTCCGCTGCTCAAAGCGATGCCAGCCTGTGCGGGGCGGCGCACACGGGATCGGCCGCATGCTCTCGACTGGACCGCTGGTCCGACATCGATCTCGCTCTGTGCCTCAAGCCCGAAGCTTCCCAGGAGCAGGTCGTTGCCGCATGGACCGACCGCCTATACCGGCACGGAGCAGTCGCTCACGTCGATGTCATAGGGGGCGACACGCTGTTCCGGGTCTTCCTGTTGGGGAATACCTTGCAGGTCGATATCGCTTTCTGGCCCGCAGCGGACTTTGCCGCGATCGGCCCAAATTTCCGGCTCATCTTTGGGGAGTCGCAGCCTCCGCATCCCGCGCCGCAACCGAATCCTCTTGCCCTGATCGGGATGGCATGGCTTTACGCCCTGCATGTCCGCTCCAGCTTGGCGCGCGGCCGCCTGTTGCAGGCGGAATACATGCTGAGCGGCATGCGTAACCACGTTTGCGAGCTGATGTGCCTGCGTTGCGGCGTGATTGCGCAACAAGGACGCGGGCTCGACGATCTGCCGAGCCCTGAGCGCAGCGGCGCACGCGAGTGTCTCCCGGCCTCGCTCGAACCTGCCGAGCTGAAACGTGTGTTTCAAACCACGATGCGAGCGCTGTTGCGGGAACTCCAGCACGTCGACGGCGCACTTCATGCAACACTGCTTCGAACATTAACGGACATGGCTGACTATGACGGTTGATCTACTCAAAGGCTGAAATGTTCTCTGGGTCACGCACGTACGCACCGCCATCCGCCTTTCACAGCCTTTTTGCTGACCCGGTGTTCCAGCTCACGCCTTCCCGTGATCCCCCGCATTGACCTCCTCTACCCATTTCTGAAAGATTAGATTAGCCACTTTTGTGGCCAGCCTCCACGGACTCAGGGTCCGAGGGGGCTTTGTTTTGGGGCCAAAAGCAGTACTCGGCCAGCCAAAGATCTTTGAAAAACTGAGCGTGGGAAAACGGCCTGCTCCTCGTTTCAATCGACCAGTGGGCCGGGCGGAGCGTTGGCTAATGATGAGCTGAGGCGAAATCAGGAGGAAAACTAGAGCTAACCGCTTTCCTTTCAAGATTTTGCCCCTATCTTGTTGTAGTCAATAGATTAAATTCGAATTTCCCGCCAACTCAGTGATTCCAATAGATCGAGGGGGAGGGGGAGGGGTTACTGTCTGGTTATCCTGATCGTTCTTAGCAATCAAGGTCGATGTTCAGTACGGCTCGCCGGCACTGCGCCGCAATTCCATCCAGGAATCGAAGACGCGCGAAGAACCGGACGAGACAACACAACCGCGATCCGGCTCGCAGAAAGAAAAATCGTGAGGAGTTCCCTTCACCATTGTAGAATCTCGTCCCATCGGGCATTGGGGACCGCATGATGAGTGTGACTTCAAGCGCCGTCGTTCGCGACATTGGCGATGCTTCCGCGATTGTGCTGCAATCCATCAGGCCGAAAAAGCGTCATGCTGCGCTCGTGCGCCTGACCCATTGGGTCAGCACCGTGGCCTTCTTCGCGCTCCTGATCACCGGAGCAGAAATTGTCCTGTCGCATCCCAGGTTTTATTGGGGCGAAACCGGCAACGTGAACATGCGCCCTTGGCTCAATCTGCACCTGCCATCCTCGCGCAATACCGTTCCCACCGGTTATGGATACGTGCTGCCCGACCAGAATGGTTGGAGCCGCTATCTCCATTTCGAGGCCGCATGGCTTGCGGTCGCCACAGGATTGCTCTACGTGCTCTGGGGATTCTTCAGCGGGCACTTCCGCCGCAATCTGTTTCCCGCCGAACTCTCTGCGAAAGAGCTCGGCTCCTCGATAATTCGGCATCTGCGCTTCGAGCGGCCGGGCAAAGAAGAAGCGTGGTCGTATAACGTGCTCCAGCGCCTCACGTATCTGCTGGTGATTTTCGTGCTTTGCCCCTTGATGATCTGGACGGGCCTTGCGATGTCCTTTGGATTCACATCGGCATTTCCGCTGGCGGTCCGGCTGTTGGGAGGTCAGCAAACGGCGCGCTCACTGCATTTCCTGGTGACGATATTGCTCGTCGTGTTCCTGGTGGTTCACGTTCTGATGATCTTTATTGCGGGCTTTCGAAAGCGGATGCGCGCCATGGTGACCGGCGACGCCGACTCAGCGACGGAGTGAACTTATGAACGAGATCTCTCGACGCAAACTCATCACCTCTGGGATAGCAGTAGCGGCCGGCGCTTCGGGCTTGGCAGTAGGAGCCAAACTGGCGCAGCGTTATGGCCTCATTCCGCCGGATGCCGCAGGAATCTACGGCGCGGGCGAAACCCTCACCTATGCCGCGCAAAGGCTGCTGACGCGCCATTCCATGGCGCGCGAGTTCTCGCCCAGCGAGATTTCCAGGGAGCCGTTTGCCAACGAAGTCGATCCCCTGGGCGACGAGTTTAATCGCCTGCACACCGCGGGTTTTGTGGACTGGCGTTTAGCCGTAGATGGAATGGTGGCTCGCCCGGCTTCGTTCTCGGTGGCCGAGATCAAGAGTTTTCCCGTCCGGTCCCATATCACGATGATTGGCTGCGAAGAGGGCTGGACGTATATCGCCGAATGGACGGGCGCGCCGCTCTCCTACATTCTGGACCGAGTCGGCGCGCTCCCACAGGCGCGTTACGTCGTGTACCGCTCCATTCAACCCGATTGGTGGGAAAGCATCGACATGTCCGATGCCTTGCATCCCCAAACGCTAGTTGCACATGGCATGAACGGAGGCGAGCTCCCCGTCCCCTTCGGGGGCCCGCTGCGCCTCCGCGTCCCGCGACAGCTTGGCTATAAGAACGTGAAATATATCAATCGCCTGACTCTTACGGACAATCTCAAGGCCTTCGGCAAGGGAACGGGCGGGGCGGGTTCCGACGCCGGATACGCCTGGTACGCGGGTATATAAAGATGAGGCTGAGGCGTGCATTCTTCACCTGTCAGCCTCAGGTCGCAAATAAACCCCTTGGGACCTCCGTAACTTATAGTTCTCTGGAGGGTTGGATAACCCCAGAGGGGGTCGTACGCGTCTAATCTTCAGGCCCAAGATTAGCGATTTTGTGTCTACCCACCGGGGGTATAATCAGGCTCAAGGAGTACCGTATGAAACTCAAATGGCTGGCAATCGCAGCGGGATTGGCGGCGTTCACGGCGGGGCCCTGGACGTTTGCGCAAACTCCGAATCCGAGCCAGGATCCAACCCAGACCCAGACTCCGCAACAGACCCCTACACAGAATCCGCCGCGGACCCAGGCTCCGACCTCGGACCCGGACGCGGGGCAGCCTAAGGCGGGAGATGTACAAAACGCCCCCAAGCAAGCGCCTGCTGCGTTGCCGACCAAGGACGATGCCGACATCAAGCATAACGGCGGTATCGCCGATGTGGATGCGGTGGGCAACCGCAATGTCGGTTGCAGCAAGGGTCTCGGCAACTGGTACTCCGTCGAAGGGCAAGTCGCTACCGGCCGCCGGTACGCGCAGGAAATCGAGTCCCAGATGAAGCTGGTGAACGATCCGGTGGTCACGGAGTATGTGAACCGCATCGGGCAGAACCTGGTGCGGAACTCGGATGCGCAGGTGCCGTTCACCATCAAGGTGGTCGACTCGGATGTAGTGAACGCCATGGCGCTGCCGGGCGGATTTTTCTACGTGAACTCCGGCCTGATTTTGGCAGCGGATGAAGAAGCTGAAATGGCGGGAGTGATGGCGCATGAAATCGCGCACGTGGCGGCCTGCCACTACGGCCGCGAAGCCACACGCATGAACCTGCTGCAGCTCGCCTCGCTGCCCGCCATTTTTATGGGCGGCGCGCTGGGATACGGAATCTATGAAGGCATGGGACTGGGCATTCCGCTGACGTTCCTGCACTTCTCCCGCGGATTCGAAGCGCAGGCGGATTATCTCGGGATCGAATACATGTATCGCGCGGGATACGATCCGTCGGCCTTTGTATCGTTCTTCGAAAAGATCCAGGCGATGGAGAAGAAGAAGCCGGGCACGTTGTCGAAGGCTTTTGATACCCATCCCCAGACTCCCGACCGCATCGAAAAATCGCAGGACGAGATTCGTAAGATTCTTCCCGCCAAGCAGCAGTACATCGTGACCACCTCGGAATTCGACGAGGTGAAAGCGCGGCTGGCGGCCATCGAGAACAAGCACAAGCTGCTGGACGAGAAAGATGCCAACAAGCCCAGCTTGCGGCGGACTGCGAACCCGAGCGACAAGTCAGGGGACAACAAACAGGATGACGACCGTCCGACTTTGAAGCGCCGGGACGATTCGAGTTCGAACTAGGCATTGTGCGATTGCAAGATCGGACCGGCGGCTGCGGCCGCCGGTTTTTTGTCATCACAAGAGATTGTGATTGCAATCACAGATTGAACTTGGGCTGTGGACATACGCTCGGCTATGCTGTTGCGGAGAGCGCGCGCATAAAGGCGGAGACTTTTCATGCCAGAAAATACCATTACGATTACCGACAATCGCACCAATAAGACTTACACAGTCCCCATCGAGAACGGCACGATCCGGGCGATGGACTTGCGGCAGATCAAGGCCGGCCCGGACGATTTCGGGCTGATGACCTACGATCCGGCGTACATGAATACGGCGTCCTGCAAGAGCGCTATTACGTATATTGATGGCGACAAGGGAATCCTGCGCTATCGGGGATATCCCATCGAAGTGCTGGCGGAGCGCTGCACCTTTCTGGAGGTCGCGTACCTGCTGCTGTTCGGCGAGTTGCCGACCGAGAAAGAGTTGAAGCAGTGGGTGTATGACATCACGCATCACACGATGCTGCACGAGACGACCAAGAAATTCATGGAGGGATTCCGCTACTCGGCTCATCCCATGTCGATGTTCGTGAGCACGATCGCGGCGCTCTCCAGCGTGTATCCGGACGCGAAGCTGGTGCACAGCCCGGCTGACCGCATGCATCAGATCATCCGGTTGATCGGCAAGGTGCCTTCCATCGCGGCGATGTCGTACCGGCACAATGTGGGATTCCCGTACGTGTATCCAGATAACGATCTGAGCTACACCGAGAATTTCATGAACATGCTGTGGAAGATGGTTGAGCCGAAATATGTGGCGCATCCCGCGATTGCGCGGGCGCTCGACATTCTGTTCATCCTGCATGCGGACCACGAGCAGAACTGCAGTACCAGCACTATGCGCGCCGTGGGTAGCTCGGAGAGCGATCCCTATCTATCCGTTGCGTCGGCCGCGTCGGCGCTGGCTGGGACGCTGCATGGCGGCGCCAACGAAGAAGTACTGAAGATGCTGGACGAAATCGGCAACAAGGATAATGTGCCGGCCTACATCAAGCGCGTGAAGAGCGGCGAAATCAAGCTGATGGGATTCGGGCACCGCATTTACAAGAACTACGATCCGAGGGCCAAAATTATCCGCTGGAGCGCGGAGCAGGTGTTCGAAGTCACCGGGCGAAGTTCCAAGCTGGATATCGCGCTGGAACTGGAGCGCATCGCGCTCGAGGACGAGTATTTCATCAAGCGCAAGCTCTATCCCAACGTCGATTTCTATTCGGGAATCATGTACAAGGCGATGGGCTTCCGGCCGGAAATGTTCACCGTGCTGTTTGCCATTCCGCGGACGGCAGGATGGCTGGCTCAGTGGGAAGAATTAATGAACGACAAAGAGCAGAAAATCACGCGTCCGCGCCAGATCTACACCGGGCACGGCGAGCGGGAATTTGTTCCGCTGGACAAGCGCGTTCCGGTACCGGTGCCGGCGGAGTATCCCTCGCGGTAGCAATACGGGAGCGTGCCCGGCACACCCGCCGGACAGCGGCACTAGCTTTCGCATGGGTGAGCCGCGGGCTTTGGCCCGCGGCTCTTGTGCGTTTGGGGGAGGGAATATCTTTAGGCGGCGTGCTTGGCTAGTTCCTCCAACTGCTGGAGGTGACGCTCGGGAGAGGTGATCACCTTCATCTCTTGCCAGTCGTAGGCGAACTCTTTGCCGCAATCAAGGCAGACGACGTATGTTCCGGTCAGGGCTGCGGCCTGAGGGCGGCGCTTGGTCCGACGGATTGTAACGGGAAAACTAAAACGAGAGTGCCTGCACCCGAAGAGTGCATCTACCAGTTTTGCAATCATGACCCACCTTCCATACCTGAGCGGTGTATGCCGAGTCCTGGGTTGTAACTGAGTTAGCGCCCCCTCCCACGACGACGATGTCGTGAACGCCCTACTCATCTACTTAGATTCACGGATTGACCAAAGGGTTTAGCTTTTCGTAAAAGTGGTGGGATGTGCGCCTAAGTTCCTTTGAATGGAGGGGCTTAGAACCGCAGGCGTCGGACCTCGGACCTTCGACTCCGGGACCTTCGACCTCGGAGCTTGAAGCTTACGCTTTCGGCCGGGGGGCACTATGGTGGGCGAATTACTCCGTGACCACGGCCTTCACCAGGTTGCGGGGATGGTCCACGTCGTAGCCCTTTTTAACGGCGACATAGTAGGCAAAAAGCTGGAGGGGAATCACTTCGAGGATGGGTAGCAGCAGCTCGGGAGCCGCAGGAACGTAGAAGACATGCTCGGCAATGCCGGCGACGTCGTTGTCTCCTTCGGTCGCAACGGCTACGAGCGGACCGCGGCGGGAGCGGACTTCTTTCATGACATCGAGCGTGCGCCGGTAACGCAACATGGAATCGGGATCGCTTCGATCGCACGTCGCCAGGACGACCACGGGTAGCGTTTCATCCACTAGCGCGTTTGGGCCGTGCTTGAGTTCTCCTGCGGGATAGCCTTCGGCATGAGCGTAGGAGATTTCCTTGAGCTTGAGAGCGCCTTCGCGGGCAATGGCATAGTGCACGCCGCGGCCCAGATAGAGAAACTTTTCTGCTTTGAAATGCCGCGCCGCGAACTGTTCCGCTAGCTGATCCCACTTCGTAAGGCTGGCATCGATGGCATCGGGAAGCCGATTCAGGCACTGCAAGTCCGCACGCGTCACTTCCGAGGTCATGCGCCCGCGTTTGCGGGCCAGGAACAGCGCCATTAAGTAAAGAATTGTCAGTTGCGTGGTGAAGCTCTTGGTCGCCGGGATCGACACTTCCGGTCCGGCTCCGGAAATCAAAGCAGCGTCGGCTTCGCGCACAATCGTGGTATTGGGCATGTTCGAGATTGCGATCGTCTTGGCGCCGCGGGTCAGAGCCTCGCGCTGCGCGGCAAGGGTGTCGGCCGTCTCACCGGACTGCGTAATCACCATAACGATCGGATCGACTGAGGCATGCGTCGAACGGTAGCAGTATTCACTGGCATATTCCACATCGACAGCGACGCCCGAAAGATCTTCGATCATGATCTCGCCCGCAAGTCCCGCGTGGCGGCTCGATCCGCTGGCCGCGATGATCAGCTTGTCGAAGGTCAGCAGCGCGTGCTCGATCGTCTGCAACTCCCCGGGGAAAATGATGTCCTGTTTCAGATGTTTCTGGATCGTCTTCGAGATCGCCACCGGCTGCTCGTAGATTTCCCGCAGCATGGCGTGAGCGAATTTGTGGTTGGTCGTGTCTTTTTTCTGCTTCGTCATGATGACTGGGGCTGAGAGTAAATCATTTGGTGTGCTGCGGGCAACGTAACGCAAACAACTTTCTGCAATCCTTCAGATCTCATTTAGCTATCGGGGCGGCGGGCGAGGACGCCCGCCGGACAGCCGCCGGGACGGCGGCGCTACGTTTTTGCGCCCTCGAAATATGCTTCAATTTCTTCCAGCGTCTTTCCCTTGGTCTCCGGCAGGAACCAGGTTGCGGTAACGAAGTAGATTACCGTGCATGCGGCGAATGCGAAGAACATGGTCGAGTAGCCGTACTTGCCGACGGTGGGAAGAAAAATTGCCGCAATGGTTGTCGATACAGCCTGGTTGAGGACCAGCGAGATGCTCATCCCGTTGGAACGAATGCGCGTGGGCATCAACTCAGAAAGCGCCAGCCATACACAGATGCCCGGGCCAACCGCGTAGAACGCCATGAACACGAACAATGTGATGGCCACGATCCAGCCGTTACTTGAGTCCGGAACAGGCGTGATGAGAGCATTGTCAATTCTCAGAGGCGCGCTGCGTGATGCATCAAGATCGCCAAAAGGGTTTGAGAAGAAGGCGACTACTTTATTAGGGGGTACGCAGCTGTCGCGTGTGATCTCGATGGGCTTCGCGCCGGCATCATTGGAGCGCACGACTTGACTGGCCGCGCGGAAGTCGCCGTAGGAATAGATGACCACCAGGGAAGTTGGCCGATCCGTTACTGAATTACCGGGAACCGAAGTCAGCAGCCTCTGGGCCGTGGTTTCGTTGTAAGCGAGTTCAAGCGTTTGATCATCCCGCGCCATCGACTGCACCGCGTTCTTCGCATCGATGCGCAAATTCTCGGTTCTCAGGAAAAGGACGCCGGCACAGATCATTGAAACGATGATCCCTGCCGTCCCGACCGAGAGAAGAAACTTGCGTCCTTTGCGGTCCACCAGCACGACGCCGCCGAAGGTCACAAGAAAGTTAATGATGGTGAAGACCACGTAACCCCAGTGCGCGGCCACATCGGAAAGTCCGCTCTGCAAGAGGATGTTGGTGTTGTAGCCGATAATCGAATTGATGCCGGTGGCCTGATTGGCGGCAAGAATGATGCACGCCAGTACGAACGGAATCACATATTTGCGCCGCAGAAGCGATTCCTTCGTTTTGCTTCCGGCGGTCTTGCCCTTCTCCGCCGCGATGACCTCTTCCATCTCCCTCAGTTCGAGATCGGCTTGTTCGGTCGAGCGGGAACGAAGAAGTGCGCTATAGGATGCCTCTTTCTTTCCGCGACGCAGCAGCCAGCGCGGAGACTCCGCCACCATAAAACTGCCAATCACGAATAAAATCCCGGGCGGCAACGAAACCCAGAAGATTCCACGCCACGCGGTGTCTTTAAATGCGAGCAATCGGGCGGCATCGCCGAGCTTTGCGACTTCGTTCACCCGAGCACTGAAATACGCTCCGACCAATGCTGCGGCGACGATGCCGAGAGTGAGCAGCCACTGAAAAATTCCCGTCCCTTTTCCCCGGCTGGAGGCCGAAAGACATTCCGCGAGATATAAAGGCACTACGACACCAATCAGGCCAGCGCTGATTCCCTGTAGGAGACGCCCGAATACCAGCGGTCCATACCCATGCGACAAGGCGATCATGGGAATGCTGATTACGAACAGCACGCCACTGACCGCCATCAGCGACTTGCGGCCCATCCAGTCGGCCAAAAGTCCGGCAAACAGCGTGGAGATTACGCTGCCCAGCAAGACGGCGGCAACGACGATCGAAAGCTGCCCGGCGTTGAATCCGGAGGTCGCCTCGAGATACGGCAGGGCCCCGGCGATGATGCCAACGTCCACGCCGTAGAGCAGGCCGCCCAAGCCGGCCACGATGAGAAGAAAGCGGTTATAAAAAATCTTCTTGCTGTCGAGGATTGCGGAAGTGGTTGCCATCTCAGCCGTCATATTTTGTGTACGCGGGGTCGCGTTCGCCTGGAAGCTCACGAAACTTGTGCGGGGTTTCCGCAACGCACCCTGCATTGTAGCCCACTCTGGAAAGGGCTCTTGCGAGATTCCAAAATGTGCGCTCCGTCGCTCCCTTCGACGGTGTTCTCGGATACAATGGCCAAGCCGCTCAGTGCCTCGATGCTGCCCTGAAACCTTTCCGGATGCGATACGGATTCATCATCGATAACCGCAAGTGCATCGGCTGCCACGCCTGCACGGTGGC
>DATGFC010000091.1:0-22373 GCA_035309485.1 Candidatus Sulfotelmatobacter sp.
AAGTCGGGCATTCTGATGGAGGTCCATTCGTCTCTCTCCCCAAGAAGCGGATTGGTTCGCACCTTCAGCTTCTCCGGTTTGAGTTGAATGGACTATTCACTTCTAAGGAACAACGTGTTGAAAGATCACACCTAGCCCCTGGCCCCTGACCCCTAGCCCCTGGATGCTAAAATAGAAAGATTGCATGCCAGTCAAGAACCTCACTGTAAGCGGCTCCCAGCAGAAAAAATCGCCCCAGAAGCCGCCCTCGAGCCGTCGGCAGAGAGTAGGCTTTGTCAGCCTGGGCTGCCCCAAAAACCTTGTGGACAGCGAGGTGATGATGGGGCTGCTGGCGCGCTCCGGCGCCGAACTCACGCGGCGCGCCGAGGACGCCGACATCATCGTCGTCAACACCTGCTCATTCATCGAGAGCGCGCAGCAGGAATCGGTCAACACCATCCTCGAGATGGCCGGGCATAAAACTTCCGGCAAGGCGAAAAAATTGGTCGTTGCCGGATGCCTGGTCGAGCGTTTCCGCAACCAGATCCAAAAAGATATCCCGGAAGTTGACGCGGTGGTTGGCACCGGCGAACTGGAAAATATTCTCTCGGCCACGGGCATCGCGCCCGCGCCTGCTCCAGCGGAGTCTCCTTTCGTGGTCTTGCCGTCGCGCCCGGAAGGCGACGCACGCGCGATGCAAGGGCGCTTCTCTCGCGAGTCGTGGGACGGCAGCGTGAGCGATCTCCCGAACTATCTCTACGACGATTCCACCCCGCGTATTCTCGCCACGCCGCGCCACATGGCGTACATCAAGATCGCCGAAGGCTGCGATCATCCCTGCACGTTCTGCATCATTCCGCAGTTGCGCGGACAATTCCGTTCGCGCCGTTTCGAGTCCGTGATTGCCGAAGCGGAGCGTCTGGCGCAATCCGGCGTTCGCGAAATCACGCTCATCGGCCAGGACACGACCTGCTACGGCGAAGATTTCGGACTAAAGGACGGCCTAGCCCTGCTGCTCGAAAAGCTGGCCGCCATCGAAGAGTTGCGCTGGATCCGTTTTCTTTACGCCTATCCCAACAAGATCACCGGCCGTCTGCTCGACACCATCGCCGCTCACGAGAAAATCTGCTCTTACATGGATGTCCCCCTGCAGCACGCCTCGGCCTCGGTGTTGAAACGCATGAAGCGCGGAGGCGGCGCCGACGTTTTTCTGAAATCGATCGCCAAGATGCGCCGCGTCGTGCCTGATCTCACCCTGCGCACCTCGTTCATCGTCGGCTTCCCAGGCGAGAGCGAGAAAGAATTCGAAGAACTTTGCGACTTCGTGCGTGAAGCCCAGTTCGACTGGATGGGCGCATTTTCCTACTCCGATCAGGATGGAGCCGCAGCCTATGCGCTCGAAGACAAGCTATCGCCGCGCGAAATCGAGCGCCGCCGCAAGCACCTGATGTCGATCCAGCGCCAGATCAGCAAGAAGAAAAAGAAAGCGTTGGTCGGCCGCGAATTTGATCTCTTGCTGGAAGGCGAGTCGGAGGAAACCGATTTGCTTCTCGAAGGCCGCACCGCCATGCATGCCCCGGAAATCGACGGCAAAGTCTTCGTCAACGATTTCCCCGAAGACGAAAAGCCCGAACCCGGCCAGTTCTACCGCTGCCAGATCACCGAATCGCACGACTACGACCTGGTCGCCAGGATCGTGTAGCCGTGTTTTTCAATCTGCAATCTCAAATCTGCAATCTACAATAGATGTTCCTATGCCCCCGAAGCGCACCGTCAAGCTGCTCTGCCCGATCTGCAAAAAAGCGGTAAAGCACACCGACCCGGATTTCCCATTCTGCAGCGAGCGCTGCCGCATCATCGATCTCGGCAAATGGGCCAGCGGCGGCTACAAGATCTCCTCGCCGGTCACGGACGCGGAAGAGTCGATTCGGGAAGATCTGCCGGAAAATTCAGACAAAGACTCCTAAAAGGATCCTGGAGCGGAGTAGCCTAAAGCAGTGCGGGCGAGACGCCCGCACGACAGCCGCCGGGACGGCGGCGCTACGGTCAAACGATGGCCGCAATCCAGACTGAAACCGCTGCATCACGTATGGGCAATCTCGATCAAAACACCGCCATCGATCGAAACACCGCTTCCGCTCAGAGCGCCAGCTCGGGTAGCGCCGGGCCTGACCGTAGCGCCGGCGTCCCGCCGGCTGTCGCGGGGGCGTCTCGCCCCCGCTTCGGCAGTGTGACAATCCACGATCGCGGTCATCTGCCACACTGGGAAAAAGAAGGCGGAACGTATTTCGTAACGTTTCGGCTCGCGGACTCGCTGCCGAAATCGGTGCTGGAGCGAATCGAGTCAGAACGCCAGGCCATAGTTCGTACAGCCAATCAATTGCATCGTGGTTTGAGCCTCGATGAGCGCCGGAAGATCCAACAGCTTTCCACCCCGATCATCGAGCAATACCTGGACAGTGGCGCCGGAGCCTGCCGGCTGAGCGAACCCTGTGTCGCTAAGGAAATCGCAAGCGCGCTGCGCCACTTCCATGAAAAGCGATATCGTCTATTCGCCTGGTGCATCATGCCGAATCACGTGCACGTGGTATTTAAGATTTTTCCCGGGCACACATTGGCCGAGATCGTGCATTCGTGGAAATCTTTCACCGCCAAATCGCTAAACGGGATCGTCGGCCTGCGCGGCAGGTTTTGGCAGCGGGAGTATTATGACCACCTTATTCGCGATGAAGCGGAACTGGAGCGGGCAATGGGATATGTCGCCGGGAATCCTGAGAAAGCGAAGCTGAAGGACTGGAAATGGGTCTGGCAGTGCGGCCAAGATGCTGATACGACGGCCGCCGGGATGGCGGCGCTACCAAACCAGAGTGAACCATGACCACAAGCGCCGGGTCTGACCGTAGCGCCGGCGTCCCGCCGGCTGTCGCGGGGGCGTCTCGCCCCCGCCCACTCTGGGCGACCCTCATCGCGACATTTTTTGGGATCGGCTACGTGCATCCCGGCCCTGGCACCTGGGGCTCGGCTGCTACCGTGCTGCTCTGGGCGGCGGCGGCGCATGCGCTCCCACTCCCCTTGCGCACGCCCGTTGCCATTGGGCTCGCCTGCATTGTCAGTGCGATCGGCATCCCTGCGGCTACCCGGGTCTGCCGCGCGTCGGGCACGAAGGATCCGCAATTTGTAGTGATCGACGAAGTTGCGGGACAGCTCATCGCGCTCGTTGCTGTTCCCCTCTCGTGGAAAACTTTCCTCGCCGGTTTTATACTTTTTAGAGTCTTCGACATCTTCAAGCCGCCTCCGATCCGCCAACTGGAAAAGCTTCCCGAAGGCACCGGAATCGTGCTCGACGATGTCGCAGCCGGAATCTTCGCTTTGGTGGGAATGCAACTTCTGCTCCGCTCTGGTCTAATAAATCTGGTCTAATAAAGTAGTACCGCGTTGCGCGAAAGCTCAGCCGACACGGTACTCGCAACCCGGTTCTCGGTACTTCAGTTCATGGGATTCTCCGATCGCATCCTTGGCAGAAAAAACGTGAACGGCGGTCCACGCATTGACGCCGTCGCCCCCTCATGCGCACTGGCTGGGGGCGAACTCCGCATCATTGGCTCCGGCCTGCGCCCGCAAGAACTGCTGCGCCCGAAAGTAAAGTTTGGAGATTTCGAAGCTCCTGTCGTCGTGAGCTCCGATGCTTTCCTGGTGACGCGCGTTCCCGAAGGCGCCAGTTCCGGCCCGGTCGTAGTGGCCACGGACGGTCACACCAGCAACCCGCACAACGTCAAGGTCGCGGTCCCCATTGCGGAGAATCTTCATCCGGTTACCAATCCCGCGCTCGATGCGGAAGGCAACATCTATGTCACGTTTTCGGGATCGCGCGGACAGAAAGTACCGGTCGCCATCTTCAAGATCGACACCAACTATGGGGTGAAGCCGTTCGTCTCCGAGTTGATGAACGCTACCTCGATCGCCTTCGACCGGGAGGGACAGATGTACGTCTCGTCGCGTTACGACGGCGCAGTGTATAAGGTGGCGCCCAGTGGCAGCATGAGCACGTACGCCGAGGGCATGGGAGTCGCCACCGGCATCGCCTTCGATCGCGACCAGAGCCTCTACGTCGGCGACCGCAATGGAACCATCTTCAAGATCGCGCGCGACCAGCAGGTCTTCGTTTTCGCCACGCTCGAACTCAGTGTCTCTGCCTATCACCTGGCGTTCGGCCCCAAAGGCGACCTCTTCGTCACCGGACCTAACGACCGCGTCTACCGTATCGATCCCAACGGCACCGTCACTACTTTTTATAAAGGCCTGGGACGGCCGCAAGGCTTGGCGTTTGACGCGGACGGCAATCTCTACGTCGCCGCATCGCTCAACGGCACGCGTGGGATCGTGAAGATCACGCCGGACGCGAAGGCGAGCCTGGAAGTCTCCGGCCAGGGCCTGGTCGGACTGGCCTTCGCCCCGGGACGCTCCGTCATCCTCGCCACCAGCAGTGCAGTGCATCATCTTTCCTGGAATATCCCGGGCCTGCAACTGGTGCCCGAATAAACTTTTTCTAGAGCTCTGTGTTCCGGCGTACCCCATCGGCTCCCTGTGCGGTTATCGCTCCTCTTTTTCATTTAAACTGCTAACGCGTGAATGCCGAGATCATCGCGGTAGGCTCCGAACTGCTCACCCCCTATCGCATGGACACCAACTCGCTGTACCTCACCGAGCAACTCAATCTGCTGGGGGTCGATGTTCTCTTCAAAAGCATTGTTGGAGACGATCTCCGGCGGCTGGTCGCGGCCGCGCAGCACGCGCTGTTTCGCTCGGACATCGTGATCTTCAGCGGCGGTCTCGGTCCTACCGAAGACGACCTTACCCGCGAAGCGGTCGCCGAAGCACTGGGCGTAAGCCTCCGTCGCGATCCTGAAATCGTTCGCGCCTTGGAGGAACGCTTTGCCGCGCGCGGCTGGAAGATGACGGCCAACAATTCCAAGCAGGCCGACGTCATCGAAGGCGCGACCATGCTCCCCAATCCCAACGGCACCGCGCCGGGACAGTGGCTCAACGGGCAGTTCGACGGACGCGAGCACATCATCGTTCTTCTTCCCGGACCGCCGCACGAAATGAAAGCCCTGTTCGAGGGCGAAGTCCGCGAGCGCCTGCGCGCCAAGGTTCCGCCCGCACATCTTTTTGTGCGCACGTTAAAGGTCGCGATGCTCGGCGAATCCGCGGTGGACGCGCGGGTTGCCCCCATCTACAAGCGCTATCCCGATGTCGAAACCACCATCCTGGCGGGCGCGGGAGAAATTGAACTTCACTTCAAAAACCGCGCCACCACGTTGGAAGCGGCGCAGGCCCGCGCTGACGAACTCGCGGGCCTGGTCGAAGATGAACTCGATGATGCCGTCTACTCGCGCAACGGCGAGTCGCTTGAGCAGATCGTCGGCTACTGGCTGCAGATGCGCAACGCCACGCTGGCCGTCGCCGAATCCTGCACCGGAGGCCTGCTTGCCGAGCGCATCACCTCGGTTGCGGGCAGTTCGCGCTATTTTCTCGGAGGCGCAGTCGTCTATTCGAATCCACTGAAAACCGAACTCTCCGGCGTGCCGGTGGAGATGATCCACCGCCACGGCGCGGTCAGCCGCGAAGTGGCCGCGGCTCTGGCCGAGGGCATCCGCTACCGCTGCGAATCGACACTCGGAGTGGGAATCACGGGCGTTGCGGGCCCGGGCGGAGGCAGTCCCGAGAAGCCTGTGGGCCTGGTGTTTCACGCCATCGCCAGCGACTCGGGGACTGAAGTTGTCCAGCGCAATTTCCCGGGAGACCGCAAACGCATCCGCCGCTTCGCGTCTACGATGGCGTTGGACATGGTGAGGAAGAAACTGATGTAAGGAGCTGGGAGCAGTGAGCTGTGAGCAATCAGCGTCGAGCCGAACTCATAGAGGATGACTCACAGCTAGCGATCATGGGCTCATTGCTCATCGCTCATTGCTCATTGCTCACAGCTCATTGCTCAATGCGCCTCTTCATTGCTCTCGACATTGACGATGCCATCCGCGAACGGCTTGCCCGCTTCGTCGAAGGCGTGCGGAACTTCGCCCCAGACGCGCGCTGGGTCAAACCGGAGTCGCTGCATGTCACGCTGAAATTTATCGGCGAGCAGCCCGATGAGGCCGTTGAAAGAATCAAGCAAGCGCTGGGTACGATTGCCGCAGCAACAACCGAAATCAGCTTCCGCGGCTACGGCTTTTTCCCGACCGCGAAATCTGCCCGCGTCTTTTGGATCGGCATGGAAGCGGGAGCCCAACTCACCGCGCTCGCCGCGGCGATCGACGACAAAATGTCTATGCTACGAATTCCGAAAG
Source organism: Candidatus Sulfotelmatobacter sp. (assembly GCA_035309485.1). Classification (GTDB taxonomy): domain Bacteria; phylum Acidobacteriota; class Terriglobia; order Terriglobales; family Acidobacteriaceae; genus Sulfotelmatobacter. Next base: position 6,324 of record DATGFC010000091.1, read on the forward strand.
AAGAGCGCGCCTTCAGCCCGCATCTCACGCTGGCGCGGGCTGCCGGCGGCTCAGGTGCGCCACGAAAATTACGCGGCGATCGGCCCAACCGCGCCTTCCAGCATCTGCAGGAAAAACTCTCCGCGCTGCCCGCTCCGGAGTTTGGTACCATGACGCCCCGCGAGTTCTTTCTGTATCAAAGCCAACTTTCGCCGGAAGGATCGAAATACAGTAAGCTGGCGGGATTTAGGCTGGACGCCTGAATCCAGAAGGCAGATTGCAGATTGCAGATTGTAGATTTCAGATTTGTGATTGCAGATTTTAGATGCCTGATCGCGAGTAGCAGCCTGTCCCTACTCAGGTCTCTACAATTCTGCATTCTGACTTCTGCCTTCTGCATTCTTAGCTCTTAAATCTGCAATCTGAAATCTCAAATCTGAAATCGCAAATCTGAAATCCCTGACCTATGCCTCACGCGCTCCCGATCATCGCCGCAAGCTATCTGCTGGGATCCATTCCCTTCGGCTATTTGCTGGTGCGCATCTTTCGCGGGGAAGACGTGCGCCAGTCCGGCAGCGGCAATATTGGAGCGACGAACGTCTCGCGCAAATCTCCGGCGCTCGGCATCCTCACGCTTGTGCTCGATGCACTGAAGGGGTCGGCCGCAGTTGCGCTCAGCATCATTTTGAGCCCCGCCGTGTTTGGGCGCTTTCCCGTGGCTGACGTCCCTTGGCGCGAAGTCCTCCCCGCGTCGGTCTCGCCGCAACTCGCGCCGTGGGCGGCACTGGCCGCGCTCTGCGCTATCCTCGGACACATGTTCCCGGTCTGGCTGAAATTCCGCGGCGGCAAAGGAGTCGCCACCGGACTCGGCGCCTTCGCCATGATCGCTCCGTGGGCGGTCCTTTCCTGCGGCGCGATTTTCATCGCGGTCGTTTTCCTGTCGCGCTACGTCTCTCTCGCTTCCATCGTCGCGGTTGCGCTCTTTCCCACGATCACGTGGACGCTGCGCGAGTTTGGCGCAAGATGGCAGGCGCTCGCCTTCATCTCGCTCTCCTCTCTGGCCATTGTCGTCAAGCACCACGAAAATATTCACCGCTTGCTCACGGGAAGAGAAAATCGCATAGGATCAAAGCAGGCTGCACAGCAGGGGAATCGATGAGCCAGATTGCCGTGATCGGGGCAGGCGCGTGGGGCACCGGCCTCGCCATCGTTCTAGGACGCAAAGGCACGCACCAGGTTCGGCTCTGGGCGCACGAAAGCGAAGTCTGCGACGCGATCAATCATCAGCATATCAATGAAATGTTTCTTCCCGGGCGCCGCATTCCCGACGCGGTTTCCGCCGCCAACGACTTGGCCGCCGTGCTCGACGGCGCTGAGATCATCGTCAGCGTGATGCCCTCACAGCATTGCCGCAAGCTGTTCGCCGGCATGCGGAGCTTGATCGCCCCGCGAACCTTGATCGTGAGCGCGACCAAAGGCCTGGAAGAAGGGTCGTTGATGCGCATGAGCGAAGTGATTGTCAACGCGCTCCAGCGCGATGATGCAGCAGCGGCGCGTGTCGGCGCCCTCAGCGGTCCATCCTTCGCGCAGGAAGTCGCGCGCGGCGATCCCACCGCCATCACCGTTGCTTCAAGCGACAGCGAGCTTCTCCGCACCGTGCAGCAGGAATTCAGCGACGCGCGCTTCCGTGTCTACACGAACACCGACGTCGTGGGTGTCGAACTCGGCGGCGCGCTCAAGAACGTGATTGCCATCGCCGCCGGCATCTGCGACGGACTCGGCTTCGGCCACAACTCGGTGGCCGCGCTGATCACCCGGGGGCTGGCCGAGATGACGCGCCTCGTCGTCGCTTGCGGAGGCCGCGCGGAAACTATGGCCGGACTCGCCGGACTCGGAGATCTCGTCCTCACCTGCACTGGAGGCCTTTCGCGCAACCGTAGCGTCGGCGTGGAACTCGGCCGTGGCAAGAAGCTGCCTAAGATTATCGCCGGCATGCACGGCATGGTTGCTGAAGGAGTCTTCACCACCACCGCCGCCGTCGGCCTGGCCCACGCACGCGGCGTGGAGATGCCGATTACCGAGCAGATGGACGCGATCCTCCATCATGGCAAGTCGCCGCGGGAAGCGATTCAGGAATTGATGACGCGCACGGGCAAGAGCGAGTCGCTCAGATCACTGTAGGACATCTCTCGCGCCGGGCCGGGCGGCGGGACGCTCGCCCGGACAGCCGGCAGGATGCCGGCGCTACGGGCGTAATTAGGTAGCGCCGGCGTCCCGCCGGTTGTCGTGGCGGCGTCCTCGCCGCGACACCCGCAACAGGCAAGCTCCCACCGTGTTACCCTTTACAGTTTTCCAACTCATACCGGAGTCCCCCCATGCGCCTCAGCCTAATTAGCATCTCCATTCTGCTTCTGGTTTCTTTCTCGCAAGCCCAAACGAAGACCGTCGCCGAGCGGCTCGGCTACCCGCGCGACGCCAAGCTGCTGATCATCCACGCCGACGACCTGGCCGTCGCCCACTCCGAAGACATTGCCAGCTTCGACGCGCTCGACAAGCACGCCGCATCGTCGGCCAGCATCATGGTTCCCTGCCCCTGGCTGACCGAGGTCGCCGCGTACGCCAAGGCGCATCCCGATGCCGACCTCGGACTGCATCTTACCGTGACGAGCGAATGGAAGACCTACCGCTGGGGCCCGGTCGCTTCCAAAGACAAGGTTCCGTCGCTGCTCGACAGCGATGGATACCTGTGGCCCGACAATGAGCCGGCCACGAAGAACATCAAGGCGGAAGATGCCGAGCGCGAGATCCGCGCCCAGATCGAAAAAGCCATGTCCATGGGAATTCATCCCACCCACGTGGACAGCCACATGGGCGAATTTTTCGATCGCCCCGATCTATTCGCCGTCTACTTGAAGGTCGCCCACGAGTACAAGCTGCCGTTCCTCGCGGCGCTCATGCCGAACACTTCCAAGGCGCTGTCGTCGCAACTTTCGCCCAACGACGTGGTTCTCGATAACGTGTTGATGGCTTATCCCGAAGTCGCCACCGCCGACTGGAAGAATTTTTATCTGAACAGCATCAAGAATCTAAAGCCCGGGCTGACTGAACTGATCGTCCACCTGGCGCACGATGATTCGGAGATGCAGGCTGTCACTGTGGATCATCCCGACTACGGCGCGGCCTGGCGGCAGCGCGATTACAACGTGATTACCAGCGCAGAATTCAAGCAAGCGCTGGAGGAGAATCATGTCGTGCTCGTCCACTGGAGTGATATTAAGAAGCTGATTCAATAAAAGAGGGAGCGAGGCGGGGCCGAGACGGCCCCGCGACAGCCGGCGGGACGCCGGCGCTACCCGAACGCGCCGCTACCAGAACTGGCGATCCGCCTACGGATTCACGATCTGCCAGACCACGCCGCAGTAAAGATCGCAGCCTTCGATGCCGCCTTGCTGGGCGGTGCCGTACAGAGTTCCGGTGTTGGGATCTCGCGTAACCGCTCCGGTCGGATAGCCGCCGTTTATTTTGTACGTGAATTGCATCAAGGTGGTCAGGGTCCAGGCTCCGCCCTTCACTGCCGGAGGAACAAGTTTGAAGACCGTTCCCGCTCCGGCGGGGTGCGAGTTTTTGTTGCTGGTAGTGCCGTATAGATTATTGTTCTTGTGGTTCCAGGAGAGCCCGGCGATCGGATTGATGCCGCTGGTTGTGTTGAAGGTGTAAAGGATTGTTTCTGTCCAAGTCGGGCTGGCCGGCGACAACTCGTACACGACTCCAGCATCGGCGGTAGACCCGCCATTGGTGGTCACGCCGTAGATATTTCCATACGCGTCGAAAATCAAATTGCCGGATGGAGTGCTCCCCGCGGTGCTAGAGCCGCCGAAGGAAAACAGGATCGACTCGGTGGCCGGATTTCCATTGGCCGCGGGCACATATTTATAGAGCGCTCCCTGGCCGTAGGCGCCGCCTAAGGAAGTCACGCCATAGAGAGAACCGAGGGAGTCGATAAGAATCGGTCCGTTGGGCGTGTCGCCATCGCCTCCGTTCCCGAACGAATATAAAACGCTTTCGGTATAGCTGATGCCGTTCTTGGTGGTGAGTTGATAGAGCACGCCGCTGTCGTAGGTTCCGCCTGCGATGGTGGTCCCGTAGAGGGTTCCGGTTTTGGTGAGAGCGAGCGCGCCATAGCTGGGAAGATGTCCGTCAGAGCTCTTGAAGTTGTAGATTGCGCTCTCGGTCCAGGCGCCCCCTTGCACCGCGGGCGGAGTCAACTTGTAAACGCCTCCGCAGTTGCAGCTCGGATCGCCGCCGGCAAAGAAGGTTCCGTAAAAAGCGCCGGCCTGGTCCCGCACGAGATCGGAAATGGGGACGTATCCGCCACCTCCATAGGGAACGAAGCTGTAGAGAATCGTCTGCGTCCAGGAGCCGCCGGAAACCGCGGGAGGAGACAACTCATAGAATGCTCCGACTCCGTAGACGCCGCCGCCTTTCGCGGAGCCGTACAGATTGCCGGCGGAATCTTCGATCAGCGCGCCCTGAGGCCAGAAGTCGGTCGATTCCGCGAATGTGAAGATGGTGCTCTCTGTTTGTCCGCTCGACAGCACGCTGAAGGCAACAGTCATCAGCATCATCAAAACGGCGTAGCTAAACGATTTCCGAAAGCACATAACAGTCTCCTTGCACCCTGGCCGGCGTCCTGCCGGAAATGTTTTCGACTGGCTCATTGGCTCCCTTGCAGTTCTCATCTCTGCCCCCCGCACGGGCACAAGCCGTAGACATCGAGTTCGGTCGACGTCCCGACATAGACCTTGCCGTTGGCGACCATCGGAACCTGGAACTTGACCGCAGGCCCCGCCTTGTCACGGCTTAACGGCGCTTGCGCCGAGTTGTACAGCTCCGCAAGAGTGGTGGCATCGAAAGCATGCAGCACCACGGGCTGGATCGAGGGCAGAATGTCCGGCGAGTCCGTTTGCTCCAGCCCCCACACGATTCCGTTCGAAGTTCCATTGGCTGAGACTGAGGGCGAGGTCCCATTGTCAAACACGTGCGTGGTGGCCAGCACGGGATTCGTGCTGACTCCCGCCGACGACACGGTGAATGCGCGAAGTGCATCGCTGTCTCCACCGTTATAGACGTATTGCGTGGTTCCAGTGTTGAAGTAGGCTGGCGACTGCTCTCCGCCGCCCAGGGGCAGCGTCATTTGCGAGACCTGCCCGCCGACGTGTCCCATGTTGTCGCGGTTGATGACGTATCCGGCGAAGGTGGTCTCGCATCTGGAGTCTTGCTTGCCGGTGGTGAAGATGAGATTCGGAGTGGCTCCACCTTGCGGCGGCAGGAGCAATGGCCCCGCCGATCCGTAATCTTTGCCGTAGGAATAGCGGCAGGCCTCATCGCTGGTCGTGAAATAGTCGGCAGGAACCAGAGTGTAGGTTCCCGTCGAGGAATTCAGCGTCAACACTAACTTGACGAGGCTGTCGCCCCAGTTATTGAGTCCGTCCCAATAACCATCACCGCTGATTGCATAGATGTTGCCGTTGCTGTCAGCCACGATGGCGCCGCCGGCGCCCCAGATGCCTCCGTGACCTGCGCCCGGAATGCCGGGAACCTTGACGGGGATGGAGTGAGTTTTCTCGTCGTCGGTGTAGAAGCCTGCCAGAAATTTCAAAGACACCGGGTCATAGGCGAGCACCCAACCGGAATCTCCGGCGAAGCCAATGACCAGCACGCCTTGGGGAAATCCGGCCTGCGGAACCAGGAGCAGACCGGGGCGGCTCTGCTGATGTTGCGGTCCAAAAATGGTCGTGCCGCCGGCGAGAGTGCATCCTCTCGTCGTTCCGTTACTGGAGCAGATCGTCGCCGGGCTGCCCGATTGTTCCGCGCCGCTGGTGATGTTGAGCGCGTGCAGCCGAACCACCCAGCTGACCGTGGTGCCCGAAGTCTCCTGGGTGCGCGCCACCACGTAAAGCGTGTTCGTAGCCAGATTGATCACCGGAGTCGAAGTGATCCCGACCACGGGAAACAGTTGGCAGATGCCGGCGCCCTTGGCGCACGGCACCGGTGTGACGCCGGCTGCAGAATTCAGGAAGTTCGTATGCCAAAGCGGGTTCGGATTCGACGCCGCGCTGTCGGCGTCAAAGGCATAAACGCTGTCGTATTCCGTGGCGACGAACACCACGTTGTGCACGCTGCCGCCCGCCATGGTGAGATTTGACACATACAGCGGCTCCGCATAGATCTGCCCATCCACCGTGTAGCTGAAAATTTTTCCGAACGAGCTGGAGTTCACGTTCGCCGGCGTCAGAATCGTCTCCTGCAAATTTTGCGCCGTATGCGAGTTGTCGTTTTGTCGGGTTACAACATTCACCGTTCCAGCCGGCGACGGTGCGAGCGATGCCTTCTGAGCGAAGCCGAGTGTGGACACAGCTAGGAAGGCGAGGATCAGCATGCGGTGCATCGGAACCTCCAAACGATTTGCGATTCCCGGGGGGGAGCAGGACTTTGGGTTTTCAATCAGCCGGCAGTAACCGGCAGGGGAGTAAATATACCATCGAATCAGACATGCGAGGTTACAAAATGTGCACGCGCGCGCTCAGTTGCGCATACACAGCCGACTGTATGCAAGAAGTTGCAAGGTCGATGGTGTTTGAGAAAGACGATCAGTTCCGCGAAGACGGAATTCAGTCATGGCTTGCTTCGGCGCGAGCGTAATAGCCTTTGCGCGCGTGGACCTGCAACCGTTTGCCGGCTCTCGCAGCGGTGATGGCGATGGCGCGGTACTTGCCATCCGGCTGAAACCCGGCAGGTTTGTAGGCCAGCAGGTAGCGGCTGCGGATGAGATCGCCAAGCCGATCGAGAGATCCATTCAGCGCGAAGATGGATCCCGGAAACATCGACTCGCCGCCGGTACGCTCCGCCAGCGCATCGAGAATTCGATCGGCATCAGTCTTTGGCCCGGAGTCTTCCCGGGTGCTTACCGGATAAATGGTCACACCCGCGTCTTCGGCCTCGCGCAAAGTCTGCTTGAGGCTGGTCCTGACCGATGGAGAAGACAATTCGAGCCACCGGTCTTTGGACTTCTGCTCTCTAATCAGGGTTACGGCGCGATTGAACTCGTCGACGGCTTTTCCCGGCGCGCGCAGGTCCAGGGATGAAACGACTCCCGACTTTACGAGTTCCTGCCGGGCAGAGTCCTGCTGCTGCTTGGCGCGATCGGACTCTCCCAGGATTTGAAGATACAGCTGGTTGTAATCGAGTTGGGCAAACGAATCGGCGGGAGTCGCGGGGTTGAGAGCGATTAACTGGGCATGAGCGGGCATTCCCCAGCTAAAGCCAAGAAATATTCCCGCCATCACCGAGCACTCAAGAGATTTGAGCGGACCAGAAAGCGGGTGACGGAAGACCCACCGCATAATCACCACCTGCACAGGGTGAGGCCGAAGCGTGCCAAGTCATTCTCCGCCGTCCCGTCGAAGGAGTCAACGAGAGGACCGCAGAGACCCGCTTAAGCACCTCTATTCCCCAACTCCTTATTTCCCCGGCGTAATCACAATGTTGCGGAACGACACGTGCCCCGCCTCGCTGCCCTGCAGATAAATCGGGCCGGGCTCGGCTTCGTGACTATTCAGCGCGCCGCCGGTGATGCCCGGAATCTCCTTCTTATCAATGATCATGTGCCCATTCTGCAGGACGGTGACCGTGCGGCCCACCAGCGTGATGTCGTAGCTCTGCCACTCTCCGGGCTTGCGCGGCTGCTCCGGCGAGGGCGCGATGAATCCATAGATGCCGCCGGTGCGCATGCTCGGCCCTTCCGGCGCCGGGTCGTCTTCGATCTGCAGCTCGTATCTGCCGCGCAAGTAGACACCGCTGTTCGATCCTTTCGCGCAATTGAATTCAATATGCAACTTGAAGTCGTTGAACTTCTCGTTGCTGATCAACTCCGGCCCGCGTCCGGGAGTGATCAGCGTTCCATCCTCCACCTTCCATTTCGCCATCGCATTGGGATCGCTCGGCGTCCAACCGCTCAAGTCTTTGCCGTTGAACAACTGCACCGGCTTGCCCCACTTCGGCGTGGTGGTTCTTTTCAGCGATGGCGCTCTCACTCCCGTCCACTTCCACGGAGTCCCGTCGAGCCCGGTCGTTGTGCCGGAGAGCGTCCTGCCACTCAGCTTGCCCTCGAACACCATGTCGTCTTTTCGATCTTCCTCTTCCTTGGGCGAGACGAAGGTGATGTGATCGCCCGAGATTTCAATTTTCGGAAGCGGCCGCGCATTTCCCGACCGGCCCACGAATAGCGCCTTGAAGTGCCCGTTGTCGCGCGTGACCTCCAGCCACGACGGATACTCCCGATCCGGGGCCTTGAGCGTCAGATCCCAACGCCCCACGAACGACTGGCCCGCCTCCGAAGAATTTCGAGCCGGGGAATACATCGCCGCAAACGTCATCAGGATCCAGGGTGCCAGCGCCAGCGCAGTTTTCCGAGCAGTCATAGTTATGATTTCCTTTCCAGAGTATTTGGCCACAATGCGTGCTGCCATCACAATAAGAATCTGGCGGCGGACTTCGGACCGCGGACTTCGGACCGCGGACTTCGGACCTCAGACCTCCGACTTGGACCTCAGACTTCGACCTCAGACTTCGGACCTCAGACTTCGACCTCAGACCGCGGCCCTCTGAATTTTGACCTCCGACTTAAGGCCTTGCGCATCTGATCTCGGTCGACACAACCTTTGGATTCGGCAGCCTTCTTGCGCTGCCTCTGAACGAACGTGCCCACGCTTGAAGACTGAGTCTGAAGTCTGACGCCCGAATTTGGGCTCTCAAGGTCCGAGGCCTGCGGTCCGGCAGAAGTCGCGTCCTGCAGTCTGCGCTCTCTGAGTCCGAGCTCCGAGGTCGAAGGTCCAAAGTCCGAAGTCCAAGGTCCGAAGTCCGAGGTCCGCCGTCCGAGGTCCGCCCCAACAGTACTCCCGGCAGAGTACTTTCGTAATCCCAACAACTCCACCTTTTCTCCTTCTCCACCTCCCTTCCCCGTTAAACTTTTCTAGATACCCTTGAAAGCTGCCGCCACTTCGCCTTCGGCGTCTGCGACGAGTGAAGGGAGAGACTTGTCCGCCAGCGCTTCTAATCCCGCCCGTATCCCGATTATTTACGTCATTCTCGGGGTGTTGCTGGTCATCAGCACGGTCCCGATGTATTTCTATTCATCGCAGGTTGAGGACAGCAACAGCAAGCGCCTCAAGACCAATGAAAAACTTCTGCAGAACGCCATCACGCGCTCCCTGGCGGACGATCTGGCCCAGCACGAGCGTTCGCAGCACATGATGCTGGCCAATCTGTCTTCGGCCATTCAGGTGGCGAGCGGCGGAGATATCGGCGATCAGAATATCGAAGCCCCCGAACTGCGCGCCCTGCTGGAAAATTTTGTTTCCTCTTCCGACGAAATCGCCTACGCGACGCTTCTCAACTCTGACGCCAAAGGCATCTCCGCGGGACGCATCACTCCCGACGCATTCCTGCAGCGGGAACTGGAGCGCGCCTACGCCGCCGCCCGCGATGGCCGGGTTTATAACGGACAGGCTCTCGTCGTGGGCGAAGGCAAGAACGTCCGCACCGTCTTCCTGGTCAGCGCCCCCGTCCAGTATGGCCAAAGCTTTCTGGGCATGATCGCTTCCGTGGTGGACCTGCAATTCCTGATTCGCCGCCTGCGCGAAGTCAGCACTGGAGGCCTGACCGCCTATGTCGTCGACGCGCAAGGCCGGCTGGTTGCCGCACCCACTCCCGAGTTCGCCACCGGGCAAGACATGAAGAATCTCGACATCGTCCGCAACTTTGTCGAGCGTGGCAACAAGGCACAGTTTTCGTTAACTCTGGACTTCAAAGCCGGAGCCGGCGCCGATCGAGTGGACATGCTCGGCACCTACAGTCCCGTAACTTCGCTCGACTGGGCTGTCATCGCGCAAAAGCGCAGTCTGGAAGCTTATCGCGATGTGTATGAGATGCAGCACATCGGCCGCCTGCTGGCCTTGATCGCGGTGCTGGTCAGCATTCTGATCAGCATTTTCGCCGCCCGCCGCATCACCAATCCTTTATCTGTGCTCACTGAATCCAGCCGCGCCCTGGCCCGCGGCGATTTTTCCCAGCGCGTGCATCTCAAGAGCCGCACCGAGATTGGCGAGCTAGCCCAGACCTTCAACACCATGTCCGAAGAGCTCGAGCATTACATCGAAGACCTGAAGCGCGCCGCCGAAGAAAACCGCGAACTGTTCATGGGATCCATCCAGATGCTCGCCGGAGCGGTCGACGAAAAGGATCCTTACACGCGCGGCCACTCCGACCGCGTCACGCGCTATTCCCTGCTGATCGCCAAAGAGATGAACCTGCCCTCTTCCTTTATGGAGACGCTGCGCATTTCCGCCCAGCTGCATGACGTGGGCAAGATCGGTATTGAAGATCACATCCTGAAAAAGCCGGGCGCTCTGACCGAAGAAGAATTCGAAGTGATGAAGACGCACACTACCAAGGGCGCCAACATTTTGCGCCCGGTCACGCAGCTGGCCGAGATGCTTCCCGGCATCGAGTTGCACCACGAGGCTCTCGACGGCCGTGGATATCCGTACGGCCTCAAGGACGAGCAGATCCCGATGCTGCCGCGCGTGATTGCCGTGGCCGACACTTTCGACGCGCTCACCACCAACCGTCCTTACCAGAACGCGCACACGCCCGAGCAGGCGCTGCAAATCATCAAAGGTCTGGCGGGAAAACGCCTCGACCCCACCGCGGTAGCGGCGTTGCTGGCCGTCTACGAACGCGGCGAGATCCGCATTCAGCGCTTCACCATCAAGCGGCCGGTTGCGCCTCCTGTGGTGGAAGCCGCGAAAGTGGTGGCCGCGGCTCAGTCGACTACAGACGCTCCCTTGGAACGAACCCGGGTTTAACTCGCGAGCCCTGCGCCCGAAGTATCCTTTCCACGCCGCCGCTCGCTCTCCTTTATCATTTCGCTCAAATCCGCAAGCGGCCGTATCTCAATCGGTCCAAGTCCAAACTTGAAGCCGGGCTGCTGTGAGACCAGTTGAACGGCATGATTGAGGTCCCGCGCCTCCAGGATCTGAATGCCGCCCAGCTGTTCCTTGGTCTCCGCATAGGGGCCGTCGGTGGTCACGACTTTCCCGTTTTTCCAGTACAGGGTCAACGCGGTCTCCGGAGGCTGAAGCGCCACTTCGGACACCAGATGTCCGCTGGCCCGCAGATGGTCGTTGTGCTCAAAGCATTCGTCCAACGTGCGGTGCCGCTCGTCCTCGGTCATCCCCTCGAATTTTCCTGGCTCGAGGTAGCCCAGACAGATGTACTTCATTGCGCTTCTCCCCTTGTGAACCGGCGGCAGAGCCTTGCGCGCTGGATTGTTCATCTTATAGTCGTCGCGAACGGTGAATATCGACAGCCGGGACGAACTTTCTTGTGCAATTCTTCGCGTCCCGCCAATACGGAAAACTACTCTGAAGCGACGAAGATTTGGCATACTTCCCGTATAGCCGACTGACCATGCTCTTCAGGAGCGGCTAGGTCCGAACGTTCCGCAAAACGAGGTGTTTCGTGCACCAAGGCTCGCTGGCTGCGCTGATCGTGTCGATTTGTGTTTCCATTCCCACCCGCGCGACTGACACTCCAAAGAAGGTCGGGGCCGCCGAACTCGCGCAAATAGTCGCGGCATCGCACAGTATGCCCGATGCCGATCTGGCGCAGAAGCTCACCGGGATGGAGCTCACCGACCGGTTGAGCGGCGCCCGCTTAGCCGACTTGACGAGCAAACTCCCAGGAGATAAGTCGCGCCTCGCGCTCATGCTGGTCGCCGGCCCGTCGATTTTTCTACCGCCTTCTTCCGATGAAATAACCTCCGATGCCGCACCGGACGCCGCCTCCGAGCGGCAAATGCTGGTCAACATCGTGCATTACGTGAACGCAACCGTTCGCCAGTTGCCCAACCTTATGGCTATGCGTTTTAGCAACGGATTCGAAGACCAGCCGAGGGAAGAGAGGCAGGCCGCCGTGGGCTTCGAAAGCGTTTTTCCTTTGCCCCTTCACTGGGTTGGAAGCTTAAAGGATGAGGTGACGTATCGAGATCGGCGAGAGATGGAAGATAAGAGCATGAAAATTGAGAAGAAAGGAAATGGGGTTGAAGGCCTGATCACAACCGGCGAGTTCGGGCCCATTCTTTCCATGGTCATGGCAGATGCCTTGAAGAGCAAAATCGCCTGGACGCGCTGGGAGAAGGGCAACGATGGAACCCTGGCCGTCTTCCATTTCGAGGTCCCGGAGGACAAGTCGAATTACCGCTTGAAGTTCTGCTGCAGTTTGAAGGGTTATAACCGGGATATCACACCGGAAATGCAGTTATCGGATGAGCGCTCTGCCTATCACGGTGACATCGTGATCAGTCCGGGGGATGGTTCGATTCGGCTGCTTGCCCTGCAAGCCGACCTGCCCGCTGGAGCCCTGGTCTCGACCGCCGGAATTGCGGTCGAGTACGCAGCAACCGATATCGGCGGCCGTACCTATATCTGCCCGGCAAGAAGCGTTTCTATGTTGCGGGCGCACACTGCGCAGCAGAGCGGCACAATGGCGGGCTCCAGGTACCAGGGTCCAGTCAAGACTTTTTTGAAGGATGTGAGATTCAGTAACTACCGCCGGTTTGGATCGGAAACGAAAGTTCTGACGAATTTACCGTAGGGACTGGCCCGCAATGCGCCAAGTTTACAGGCCTCCGGTAGGCACCGCGCCCGCACGCAATTCACGATGATGCTGCCTTTCGAGGTGACCGCGCTTCCCGTCACTTTGAATGCGACTGCATCCAGCGACATAAATTCCAGCACATTGATTTTTCGGATGACTGAGTTCCCTTCGAGTGGCCAGCTTGTTTATTTGCTTCCGCCGGCCCCTTGTTCCGGGGCCGGGTAGAAAAGCAACTCGCGCACCTCGCCGGGCACATCGCAGGCGATAGCCGCCTTCTTCGCCCATGCGAGCGCCTCCTCCATGTTGGCGGCTTCCAGTATCCAAAATCCGCCCATGTGCTCCTTGGTCTCGGCGTACGGTCCGTCGGTGACGAGCACCTTGCCATTGGACTGCTTCCGCACCGTCTTCGCCTTGGCGGGCGGGGCAATGCCGCAGGCGAACTTCCTGGCGACGGCAGCAATCAATTCGCGGTTGAGCGCGTGGATCTCTTCCATCATCGCTTCGGTTACGCTGGACGGGTCGAAGTTGTCGGGGATGTAATTACAAACCAGATATTGTGGCATGAAGTTTCATTCTCCTGTAGCGGTCGTCGTTTTCAGTCTTCGGGATTCTTGAGTCTTCAGGCGGGCCAATTGCCTGCCTTCACGATATAGTCGAACGGCCAACCGGAATTCGACAATCGTCTAGGAAATTTTTTCTTCCGCGCTTTAGAACTAGAAGAGTGAATTTCGCTCCGTTCTATAATCGTTGATTCTTGACGCGTTATGCGTCGTCTCAGGCGAACGAGATGATCGTTATCCAGTCCCCCAGATTACAGCTCAGCCAGTTTCAAATAACGGACGCCAAAGAGGTTTTCGCCTGCATTACGCCCTCGATCACCAGATTCATGCGCTGGGAGCCGCCGTCATGGAGCGAATACCTGGCACGATGCGAACAACGACTGCAGGCTCCGGAGCCAAACACATTTTCCTTTGTCATCCGACGGCGCGACAGCAAGGAATGTCTGGGCATGACCGCCGTGGAAGCGTGCGACACGGAATCGCCGGAACTGGGCCTCTGGATGAAAGAAAGCGCGCACGGTCAGGGTTTCGGCCGCGAGGTCGTGGCGGCGGTCGCTGAATGGGCGCACAAAACTTTGGGAAAGAAAAGTTTCATGTATCCCGTAGCGGTGCAAAACATCGCCAGCAGGCGTATCGCGGAAGGGTTCCACGGCGAGATCATCGAACATCGCACCAGTCCGAAATACGAATCCGTCGTCTATAAAATCCCGTGGAATGGTTGACGCGAGGAGGCCCGACTGACATGGCGGACATTGGCACTAAGGTTTTGTTCATTGCGGGCTTCGGACCAATCGATCGCGACATTGCCAGGAGTCGCGCGCTGTACGGTGAGAGCCTGGGCATCCCTTTCAAAGAGGACGCTGGTGGCTATCTCTATACGGGCGCCCTGCAAGGCGCGAAGCATTTTGCGCTCTGGCCGCTTTCGCAGGCGGCGCAATCCTGCTTCGGTAGCGACTCCTGGCCCGACAACCTTCCCGTTCCGCAAGCATGGCTGGAATTCGAGGTAGAAAATGTCGAGAAGGCCACGGCCGATCTGGAATCATGCGGACATCGAATGCTCATCAAGAGCAAGACGGAACCGTGGGGCCAGACCGTTAGCCGCTTCCTCTCGCCCGAAGGCTTGCTGGTCGCCGTCACGTTCACCCCATCGCTGCGAGAAGAGAAATAATCCTCGGGGTCTGTGCGGGGCTGGCCCATCTTTTCCGAATCAAGATCCCTCAGGGGCTTGCCCCCCTCTTCCCGCGCTTTTTTGCGGGAGAGCCTGCCCTGAGCAAACGAAGCGCGCCGAAGCGGTGGGCCTCCGCGCGGACTATGTTCACCAGATCCGTCCCCACGGAAATGTCATCCTGAGCAAGGATTGATCTTTGCGCGCCGTAGCGCGAAGATCAACGCAGTGAAGGATCCCTACCTCTCCTCCAGCGTCATAAGTGTGGCAAGGCATTCTCACAATGCTCGGGGTTGGGACGCTCCCGGCTCGCTGATCTGAAATCCGCCGAAGCGAAGATTCGCCCTGTCCAGAGAATTAGAAGCGGAGCAGCTTCGCACACTACGCCACCGGAGTGGAAAGCTTAGAGATCGAGTCGCGCCGGACGGCACGTTATCGCGAACACATGGGAGCCGTACCAACAGCATCGGACGCCCCATCCTCCCGCAAAAAGCGCGGGAAGAGCCTGCCCTGAGCGTAGTCGAAGGGATGGGGCAACCCCAAATTGGGAATTCCACGTGAAAAGGGTGGGTCAGCCCAGAATCCGCTGGTGCGCGGCGTGGTGACGAGTCCGGAGGATTGGCACTTTAGTAGCTATGCCTCCTACGCATACTAAGAGTCGGGATTGGACGCGGTGGGAGGACAAGATTTGGCAGAGCTTTCGCTGAGCATTGATAGTATGGTGCCGACCGAAACCAAAGGTGGGACAGCCCCCACTGTTGATCGGAATTGGAGACGTCAATGAACAGCGTACAAATCGAACAAAAGAGCTATGAGATGCCGCCGCGAGAGGGGATCAGCATCGCGCATTTTCTTACCGTCGCCGACGTCGAGCGATCAGCCCGCTACTACGAAAAAGTCTTCGGCGCTCGCATTCTGAGCATGGGTGACGGCAACGCGCCTCCGTACCTTCAGCTGGCGAATATCTGGATGATTCTGAATGTTGGGGGCGGACCGACCCCGGACAAGCCGACGGTAACGCTCAGCGTCCCCGACCCGAATCACATCAGCAGCTTTATGAATTTCCGCGTTGCCGACATTCAAGCGTGCTACGAGTTGTGGAAAAGTCGGGGAGCCGAGTTCATCACGGAACCGATACCGAAGTACGGCGAGGTACGCTGCTACATCCGCGATCCTGACGGCTATATCATCGAAGTAGGACAGAGCACCGACCTCACCTACGGTTAGCGCGGCGGGCTGGCCCACGTTCCCGTTCGTGAAGAGATGCGGGTGGCCCATGCAGGCCCGGTTTTGGCTTGAGTGGGGATTTAGGAATGAATTCGAGCCTAATGAAGGCTGGGTGCCTTATCCTTGCATTTTTTGCAAGAGCCTGCCCTGAGCTTGTCGAAGGGGTGGGCGGCCATGCTGCATGTGCTGTTTGATCTTGCTGTGGGCACGTGAGCAAACCCACTCGGCACCGCCATTTCCGAATCCCGCCCTTCGCAAAAAACTGTTCAGTCCCATGACATCCTTTACACATTGTCCCGGGACATCCTTTACACTCCCGGCGCGTGCGGAGCACGCGCTGGGGTGCAACCGGGATGGCGTGGAAGACGATGGATGTTCAGGAACAACGGGTGCGTTTTGTAG
>DATGFC010000092.1:0-93112 GCA_035309485.1 Candidatus Sulfotelmatobacter sp.
AAAGGAGATTTCCACGCCAGCCTTCTTCGCCTTCTTCTGCGCTCTGGCCAACATTTCCGGCGAGGCATCGACTCCGTGAACAGTTCCGCTAGGCCCCAAGCGCCGCTTGGCCGCAATCGCAAGCGTGCCGGTTCCACATCCAACATCGAGGACACACTCACCGGTCATGAGACGGGCCAGCTCCAGTACTTTTTCACGAAAGACCCGCTCCCTCCCAAAGAATGCAAGCCAGACGGTGAGGTCATAAACAATTGGTGAGTGCAACACGATGCCAGTGGTGCGTGGCGCTTGATTGCCGACTGCCGAAGACATTGTGTCTGCCATTTCTGAGTCCGTATGCGTCATAGCCCTGATTCTCCCGAACAAAGATGCGATAATGAACAGTTGTTCAACTTCAATGTAGGCCTGAAAGTCGGCCCTTGCAAAACAACAGGGATTCACCTGTCCGAAATTGAACAACAAAGCATTTTTGTCTATTCGAGGGAGATCATGCGGTTGCCGAAAAAGGGTGCCGAAGACCGGCGCATCCAAAAGACGCAAAACCTCTTGCGCGAGGCTCTAGTTTCCCTGATCGCGGAGAAGCCGTATGACTCCATCGTCGTGAAGGAGATTCTCGATCGTGCCAATGTGGGCAGGTCAACGTTCTACATGCATTTTCGCGACAAAGACGACCTGCTGGTTAGCGGGATACATGACATGTTGGGACCCGTTCCATTCCCGGCCCGGAGTCCCGGAAAGGCCAGGACCGGATTCTTTGGTTCAGCCTTGCAGTCTTCGAGCACCACTACCGGCACGCACACGCCTGGGGCGACAGAATCGGGCCCAGAGGCAGGACGATCTTGCATGAGCATTTGCGAAGGGTGCTCACGGATATCATCACTGAGGCGATGAAAAGAGATTCTCGGGTTGGACGACAAGCAGGGCGGAAAATTCCGCCAGAACTAATTTCCGCATACGTAGCTTCGACTTTCGTGCTTGTGCTGAATTGGTGGTTGGATCAACGAATGCGGCTGGGGCCCAAGGAGATCAATGACGTGTTCCGCAGGTTGACGTTGCCAACTCTGGCTCGATTATGCGAATGAATTTCATCGTATCCGCTGCTTGCGGCTCGCGTCCCTGTGAATGCAGCGTTACGATGTAGGAAGCGTCGCGTCAACCCCAAGAATCGAACCCAAGCTCGGTCTGTCTGGTACCGTTTCTACGGTAGTTATGCAGCCCACCCAAACCTTGTAAGTTGTTGCAACTACAGTTTTTGCTAGCTCTGAAAAGGCTGGCGTCGGCGGTTCAACTCCGTCCCTGGCCACCATATCTCCTAAAATCAGATCGTTGGCTTTATTTTTAACCTTCTACATCCTACATCTGGAAAATTGACCCTGATCGATCTTCGCCAGCGGTACGTGGGCTCATTCCTTTCGCTAACCTGACCCTTGCTGATCCGCAACTGCCGAAGAATTTTGCCCCCAGTCCAAAATCTGGGATTTACGAACTGGTGCGGTGAGTCCGATCCGGATGCATTGCTAAGGGTTAGGGGAAAGGCTCGGTCGATCTACCCAATCGCGTTGATTGTCTTTTCAGGGGACACAGCCTATCGGTTTTATAGGCCTCCAAAATACGAGGCTGCAACGTAGGAACAATTTGAAGGAGAGGACTCATGTACCACCACATAAAAAAATTGATGTATACGGTAAACGTCGGAACGCCGGATCCTCGATTTGGCAACATGCTGCTCGAGCAATTTGGGGGAGCCAACGGCGAACTCGCTGCTGCCATGCAGTATTCAATCCAGGGACTGAACTGCGATGATCCTGATCGCAAGGACATGTTGATGGACATCGGCACTGAAGAACTCAGCCATCTGGAGGTTGTCGGCACTCTCGCGCGAATGCACCTCAAGCCTATGAAGAAGGATCGCCATGCCGGAGAGGTGGACCCGCTCATCGCAATTGCGGGCGGAGGTGGCGTCAGCTTGTTCAACTCGATGGGCGACGCATGGACGGCCGACTACCTCAAAATCACTGGCGAATTGGATGTGGACTTGAGAAGCAACATCGCCGCCGAAGCGCGCGCCAAGATCGTGTACGAGCGGCTAATCAACTTTTGCGACGATCCGGGATCGAAAGATGCGCTCCAGTTTTTAATGACTCGAGAGATTACTCACATGAAGGCTTTCACCGCTGCTCTTGAGAGTATGGGGAAGGCGCCTTTTTCGATCGGCAAAATACCCCCGACTCCTGTGCTGGTCGACAAGTATTTCAACGATTCTACCGGGCAGGGAGATGAAGGCGAGATCGATGCCCGGGGCCCGTGGAACGAGGGCGGCGATTGGAAAATCGTCGAGGTTTCCGAATTCAAACAGGGTGTTGAGAATATGGAAACGTCGCAAAGCGAAGATTCCGGGCGCGGCAGAAAACAGCGCGCAAGCTTGTCGGAGTCTAGAACCCGGAAATCAGCGTAGCAAGTGAATCAGGCAGGCCCTGCATCAGCGGGGCCTGCGTCCAGTTGGCCTTTTGCTACGAAATCTCAGTCACAGATTAATCGCAAGACTTACAGCGGCGCCATTGACGTCCGGATGAATCAAGCCGCACGTCGAGAACGTTTCGACGTTATTTTAGGCTCTTCAGATTCTTGGGCTCCTTCGTTAGCCTGCGGATTAATCTCTTTGGCCAACTCAGTCAGCTTTTCGTCGGTTTCCTTTTCTTCCTGCAAGGTTTCTTCCAGCAGCGACACATGCTCTGACTCACCCAGAAGTTTGGCGAATTCAGACGCGGTTCCATAAGCGGCGATTTCGTAGTGCTCTACGCGCTGGGCCGCGCCGATCAAGGCGGCATCCATCAGAGCTCCTTCGAAATCTTCTTCCATGACTTCGCTGCCTTCCTTGACCAGTCCTTCCATGCCGGCACACTTCTTGCCCCTGGGGCTTTCGTCAAGAGATTCGAAGATCTGCTCCAGGCGCTGCACGTGGCCACGCGTCTGTTCCAGATGCTCCTCAAAACCCTGTTTGAGTTCCTCGGATGAAGCGGCTTTCGCCATTTTCGGCAGTGCCTTCACCAGTTGATTCTCCGCGTTATACAGATCCTTAAGCTCCTCAATATAAAGGTCTCTCAATCCTTCGTTTGCCATGTTTCCTCCGCGAAATTCGCTTGCGTACAATGCGCCACACTTTAGTTGCTCCCACGGCTGGGAAGGGTTTGACCGAAGGTGCGGATGAGGCTCAGGGCCGCAAAAATAGAAATTGCTGAATCCTCGGCTGCTCCAGGGCTGGCTTGGCATCTCTAAAAGACGTGAGAAATTCCGATATTGCCGAACTGCTGGCTCGGGCGGCTGAACATGCAAAGCAGCCTCTGCAGCGGGCCCTCCGACGCGCTGCACGCCGATCCTTTCTTTGGCCGGCAGAGGCTGAAGACATGCTTGCTCGTGGGCAGAGCCTGACAGAACTCGCTGGCATTGGTCCCTACCTGAACAAGCAGATCCTCGAATGGCTCAGGCATCCGCCGGAGGTTGAAGAATCGATTCCCGAGATTCGCAAGAACTTCCTGACACTGGCGGAAGCCAGGAAATTGCGATCGAAGTACCCCGACCCCTTCCATAAGATTCGCGGCGATCTCCAGATGCACACTGTTTGGAGCGACGGGTCGGGGAAGATTCAAGAGATGGCAGCGGCGGCACAGTCGCGCGGGTATTCCTATATCGCAATCACCGACCATTCCAAAGGACTAAAGATTGCCGGCGGAATTGACGAAGATCAGCTCGCGAAGCAAGGCGAGGAGATCGCGGCGATCAACGAGAGTATGCGACGGAATGATAACGGGTTTCGCGTCCTACGTTCGGTCGAGTTGAATCTATCTCCGACGGGGGTGGGGGACATGGATCAGGCGGCTTTAGACCAGCTTGATCTTGTGCTGGGATGTTTTCATTCTGCTCTGAGGCGAAAGGAGGATCAGACGGAACGTTATCTGGCCGCGCTGCGTAACCCTTCCATTCACATCCTTGGGCATCCGCGCGGACGTATCTACAATTTTCGCCTTGGCTTGAGCGCCGATTGGGCACGCGTTTTTGCTCTCGCGGCGGAACTCGACAAAGCAGTCGAAATTGACTGCTACCCGGACCGCCAGGATCTCAGCATCGATCTGCTCGCGATCGCGAGGAAGGAAGGCTGCCGCATTTCGTTGGGAACGGATTCGCACGGTCCCTCACAGCTGGAGTTCATGGAGCTCGGAGTAGTCGCGGTTCTCAAGGCGAAGCTTGATCCAAAGAGAATCCTCAATTACATGTCGGCGGACCAACTACTGGAATGGGTCAAAAGTGTTCGTGAACTGGCTATGGGCGACAGTGAATGAATGGTGAGGATGACCGCAACCGGAGAGGCTCGCGGTACTCGCGACAATCAAAGCATTGAGAACGAGCCTTCGAAAGCGAATGAACTTGCCAATCGAGCGCACTCCACGTACCATAGTTATGTGCGTTAGACCGAATCGGTCGTAAGCAGCATCTCGCCTGAAAAGCCAGTAACCTGCGTAAGTTTCCTCCGACTCCATCCAGCGTAACTACACAACAAGGAAAACGAATACAAGATTATGGAAAAAGGAACAGTAAAGTGGTTCAATGACGCCAAAGGCTACGGTTTCATCAGCCGTCAAAATGGCGAGGATGTTTTTGTGCACTTCTCCGCGATCCAGGCGGGCGGTTTCAAGAGCCTGCAGGAAGGCCAGACGGTGCAGTTCGATGTGACCAAGGGTCCCAAGGGCTGGCAAGCAGAGAACGTGCAAATCGTTTAAGGCAGCGCATCAAGGCGATCTCGCACAAGAGATCGCCTTAATTGTTTTCGACAACTAGAAGGCGACCGAAGGAAGATGTCGCCCTTTGCTGATAGCTAAATTACCCCTAACGGATCTTATCTGACACACGACGAAGCCAGTTCCTCCTACGCCATCATCTGCCACAACATCCGGACTTATCGTTCGGCTGGCGTGGTCACGGTCGTACGCGGCAAGCAAAACGCAGAGGCCACAGTGAAGGAATTAGAAAATTCGGAAAGTTCCGCTGATCGGCATGAGGGCTGGCGCTACTTCATCGAGAAGACAGAGATGAAGGCAGGCACAGATCCTGCAGAGGCGACGCGACGGCGGCAAGCGGACTTGGACAAACGAGAGTCAAAGGCGATCGAAGAAACAAACCCTCCTATTATTCCCTCGCAAGATCCCCGCAGATGAAGCTGTACCGATGTGACGCCCGGATGCAATTGTTGTAAGCAAATTCTTCCGCCGCATGTGCGACCGACCGGCCGCGATCATCGCGCTCAAGTAAATCCGCGTGAACTGGATGTGCCGCATCCCCCCGCAGCAAAGGTCGAGAACTGGCGCTCCACCTTCATGGAACTACAGGTCGGACATCTCGCCGGTTCGTCTGCGTCTTTGATGCGGCGAAGCATCTCGAAAGTCTTGCCGCAGTCATCGCAACGGTACTCGTAAAGAGGCATCTTCTACTCCGGAATTTCGAGTGAAAGCGACTGGTTTTGCCATTGTGAACTAACACCAGATTCCTAGGTATGAATGCAAAATCCCAGGGTTATGTTACAGAAAATCTACTTTCCGGATCATGCATCTGCTCTGAGTTTATAGCCACTATTCTGGAAGGGGCTGCAGTTGCTCTTCCACCGCTCGATAAGCCTGGTCAATGGCCGTGTTCGTATAAGCGCTCGCGCCCGCATCGGAATTGGCAATCGAGATTCTGCCAAACTGCTTTCTCCCGATCACACACGGGCGCTCGTCCGGAGGCCAATCAGGATCGGATAGAGAGTCGTACTCATAGGCGTACCCGTGGGCCCAGCGGTTCACCGTGATAGCGGCGATGTCGCGGGCAGAATCGAACCCGGTGGCTCCGAGCATGCGATTGAGTTGATCGCGGATCTTGCGTTCGAAGGTGGAGAACGGAGTTCCCAGCAGCTCGTATCGTCCCATCTTGTATTGCTCGCGCCGCGGTAGTCCGGGTTGGCACGGGACCCGCAGCATGAACAGAACCATCGGTTCTTCTGGCTTGCGGGGAAACTGATATGTGCCGAGGCTCACCGGAAAATCGAGCATCGTGAAGGAGTGATAACTTCCGGGAGAGATGACTTGGCGAATGCCTGCTTTCTGGAATGAAGTCCAGTTGCGGATGGCGACATGCGTGTAAATCAAGGGCTCTTTGACGCCGTAGTGCAGAGCGTCCTTCTGTCTTTCCGAAAGCTCGGGGCACAAGTAGGGAATCATTCCGTTGTAGCACGCCAGAATGCAGGATTCGGCTCTTACCGTGCATAGCTTTCCTCGCCGCACGTATGCGACTTCTACTTCTTTCGCAGAAGTTGAGGAGCTGAGAATTCGCGCCCGGACTGCGGTCGAATTAAGGCGCAGCCGGACTCGCGAAGACGCTTGGTCCAGTTTGCCGTAATCGCAGGAGGCGGTCACGATGTCTTCCATCGTGTGACCCGGGATGCAGCCGGGGACTAGCGATCGAACCAGCATGCGCGCGATGGAAGCGTTGCCATCGGGAAAATGGAAGATGTAGGGCTCTTCCTTTTCCGGCTCCTCTTCACTCAGATTCAGACCATCAAAGCCGGCGTAGCGATAGGCCCCATAGTCGTCCGGATTGCGATAGCAGGCCAGCGCGGAAATTGCATCGATTCCAACCGCGAATAGATCGTGTGTGTAGGTCTGGAAAAAAGGCAGGACCGCGGGATCGGCTCTGCAAAGTTCGGTTAAGAATGCGGCGTAGCTGATTTTCGCGAGGCGGGCCCGTTTCTCGTCGCGTGAGAGGCCGGGCAAATAATCCTTCTTCTCGGTGTAAAGGCGGATGATTTCTCGTTTTACCCCTTCGGACAGTGGAGTTTTGCTTACGAAATCAGCCCACGGGAGGGAACCCATTCCGGGGACTAAACGATCTTGGCCGAAGCTTTCCTTATCGAAGAAGCAGGCAGTACCGAGATGTGCGTAGAGCTTCCGATCGTACGCTTTGTAAAAAACCTTGGGCTCAATGTCCAAGGCGGCGAGAACGCCCTTTGATATATCGCTGTACTCTGAGGGGCTCTCCATGGACTGAGTGCCACCGTTGCTCAACAGGAGGCGCTTGCCGATGCGGAACTCGTTGCGCCGGGCGTGACCGCCGAAATCGTCGTGGTTGTCGAGAATCAAGATGCGCGCGTTCTTATCGCTGCGCTTCCGATAAAAATAGGCCGCCGCCAAGCCGCTGATTCCGCCTCCAACCACGACCAAATCATAGGTTTCACCTGTGTCGACGGGAGCTCCCGCGGTTTCCCAAAACGTTCCATCACGCAGGGAATGGGCGATATCGAATGCGCCCGGTTGGCTGCCTCTCATTCCGGTCAACGCGGGTGGATACGGCACGGGCGCCTTTTCAGATCCACGAAGAGAAGCGGGGATGGCTGCGTATCCCAGGGCACCGACTCCGACGGCTACGCCATTCAGGAAGTCGCGCCGGCTGATGTGTTGGTGCATGCCAAGCTCGCGGTCGTGCTTGTCCTGACGGTTCACTCTTTGTAGACCCACTTTCGCCTTGTCGTTGCGATCCTTTCGGCAATGAAAGGGCCGTAAGCTACATTACTATAATTCCGCAATGTTCGGGGGGCGACGCCAGCGAGGATAGGAGAAGCGGTTCAACTTTCAATAAAATCTGGCGAGCCAACGGTCAGCCGAATGCCGCGCGATTAACGTGTCTATTTCGTTTCGTTAACGCCCGAGGTAAATGGGCCGCATCCACGCCGCATGGTTTCACGGAATTTGTCACGTTCTTCCGGCGTCATCTTGTCCCAGCGCTCGATCATGCGGCGGCGCCAATACCAGCCACGAAGAGGTCGGCCACGATGAGGTCCGCCACGAAATCCGCCAAACAAGATTTTGCTGAGCAGTAGGATGCCCAGGGCCTGCCAGAACGTAATCATGTGCCAACCGAACAGAGCCGGTGTTAGCCAGTTCCACAAGCGCATCACGACATAGCCCACAATGGTCAAGAAGGCTAAGCCGAACAGCACGAACTTCAATACTCGTACAAAGCGACTTGTTCTCATAGTGAGGTCCTATCGTCTCGTAAATTCTTCATAGGTGGCGCGGAGGCGCTCCCGAAGGTGCAGAACTGCATAGTGCGTGCGGGAGAGCAGAGTGTTGACGCTGACGCCAGTGCGCTCGGAGATCTCTTTGAAGCTGTATCCCATCAACTCATGGGCAATGAAAACTTCCCGCTGCTCGTCTGGCAGTTCCTCGAGCGCATCATCCAATTCTTCCACCAGCAGGTTGCGAGCATAGACCGCGTCGGGCCCGGCATCCGCAGAGGGAAGAAGTTGCTCGAACTCAAGCACATCTCCGTCTGCTGAAATTGGCGCACCCTCAGTTTGTGTACGCTCCCGACTCTTTCTGCGAAACAGGTCGATGATGCGGTTGCGTGCCACCCGGAACAGCCATGCCGTGACTTGCTCGACCGGCTTCATCATGCGGTAAGCTTCGACCAGCTCTGAGAAGACCTCCTGCAGGATGTCTTCGGCTTCACTCTGGTCGGCAACTCTGCGCCGAATGAAATTGCGCAGCCGGGGTTCGTCGCGAGCGATCGCTTCCGAGATCTTCTGATCCTGCTCGGTCATCGGCCACTGCTTTCCCAGCGCAAGGTCCATCACTGTTGTAGACGGATGAGCCAGGGAAATATTGTAAGGGCATTGGAGAGAGGGACGGGTGCCCGCCGCAAGTCACTCTAAACCTATCCTCGACTGGCGGGGAGGGCCTATTGTGGATTAATAGGCATTCTTGCTGTCAAAAATGTGGAGCAACGTCATCGTGATGATTTGGAGGTCGAAGGTGAGACTCCAGTTGCGCAAGTAATAAAGGTCGTATTCCACACGTTTTGCGATTGAGGTGTCGCCTCGCCAACCGTTTACTTGCGCCCATCCTGTGATCCCCGCCTTGAAAGTATGGCGGAAATTGTAGCGGTCGAACTCATCGAGGAACTTCTCCACGAAATGAGGACGCTCAGGCCGGGGCCCCACGATGCTCATGTCGCCTTTGAACACATTGATAAATTGCGGCAATTCATCGAGATTGGTCCTGCGAAGCAAACGTCCCACCCTGGTACATCGGGGGTCATTCGCGCAGGTCCAGCGGGTGTCGCCCTCTTCCTGACTCCCAACGCGCATAGTGCGGAACTTCAGCATGCGAAAAACGCGGCCGTTCAGTCCCACGCGCTCCTGTACAAAAAATACTGGACCTCTGCTCGTGCATTTAATGGCCAGCATAATGAGCAGGCTGAGCGGGAACGTAATCAGCACGACAAACAGAGAGAATGCAATGTCGAAGATGCGCTTCTCAAACAAATACGGGCCGGTCTCAGCCAGGGTAGGGCGAAGGTCCAGCATGTGGATACCGCCCAAGTCGATCAGACGATCGCGGAGTGCGACACCTTCGCCAAGATCGATGACCACGCGAGTAGGCACGCATAGTTTCTCCAACACCGGGGCAACCCGCTGCACATCGCTGAGGCGACCCGCGGGGAGGGCGATGATCACGTCATCAATGGAGTGCCCGTTAGAAAAAGTCGGAATGTGCCCGACTTCATAGACTGGGCCTTCCACCGCCACCTCTTGATCCGGTAGGTGTACGAATCCTACAACCTTACAGGGCAGCACTTCGCCGTGGAGCAGGGATGTGGCTACGCGCCTTGCGAAGCGGTCGGTCCCCACGATCAGGATTCTGACTTCGTTTCTCCCGTTCCGACGCAACCATTCGAGGAAAACGCGGAAGAGAATGCGTGCGATCGTTGCCAGAACGAAGAGTGCGCCGGCGCTGAGGGCGATGACCAGCCGCGAGTAGCTGGCCTGGCGGTAAAGAAAACCCGACGCCATGACAATCGCGTACGTGAACGCGAGCGCTTCGAGTAGGCGGCGGCTCTTTCTCCCAGGCGCGTAAAGTTGCTCAACATTCCACAGTCCGGACTCTTCCGCCGCGATCGCCCAAATGATCGTGGTCAGGAGAGTAATGCCCCAGTAGTTGGGGAGACCGGCGGGAGCGGTTCGCGGCAGGAAAATGTTGAATCCGAATCTTATTTCGATCGCAATGAAATAGGCGCACGCAGGCAGCAACAGCGTAAGTATTCGCAGGTAGTAACGTACATAACTTAGCCGACTACGAATCATGCAAAACAAACTTCCCCAACACAAAACGACGAAATGCGGCAGAACGATAATTCATTCGAAAACACGATACGCGCTGAGTCGCCGCTTCAAGGCCAAGGGCAACAGCGTCTCATTTACTCCCAGCAATAGTCCGAAAGTCTTTGCGATGTCTTGCTTAAGCCCGCGCCGCGCCGAGTGGCGCATTGTCTGGTGGCGTGCGCGCCTGAATTTCTTCTCCAGTAGTCTGTAGGCATCGCGCATCATCGAGTCGCGCGTTCCTGCCGCTTCCCAGATTTTCAGGAGCCTGAGGGTGTAGCCGATGTCAAAGTAGCGTTTGAAGAGCCCAACCGTGGTATGTGCGTGGGAGTGGTACACGGCGGCATGGGGTTCGTACACAATCTTCCAACCGCGGTCGAGAATATGTTTGGCGATTCCAAGATCTTCAAACACCTTGAGATCCTCGGGAAAACGTTCTTCCTGCCACACGCTGCGTCGAATCGCGGCATTCACATCTGAAAAATGATAGAAGCGATATCCCATCTCATTCCGGCGTGAGGGATCTTTGACTATCTTTTGGTCGCCATAAATTGTGTCCAGAGCGTCCTCGCGTTCAACAGAAGAGCCAGGCTTGGGGAACTGGCGCCCGTAAACTGCGGCCACGTCTGGATCGGCGAAATTTGAAATCAGCTTCATGAGCCACAGGTCCGAAACTGGAACGGCATCTTGAGTGAGAAACACGAGAATTCGCCCGCTTGCGAGACTGGCGGCGAGATTTCGCGTGCGGGCGTGATGGAATTCGTGTGGAGGAATTTGCTTCAGTCGAATCGGAAACCGGAGAAGAAGCTCGAGGGTTCCATCGGTCGAACCGGAGTCGATTGCGATCACTTCGAACGAGTTGACTTTCTTCTGAGCGAACAGTGCCGGGAGCAAACGCTCAAGGTCCCGGCGGCCGTTTTTGGTCAAAAGCAAAACGGATACTTCCTGCATTACATCCTCGTCGGGAGTTTTCGGCACCCCGGCCTACCCCCAAAAGCCGGCTTTGCACTTCCCTGAGATGCATAGAAGCGGCCGACTGCTGCGGCAAAAGAGAGGGTTTTGTTGAGCAAGGTGCACCAGGAGTGCCGGAGCCTACGGGGATCACCTTACGTGAATCACCTAGAGCGTTCCGTGACGCGCTTTTGCGCGCGAATGGAACTGGATATGCTCTCGGAGGAGGCCTTCCTGATCGCTGAAAACTTTTTCCATTTCGCAGAAAAGGCAGAACGGCGTAAGACTGCGCAGAGCTCTGAATTCTTCACGGTTTTCCTCTTCTGAATTGTCCAGCGCTTCCTAAGAATCGAGGGTAGTTTCAGGAGAGCAGCCACTTTTGCGCGAAGGAACGCGGTTCCCGCACCGAATCGGAAGAAATACACAAACGCTCCTATCTCATAGAGCAAGCGTGTTGGAGCGGAGCGGAGAACGAGTGCGGTCGGGAGATTCTTTAAGTACACCAGTTCAATGTTGCGTTGGGCATAGAACACCTGCGTTCCAGGTCGTTTCCTGATTGTAGAGCGATACCGGTGATAGACGACGGCTTTCGGAAGGTAAACACACCGGTAGCCGGCAAGCTGCGCGCGGAAACTCAAATCAACATCCTCATAAATCATGAAAAAGTCAGGATCGAGAAATCCAATATCATCGAGCATATTGCGGCGATAGGCGGCGGCGCCTGCGCACGCGCCGAATATTTTGCGAGGATACGCCCATTCCGGACTGTCCAGTTCATCCCTGCCCAACTCGCTGGTAGTACCCGCCATTGATAATTCAAATCCGCAGTTCTCGATTCTGCGGCGGTCGTCAAAATACATCATTTTGGAAGCGAAGCTACCTGCATCCGGAAAACAAATGCTGGCATTGCGGATCTCCTGCAGCCATTCGGAATCCGCTTCGGTGTCGTTGTTCAATAAGACA
Organism: Candidatus Sulfotelmatobacter sp.; assembly: GCA_035309485.1. Classification (GTDB taxonomy): domain Bacteria; phylum Acidobacteriota; class Terriglobia; order Terriglobales; family Acidobacteriaceae; genus Sulfotelmatobacter. The sequence continues at coordinate 12,098 of DATGFC010000092.1, forward strand.
ATCAGGTTGCCCTGCGCTAATTTATGACCCGCTATGTTTCCGCCGGTGAAGCCCAAGTTCTGGGCGAGAGCAAGAAGACGCACCTCGGGAAAATTCTGGCGGACGTAGTCGGCCGATCCGTCGTTGGATCCGTTGTCTACCAGAATCGTTTCGAAATCGCGAAACGTCTGGCGGCGCAAACTGGACAGGCAATCTTCCAGGAAATGCTTCCCATTCCAGTTCGCGATGATCACGCTAATCTCAGGCATAAAGCACTTCACGCGGCTGGGCTAGGTCTGGGGCGTAGCACCACCGGGACGCTCACGCGCCTCGCGGAAGAGATGCAATGCTTTTGAACGATCGCCTGAATCGCCAACTGGCCCAGCGTTGGCAAATAGATGAAGAAGTCCCAGAAGAAGATCAATCCCATGGCCGACAGCAGTATGGGAGAAATCAATAGATAACGGCTGATTCGCTCTCTGTTAACCAGGAACGCGCTTAGAACGCCGAGCGCGAAGTTCACGGCCACAATTCCGAACCAAGAAAAATCGAGATAATAATCGGCCAGATACGTGTGCACGCCGTCGATGATGTGCGAATCCGAGAGGGCAATCGTGTGCGGGTTCGACGGCGCCCAGAACGAGGGCAGCACCGGGTAAAGGAATGACAATGTTGGCTGCGTAAAGTGCGCGCCGTGAATGATCCAACAAAGATTCGAAATCGGAACCGAAATGTACGTGATCGGCCACAGCAAGGCCATTGGCCACGACTTGAACTCAGGCTTAATCTCCATGAAGCTGAAGAAGATGTCCTGCGAAGTTCTGTAATTGCCCACGATCGTAATCATCCCGAGTGCAATCAGGAGCACCACAACAGCGCGGACATAAATCTTCTTTTTCGAGGCCGAACTGCGGATCGACCAGAGGACCACGGCCTGCGCCATTGCCATCAGCAGCGGACCACGAAGCACGTAGGCCAGCATGATTCCCAAGGCGAAGGCCGACCAGAGCCAGCGTCTCCATCTCGAAGATTCAATGAGCGAATTCAGAAAGAGCGCACTGACCATCGGCTGCAGCGCCTGCTTGAACCTGCCGTATTCCTGATAGTCGAGGGTGGACAATCCAAAAAATGCGGCAATAGGAGGAAGTCCAAACGCAGCGTAGTTATAGATGACCAGGAGCAGGGAACAACCGCCAAGAATCAAAATGCTCTTGCGCAAGGGCGCGATTCGGATCGAATAACGCTCGAGTTCCGGCCGGAAATCTGAATCGTCCGACTGTCGGGTCACGGCAAATCCCACAAGCATGGCAAGAACTGAGACCAGAAAAACGGTCAAGCCAAGGGCATGATCCGGATAGGTTGACCAGGAAACCTGAAGTTCAAGCGTGCCCAGCATGACGATCCAGATTGTGAGGAACATGTACACCGGATGACAGAAGAATGGCAATTGCGACAGCGGCCGCAGACGAAAGTACTGGCGAATCGTTTTCCTGGTGCCATTCATACGTGTGACACGGGCATGTTTAGTGAGGATTGCGTTTGCCGAAGACGCCGGCCACGTCTTTGGCAACACTTTCCCATCCTTCTGAATACCGCCAGTAGCCTCCGTTCAACATTTCGCGAATGACCTTTGGAAACCGGGAAACGCTGGCTCTCGGCAACAGAGCCCGGTGTTCGCGGTGAGAAATCTTGGCCTTGATTTCGCGCAGCGCACCATCCCCGAAAGGAAAATCCGCGCGCCGCTGCTCCAGACGCTCGTAAACCTGCCGGAAGCGGATGATTTCCTCCATATAAAAATTTGCCCCGGTGCTTCGAGCGCGCGCCAGCCGGTCACGCAGCCTTGTGCGTCCAGGGCCAATCTGCTGTTGCTGATGGCACCGGTATTGCATGAGAGATTCGGCGATTGGCAAGAATTGTCCGCACGCCGCCAGCAGAAATGCGCTCCAGTTATCGTGAACGTGGTTAGGCGGAATCGGAGAAATCAGCGGAACAAACTTCCGATGAAACGCCATAGTCGCCCCGGTCACTACAGGATGTTTTACGAGGATGTTGAGCGCCTGACCATTCGCGAATCGTTTCTGGTCGCGCACGCCAAAGGAAAAGGACTGCCAGAGTGATAATCCCAACTGCTTTCCGCGGTGGTCGATCAAATCCGCGTCGCTGAAGACCGCAACCGGCGCACAGGGGCGGAGGAACGCATTCTCGATTCGAGCGAGCTTCTTTGGATACCAAATGTCATCCTGATCGCCCAGCACAATGACGTCACCGGTGCACAAGGAGAATGCGCGATTGAAGTTCCGCGTGGAACCGAGAGTCTTCTCGTTTTTTGTGACACGCACGGGAAATGGCGCCAAGCGTGCGAATTCGTGGAGAATATCCAGCGAGCCATCCAACGACCCATCGTCACAGATCACCAGTTCGTCAGGCAGCCTGTCCTGATCCGCAATGCTCTTCAGTTGCAAGGGCAGAAATTCCCCGCCATTGAATGTGCACAACGCGATGGAAATGCTAAGCGACAAGTCTCAAAGCCCCAATCCTTGCGGACTCAAATCTCCCGTTTGATCAGCTCTCCAGATTCGCCGAAGTCCGCAAAATTTTGACTGAAAGTACCGGGGCGAAACCGAATGCCCAGGCGTCCGGCCCGTCCATCGAAGAAACCGCGCCACATCATGCGGATGCAACCTAGCTTTTCCTTCCCGAACAGAAGAATTCCCAATGCATGTTGAATCAGTCTTTGGACTACAAATAACTTGGTTGCAAGGCGCGGTGAGTACTGCCACATGGTGAACGTTTCATTGCGCGCCATGTAGTACTCCCGCCAGGGACTGTGATCCGCCCAGACTTTATTCTGGCCGAAGAAATCCACGTCACGCGAAGTTCCGATCGCGTGCTCGAGAACGCTGTCGCGCACGACGGCTATAGAAAATCCGTGATGCCGCAGGCGGAGACAGTGTTCGTAGTCCACAAAGTCCATGAAAAAGTCGGCACGCGGCAATCCCGCGCGTTCAAGAGCCTCCCTCCGAAGCAAGCTTCCGGACGAGATGACCATGTCAACGAATGCAACCGGTGTGTCGGCCCGCTCTGCGCAAGGCTCGAAACGTCCCGCGCGCAGGGACAAGGCCGGATAAAACGCGCCAGTCTCTCGGTTCACGCACATGGGGGCGAGAATTGCTGTGCTTGCCTCCGTATTATTCAAATGCAAGAGGCCCGAAAGCAGGCGTTCGAGCGCATCCGGCGCCGGCACGCTATCCTGGTCGAAGATCCAGATCCAGTCATGCTTCTGTTCGTGGGCGGCGAACGCGAGTCCAGCGGCCAGGCCGCCACCAATGCCGACATTTTCTGGGAGCGCCAGTACGGTTATTTCCGGATATTCCGTCGCCAGCAGGGCGGTCGTGCCATCGGTGGAGGCGTTGTCCACAACGATAATTTGGTCGAGCTTACGACTTTGGTGAATGAGGCTATCCAGGTGCGCCTGCAGTACCCCGGTTCCGTTATAAACGACCGTCACGCTCGCAATGGAGAAAGGCTTCTTCATTCGATTTTGTCGAGTTGCGTATTTTCGCTTCCTCTCTCCATTTGTTAGGTCAATCGACAGGCTCGTCCGAAATGTGAGCGGCCGGATCCGAAGCAGCGTTGTTCTCCTTGTCCGAGTGACCAGAGCCATTTCGACTTACGAGATGTATGGCTCGCGCAACCCAGGGTTTCCTTTGCACCGTCTGATAAATCTCGTTGGCCAGGATTTTCCGCGGATGATCGTCGTCGAGTTGTTCCCAGCGGACGGACAGGACCGCCCAAAAACCAGCCAAGGTGGTTGCGAGCGCGGTGCCAAACAGTACCAAGAGTGTGCGGGGCGGAAAAGACTTTCTTTCCGGAACCGCCGCAACATCTAGAACTTTGATACTGGGAATTTCGCGGGCTTCGTCGACTCGGGCGACCTCGTATTGTTTGGTCAAGGTTTCAAAAACTGTTTCTTCGACTTTGGTGCGCCGGTATAAGTCGGACCAGGTCACTCCCAGGAGCGGCAACTGGCGGATCGAGGGGACCAGATCTTGCTCCGTCCCAGTCTGCCCCGCCCCGGGAGTGATAGAACTCTGATCCTTTGTGCTTCCTGGAGGTGCGCCCATTTTCTGCAACTGGCGGTGGTATTCATCGATGCGCGCCTCGAGTGAGCGCACGCGGACATTGTTGTCGGTATAAATTTGCCGCAAACCTTGCAGTTCGGTCTGCGCGGCAATCAGCTCTCCTTCCAGTTCTCCGGCCGCGCCGATCATGGCCCGTCCCTGTTCCTTCACATCCAGGGCCGCATTTTTGCTGGCAAACTGGCTGAAGTCTTTTTCCGCGCTCTCCAAATCTTGTTCTACTTCTTTGAGCCTGTTCTCGAGGAACACGCGCTCCCGGTGAGCGGCCGACGTGTCCAGGCTGATCACAACGCGGTTCAACTGATCCACGTAATCTTGCCCAATTTGCGCAGCGCGGGTTGCACTGGTATCCGTAACCTTGATCGTGATAATGCCGCTCTTTCGGTCGGAGGAAACGTCGCTCCGGCTCTCCAGCTTTTTCCGTGCGTCCTCGTAACGGCGCACGCTGTAGACTTTGCGCAAATCGAATTTGTCGATGATCGCGTTTTCAACGGTCTGGCTCTTGAGCACGCCGACAAACAGATCTCCAGAAGTCTTGACTCCGAACAACTCGCTTCCCAGAGACCCGAGTCCGCCGCCCTTGCCAAGGGCCGCTACCATCGACGCGAGTCCTTGTCCCGCCTGGTCGGGCGGCATCAGCCGCGTAGTGGTGGTGTAGCGCGCGGGAATCAGAAGTGCGATTACGGTGGACAATACGAATCCGATGATCGCCCATCGGCAGAGCAGATCGCGTCGATCCCAAAGGACGCGCAGCTTATCTATCTTTTCGCGGTCCTCCGGCTCTTCTCGAATCTCGATGAACTCCGGCTCGAGTTCCGCCTCGGTATACTGCGGCCGCCGTTTTGTGATCTCCCGGGTTGCCATAGTTCGGTTGCGGTCTCGCTTTCGCCTTCCTATTCGGAGCCGTGCCTGCGCGAAATACCCTTAGGCCAGAATGTCAATTGCAACGATGAACTCACATTGGATTGTCGGGTTGGTGCGATTACCGGGAAGGTCCAGGCTTCGTATTGCACCTCCGCAGAAACGCTGAAGCTGGAACATGCCCAGATATCCGCCCGCACGCTGGCATCGGCGAGCGTCCCCCCGCTTGGAATGAATTCATGGCTTACTTTCAGATGCCTGAACTCAAACTGCAGTTTGTTGCGCGAGGAGAGCCAATAGGACGTCCACGCTTGTACGCCTTGTCCCTCCCGTCCGACCCAATTTCCCATTAAATGGCCTGAATTTACGTAGCCGGATATCCAGGTGGGGTTGTAGTAAAAAAAGCCCGATCCGACGTTGCCTCCAATGGGTGGGTCGGTGTAGACGCCCTCCGCGCGGAAGTCCATTCTATGTACCTTAGGGAGACGTGGAATGTAGATCCCGCCCAACCATGCAGCGACATCGGGACCTACGATGGGGCTGATCGTGTCGTGCTCCGTGAATCCATCGGCATAAAGGGTCAGCGCATTGTGGAACCGATAGCTGAAATCCAGACCCGACCGGCGCGATCCCGGCTTGTTGGCTGCGCCCGGAATCGTTTGATCGGTCGAAAACACACTTCTCAGGAACGTGTGCCAGGTGAGGGGATATCCGGGGCCGCCGTAATCGGTCGTGCGGGACATGCCGAATTCGAAATTTCGCGTAGGCTTGAAGCTGAACCGCTCACCATGAACGATGGGTTGCGGATGCAGCGATTGGCCGTACTGCCCCACCAGGCCGAGCGGCGTAAACATGAATTCGTAACCGGAATACTGGCCGATGAAAAACTCCAGGCGCATAGGTCCGAGCAAGCCCAGAATGCTGGGAAGCTTGAACGGGGTGACCCGATTTACGCGGAACATCGTCAACGGCTCGGCGTTGTCGCTGACCATCATGCCGCCACCCTCATCGGGTCCCCACCAGAGGCTCTGCTTGCCGTAGGAGAGCTGCCAGTCGGAAAGATTCATGGCCACATACGCGTCGAGAAGCCGGCCGCGGCCGGTGGCAGGTGTAGGCGTGTCCGGCGGCACTGGAAAGGGCGCCGGAACGATCGAATGACTAAAATCGGCAAGCGAGATCGCTTCGCGAGCAGCCAGGGGCAGCGCGGGTGCCGCCGGAGAATGCTGAAACTCGCTGCGCACATAAATCGCGAATGGACCTTCCGCCGCCCAGCCTGAAAGTCCGGTGACGTTGTTGAACCCTTGTTCGTCCGGGCGGCCGAAATCGTTGTAAATCGTCTGCGCGAAATGATAGCTGTCGGTCAGAGGCTTGCCCACAATCTCAGTCGCTCTTGTATAGGCTGATTCCACGCGAAATTCGCCGTTGTCGCCACCGCCGAGCCAGTTCAACTCATTGCTGAATTCGTGCTCCAGTTCTGCGTAAATGCGCGCAGCTTCGCCGCTGCCTTGATCGTCGCCGATACGATCGGAAGCCTCGCTCACCTGCCGTGCACACTCGATCCGCGTCCAAGGTCGCATCGCCGCGATTTCGCTGCTGATGTATCCCATGGCGGCGAGACGTTCCAAAGCCGGATAGATCCAGCTATCCAGTGACACGTAAGGCGATCCCATGAACTTGGATTGCCAGTGCCAAGGCCGCTCCGGGTGAATCCCTGGTGCTTCCCATGCCGCCCCGGCAAGATCGGGTCTGTGGTGCGCACGATAGACATATTCGCTCGTCAGATATCCCAGAGCCGCGCCCACGAGGACATCGGAAGGGAAGTGCTGCTTCGCCGTAATACGCGACGCGCTCACCATGGTCGCCATTCCGTAGGACAGAAACCTGATGAATGGACTGGGATACTCATGCGCGACGATGCCCGCGATTGCCCATGCACCCGCGGCGTGTTCCGACGGAAACGAGGAGCCGCCGTTCCAAAAACGCCCATTCGAGGAATCCTGGTACGGTCGCTCGCGGCCGGAGGCATACTTCAGAGCCTCGACCGCGATTAGCGCATCAATGGCCGATTCTCCGCTTAGAAAACCAGTTTCGCGCTGGTGTTCATTGTGGGAAACGAGGCCTAGAAAATAAAGGCCGGCCGCGCCGCCCGCCATGGAGTAGGCTCCATAGTCTGACAGATGACGATAATGCGTCAGCGTGCTCGGATCATTCGAAAGGTGCCTGCTTAGATCGGTGTCCGTAGCGAACAGGGCGGCCGCGAATCCTCCCAAAGGCACCATCCACGTGCTGTCGGTGAAGCGGATTTTTCTGGGGCTGGTCCACATCCCGATCTGGTCCCGCACAAACGCTTGCGGGAGCGTAATGACTTTGTTCTTGTTCTCACCTGGTTGGGGAGCGTCAGGAGCTATCTCCGTATCGGCAACCGGATCGTCGTGGTGATCAGCCCGGGAGGATGTCCGTCCACTGACATTCATGGATGACGACGGATTGGATTGCCCGAATGCGATGGAGACGCTCGCGATGCATGCCACAGTAATAATCCAGGTGCGCACAGTCCCCAGAAGTAGTTTCGCTTTCACAAACTCTCCTCAGTAGTGCGCTGCCAGGATTACGCTGGTAGCAATCGAACTCAGGATTTGCGCATTGGTGAAGAGCGTTTTCCAGATCGGCGGGCCACCCAGCGGCTTTTCGGGCACCACGACCATGTCCCCCGGTTGCAGTGCTACGTCCATGCCTCCGCCGGACACCCAGAACGAGCTGTGATTTCCGAGAACCGTTCCATTCGCGCGAATTACGAATGTGGCCCGCTTATTCGCCATGTTGGTCGGACCACCGGCTTGCATCAGGTACCATTTGGCACTCTTGCCGGGACGGAATGAAACTGCCGTCGGGCCATAAACCTGGCCTTGCACCATGACGTAGCTGGGGCGCTTGGGGATCATCAACACATCGCCCGAGCGCAGCGTTACATCTCGGGTGGTGTTTTCCCAGTCCTTGATATTCGAGGAAATCTGAATGCTGACGCGCCCGCTCGGAGGACTGGCCGCAAGATCGTCGAGAGCAGTTTGCCACTGCGTCAGAGCCGATCCCGCCGAAAGCTTTTCATCGACATCTGGGGAACTGACCGCAGTGAGTCGTAGTGCAGTCTGTTGTTCCCTGATTCTCTGTACCAGTTCGACGTAGGAGCGCTGCTCGAGTTTCTGCACTTCAGTGCGCAAAAGAACCGCACCATACGGATATGCTGCCGGTGAAAATCCGCCGGCACGTTTCAAGGCTGAACTCAAGCGCTCGCCCGGACGAATGCCGTAGGCGCCGGGATGCACCACTTCGCCGCGAATTGAGATGGAGGCGCCGATGTCGTTCCATCCGGGCACCTGCGCGACCGTGAGCACATCTCCATTGTTCAGCGTGAGATTCTCATCCGGCTTATCGGCCATCGCGTCCGCCAGCACGATGTGCTCCTGATTGCCTGTAACCTGCTTGTCGTCTTGCCATGAGTAATGCGTGAGGTCGGCGGTCTTAACGTCGGCGCTGGGCTTCAATCCTCCGGCGGCACGAATCAAATCAGAAATGTGCATCTCGGCTGTAAGCGGATATCGCCCGGGCCGGGCCACTTCGCCTTTCACGTATACCGTGGCAGGTTCCACGGCAGCGGCATTTCTATGCACCAGCACGCGATCGCGCGAATGCAGCACGATGTCGTCGGTCGGATTGCCGTCCAATGCTCCGCTCAATTTCACGTTGAGAATCTTCAACGTGCTGTCCGGCTGGTACCGGAACACCTGCGCATCTACTTGCGCCGCATCGGGTGCAAGTCCCCCGGCCAGGTGAATGGCATCCTTGAGGTGAATCTCGCCCGACGTGCGGTAGGTCCCGGGGGCGCGTACGTCTCCCCACACCGATACTGACGGCGGATTCTCAAAATCGTACCGCCCGAAAAACTCAACCGTGTCCAGCGGCTTCAGTTCGGGGGCCTTCGAGGGATCGGCTATCGCATCAGCCACGCTGAAGCTCTGCACAGTGGGACTAAAGTCGGGCATGCGCAGCCGGATAATCTCCCCATATTGCAGCGCAGGCTCGGGCAGCAGGTCTTTGTACGAACTGACCAGGTCGGTGACCCGCATGCCCTGGTGGTACGAATACTTTCCGGGGCGGATCACGTGTCCTTCGAGATAGACGGCATCTTGAGCATAAGGCGCAATGGGAAAGATGCGGATGCTGTCGCCATCTTGTACCTGGAACGAAGCAAGTTGCTGGTCCATCTGCCCCGCGGAATCGGTCTGCGGAACATCCAGGTTCAGCATGGTTTTCTTTTCATGCGCAATCGTGCGCTGGACTTCGATATTCTTCAAAGTCGCTGTTGGCAAAAGACCGCCAGCCAGCTCGATTACGTCGGCCAACGATTTTTCATTCTTCTGTTCATAGATCGCGGGCCGGCGCACCATACCTTCGATCGTAATTTCAGGACCGAGCGGCGGGACCATGACGGTGTCCCCGCTCTCCAGGCGCTGCATGTCGCCCTTCACACCATGCAGCAGAAGATCGTAGACATCTACGTCTTGCACCAGTTCGTTGCCGCGATAATGTTTGAGGATGCGCAGCGAACCCCGTCCCGTAGGGCCGCCCGCCGCGAATAAAGCATTCAGCGGTGTGGAGAGCGAGCTGACATCGTAGGCCCCGGGACGCACGACATCGCCGACAACGTAGACGCGCACCGTGCGCAATCGCGACAAGGAGACATCGGCGGAGACATCGCGGAACTGCGTGCGTAATGTCCTCTGCACCGATTCCTGCACCTGGCCAAGTGATTTCCCGGCCACTAGAACGGGACCCACTTCTGGAAGACTTACCCGGCCTTCTTTATCAACCACCCGGTAAAAACGGCGCGAGATGCCGCCCCACAAGTCAATGGATATTCCGTCGCCGGGCCCAACCACGTAATCCGGACCGACGGGCATATCCATAGGAATCATCTCCAGGTTGCGAGTGCCGTTCTCAAAGATCTGCATTCCGAACCGCTGGACAGCTGGAGGCCGTGCCGCCGTCTGCAGATACATGTCGTACAGCGATGGAATCATTTCGTACGGATTGGGCCTTCTTAGGAGACGCTGTGTGGGGCTGACTGCTTCGCGAGCCCGGCGGGCGTCCGAAGTCCCGAAGCGCATATCCACATCGTAGTTCGATCCATCTGTTCCCGAAGCGTAAACGCTTTTGTTATCTGAGTTATCCCTGATTGCGCCAGGGCTGGAATTGTCGGGCAGGCCCGGATTCAATGCTTCTCCGGAAAAATCGGAACCCAGCGTCAGGTCCGGTTCGGCTTTTTGTGGATGGCGTCCAGGCGCTATGCCGGAAGGCCCCAATGGTGAAAAGTCTTCGCCCGAGTCGCTGCCGGCTTGCGCCTGTTCGGCCAAGGCCACATCTGTCCCACTGGTGCGCAGCAGAGAGGCTACATCCGTGCCCGGCGCTCCGTGTGGGGTCGGGGTCACGGGCGCGGTGGATGGCGCGTTCTGCAAGCCCGGTACTTCGCCAGGCAGTTCATTCATGCCTGGCTGTTGCGCTGGCAACTCCTGAATGGAGCGATTGTTTTGTTTCTGTCCGGCACAATCCTCGGTCTTTGGGTCGCAGCCTTGCGTTTGTTCCAGCGTTCGTTCCCGCTGCTGGCGCGTCCTGGTCCGGGACAGTTCCTCGTCTTGCGCAATGTACTTCGCACGTTCGCGAATCAGAATTGCCTGTTCCTGCGCCAAGGGTGATTCAGGATTTAACGTGGGCTTCAGGTATCCGTATTTCTGCACAAGCACAGTGGCCACAGAGCGGAAAGCAATGTCATTCTCGAGACGATCAAAAATGGCTTCATCGGTGAGATCGGAATCCGAGATCAGCTGGCCGTGATCGGTCGCGTCCTTAGCGATCCAGCGTTTGAGTTCCACCATGAGCCCAGGATCGCGATGAAAGATAATGACAAGTTGGCCGACGGATGCCGACACGCGCTCCAGGTTTTGACGGGCCAAGTCGGACTGCGCCATAGGCGCAGCCTGCCCTGTCTGTGCTATTGCGCTGGGCCATGTGAGGGCGAGGCCTGCACCCAGCAATACATTTCGGCCTAGACGACCTACACGACTCATGGCAAACGATCTGCTTACTTTCACATTCGTCAATCGGTCCCCTCGAGGTGCTTATGCTGTTTTAAGGCCGACAAGGCCTGGCCGCTGGCGAATTGCGTTCAATACGCCGGCCTCCGAGCTTTCCACCGGTTTCGTGCGGATGTCGATCATGGCCCAGTAATAGATTCCGCGATTTTTCTCAGGCGCCAACGCCAGAATCCGCATGCGTGGATACCGCCCCAGCAGGAACCCACATTGACTGAGGCGCCTTTCCGGTTCCTCCAGAGCGAGGATGAGTACGTCCGGTTGCGTCTGTTCCACCATGTCATTCAACTCAGTCTCGTCAGTAACCTCGCCGACAATCTCGATATCGGGCTGGTCTGCGATGGTTGCGATTACCATTTCGCGCATCAGCCGAGGACGATTAGCGACGAGCACGCGCACGCGTTTCAATGTGCTCTCCTTCGTCTCGAAAAATAAGACCGGAGCAGCACAAGCACAAGGTTCAAAAGAGAACTAGGAGAATGCGGCGGAAAGGTACTGGGCGCCAGTACTAACTGTGCTGGTACTGGGTACTAAGTGTTCGACTGTAGAAGGGAACCACTCCACAGTAGTTCCGACTGGGCAATGGAAGCCAAGGCTTCCAAAGGAATAAGCGGGTACAAAAAAATGTCCGCACGAAGAGACCCAATGCCTTGCCGACGCCGGCACGAGGTCCCCCGTAGCTGTTGAATGTTGTTCTGCTTTAGCGGGCTTCTGTGCCTGTAGAGTATGTTTCGCCCCGCCCTCGCACCTTGTTGCTGATGTCCTGCACTTTGTCGCTTATCGTGCTACGCAATTCCGTTCCGCTGCTGGGGGCGAGTAGCAATCCGACTCCTACTCCAAGCCCGATGCCTGCGGCGAAGCTGAGGAAGTTGCGAAAGGTGTGATCTTCCGGATAGATGGCATTTCTGGCGTCGTCTGCTATTTCTGAGGCCCTATCCGAGGCACGATCAACTTGCTCGGCGGTCTGATCCATGATGTATACAGCAGTTTTCAAAAGCGATCTGGCGATCTTGCTCAGTTTCATTGGTGTGATCCTTTCAGCTTAATTAGCGCATGTAACTCAAGAGTGCTTCCATCCTTGCTAGCAACTCAGTACAGAGCGCTCGAAATCTTTGGTCGTGTCGCAGACGCCATTCGAGCGTAAGCGTCGAAATTACCGCTGTCATTAGGGGAAACCTTGTACTTAATGGAGAAACATAAGGGTACCCTGCGGTTCTATGGAATATGCGGTTGCCGTGCAACCCAAATGACTTGACGCAAAGTCTAACGAGGAAAGTTCGCCATGGGAGCCTCTTACGAATAATTCCGCTCAAAAACTCTGTCAAATCGTATTCTCCGCCGTGCTGTGCTTCACTCTTTGCACGCTCCCCTGTTACGGCGCTTTAGGAGGCGATGTTTCATCGGTACGAGACGATCAGGCTCGTATCAATGCGGCCCTGCGCGTTACTCAAACCAACGCATATAACGTTCACGAACTTCACTCGCCTACAGGCCAGGTGATTCGGGAATTTGCCGCCCCCTCCGGAAAGATCTTTGCCGTATCGTGGCACGGGCCATGGGCCCCTGACCTCAAGCAATTGCTGGGCTCCCATTTCACTGAGTTCCAGCAGGCAATGCAGTCGCCCGACAGCCGCATTGCTCGCGGCCCTCGCGTCGTGCAGCAAGGTAATCTGGTCGTTGAACTCGGAGGCCATATGCGGGATTTTGTCGGCCGAGCGTACCTCACCGATCAGGTGCCCTCGGGCATGCGCGTCGAGGAGATTCACTGATGACCGCTCGCCACACATTCATCCTGCCGGTGATATTGATGGGCGCGGCTATCCTCGGCAGTTGCGGTGGCGGGAGCAGCCACATCAACAGCATGCCCTCCATCGCCGCTTCGGGCAGTAATGTTCAACCGATTGTGGTGAATTCCGGACCCGCCAACAATTACGCCAACGGTGTTTTTACCACCGTGACCGTCTGCGTTCCCTCCACCTCGACGTGTCAAGACATCAGCGGAGTCCTGGTGGATACCGGTTCCTACGGCCTGCGGCTCTTGTCTTCTGCAGGCGGGGGCGCGTTGACGCTTTCGCTTCCACGGCAAACCACTGGCAGTACTCCGGTCGGGGAGTGCGCGCCATTCGTGACGGGATACACCTGGGGTTCGGTAAATTCGGCCGACATCAAATTGTCCGGTGAAGTGGCCAGCAACGTTCCGGTTCAGGTGATCGATCCGACATTCGCCTCCGTTCCCGCCGATTGTAAGAGCGGCGGTGTTCCCGCAGACAACACCCTGCAGACGCTAGGTGCAAACGGAATCTTGGGCGTCGGACCTTACGCGCAGGATTGCGGCGCCGCTTGCACCCAGACGGGCGCCAACAACCCTGGCCTGTACTACTCGTGCAGCGGGAGTACGTGTCAGGTGATTGCGGAGTCGCTCACCCAGCAAGTGCAAAATCCCGTGGCAGTCTTTCCTGCGGACAACAATGGAGTGATCATCGAATTGCCGGCGGTTTCCGGCTCCCTGTCAAGCCTGAGCGGCTCGATGGTGTTCGGCATCGGCACGCAATCCAACAACTCAGTCGGAAAGGCCACGGTATTTCCTCTTAACTCGAACGGCGAATTCTCTACCACATTTAAAGGAAAGACGTATCCCAGCTTCGTGGATAGTGGATCGAATGCCTTGTTCTTTCTTGACGCAGCCACGACGGGTTTAACCGTTTGCAGCGACAATTCCGGTTTTTACTGTCCCTCCTCGTCGACCAATTTGTCTGCAACTACCTTTTCATCAGCTACCACGGCGAACATCAACTTCGCCGTGGCGAATGCCGACTCGCTCTTCTCCAATCGTGTGGACTTCGTATTCAGCACGCTCGGCGGCCCCAATGCGGGCACCTTCGACTGGGGCTTGCCCTTCTTTTTCGGGCGGAACGTCTACACGGCCATCGAATCGCGCACCACGCCCGTGGGCTCGGGACCCTTCTGGGCGTACTAAGAATCACTTTAGTTGCACATTAAGACCAACTTACAGGCAATACCGGATGGACCGCTCCACCCGTGCGCGACTAGCGTCAGAAGGCTGCATTTATGCGGCTCAACGCCACAGAAAGAGGGTGCTCGCGATATGAAACCGATTCAGCGCAGGGCCAGTCGGTACATCCTCGCATTAGCGACGGCAAGTTTGTCTTTAGCGAGTCTGGGCTGGGCTGCCGACAACAGCCAATCCGAAGTTGCCCAGCGACTGAGTGACTCGACAAAAGTCTTGAACGAAGTGATGTCCGCACCTGACAAGGCGATTCCGGCAGGCGTGATCCAGCACTCGCAGTGCGTAGCTGTGTTCCCGTCTACCATCCAGGTTGCCGTTCTGGTGGGCGCCAAGCACGGCAAAGGTTTTGTGACCTGCCGGACGTCCAATGGTTGGAGCGCCCCCGCACCCCTGGATATATCCGGAGGCAGTTGGGGAGCGCAGCTGGGGGGCGAATCCATTGATTTGATTGTGCTCGTCACCGATGAAAAAGGACTGCGGCAGCTTGAGTCAGGCAAATTCCGGATGGGGGTGGAAACGTCTGTGACTGCGGGACCGGTCGGAGGTCACCACATGACACTGAACGCAGATGTCGTGAGCTATTCGCGCAGCCGTGGGGTATTTGCCGGAACCAATATCACCGGCTCCTCTATTACGGAAGATGAAAGCGAAGCTCGCGCCATGTACGGCTCGGCTTTGCCGCTTAGCGACATCCTTAACGGCAAGGCGCAGCCCCCGAGTGGCAGTGATTCGTTCCTAAAGACGGTGGAGAACTACGCGGGAGAGACGAAAGCGAAGAACTGAAGACACATTCTGTACGGAAGGGACCTATGGCCGACCAGCATCGCACACTGATCTCGGAAACGTCGTCGGAACCCTTCCGGCTCCCACAGGAACAACGGCTCCTGTTCAGCGAAATCCTCACTTTGCTCGAAGAGAGAAGAGTACGTTATGCGGTCGCGGGCGCTTTCGCTCTTCAGGAGCATACCGGAATCCATCGCGATACCAAGGATCTCGATGTCTTTATGACTGCGGAGACAGCCGTCGAAACGGTGAAGATCCTGAAAGCGGAAGGCTTCCGATGCGAGACTTGCGATCCCGTCTGGCTTTTCAAGGCGCACCGGGATGGGTTCTTTGTAGACCTTATTACAGGCATGAGCAATGCGGCGATTGTGGTCGAGGATCTGTGGATTCAGCGCTCGAAGCCCGCAACCATACACGGCGTCCAAACGCGTGTGCTGGCGGCGGAGGAGCTGCTCGCCTCGAAGCTTTTTGTCACTCGCCGCGAACGCTTTGATGGGGCCGACATCGCGCACGTGATCTACGGCACCCGCGGAAAACTGGACTGGCAGCGCATTCTTCAACTTGCGGGTCAGAACTGGGAGATTTTATTCTGGGCGCTGGTCTTGTTCAGGTTCACCTATCCCGCCCAAACCGAGTTCGTTCCCGCGGATCTCTGGCGCGACCTGATTCACCGTTTCGAGGCCGCCGTTGCCCACCCGGATCCGGCGGCCAGATTTCGCGGCAGCCTCATTGACGACAAGATGTTTGCCATCGACGTCAACGAGTGGGGACTGGACAATCTTATGCAGGAATACCGCAATCGACGGCTGCAAAGTCTCCCGCTCGCTTGTAGACAATCATGAGAATCGCTGCTACCGCGGATCTGCATTTCTCTAGTGCCCGTGCGAATGCATTGCACGAGCAATTGAACACCGTACGCCAGGAGGCCGACATTCTCGTCCTCGCGGGCGATCTGACCAACTACGGACAGCCAGAAGAGATGGAGCCTCTGTTGAACGTGGTGGTTCGTTCCAGAGTTCCGACCGTGGCGGTTCTTGGCAACCATGATTATGAGAGTGGCAAGCAGAACGAGTTGATGCGAATGATGTCGTCGTCCGGCATCAAGGTTCTCGACGGGACTGCTTACGAGCGCGATGGCGTCGGATTCGCCGGCACTAAGGGGTTTGTGGGCGGCTTCGGACGCGGCGTCCTTACTGCATTTGGCGAAGCGGAAATAAAGCAGTTTGTTCAGGCTTCGATCGACGAGGCCCTCAAGCTTGAGCGAGCCATGGCGCAGCTGCGCACCCCCAAACGCGTAGTGGTGGTTCATTACTCGCCGATTGCGGCTACGGTTCAGGGCGAGGCCGCCGAGATTTTTCCGTTTCTGGGGACTTCGCGCCTGGCCGAAGTAATCGACCGTCACGGGGCGGACCTGGTTCTTCATGGGCATGCTCATCATGGGCAGCTCGAAGGTAAAACCACCGGCGGCAGCCCCGTCTACAATGTGGCCATCACTTTGCTGCAAGGGCGGCAACCATCGGCCTCCTATCGCATCTTCGAGGTATAAGCCTGCTTGCAGGATGCGCAATGTCATCAACTCAAATCTCAGTGAATCAGCCGCGGCTTGGGCCCAATCGCTTGCCTGACGGCAGCTGGCAGTTCCTGGTGTGGGCGCCGAACGCGCGTTCGATTCGCCTGCAACTGTGCGAAACCGACTCGTTCATAACCATGGAGCCGCTCGCGAACGGCTATTACCAGGCTGTTCTAGGCAACCTGCCAAAACACGCCCAATACGTGTACCGCCTTGACGATCGCAGTCTGCCGGATCCTGCGTCTCGCTTTCAACCGCAGGGAGTGCATGGGGCCTCGCAGATTGTTGAAATCGATGAATTCTCCTGGACCGATCAAGGTTGGAAGGGGACGGCCCTGGAGGACAGCGTTTTTTACGAATTGCACATCGGTACTTACACCGAAGAAGGCACGTTCGATGCTGTAATTCCACATCTCGGTGAATTGGTGGATCTCGGCGTGACCACGATCGAAATCATGCCGATCGCACAATTTCCGGGTCCGCGAAACTGGGGATACGACGGTGTCTACCCTTTCGCTCCACAAAGTTCCTATGGCGGCCCCGATGCTCTCCGGCGCCTCGTGAATTCGGCTCACATGCATGGCCTCTCAGTCGCACTCGACGTCGTTTACAACCATCTCGGTCCCGAAGGCAACTACCTAAATGCATTCGGCCCTTACTTCACAGATCGTTACCGCACTCCATGGGGACAAGCGGTCAACTTCGACGGCCAAGGCAGCGACGAGGTGAGGAGGTTTTTTATCGAGAACGCGTTGTACTGGCTGGAAGATTACCACTTCGACGCTTTGCGCCTGGATGCTGTTCATGGAATTTTCGACTTCAGCGCGCGCCATTTCCTGGCAGAGCTTAAGTCAGCTGTGGATGCACTCTCGGTAAGATTGGGCCGCCCTCTTCATCTGGTCGCGGAAAGCGACCTCAATGATTCACGCCTGCTGCGCGATCCGGAGCGCGGCGGTTTTGGCCTCGATGCCCAGTGGAGCGACGATTTTCACCACTCGGTCCACACCTTATTAACGAAAGAGAATAGCGGGTATTACTCGGATTTCGGCGGAATCGCCCCCTTGACCACGACATTGAAAGACGGCTGGTATTACAGCGGACAACACTCCGCGTTTCGCGGACGTCGGCACGGTAACAGCCCCGAAGGAATCGCGTCCTCAAAATTTGTGGTTTGCACGCAGAATCACGACCAGGTCGGGAATCGAGCGGCTGGCGAGCGTCTGACCGCCTTGGTTGATTTTGAATCGCTCAAGCTGGCGGCAGGCATCAACCTGCTGTCCCCTTTTCTCCCACTCTTGTTCATGGGCGAAGAGTACGGCGAGCGGGCGCCCTTCCAGTACTTCACCAGCCACGGAGACCCGGCTCTGGTTGAGGCAGTACGCCGCGGACGTCGAGAAGAGTTTGCCGCTTTTGGTTGGCAAGACAGCGTTCCGGATCCGCAGGACGAGCAAACATTCTTGCGTTCCCATCTCGCTCATTCCCTCAAGCAGACCCAACCGCATCGAACTCTATTCCGCTTCTACCAGGAACTGATTCGAATGCGAACAAAGTTCAGGCTCGGCGCTGTTCGCTCGCACACGGTTCGCCAGTTGGGGGACAGTACGCCGCTTCTTGAGGTTGGGACTGCTTTCGGTTCAGTGGGAATCGTATTTAACTTCGCCGAGTCCGAGGTCGCGCTAAGCGTTCCGGAATTAGCAGGGAACTGGATGTTGATTCTGGACTCCTCCGCTGCATGCTGGAACGGTCACGACGTCGCGCCGCCCGAGAATCCTTCCGAACATGTCCGCGGTGTTGGATCTGATCTCGTGCCGACTAGTGGTTGCCCCCCGGATTCCACTCTCAGGCTGTCACCTCGTTCCTTCCAGGTCTTTGCAGAACATCTGGAGGCAAAATGAAATACGTCTGCATCCACGGGCACTTCTATCAACCGCCCAGGGAGAATCCTTATCTGGAAGCCGTCGAGCTGCAGGACTCCGCGTATCCCTATCACGACTGGAACGAGCGCATCACCTCCGAGTGTTATGCTCCCAATGCTGCCTCCCGTATTCTCGATCCCGAGAACCGCATTGTTAAGCTGCTGAACAACTACTCTCTGATTAGTTTCAATTTCGGCCCCACGCTTTTGTCGTGGCTGAAAGATCAGGCGCAACGCGTCTATGCGGCGATTCTTGACGCCGATAAAGAGAGCCGTGAGCGATTTTCGGGCCATGGATCCGCTCTTGCACAGGGCTACAACCATATGATCCTGCCGCTGGCGAACCGCCGCGACAAAGTGACGCAGGTGAAATGGGGAATTAAAGATTTTGAAAGCCGCTTTGGCCGCCGTCCCGAAGGCATGTGGCTTCCGGAAACGGCAGTGGACACGGAGACTCTCGAGATACTGGCCGAGCACGGCATCCAGTTCACCATTCTCGCCCCGCGCCAGGCCAAGCGCGTTCGCAACAAGCAGAGCACTCGTTACCACGATGTCACTGGCGGACGCGTCGATCCCGCGCGGGCCTACATTGCCAAACTGCCTTCAAAGAAGCGCATCAACTTGTTCTTCTACGATGGTCCGATCTCGCAGGCTGTCGCCTTCGAGGGTCTGTTAAGCGATGGGAAGCGATTCGCCGACCGTTTGATGAGTGGGTTCTCGGACGCGCGCCAGGGTGCGCAGTTAGTTCATATTGCGACTGACGGTGAAAGCTATGGGCATCACCACCATTTTGGGGAGATGGCGCTGAGCTACGCATTGGAAGAGATTCAGAAAGACAATCTTGCCCAGCTGACCAATTACGGTGAGTTCCTGGAAAAACACCCTGCGGAAGACTTCGCGGAGATTGTCGAAAATAGTTCGTGGAGTTGTGTGCATGGAGTCGAACGCTGGCGCGGCGATTGCGGTTGCAACTCCGGCGGGCATCCGTGGAACCAGCAGTGGCGTGCGCCGCTCCGGGCAGCGCTCGATTGGCTGCGGGATCGCCTTGCCCCAATTTTTGAATCGCAAGGCAAGCTCTATCTGCGGGATCCATGGGCAAGCCGGGACGACTACATTCGCGTTATTCTCGACCGCTCGGAAGAATCGCGGAGCGCATTCTTCGCTGAGCATGCCATTCGTCCGCTCGACCAGGGGCAGCAGGTAACCGTGCTTAAGCTGCTCGAAATGCAACGTCACGCTCTTCTGATGTACACCAGTTGCGGTTGGTTCTTCGATGAACTCTCTGGCATTGAGACGGTTCAGGTAATTCACTATGCTGGACGCGCGCTGCGTCTGGCGGAAGAATGCTCGGGAGAGTCGATCGAAGGGGAATTTGAGCAACAACTCGCCAAAGCGAAAAGCAATTTACCCGAGCACGGTGACGGGGCGCGAATCTACGAAAAATGGGTGAAGCCTGCCGTCGTTGACATCAAACGCGTGGCCGCACATTACGCGATAAGCTCTCTGTTCGAGAGCTACTCCGAAAAGGCTCGCATTTACTGCTACGGAGTCGAACGCATGCGGTACTCGGTCGACGCTGAGGGCAAGATGCGTCTGGCCACCGGATGCGCTCAATTCCAATCCGCCATTACGTGTGAATCCTCGGAACTGGATTTCTCTGTCCTGCACTTGGGCGATCACAACGTGACCGCCGGAATCCAGCCGTCGAACAACTTCTCGGAAGACAAACGCAAGAAACTTGTTGAGGCATTCGCCCAGGCCGATACGGCCGAGGTGATTCGCCTGCTCGATCAGATTTACGGCAAAGACATCTTCTCGCTGCGAATGCTCTTCCGCGACGAGCAGCGTAAGATTACCAAGACCATTCTCGCCGAATCTCTGAACTCCGCAGCAGCGCTATACCGCACTGTATTCGAGAGCCAGGCGCCGCTCATTCGATTCCTCAACGGACTCGATATTCCTGTGCCCAACGCGCTAAAGTCCGCGGCGGAGATTGCCCTGAACAATCAACTGCAACAAATTCTGGAACGGCCAGAACTCGATACCGAAGGCATCCAGGTACTTCTTCGCGAAGCGGCCGCGAGCAAGATTGCGCTCGACGTCACCACGCTCGAATACATGATCCGGCGCCGTATCGAAAAAGACGCCGCGGAGTTTGCCGCCAATCCCGAGGATCTGGCATCTGCGGAGAAAATGATTAAGCTGCTTGACCTGCTCCCATCATTGCCTTTTCCTGTCGTTCTCTGGGAAGCTCAAAATTTGTGCTATCGCCCGTTGCTCACGGCATACCAGCAGAACGGATGGCATTCTCCCCGATCGGAACCGTCGGCAGTCCAGCGTCACAACGACCTGGATCGGCTTGCCAATCAGTTGCACATCCTTTTGCCGAAGAGCTAAAGCATGCCGCGAACCCGAATTCCATCGGCAACCTATCGAATTCAGCTGAACAAAGACTTTCGTTTTGCCGATGTTCGCAACATCCTCGATTATCTGCATCAACTCGGAATTTCAGATGTTTATCTGTCCCCCATTCTGGCCAGCCGCAAAGGAACGAATCACGGCTACGACGTCATCGACCCGAGCCGCATTAATCCTGACCTCGGCAGCGAGGAAGAATTCGCCGCAATTCAATCTGAGTTGCAGGCACGCGGAATGGGACTGGTTCTCGACATCGTTCCTAATCATATGGCGGCCAGCGCCGAGAACCCTTGGTGGATGGATGTGCTCGAAAACGGAGCGCAATCGGCGTTCGCCGCCTTTTTCGATGTCGACTGGCATCCGCACGCGCGCAGCCTCGATGGCAGAATTCTTCTTCCCGTCTTAGGGCGTCCCTTCGGCGAAGCTCTCGACTCCGGCGAGATCAGGTTGGTTTACGACGAGGGCCGCTTCTTTTTTCAGTACTTCGAGACGCTTCTGCCAGTGTCTCCGCGATCTTATTACGAAATCTTGAACCACCGGGCCGAGCGCCTCAAAGAAACTCTTGGCGAGGATAGTCCCGCGTACCACGAGTATTCCGGAATTCTCGCTTCCGTGCTCGATCTGGCTCGCGCCGATCGCCGCATCGCCCAAACCGGCGCCGAACTCCGCCTTCGCTTCGAAAGCGCCCGCGATCGCCTGCGCTCTCTCATCGGCAGCAGCCCGGAAGTGGCCGCGCTGGTTGCGCAAAATGTTACTGAAATCAATGGCAGGGAAGGCGATCCCGCCAGCTTCGGTAAAATGCAGCGATTGCTCGCCGAGCAGAGCTACAAGCTGGCTTTCTGGCAGAACCTGAACGAGAGCATCAATTACCGCCGCTTTTTTACCATCGCCGACCTCGTCGGAGTGCGCGTTGAAGATCCCCTGGTTTTTGAGGCCGCGCACGGGTACATCCTCCGCCTCGTCTCGAAGAATCCTTCCGCCGGTCTGCGCGTCGATCACATCGATGGATTGCGTGATCCTCTCGCCTATCTCAATAAGCTTCACGAGCGGCTTGACACGGATGAAACCCGCACCGGCACGTCATCGTATGTGCTGGTCGAGAAAATTCTGGAGCGCCGTGAAGGCCTGCCGCAAGACTGGCCAGTGAGTGGGACGACGGGTTACGACTATCTGAACCAGGCCAACGGAATTTTCGTGAACCCGGATGGCGCTCGCGAAATCGAGCAGGTCTACTGCAACTTCATCGGTCGTCACCAGGACTTTTCGGATGTTCTGTATCAGAAAAAGAAGCTTGTGATGAACACGCTACTGGGCGTCGAGATGCGCAGCCTCGGCCGGCAATTGGCGGAATTGGCCGCGGCCGACCGCTACGCCCGCGAACTGAATCGCGATCATCTGATCGATGCTCTGATCGAAGCCACCGCTTGCCTTCCTGTGTACCGCACCTACATCCGCAATATGGATGTGCCCCCTCACGCCAGCAACTACATCGAGCAGGCGGTTGCAGCCGCGCGTGCAAGGGCGCCCAATTTCAGTCCGGGCTATTTCAATTTCGTACGTGAAGTGCTGCTGCTGCTGAATCCCCCACACGTGCTCCCGGATCAGCGCGAAGCACGCCTTGCGTTCGTGATCCGCTGGCAGCAGTTCACCGGCCCGATCGTTGCCAAAGGCCTCGAAGACACAGCTGTCTACGTCTATCATCCCCTGTTGTCGCTGAATGAGGTGGGGGGAGATCCTCGCCCATCCGAAGCCGCCACTCGGGAAGAGTTCTGCCAGTTCCTGCACGATCGCCAACAGAACTGGCCGGGGACGCTGGATGCGACGTCCACGCACGATACGAAGCGCAGCGAAGACGTTCGCGCGCGACTGAATGTGCTTTCTGAGAATCCCACGGAGTGGAAAGAGCACCTGGAGCGCTGGTCTGCGCTCAACAGCCGGCATAAGGAAAAAGTGGGGGCAGATTCCGCTCCCGACCGCAACGAGGAATATTTTCTTTATCAAACACTGTTGGGAGTGTGGCCGCTCGATCAAGCGGCGCATGAAACCTTGCTGCAACGCCTGCAAGATCACCTGATCAAAGCGACACGCGAAGCAATGGTCCACACGCGGTGGACGCGCCCCAACGATCTGCACGAAAATGCGCTGAAGAACTTTGCGGCCAAACTTCTCGATCGTGAAAACCGCGAGTTTCTTGATAGTTTTGATCAATTTGAAAAAAAGATCGCGTACTTCGGCATGATCAACGGTCTCTCCCAGACCCTGCTGAAGATCGCTTCGCCGGGAGTAGCGGATTTCTATCAAGGTTCGGAGTTGTGGGATTTGCGCCTCGTGGATCCGGACAATCGCGGAAGAATTGACTTTTCGAAGAGGACGACGCTGCTCGAGCAAATTCAGAATGGGCGGGCATCCCAGGAGCAACTGCGCGACCTGATGGTGAACTGGATCGACGGCCGCATTAAGCTCTACCTGATCTGGAAAGCTCTTAGCTTCCGGCGCGACCACGCCAGCCTCTTCCACGAAGGCGAGATGGTGCCTCTTCAGTCCGCTGGCTGCCACGCAAATCATGTCGTCGCTTTCTTGCGCAGGACGGGACAGGCGTCAGTGTTGGTTGCGGTACCACGATGGCTGTCAAAGGTCCGCAGCCAAACAGAGCCTTTCACTTTCGATTGGTGCGACACTCGCGTGTTGTTGCCGCCGGACTTATCTCAACGCTGGAAAAATATTCTCTCTCAAGGAGAGTTGTCCTCGAAAGAAGGCCGGCCCGGAGTAATGGCACAAGACTTATTCCGCGACTTTCCCGTCGCATTTCTGCAAGCGTCCTGATTCGTGCTGTCAACCGTGAGCCACTCGATCGCAGGCTCAAGGTACGATTTCGGCTTCTGCCGGAGAACCATGCGCTGAATCGGGACTGACCCACACAGTGAGCTTCGCTGGTTCGACTGCAAACTCGTTATGATCGTTCCACATCGCGAGCGCTTCAGGTCTCAATTCGAATTTCACTTGCTTCGTTTCGCCCGGAGCTATAGCTATTGTCTGAAATCCTTTCAGCGCGCGAACGGGTTGAGCAACACTGGTTCCCTGCAGCCGAATATATAGCTGCACAACTTCATTTGCGGCATGCGATCCGGTGTTGGTGACCATAGCTTCGGCAGTCATTACCGCTGGCGCAGCTGCCGCAGCCGCATTCTTGTTCAGTTCCACCGCACTCAACCGCTTCGTGCTGATGGTAGTCGCTCCGTAGGAGAAAGTTGTGTAGGAGCCGCCGTATCCGAAAGGGAACTGCGGCGTGTTCTGTTCATCGATGTACCGCGAGACGTACCGGCTCGCAAGATCGGTCGGAGGCTTGGTCAAGTCGATATCGTCTGGTGGCCGTCCTGTGTTCAGATGGTTGTAGTACAGCGGTTCCTGTCCCACGCTGCGCGGCCAACTTACGGCTAACTTCCCGCTGGGATTGACATCTCCAAAAAGAATTCGCGCCAATGCGGTTCCGCCTTCTATGCCCGGCAGCCATGCTGCGATCACTGCCTGGACGTGCTCAAATGCCCAGGGCAAAGTCAATGGACGGCCGCTAAACAAGATCAGGACCAGGGGCTTACCGCTGTGTGCAATAGCTTCCAGCAATTCTTCCTGCCTGCCTGGAAGCCCTAGATGCGCACGCGACCCGGCCTCGCCACTCATCTCGGGGGACTCACCCAGCGCCAAAATTACGAGGTCCGATTTCTGCCCACCTGCTACTGCCTCGGCAAGTTCTTGATCGCTGCCATCAAGAATCCCGCATCCTCTGAAATGGGACACATGCGCTTGCGGCGCCCGCTTTGCGATCCCGGCCATCAACGAAGTCCGAGGTCCGGACCCGGCGGGCGCGCCATTAGGATACGATGAGTCTTCCCCCAAAGGTCCAATCACCGCAATGTTCTGTGTTCCACTGCTCAAGGGCAGCAAGGGCTTTCCGGTCACTCCGTCGGCATTCTTCAGCAGCACAAAGGAGCGTTCCGCTGCAGTCCGGGCCAGCTCCAGACTATCCGGATGATAGAGCGCCTTCGGCGCCGCAGCCTCATCCACATAGGCATGATCGAACAGTCCTAGCGCCAGCTTCAAACGCAGCACGTGTCGCACCGCCTCGTCCAGTTCCGCAGTTGTTACCTGTCCTGAGCTCACGATCTTTTGCAGATTGTCGTGATACAGGCTGCTCACCATGTCCATGTCCACGCCGGCGAGAAAGGCTTTGCGGGCCGCGGCTTCGCCGTTCATGGCCACTCCCTGAGGAATCAGCTCTCCTATTGAATTCCAGTCGCTCACCACCAATCCGCGGAATCCCCATTCTTTGCGCAGCACCTGCTTCAATGTGAATGGATTGGCAGAAGACGGTGTGCCGCCCAGGGCGTTGAATGCGCTCATCACCGATGCGACCCCTGCGTCCACCGCAGCATGGAAGGGAGGCAGATAGTCCTGCCGCAACGTGTGTTCGGTGATTTCCGTCGTGTTGTAATCGCGCCCGCCCTCCGCCGCACCGTAGCCCACGTAATGTTTGGCGCATGCCGCAATGCTATCCGGTGCATCGAGCCGTGATCCCTGGTAGCCGCGAACATAAGCAGCCGCCATCGCCGAACCCAGGAATGGATCTTCCCCAGCCCCTTCCGCCATCCGTCCCCAACGCGCATCCCGCGCGATGTCGACCATGGGGGAAAACGTCCAGCGAATTCCATCTGCGGATGCTTCCATGGCTGCTACTCGTGAAGCCTTCTCGACAATTTCCAGATCCCACGTTGAAGCCAAGCCCAGAGGAATCGGAAACTCCGTCTTGAATCCGTGAATCACATCCAATCCGAATAGGATCGGGATGTGCAAGCGGGACTTTTCCATCGCGATCCGCTGATAGGCATTGATCTGATGAGGATCGACCACGTTGAATAGGGACCCGATCTGCCCGTGCGCGATCATGTCCTCGTAGTCGCTTCGTCCTGTGCCCGGTCCCGTCGGTTGTCCGGCGGAATACTGCACCAGTTGCCCTACCTTTTCTTCCAGCGTCATCTGTCGCAGGATCTGTTCCACCCGGCTGTCCAGCGCTGGATCGTTGATGCCGCTATGCTGTGCAGACGCTGTCTGCGCGATTGCCGTCATGCTCAGAAGCAGGCAGAGTCCAACCGCAAGGGACAAGAACGAAATTGCCGGCCTCAGCCGGACAGGACTTCGTTGATGCGGGCATGAATCGTGAAAACGAATGTGGAAGCCGAGGGATGAGCAAGCCATGAGGACGGACCTCCAGTAGTCTGATTCCAGTCTTCTACTAAATCGGATTAGTAGGAATCATCGTTGTGTATAGAAACCTGTTTTGCGCCGGATGTCAACCCTTATCCGCGTTCTTGTACGCAACATTTGCTTGCGAGCGCGATTCGGTTTATGCGAGACTGCGCATCGTGACCGGGAAAAGAACGGGACGGGCGGGCGGACGGAGGGTGCGCATGGCCTCCAAACCCGTCAGCCTGAAAGAACTGGCGGAAAAGCTGGGCCTTTCTCCTGCCACGGTTTCATTGGTCATCAACGGATCGCACGTCGCCGACTCCATTCCTCAGGAAACCAAAGACAGAATCTTTGCTGCCGTCCGTAAATACAAATATCGTCCCAACTTTTTTGCTCGCTCCTTGCGTGCCCAGCGCAGCTTCACCATCGGTGTGATCGTGCCCGAGGTGAGCGATGGCTATTCCGCCTCCGTGATGAGCGGCGTCGAAGACCATCTCCTGCAA
The DNA here is from genome assembly GCA_035309485.1 of Candidatus Sulfotelmatobacter sp. Taxonomy (GTDB): domain Bacteria; phylum Acidobacteriota; class Terriglobia; order Terriglobales; family Acidobacteriaceae; genus Sulfotelmatobacter. The sequence goes on from DATGFC010000092.1 coordinate 38,681, forward strand.
GAAGGCTATTTCTATTTCGTCGTCAGCCATCGTCATCGTGCCGACCTGATTGACGAATACCCCCGGCTCTTGCTGGAGCGTTCTGTTGATGGCCTTATCGCCGTGGATACCCCGTGGACACTTTCGCTTTCGGTCCCCGTAGTCACGGTGTCGGGTCACAACCAGGTGAAGGGCGTTACCAATATCGTGCTCGATCACGTGCGGGCGGCCGAGGTCGCGCTCAAGCACCTGGCCCAACTTGGCCATCGCAAGATCGCCTTCATCAAGGGGCAGGAGTTCAGCTCCGACACGGAAATTCGCTGGGCCAATATCGAAAAAGCCGCGCGCCAGTTCGGCATTCCGATCGTTCCCGCGTTAGTTTCCCAGTTGGAGGGCGACTCGCCGTCTCCGGAGCTTGGTTATAAAGCAGCCCAAAAAATCTTGGCTTCGCACAAGCCATTCACGGCCCTGTTTGCCTTCAACGATATTTCCGCCATGGGAGCGATTCGCGCTCTGCGCGAGGCGAAATTACGTGTGCCGCAGGACGTTTCCGTGGTCGGCTTCGATGACATTAAAAGCGCGGCCTACCAGAGTCCCGCATTGACCACGGTGCGCCAGCCCTTGCGCGAGATGGGACGAATGGCTGCCGAAACTCTGCTGCGCCGCATTCGCCGCGCCAGTCCCGATTCGCACGGAGGCGAGACCATGGTCGAACCCAACCTGATCGTCCGCGAGACCACTTGCCTGTGTCGTACGGCGTCCAGCCCAAAAAAAGTTTAGCTCCAAGTCTTACCGGCAAATCCCACATTCCTGCTGGTAATGAATCCGCAAAAGTCCCCAACAAAATCGTTCGCGCGAAACCAAATCCGCGGGCCCAACAGGGAGACATCGTATTGCCGTTTTGTCTCTCCCTATCGAATGCGCTTGACTGTCGAAATTTGGCTGTGCTATAGCTCCTTGAATGTACTACTAAAACGCTTTTGTAGAGTTTTAGTAGAAGTTTTGCTTCCGGGTGCAAAGAAGCCTGTAAGGAGGCGTTTCATGAGTCGCTCCGTCCTTCGCCTGCAGCGCAGATTGTCGCTGCTTGCCTGCCTGGTATTCTCGGCCGTGATGGCCCATGCGCAGTATCGAACCTCCATTCAGGGTGTGGTGACCGATACCACAGGCGCCGTGATCCCGGGTGCTACCTTGACCTTGACGAATCCGGCCACGGGACAAAAGCAGGTGCGCACCAGCGGTGACGACGGTATCTACAATTTCAATGCATTGCCGGCAGGCGCACACTTCAACCTGGTGGCGGAAAAACCGGACTTTCAAAAAAAAGAAATCAATAATCTTCAACTGGTTCCCGATCAGTCGAACGCCGTGAACGTCACACTCGTTGCTGGAGGCGCAACCGAAGTCGTTCAAGTGAATGCTGAAAACGCGCCGTTACTCGATACCCAAACCGCTTCCGTAAACGGTGTCGTTTCCGACAATCAGATCCAGCACATGCCCTCGTTTGGGAGGGACGTGCTCAAACTCGGGCAGCTTGCCCCCGGCGTCTTCGGCGATGGCTCACAGGGAGGCGGTGGTGGCGGCTACAACCTTCCCGGAACAGAAACGGGAGGAGGTGCTTCCGGCTCTGACCAGGGCATCTTCAATACCGAGAACGGTGCGCCCGTGAGCGCGAATGGCCAGCAGACCCCGGCCAACGGCGTTACCATCGATGGAATTAGTACTACCAGCGCGGTCTGGGGCGGCACGACGGTGATCACTCCGTCGGAAGAATCCATTGATAGCTTCAAGATCGTATCCAACAGTTACGATGCGGAGAACGGCCGTTTTAGCGGCGCGCAGATTCAAATCACTTCCAAGAGCGGCACCAATTCATATCATGGCAGCGCCTTCTTTACGGCTCACCGTCCCGGCCTGAATGCCTACCAGCGGTTCAATGGTGAAGGCGCCAAAGTTTTGCGTGATCAGAGCCGGTTCAATCAGATCGGCGGCAGCGTCGGCGGCCCAATCATAAAGAACAAGCTCTTCGCTTTTTTCAGTTACGAGACCATCCGCGAGCACACCAGCGTGATTGGGAACCAATGGGCTGACACGCCGGCCTTCGACGCGTTAGCCACTTCTGGAACCATCGCTTCGACTTTGGTTAACTACCCTGGAAATGGCATCCTGAACAAAGGCGTCAACACCGTTACCTGCAAAGATGCTGGACTGGTCGAAGGTGTGAATTGCCGGGCCGTGTCCGGTGGCCTCAATGTAGGCACGCCTCTAGATCCCACGAAGTTCCCAACTGGCCAGGTCGTAGCAGGTCAGGATCCCGGTTGGGTGAGCTCTTCCTCGCCGGGCACGGGTGGGGATGGCAGTGGCGGCCCTGAAAACCTGGGTACTGTAGCCGATATTACGAATTACATCACCACGAGTCCCACTGTTAAAACTGACGTCCAGTACAACGGCCGTCTTGATTACGATCTCACTCAAAAAGACCGGATCGGCTTTGCCATTTACTGGGTTCCGGCGTCAACCGACTTCAATAACGGCGCTCGTGCGCTGGATGTCTTCCACCATAATCAGATCAACGATGCCTTTGCCCCGATCTGGAACCATACATTCTCGCCGACATTCCTCAACGAAGTTCGCGCAAATGCCGCCGGATGGCGGTGGAATGAAATTACCTCGAACCCGCAATCGCCGGTCGGACTTCCGAATACGGCCCTCGATTATTCCATCGGCAGCGCTTCCATTAATAGTTTTGGGCCGAATCCCCCAAGCCATCTGAACCAGTGGACATATAGTTTTAAGGATGTTGCCACCAAGATCATTGGGCCACACACCATTAAGTTTGGCGGTGAGCTTACGCGCCTTTTTTACTTAAATGCGTGTTTCGGTTGCGCTCTCCCAAGCTATGGCTTTTTCAACCTCTGGGATTTTCTCAATGACGCACCGCGCCGCGAGGGCTTTATTCTGGCGGATCCAAATACCGGAGAACCCACAGCCCAGCGCCAGGACGATCGCGAAAACATCTGGGGTTTTTTCGCGCAGGATGACTACAAGCTTCGCAAGAACTTGACCCTTAACCTCGGGCTGCGCTGGTCCTATTTTGGTCCGCTCTATTCCAAGGAAAACAACATGTTCGTGGCCGTGCCTGGATCTGGCTCGAGCTACCTGACCGGTCTCAATTTGAGGAAAGGGAATTCTTGGAACGCGCAGAAAAACAACTTCTCGCCCGAGATCGGCTTTGCGTGGAGTCCTACTCGCTTTCACGACAAGCTTGTGGTTCGCGGCGGTTACGGGCTCAATTACAACCAGGAGGAAATTGCGATCTCAGCGGGCATTCAAGGGAATCCGGGATTGTCCATTGGCGAGTACATCCAGATGGCGACACCGACCGGTCCGGACCCAGGCATTCTCTACGCAACCTCGTCGGATCCACACAACGCCTTTGGATACCCGCCAAATCCCAACTTTAAGCTGACTTTTGGCCCGAATGGACTTCCCCTGGTCGGGACTCCGCAATGTCCCGTTTCATGCCCGGTTGGCGTCACAATCTTTCCCGGAACTCTGCCAACCATGCGTGTCCATCATTACTCGCTCGATACCCAATACGACCTGGGACACAATTTCGTTGCTTCGTTGGGATACCAGGGGAGCTTGTCGCGTGATGTTTTATTCCATCAGAATCCCTTGGCTGTACCTGCGGTCAAGGGTTATGCCTTGAACCCACAGATCAACGGCGGGGACTACTGGAGTTCGGTTGGCAGCGGCAACTACAACGCCCTGCTCGCCGAATTGAAACATAATTTTTCGCGGCAGTTCATGGCTGACACTCAGTTCACTTGGTCCAAGAGCCTGGACAATACTTCTCGCCCGTACACGGAACCGTATTATCCCTACGATCCCAACCTCAGCTACGGCCGCTCCGACTACAACGTAGGCAAGGCATTCAAGCTTTTCGGTATGTGGCAACCGGTGTTTTTCCACGGCAACAAAGCCTGGGTCGAAAAAATCGCGGGCGGCTGGTCGCTCAGCGGCATCTTGAATATTCACTCCGGCTTCCCTTGGAGTCCCCTTGTTCCCGTCAACGGCGGAAGCCTGTATTGCGGACAATGCGGTTACGGCAACCTGTATCCCGCTGCGTATCTCGGTGGCGCGGGAAGTAATACGAGCACCGATGCCTTCAAGACCACCGACAAATCGAATTTCCCGCTGGTCGCCACTCAAGGCAGCGCCTCGGCTTATTTCTCTACGCCAGCGTATACACCGTTCAACGGCCCGGCTGCCGGGACTGCGCTTCCCCAAGCCCCGGGTGTGCGTCGCAACTCGCTTACTGGGCCAGGATACAAGGATGTAGACCTCACGTTGGTCAAGGCGTTTGGCCTGCCGAACATGCGGGTGCTAGGAGAAAACGCGATTTTCGAAATTCGATTCGATGTCTACAACGTGTTTAACAATTTGAATCTCGACGTGGGTCAAATCGTGAATGACATTACTCTTTCAAACTTCGGCGTGGTCAATAGCAACGGCAGTGCCGCTCTTGCTGCCCGTACAGCCACGCTAGGCGCCCGCTTCAGCTTCTAACCTGATGGGGCACCCGGACCTCCGGGTGCCCAGTGCTTATCCTTTGCCGTTCGTGCTGCGAAATCCCGCCCGCTCCATCCCCCTCTGCGCGTCTTTGTTCTTCATGAACGTCTTCCACACAAACCCGGTCCGCTGATTTTCTGCCATCAGCATCGTGATTCCCAGATCGATCCCCAGCACGTCGGGGTTGTACCAGTTGGTCAGGGGGTTGAACGCGTCGGCAAATCCGTAGCGCCCCCAAGCCTTGGAATAGCGTTCGCGCATCGTCCGCTGCACCAGCATGCAGTCCGAAAAAAGAAACGCCAGCGACCCGCCCGTAGCGCAGGGGACCACGCTTCCGTCGAGCTTGCCCAAACGAGGCGGCCCTCCCCACGCCTGATATCCCGCCGCCGAGTCCGACGCGGTGATTCCCCACAGCGAATCGCTGTAATCGGGAAACTCGCTGCGCAACGACAAGCAGAACGCCTTATGGGCCTTGGTGGCCTTCACTGAGTTCTCAAAATAATCCGCGTAATCGTCGCGCTTGCCGCGGAAATCAAACCACGCCTGTGAATACTGGTGCGTGAACAGCGGATCGTGCCCTGAAATGTAGGTGATTCCGTCAAAAGTCACGGTCGTACGGTCCCACGACTTCCACGTATCTGCCGCTACCGGATGTGTTGGCGATCCCAAAGCCAGCAGGTAGATCATCATCAGTTCGCAATAATGCGACCAACGTGCATCCAGGAATCCCGACTCGGGATGCCAGCCCATCGAAAAAGTTTTCCCGCCATTCAGCATCCATGGCCAATCCACGCGCTCATAGATTTTGGCCGTCAGGTCCTGAATCTCTGCGTCTGAAAAGTGCTCGCGCGCGGTCAGTACGCCGCACAGCAGCAGGGAAGTGTCGATGGACGAAATCTCGCACTTCCACTGCCTCTCGCCAGTATTGCCGTCGATGAAGTGATAGTAAAATCCGTGCTCGTGTGGCAGCTTTTGCCAGATGAAGCGCAGCGTCGTGCGCACTCGGGCCGCGATGTCATTTTTGTTGCCGTATCCGCGCGAATCGCCGATGCAGAGCGCGGTCAAGCCAAATCCGGTAGCCGCAATGCTGGCAACGGTGTGGGTGTCATGGCCCTCTGCCACTGCGCGGTCTTTCACCTGCCCAGTGGATCCCGCCTCGGTCCAGAAGAAGTCAAACGCCGCGTGCTCGATGTCGTTGAGCAAGTCGTCGTCGGAGCCTTTGTAAGGAACGCGCGGAGGCGCCACAAAATTCTTCTGCTCTGCGCTGACCAAGCGCGAGAAGGGAAGTGCCGCCGCTCCCATCCCCATCGCCCGTAAAAGGTCCCGCCGGCTATACCCAGCATGTGTATTCATAGAATCAACTGATGATCGCAGACCCTAAAAGGATAAACATTCTCTGCTTCCCTCTGTGTTCCTCTGTGCCCTCTGTGGTTAGCTTGTTTTTCGTCCTAGACCGCACCGCGTACAATATCTTCTTACAGGAGAGGACATGACCACGACGCGCCCGCAGGTGACCACCGAAATCCCCGCCGTTCCCCTCACCACCGAGGGCTACAGCGTCCTGCATCAGATGATGCGCTTTCGTTGGCCGTCTTGGCGCGCGCTCGCCGCGGCAGAAAAATCCGCCATCGCCCAGGAAGCCTCCGCCGCCCTATCCGCCATGGAGAAGCATTCCCCCGGCCAGTCTGCCCTGTACTCGCTCATAGGACACAAGGGCGACCTAATGCTCATTCATTTCCGCGAGTCCTTCGCCGACCTCAACCAGGCCGAACTGCAAATTGCTAACCTGCGCCTCAGCGATTACCTTGAGCCCACAACATCCTATCTCTCCATCGTCGAACTCGGTCTCTACGACTCGACCCTGAAGATTTATAAAGAACTCACCGACCAGGGCATCGAGCCCCACTCTGATCAGTGGAAGGCTGAGATCGAATGCAAGCTGAACCGGCATCGAGAGGCGATGCGTCCCCGGCTCTATCCCGAGATTCCGTCCAACCGCTACGCCTGCTTCTATCCTATGGACCGGCGTCGCGGAGAAGAGAAAAACTGGTACAAACTCCCGATCGAAGAACGTGCCCGCCAGATGAACGATCACGGCCTCGTTGGCCGCCGCTACGCCGGCGAAGTGCGGCAAATCATCACCGGCTCCATCGGCTTCGACGATTGGGAGTGGGGCGTTGACCTCTTCGCCGACGATCCCTTGGTCTTCAAGAAGCTGATCTACGAAATGCGCTTCGATGAAGTCAGCGCCGTCTACGCCCTCTTCGGTCAGTTTTACGTAGGAGTAAGAGTGCCGGCCGCATCATTAGAGACGTTGCTGGAAGGAAAGCTCCCGTAGGGATGTCTGTACGCGCCTACAAAGTCAAACCATAAGCACCCCTCACCACGGAGACACAGAGTCACAGAGAAGAAAAAGGGGGAATTGTATTCTCGGTGACTCAGTGCCTCCGTGGTAAAAAATGAACACCGGAGACCCTATGTCGACCCTCGGCCTTATCGAATACAAGGACGCCAGCCCAGAAGTTCGCGCCGTCTACGACGACATCATGACCACGCGCAAGACAGACTGGATTAATAATTTCTGGAAAGCCATCGCCCACGATCCTGCTACCCTCAAACGCACCTGGGAAGACATTAAGCAGATCATGGCCCCCGGCGCTCTCGACCCGCTCACCAAAGAAATGATCTATGTTGCCGTCAGCGTTACCAACCAGTGCCACTATTGCATCGCTTCGCACACGGTCTCAGCCCAGAAGAAAGGAATGACCGATGCCATGTTCAAGGAGCTGATGGCTGTCGTCGGCATGGCGAATGAAACCAACAAGATGGTAACGGGATATCAGGTCGAGATCGACGAGCAGTTCAAGAAAGGTCCGCGTTCTTGACCCGAAGCTACAACTTTTCTCAAAGCGCACAAATACGCAATGGACTTTCCAAATTTTGAACTCACTGGTCAAATCGCCCTCGTAACCGGCGCCGCCCGCGGGTTGGGGCGAGCGATCTCCCTAGCGCTGGCTCACGCCGGTGCCGACGTTGCTGTGGGCCTCCGCGATGTCAAAGCAGACGGAAATGTCACAGCCGAGATTGCGGCGCAGGGGCGGCGTGCTCTGCCCCTGCAGATGGATATGGCGCAACTTGATCAAGTACGCCAAGCTGTGGCCGACACGGAAAGGCATTTCGGACGGCTCGACATTCTGGTCAACAACGCGGGCATCTCTCCCGAGAATCCTGCTGAAAATGTTCTTGAGGAGGACTTCGACGCCACTCTGGCCGTGAACCTGAAAGGCACGTTTTTCGCCAGCCAGGCTGCAGGCCGCATCATGATCCGCCAGAACTATGGCCGCATCATCAACATCGGTTCGCAAGCCGGGTTCGTCGCTCTGCCTACGGAATCCATTTATTGCATGACTAAGGCGGCAATTTCGCACCTGACCAAGTGCCTCGCAGTCGAGTGGGGCAAGTACAGCATCACCGTGAATGCAGTCGCACCCACCTTCATTCGCACTCCAGGAACGGAGAGCTATCTGGCGAATCCGAAGGCTCGCGCCGACGTCGTCGAGCGGATCGCCGCCCTGCATCGCATCGGAGAACCGATGGATGTAGCTGGCGCGGTGGTGTTTCTGGCATCGAAAGCGGCGTCGCTGATCACTGGCGAAACCATTCTGATCGACGGCGGCTGGACAGCTCGTTAAGGGAGTCTAGCTGCCGCTCTTCGCAGCCTGCTGAATTTCTTCCGCAACCCGTGGTGGCAGGTTTTTGATGCGATAGATGAAAGCTGCGACGGTCCACAGCTTCTGATCGGAATCCCACGCTCCATTGGCGAACATTCCGGTGCGGCGAATCCCATGCTTCGCCACCCAGAAAATTTGTGCCTCGCTGTATTCGGTACCTACCTCGGGCAGTTGCGGCGCTCCTGGATTCAACGGGTCGGCCCCTTTCCTTGCCACCCCCGGGGTCCCGTGGCAACCGGAGCATTCGTTTAAATACATCTTTCCGCCGGCAATCAAATTCTCGTCCGTAGGTGCGATCGGATTGGACATTTCAGGTGCATTCCTCCGAACTGAGGAATGCACCGCCATCCGCATTAACTTTGATTCCAGGCGCGAAGGAGGTTTATCGCCGCGGACCTCGGCCAGCCCCAGCCTGAGATAAACCACTCCTGCCACGGCGAAAACCGCGATAGTAAACAGCGAACCAGCCAGGAAAGTTCTCATTTTGCGCCCCATGATCTTGGCCGAGGAGTGAAAGACTAAGATCGCTTGGTTGGACGTGCGCCCGGTCGTTTGGATAGCCGTCCCTTAAATTCATGCGCCCTCATATCGACTTTTCTGCCGCGGAAGCGCACGCCTTCCGCTTCCAGGCGTAGTCGCTGCTCGATAGCCGAATCCCCCGTCAGCTTAATCGCCCCTCCCGCGCCTAGCACACGTTGCCACGGTAATCCGAACCCTCGCCGCAGCACCCGCGCTACCATCCGTGCGGCTCCGGCCAATCCAGCCGCTCGCGCCACTCCACCGTAGGTCGAAACCTTCCCGCGCGGAATCGCTCGAATCGCTCGCTCGATACGCAACAGCGGCGCGCCGGTCTTATCTGGTTGTTTTCTCGACTTTGTCATCCGCAGCGCAACAAAACGGCTCGCCGAAGCGAGCCGTTTTGTAAAGTTAAAGGGTTCCTCGTCTTTGCTGATACAGACGTTGCTACGCGGCCTGCCGAAACGCTTCCAACGCCTCATACTCCGACGGATGCACTTCAAATACCGTCAGCAGCTTGGTCACCTGCAGCAGATCGCCTACACGCTTGGTCAGGTTCGCCAGCTTGATGTTCGCTCCGGCATTGTGCGCGGTCGTATGCAGCGCCACGAGCGTTCCAAGCCCGCCCGAATCGATGTAATTCACTTCGCTCAGATTCAGTACGATTCGCTTATTGCCGTCGGCGATCGCCTTCTTGACTTCTTCGCGCAGCAGCGACGATTCTTCGCCGAACACGATCCTTCCCGTGGCCGTGATCGCCAGAATTCCGTCTACCGTCCGTTTCGTAAGTTTCAATTGCATAAAATCTCCTTTGCGGCCGCCCGAGTCAACTTTGCCTCGCCGCATCCGCACCAATCCTTGGTCAACCAGCGTACCGCTTGTGCTAAGCCTGCGCAACCCCAGATTCTCACCGTCCGTCGCGTCCTCTGTGGTTTTGGTTTTTCATCCCGTATAATCGATACTTCGCCCTCATGAGTTATACCGTCCTGGCCCGTAAATATCGTCCGCAGAAGTTCTCTGAAGTCATCGGACAAGAGCACGTCACCCGGACTCTCCAGAATGCGATTGAGCAGGGACGCACTGCTCACGGCTACATCTTCAGCGGGCATCGCGGGATTGGTAAAACGACCGTCGCCCGCATTCTGGCCGCCGCCCTGAACTGCCGTTCCAAGGATCATCCGGTTCCGGAACCCTGCGGCATCTGCGAATCCTGCACTGAAATCCGCGCGGGAAACTCGGTCGATGTCATTGAAATTGACGCCGCTACCAACCGCGGCATCGACGAAATTCGCGAGCTTCGCGAGGCTGCCCGTTACCGACCCGCCCGCGACCGCTTCAAAATCTACATCCTCGACGAAGCCCACCAAATCACCGACGCCGCCTTCAACGCGCTCCTGAAGACGTTGGAAGAACCGCCTGACCACATCGTCTTCATGCTCGCGACCACGCAACCTGAGGATATTCCCCAGACCATCCGTTCGCGTTGCCAGCATTTCAGTTTTCGCGCCGTGAAGTTCGACGATATTGTCGGCCAGCTTCGGGATCTTTTAACCCGCGAGAAAATCGACGCCGACGATGATGCCCTCGCCTTGCTGGCTGAAGCCGGCGACGGCTCGATGCGTGATGCCCTCTCGATTCTTGATCAGGCCATCGCATCCTCCACTGGCAAGCTCACTGCGGATTCCGTTCGCAACCTGGTCGGAGCCGCACCTGCCCATGTTCTCGAGCAGGTGATGCAGGCAGTTTCCGAATCCAAGAGTGATGAAATTCTTCGTCAGGTCGACCATCTCATCAGCGAAGGGCACAGTCCCACCCACTTCGCCCGCCAGTTGGTGCGCTTCCTGCGCAATGCCACGGTGGCAAAAATCGCCGGTAAAGATTCGCCCTTGCTGCAGATTTCAAGCGAGGAGCGTGAGCGCGTGGCCCGCGTTGCTGAAATGTTCGGCGAAGAAGACCTGACGCGCCATCTGCAGATCATGCTCCGTACCCACAGCGAGCTCGGATACAAGCAGGAGCAACGTTTTCATCTCGAGCTCGGCCTCCTGAAAATGGCGCACGCCCAAAGATTGCTGCCTATCGAGCAGTTGCTGAGCGACGTTGCGGGAGCGCCCATTGCGAGCCCTCAAAGACCACCGGCACGGCCTTCGATTGTGGGCAGTCCAGGCGCCGAAGGGCGCCGTCCTGAGAGTCCAGCCGCGCGGTCAAATTACGTCAGCCCGTTTGCGGCTGATTCCGCCCGCAAAGGCACCCCGCGCCAGGAGGACTCTTCGCCGCCGGTTCTTACCCCGGGTCCGCGCATCGTGTCCGCAGCCAGCCAATCGGAACCGGTAATTCTCGGCTCCGCGGTTCCCGAGCATCGGGAGGTTGCCGACTATGTCTCTGTGGATCCCGCGGCGACTCCTCAGGATCAGGCTCCCTCTCCCCAGGCCGCCGCCGCATCCTCCTCGGATGACATTCAAAGACTCCAGGCAGCCGTCCTCCAGGCTCTCGCGGATGCGAACCAACGCATCCTTGTTTCCATGCTTTCCTCCGGCGAATGGACCATTCAAGGCAACGAAGTCGTTATCAAAGTTGCCGAATCGCAGACCGTCGTGGACATGTCGTTCGGCCCGGAAGGGAAGCGAATTGCCGTGGCCACCGCCAGCGGAGTCCTGGGACGCGCGGTAAAGGTGAAGGTCATTTCTGGAGCGGCAGTTATTCCGCAAGACAAAAAGAACGGCGCGCAGCGGCCAGCTTCCGGACCCGGCGGCCGAGGACGCGCCGAGCAAGACCCAATCGTACGCCGCATGCAGGAAAAGTTCGGCGCGGAAATCAGAACCGTGATCGACTACAAAGGCAAACGATGAAAGGAGAGGGAATAGATTGAGCAATTGGGCAACTTCGTAATTGAGTAATGGACCAGGCGCGAGTGCGAAGGCGGACGGGCCTGCGATTCCAGATTACAAAATTCCCCAATTCCCCAATCACCAAATTCCCCAATTCTCATGGGCGGCTTCAATCTCCAGGAACTGATGTCCAAGGCTAAAGCTCAGTACGAATCCCTGCAGAAAAAAATGCAGGAGACCATCGTGGAAGCCTCCGCTGGAGGCGGCGCTATCACGGCGAAAATGGATGGCCGCAAGCAGCTTCTCAGCCTGCGCATCGATCCCGAAGCTGTCAAATCCGGCGACGTGGAAATGCTCCAGGACATGGTCCTCGCCGCCGTCAATGAAGCTGCCCGCAAAGTCGACGCGCAAATGCAATCCACCGTAGGCGGGATGCTCGGCGGCATGGGAATTCCAGGCCTGTAAAGGAGCCTTTTTGACCGATCACGCTTCCGGACCATTCGACGTGAAGGTAACCCCTCAGGACGACCAGTCCGATGACCCGTTGCTCGCCCGTATGGCGCTCGACAAGCAGTATCACGGCGATCTGGAAGGCACCGGCAAAGGTCAGATGCTCACGGCCGGTACCGACGTCAAAGGTTCCGGCGCCTATGTTGCCATCGAGAAAGTATCAGGCACACTCAAGGGCCGCCGCGGAACGTTCATCCTGCAACACACCGGAACCATGACGAAAAACGCTCCCCAGCTCACAATCGTGGTGGTTCCCGATTCCGGCACTGGTGAACTGAAAGGGATCGCTGGAAAGATGACCATCATGATCGCCACCGGCGGCCAGCACTCCTACGATCTCGAGTACACGCTCCCGGACGAAAATCGCGCAATTCAGTAGATTTGTAATTCTAAGTGTCTGGCAATCGGCGGTTACAATGCTGTGAGTGGGTTTTCAACCAGGCAATTACGAAATTACCCCAATAACTCAATCCCATGTCCCGCTTCGCTGAACCCATGTCGCGTCTCATCGATGAGCTGAAAAAGCTCCCCGGCGTCGGCGCTAAAAGCGCTCAGCGTCTCGCCTTCCACATCCTGCGGTCGAGTGATGAAGATGCCGAAGCTCTGGCCGTCGCCGTCCGTGATGTGAAAGCAAACCTTCGCCTCTGCTCGGTCTGCAACAACATCACTGACGTCGATCCCTGCGTGTACTGCACCAGCCCAACCCGCAACCAGCGCCTGGTCTGCGTAGTGGAAGAGCCCACCAACATCGCCGCGATCGAGAAGACGAAACATTTCAACGGAGTCTTCCACGTCCTCCACGGAGCCATCTCTCCCCTTCACGGTATCGGCCCCGAGCAACTGCGCATCTCGAACCTTCTCTCGCGCGTCGAAGCCGGCAACGTGGACGAAGTCATCCTCGCCACCAATCCCACCGTAGAAGGCGAGGCCACCGCCGTTTACCTATCGCAGCAGTTGAAGCGCGCAGCAGTAAAAGTCACGCGCATAGCGATGGGCATCCCAGTTGGCAGCGACATCGAATACACCGACGAAATCACCATGCTCAAGGCCATGGAAGGCCGCCGGGACATGTGAAAAGCGGCATCTGACACGGCTTTTCGCGTCAGCCCAAGGCATAAAGCTCTGTGCACAATGTGCAATAGTTTGCCTTTCCTGCGTATTCACCCCACTCCTTTTGACAAAACAGTCTAACGATTACGCTATTAACTAGAATGGAATCAGACCCTTGGGTCGTGAAAAAAGAATATCCGTGGAACGAACCGTCTGGCGCGCAACTTGCATATGGTGCTCCAGCCTGTTTTGGAGGTTGGCGCCACTTTTAGGGCTGGCGTGCAGAGATGCCAGTCGCGCCGTGCGCGATGTAACCGCATCCACTCGACGCAAGAAATACCGGGCGATAAGCCCGGTTTTCTTTTGCTCACGGGGCAATGGGTTGAAGCGGAAGGCACAAGGAGTACGGCTAGACGATGCTCTCCCGGTTTAGAAACTCATTCATCTCTTCTTCGGCCGCTGTTAACCCTTCCGGCAAAGTCCCGCGATTGTATTCGGCCATGCGGTTTTTCCACTTGAGGAAGTCGGTGATGCTCTGGGGTTCGATGCGCACCTCGACTCTGCGCAGGCTGGCCAGCAACAGATTCATCTCGCAGCGGAATCCGGCGGCGCTGCGCAGGTTCTTGGCCGAAGGATGTAGCATTTCCACACGTCCGCGCCTCAATTCCAGCAGACCCCAGCCTGGCGGTAGTTCATTAATTTTCATCAGGGCTGGCGGCGTCAGGTAGAACCGCTCGCTACCCACCCCCTTTTCCGGCTTGATGCGAAACGGCTTTGCCCGATCTGCCAAGAAGTCGGTGCGCGTCACCTTGCATTCGACCAGCACCGAGTGGCACGCCTGCTTCCACCCAATCGCATCCGGCATCTCGCCGCTGATACAAGCCTGCTCCGACAGCACTACCCCGCAGCGGTACCACCGCAGCCATCGCACCGCCCGTTCCACCAATTGCGCGTGAGTCATAAAAGTGGGCTTAATGCTCCGGCCTTTCGAAGACAAGGCCGCTACAGCACTGCCATTTTTACGCCGTGGAATACGCGCTTGAAAGTAACTTGCTGGCTTCGCGCGGAAATGCCTGTTCTTAGCCGGCCAGCCGAATACCGGCAGAGGAGTTCCCAACTCTGCTTGCCCCACGAACGACTACGGGTCTTCGGAGCACTGTTTCCAGCAGATATCGTTCGGCGGCAACAGCCTGGGCCGTCGCTGTCCCATCCGTATACCCCTCGGCCGCGATCGCCAGTGCTTCGTTCCTTCCGAGAGCCGATGGCTTGCGGACAAATCCATTCGACCGGCGCTTCTGATCTGCAGCCGCGTTCTCGATCCTCAACCTTTGAACGTGTCCGTCATGCGAGGAATCGAGAGCATTTGCCAGCCGCAGTACGGCTGAGAGCCGGATAACCAGCTTCTGCTCTTCAGGAAGCAAGTCGCGCAACGCCGTGTGGCTACGGCTTGGCAATGCCCCGCAATGAAATCGCGCCACCAATGCGGCTCGGGCCACGGTTTCCGGCTTCCAACCGAGTGGCACGTCGTGCTTCTTGATCAACTCGAATGACTCCTTGTGATGTCCTTTATTGCCTTTCGACTTGCCGACATCGTGTAGCAAGGCGGCAACATTAAGAATCTCGCGCCCCTCCAGCGGAGTGCCATTGTTCACAGGCGAGATTCGGTTCATCCCGAACAAGCCCCGGGCCAACAACCCGTTATAAAGTTGCAGTGCCAGCTTTGCCACGCGTTCTGAATGCGTAAAATCCGGGTCCAGCGACTTCGCCCAGAACTTCATGCGGCGGGTGGCTATCTCCTGAATCTGTTTGCCTTGTGGTAGGCCCGCGCGCCAGGTGCTCCATAGCGAATCAGGACCAACCGTGCGCCGGCGATACTCCTCGATGCGCTTGCTGCGCTCGCGCGCAATGCGCTCGTGCCAGAGTTTGCGCGCCGCCTCATCGGGAAAGATGTGGCCCGCCAACGCGGTCGCCCAGAGCACGTCCAAATCGTGAACTTCTCCCAAAAGATCCTGCATGTGCTTCAAGTCCTTGCTCCAGGCTTCGTGCTCGATGGGGAGAAAGTTCTCGACGATATAGCGGAAGCGTTTGATCCCGATGCGTAGCGTATGCAGCGCGAGTTGCGAACGCGTGCGCATCGCGCGTACGTGCAGTTCCCGCGCCACTGTCCACCGTTCCAAAGCCAAATGTTTGAACAAGGAGCTTCCCGGGCGAATCTGCGCGGCCTGCTGCGGCAGGGACTTGCTCCATTGACGCCATTGCTTGCGGTCGAACTCTTCAAGAGCCGCACGAGCTTCATGCTTCAGTTGAGTCTCTCTCGCCCTAAGCATCCGCAACAGAACCACACCCGGGTCTGACGGCGGACTTCCAGCTTCGGGAGATATCCCTCTGGCATCAGCCGATTCCTTAGATATCTCCACCACGTTTGACGAGCCCGAGCCGGGTCTCATCTCCAGCTTGTCGACCCAATCCATCATGATCTGGACATCGCGCAACGCGCCTAGTCGCTGGAACAGCTGCCTGCCCGCCTTCTTCATGGCTTTCCACTCTTGGTCAGGGTCGATGGCCATCAAACCGTCGGCCATGGACCGGCAGCGGCGGAGCGCTACGCGCAGGTCGTGGACAGGGTCGGCGCTGAAATCGCCTGCCACCTTGTCGCACTGTTGGAGCACGCTCAACATCCAGTAGCGGAGTCCTGTAGTTTTGGCGGTGGTTTTCAAAATGCAATTGCCACTATGGCGAGGTACCGCATTATTTTACTGAACTTCGGCATGCGCTACGGCTGGGTTTTCCTGGAAGGACAACAGTCTGGCAGGCATCGAGTCGGAATTAAGGGCGGCAGAGGGGCCGCCGGCGATTACGGCTCGCGTCGTGCGCTTGAACCAGATTGCGCGGAAGAAGTGAGCGAACGCTCGACACTCACACGAACGCCAGCAATCGCCCCAGCACCAGCAAATACCCTGCAACCGACACGATTCCGTGTACCCGGATCGCCCGATGACTTGCAGGCCAGGGAAACATCAGCATTCCGTAGAGCGGCATGAACTTGTCCGGCCACACCATTCCGGCAATGCCGAAAACAAGGTTCAATTGCACAACCAGGCAAAAAATCAGGTTTTCCATGGGACGATAGAATGAAGACAATTTTATTGAATTCGCGCGACCGAGGGAAGTCCACAAAAGTGCCAGAAGCCTGAAAAGTGTACCTTTTGTAACTCTCCGGGAGACGAATCTTTAACGATAGGCGGACCTCAGACTCAAGGCCTCAGACCTCAGGGCCTGGGACCTGCGACCCACGGCCTAAGACCAAGAACTGAAGCCGAGTTCCAGGCCCACCTGCGCTCTCCCATCGGGGCAATTACCTCCGTAACGTTTGAGGGCTTACCGTTTCGGCTTACGCTTGACTTGCGAACTCTCGTTTTCGAGGAGGCGGTTATTTCCGGCTTAAACACATCGCAGGGAACACGTGCGGCCTCCGCCAAAGCGTTCGTCCATAGCCTGAACATTCTGATCAAGTATGCGCGGATGTATGGCTCTGAACACAAACGCACGGAAGCGCAATTTGAAACCACATGGAATGAGCTGCAGGCGGCGTTGCCGGCTGGCGGAGATGCTGGGTTCCTGTTGGGTGTTTCCGATAACCTGCTGCTTCTCGATGGAATCCCTCTGGAAACGGGGCAGGCGGAAAAAAGCTTCGCGACACTGCTGACTACGGCGGGGCTCGCCAGCCTGCACTTCTCGAAAGACGTCACCGAAGAAGACTTCGTGCGGCTGGTGCGTGCGTTTACCGTCGCAGGATCCAAAGCCACAGACGTCGCCAAGCAAATTAAAGATGCGTTGGGCGCGGGCAAGCAGGGAAGCACCATCAAGATCAATGAAGTGAAGTTTATTGCGGCCGATCCCTTGACCGGCGACGTGAGCATTGCCGCGCAGATCGCCGCACAAACGCTCGGCCCGGAGTTCAAGGCATGGTTGAACGATCCGCAAAAACTGTTGCAACTGATTGCCGCTGCGGAAGGAGCCAAGTCCGGCGGGGGAGCCGGAGCCGACGGTGTTCCCATGGTCCCACTGGGCAGCGTTCCCAATCCCCCGGGCGGATATCGTGGCGGAGCCGGTACTGGCGGCGCACCGGGCGCTGGCGGTGGATCGGGAAGCGGCAGCGCGGGTACCGGCGCAGCGCCGGCGTGGACGGGAGGAGTCGTTCCACTGCAGGAGGCGGAAGTCATTCAGGCTATCCGCCTGCTGACTCGCTTCGGCGAGGTGCAGCAGGATCCTAGTGTTAAAGAAGAAGACCTGCAGAAGGAACTGACCCAAGCCGATCCCAACACGCGCCTGAACCTGCAACAGTTGCTGGGAAGCTTGGCTGCGCGCGCCACAGAGAAGCAAGAAGAAGACACTCCCCTGCTGATGAAAGCCGCCGAGCACATGGCCATCCGCTTCGCCCTTGAGCGCTATCAGAAGGGCGAAGTCAAGGTCAACGCCGTGCACCAGATGATGGAGCATATGTCCCGTCAGATGGACTCTCTGCGCCAGATCCTCCGGCTGCAGGAAGAAAAAATGAACAAGGCGGGGATCCTGGTTGAGTCGCACGCCGACATCCTCGATCGCATGTTCTGGGCTGAGGTGCCCGAGGCTGGCAAGCGCAGCGTGCTGCTCTCGCATGAAGCTCCCTGCGTGCCGCCCCGCAACTTGCGACAATTCGTAGAAGTGCTGCTTGACCGCGATGATAAGGATAGCGCGGCGGAAATTCTGAACAATTATTCCAGCTGCCTCAGCGCCCGGGAAACCGAACCGCGCCGCAAGACCGCCATTGGCATCAGCCAGGTCGCCGATCTCTACGCTCGAGTCGGCGGACAACCTATGGGCCAGGCCGTCCGCAAGCTGAGCGAGCAATTAATCAGCGAGAAAGAGCCCGAGCTCCAGAGTTTGATGAGCGCAGCTTTCGTGCGCCTGAGCCAGGAGGCGAGCGCCGCCAAGAATTATGCGGCAGTCAATGAAGTTTGTGCCGGGATGGAGTTGATCAGCGTACAGCGTCCCGTGCTCATCGGCGATCTGCGTCCTCGCGTAGGAGTTGAGAATCGCCTCCCCGAGTACATCGAAGAGGCCTTACAGCTGGACTCCATTCCCGCAGATATGCTTTCCGTTCTGCGCCGTACCAGCCAAACCGGAGCCGAGCATCTCGCCGACCGCTTCTTCCGGTGCATGCGCCGCGACGAGTGCGATCGCATGCTGCAACTGGTCAAAGAACTAGGATCGCCCGTGATGATGCAGCTCAGGGAGATTCTGCGCACCGGCCAGCCCCGCCAGGCTTCCTCCGTCGTCGGATTGGTGAGCCGCTTTGATGTAAGTACGTTGCTGGAACTGCTGCCGGCCCGGTTGCCCGAGTGGAACCGCTTCTATCACGATGTCGTTGTTCGTCAGATCGCCTACGGCAACGCTCCCGACCGGGGTCGCACGCTGCTGGAACTGGCGGAAGTGCTCGATCCTCTTGTACTTCCCGAAGCCGTCGACGAAATCGGAATGAGCGGCGATCTCACCGCCGCAGCCCCTCTGATTGCCATGGCCCGGCCTGGTGAGGCCGCATCCCGCTCCCCTTACGTGCAGCTCAAGGCTCTGGAGTCCCTGGGCCGTCTTAAAGATGCGGAAGCGGTTTCCATGCTGCGCGATATTCTGGAAGCTAAGAAGACTTTCGGATTTGTGCATCATCGTGAACTGAGGATTGCGGCGGCTCAGGCCTTATCCAAGACCGACCCACGCTACAGTTCGCAGGTGATTTCCGACAGCGGGATCGAACCTGCTGAACTTGCGATTGCTCCTCTCGATCTGGCTCCCGCATGCCCCTGGGTGCGCCAGCGCCGTTACGAGCGCCTCGTGCTCTCGCGGACTGTCACCGGAACCATCGGCAGCTCCTGGGGTAAATCCAGGATCATGATTCGCGAACTCAGCCTGGGCGGGGGTATGGGAACGAAAGAAGACAGTCTCCGGATTGGCAGCGAGGCCGATCTCGAAATTGCCATGGGCATGCGCTCAAAAATTCGCGCTCACGTTCTGCTCCGGCGCGCCCGCGTTAACGAAGTCGGCTTCGAAATTGTCAGCACCGATCTGGAAAGCCGCTACCGCCTGCGCCGCCTCCTGGTCGAGGCCCTCAACTCCGTTCCGCAAAACCGCGGGCCGCAGTGGAGCGGCGACCGCAAGCTGTAAGAAAAAAGCCTCTGCCGCAGCAGAGGCTTCTTTGAAACCCTGAAACCTTGAAACTTCCTACTTTACCTTCAGGAAGATGATCGCCAGCGTATACAAAGCTAGCGACTCGATCAGCACCAGACCAAGAATCAAGGCGAACTGAATTCCCGGACGCGCAGCAGGATTGCGGGCCAGCGACTCGGTCGCCGACGCCACCGCCTTGCCCTGGGCCAGTCCGCACACCGCGGAAGCGATCGCCATGGAGAATCCAGCAGTGATGACGACCCAGTTGGTTGCGCCGGCCGCGCCGCCCTGCGCGAATGCAGGTATGGCGAAACAGAGAGCCGACAGGATCATGAAGATACGGCTGAGTTGACGCATAGGGTGTTGCTCCTTGAATGAATTTGCCCCCAGTGGGTGGTTGACGCCATACCGTGCAGGCGCCCTCACGCTGGAAGCCAGTACTCAGTTCTCAGTACTCGGCACTGCGAAAAACCTGCTCAGAGTCCGAATCCTGACAACTGGATGCTGACGATACCATCTCCACGAATCGAAATTTTCATGCCAATTGAAGACCGAGTACTGATAACGGAGTAAAGGTACTGAGTACTGGGTACTGGGTACTGAGTACTGAGTACTGAGTACTGGGGTACTGCTGCTGCCCTAATGCTCCTCCGCCACCGCCCCCGACACATAAATAATCGTCAGCAGCATAAACACGTAAGCCTGCAAAATCGCGACCACAATGTGCAACCCACTGAAGATGATCGGAACGCCGATCGGAATCATGGAAAAGAAAACCAGCGTGATCAGGTCCCCCGCAAAAATGTTTGCCCAAAGACGTACGGTGAGAGAGAGCAGGCGTGCAAAGTGGCTGACCAGTTCAATCGGCAGCATCAAACAGGCCAGCAGGATTCGCGCCACCAGCGGCATCCCCTCCATGGGTGGCCCGAAAAAGTGCAGCAGATACTTCGCTCCGGCATGCTTGAATCCCTGCGCGTGATAGTAAAGGAACGCGCAGATCGCGCAGCCCAGCGGGACTACCGGAACACCGGTCGGCGACTCCAGCCCAGGAATCAGCCCGATCAGATTGCATATCAAAATAAAAATGAACAGGATCGCGAAGAAAGGGGTGTAGTGCTCCACATGGTGCCCGATGATTTCGTGGCTCTGGCCCAGGACGAATCCCTCGATCCCTTCGAACGAATGCTGCAGTGCTCCCGGCGACTCCACCGAAAGCCGCGATCGCAACAGCACGAACAGGATCACCAGGAAGATGAATACGATCAATTCCATGGAGAATGAATTTGCAATCGGCTGAGTGGGATACTTTGGCTCGATGTGCAACATCCGCAAAAAAACGGTGACCGGTCCGGCAAAAAGCTGATTCAGAAGGTGGGTGAACCAAAGCTGTTCAGGCATATTGAGTAGCGCCGGCATCCCGCTCCCTGCGTTGATCTAAACTCCCCGCACAACCCCCGCGTACAGCTCGTAGCCGGCCTCGCAAACGATCGCCCCCACGGGCAAAAAAAGGCCCGCAAACAGACCCCTGAGGCTCGCGGGAAAACTGGTTAATATAGCATACGCGGCCGCTCCTAACAACACGTACCGGAGCAGGAACCGCATGACGATCCCCTTTCCAGACTGCCCTTTGCCGCTGTTTGTGACCCGGTCCGCCAAGCCCGAAACGCCGCTCTTAAGCCAGTGAAAATTGAGATACGCGATCATGCACCCCAGCAGGAATCCCATCGCGGCGGACCGCCCGAACCTCCACAGCGCCCCTGCCGTGAATGCCGGCGTCAGCACAAGCATGAAATTGCGAATGCGCGTGAGCGCGGCGCCGTAGAAGGCATCCGCGCGTGACGTAAGAGGATCTTCGTTCATCGCTGGCTTCGAAACCAGTGTACAGGTGGGGGAAGGCGGTCGTCGGCCCCGCGCAATAGGCACGCGTAATGACCTGGGCTCTATTTGTTGGTCTCGCGGGCAAGCGTGCGGATCAGTTCAAACAACGCGCCGGCTGTGCCCAGCAGAAGGCCGACTACGCTGATCCACGTGACGTGTAGCCAATGATCCAGCAGCGCTCCGATCAGGTACCCCGCGACCGTTCCTGCCGGAAGCATGAACGCCAGCTGGCTGTATCGACCAAACTGCACCCAGGGACTCTTCTTCCGTTCGGGATCAGGAGGTTCGGGCACGGGTGGTGCTACCTCGAAGAAATTCTACGCCGAACCAGCGTTACGCCGACGTCCCGTCGGCTGCCCGAGCGCGTCCTCGCGCTCGGCCCTTACTCAACCAGATGCCTGCAGTTCTTAAGGGCACCTATCGTATGATCTGCGCAATGTTCTGCCCTTGCGCTATCCCCAAGGCCCAGTTGACCACTTCGATGAACCGGTTCGGAAGGATGCCGATATAAACGGTCGCAAGTCCGGTCACCGCCAAAGCCGCTTTCATGGCGAGGCTGATGGGCAGCCGCTCTGCTCCCTTTTCCGGCTGGCGCATCAGCATCGCATTGGCAATCTTCAGGTAGTAATACAGCCCGAAGACAGAGTACAGCACCCCTAGCGCCGCCAGTACGTAGTGCTGGCTCTCGATCAGGCTGAGGAAGATGAAGTATTTCCCCCAGAAGCCCGCCAGCGGCGGAATCCCAGCCAGCGCCAACATGAATACCAGCATCAGTACGGCTTCCACTGGCGCCCGCGACCAGAGTCCGTCCAAGTCATCGAGTTCATCCCCGATCACGTTGCGGTGCCGCAGCGAGGTAATCACAGCAAATGCTCCGAGGTTCATGAACGTATAAACCAGCAGATAGATCAGGATGCCTTTGTAAGCGTCGAAAAATGGCGCGCTCGGATAACTCGCCGTCGACAGCACCACCATGCCCAGCAGCATGTAACCCACGTGCGCGATGGAGGAGTAGGCCAGCAGCCGCTTTGTATTCGTTTGCGTGAGCGCGGCAAGGTTCGCGCCCGTCATTGTCGCGATGGAAACGAACACCAGCAGCGGTCCCCAGACCGACCGCATCGGGTACAGTCCCCAAAGCAGGATTCGCATCAGCATCGCCCATCCGGCCGCCTTCACCGCCACCGACATAAATCCCGTGATGCTGGTAGGGGCTCCCTCGTACGCATCCGGCGCCCACTGATGAAAAGGAATTGCGGCAATTTTGAAAAGCAGCCCGGTGATCGTCGTTACCAGAGCAATGATCGCCACCGGTTTGTACTGCGGATCGGCCATGCGGCGCATCATCTCCTGCGCGATCACCGCCAGGCTCGTGCTCCCGCACAGGCCATAGAGGAGCGACAATCCATACGCGAAAATGCCCGACGAAAACGCTCCCAGCAGCAGATATTTCAGCGCAGCCTCGTTCGAGCGCCGGTCGCGCCGCAGGAATCCCACCAGCACATACGTAGAGATCGCCATCAGCTCCAGGCCGATAAAGATCAGAACGATGTCGAAGCCGGAGGCCATGCACATCATTCCAGCCACCGACAGCAGCATCAGAGCGTAGTACTCGCCGTGACTTTCGTGCTCCGTCTCAAGATATCGCACCGACATCAGTATCGCGATGGCCGTGCCCGCCAGAAATAAGTAAAAGAAGTAAATGGCGAACCGGTCCATCAGCATGGTGTTCAGCATGCCTGCCGTGTACGGCGCAGACCCCAGCCACATCTGGATCTTGTACACTCCGATCGCCGAGAAGCACACTCCGATAAATGCCGTGACCGCATTCACCCATTCCCGTCCGGGAGGCAGCAGGAAATCGATCAGCAGAATGCCGAGCGCGAACAGCGTCAGCAGCGTGATCGGCAGCGCCAGAAGGTAGTCGGTCCAGGCCACTATTGGTTCCTCTTCGCTGCAGCTTCCACCGGCTTCGGTGCGGTTGAAGGCGCGCTTGCGGCACTGGTTGGAATTCCGGAAGAGTCGTAGGAAGTTCCTTCCGGCTGCGCCGTCGAAGCATTCACGTTCTCGCCATGTTGTTCGTGAACCATCGCCATCGTGTGATTTACCGGCTGCTCAAGAATCTGGAAGAAGGGTTTGGGATACAGCCCGATCCAGAACGCCATGATCAGCAGCGGAACGAACGTCGCCACCTCGCGCGGCGTCAGATCGTGCAGCTTCTCGTTCTTCGGATTGGTCACAGTCCCGAAAAACACGCGCTGGTAGAGCCACAGGAGATAGGCCGCCGCCAGAATGACCCCCAGCACCGCCCACGCGCCCCAACGCCAGCTCACCATGAAAGTTCCCTGCAGGATCGTGAACTCGCCCACGAATCCATTCAGCAGCGGCAGGCCCATCGACGACAGAAACATAATCATCGTGATGGTCGCGTACACCGGCATCACGTTCGAGATCCCGCCGTACTCCGCAATCTCGCGCGTATGCCGGCGTTCGTACAGAATGCCGACAATCAGGAACAGCGCGCCGGTCGAGATCCCGTGATTGATCTGCTGCAACACCGACCCGCTCAGCCCCAGCGGCGTCAGCACAAAAATTCCCAGCGTGCAGAAACCCAGGTGGCTCACCGACGAGTACGCCACCAGTTTCTTCATATCCTTCTGCATCAGCGAAACCAGCGCGCCATAGATGATGGCGACAATCGATAGCCCGATCATCCACGCGCGCACATGGCTCGCCGGATCGTTCAGCACCCGCGGGAAGAAGGGAAGCGAGAAGCGAATGAATCCGTACGTCCCCATCTTCAGCAGAACCCCTGCCAGAATGACCGATCCCGCCGTAGGCGCTTCCACGTGCGCATCCGGAAGCCACGTATGGAACGGGAACATCGGGACTTTGATGGCAAACGCAAAGAAGAAGCTCAGGAACAGCAGCGTGGCCGCGCGCGGGCCGTAGTCGGAATAAATCTGCGGCGCGGTTTTGTAGAGTTCAGGAATGGCGAAGGTATAGACCTGAGTCACGCTGTGATGATGGAAGTACAGGAACAGAATGCCCAACAGCATCAGCACCGAACCCGCCAGCGTGTACAGGAAAAATTTGATCGCGGCATAGAGTTTTCGCGGCCCGCCCCAGATGCCGATCAGCAGGTACATCGGCACTAGCATCGCTTCCCAGAACACAAAGAAAAGAAAGAAGTCCAGGGCCATGAATACGCCCAGCATGCCCGTCTGCAGCACGAGAAACCAGACGTAGTATTCCTTGACGCGATTCTCGATCGCCGTCCATGACGACAGGATTGAGATCCATCCCAACAACGTCGTCAGCATGATCAGCAGGAACGAAATTCCGTCAATGCCCAGCACGTATCCTGCGCCGATCGAGGGAATCCAGTTGTTCGCCGTGCCTTCCACAAAGTGAAACGGCTGTGTCGTATCGAAACGCTGAGCCCAGAACATTGGCACCAGCGGCAGCGAAATCAGGAAGCCGCCAAGCGCAAAAATGTTGGCGATCCACCGTATGGCGTCCTTGTTCTCTTTAGGGACGAACAGGAGCAGGATCGCGCCCACCAGCGGCGTGAACAGAATGATCGAGAGTATGTGAGATTCCATAGTCAGCTTCTAGCTTTGAGCTGTGAGCAATGAGCTGTGAGCCATTCGGTTTCCGCTTGCTCAAAGCTCATTGCTCATCGCTCACCGCTCTAGTGGTACACGTAATAAAACACGAATCCAACCAGCCCCGCCGTCATGACCAGCGCATACCATTGCACCAGCCCCCATTCGAACATGCGCGCAGGATAGCTCAGCACTCGCGCCAGAATGGCCGGTCCGTTGACGCCGATTCCATCGATAATCCACTTGTCCCACCAACTGGAAATGGTGGCAGCGAGCCGAGTCATCCATCCCGCAGCATTCACGGCCCCGTCGATGATGTGAGCGTCAAACCACGAACTGTCCTCGCCAAGTCCCATAATCCCCAGGCGCACCTTGCCCAGCTTGCGCCGTCCGGTGAAGACGTAGTCGTAGCCCTCGTCGACGTAATACTTGTTCAGCAGGGTCGTATAAACAGCTGGAGCAGTCTCGGCGATCGGTTCCTTGTAGCCCTTGTCCGCTTCGCGGTAAGCCCGTCCTGCCATCCACCACCCAACTCCGGCCGCCGCGACCGACAAGAACATCAGCAGATACTCGGTTGGGCTCGTCTGTTCTTCTTCCTTCTCTCCGGCGGCGAGTTGGCCGGCCTTGCCCTGCTCGACCAGCAGATGAGCCTCGCCACGTGCGAATACCGGATCGAGATAGTGCGCGAAGCGGTCCGATCCACCCAGACTGTGGGGCCAGCCCAGGAATCCCGCAAACAGCGACATGACCGCCAGGGCGATCAGCGGCATCGTCATCGACGCGGGCGATTCGTGAATGTGATGCTCCACTTCATGGCTCATCCTCGGTTTGCTGTAAAACGTAAGGTAGACGAGCCGGAACATGTAGAACGCCGTCATCAGCGCGGTGATGTAGCCAATGCCCCATAGAATCCGGTATGCGCCGCCCTCGCTGGTCCACGTTTGCCACAGGATTTCGTCCTTCGAGAAAAATCCCGCAAACGGAGGAATGCCCGCAATCGCCAGCGTGGCAATGAACATCGTCCAATAAGTCGTCGGAATCCGGTCGCGCAGCGCCCCCATGTTCCGCATGTCCTGCTCGCCGCTCATGGCATGGATGACCGATCCTGCGCCCAGGAACAGCAGTGCCTTGAAGAACGCGTGCGTAAAGACGTGAAACACTCCAGCGGCAAACGCCCCCACCCCGAGCGCCAGAAACATATATCCCAGCTGCGATACCGTCGAGTACGCCAGGACCCGCTTGATGTCGTTTTGCACCAGGCCGATGGAAGCCGCAAAGATCGCGGTCAGCGCTCCGATAATCGCCACGGTTTTCATCGAAGTCGGTGCCAGCACAAACAGCGCGTTCGATCGCGCGACCATGTATACGCCCGCCGTGACCATCGTGGCCGCATGAATCAATGCGGAAACCGGCGTCGGCCCTTCCATTGCATCCGGCAGCCAGACATAGAGCGGAAGCTGCGCCGACTTCCCGCACGCCCCCACGAACAGCAGCAAAGTCGCCGCCGTAATGATTGGATCGCCGATGTGAAACGCCCCGCTGCGCGCCAGGTGATTTACTTCCACGTAGCGCAGCGATCCGAAATACGACGCGATGAAAAACATTCCCAGGATGAATCCCGCGTCACCGATTCGGTTGACAATAAACGCCTTGTTGGCCGCATCGCTCGCCGACTTCCGCTGGAAATAAAACCCAATCAGCAAATACGAGCACAGCCCCACGCCTTCCCACCCCACAAACATCAGCGCGTAGTTGTTCGCGAGAATCAGCGTGAGCATCGAGAACATGAAGAGGTTGAGGTACCCGAAAAATCGGTAGTATCCCCCTTCATGCGCCATGTACCCCATTGAATAAATGTGGATGAGCATCCCGACTCCAGTTACAAACAGGAGCCAGATGCTCGACAGCGGATCGAGCAGGAACCCGGCATCGGCCTGGAAGTTGGCCTGCGAACCGTTCCGCATCGTGTAGGTCAGATGGCCAGTGTCCGTGCCGAGCCAGGTGTAAATGATCTTCTGAAAGGGCTGATGGTTGTTCGCGTCAGTCCAGGCGTTATATTGCAGGACCGATCCGCAAGCAAACAGGAACGCCAGCACGACTACGCCCACGCAAACTGCGCTCACTGATGACTTAGTCAGCTTGCGCCCGAAAAAGAACATCACCGCGGCCCCAAACGCCGGCAGCAGCGGAATCAGCCAGATGTTGTTTAGAAATAGCATTTAAGCTTTCAGCCGTCAGCTATCAGCTTTCAGTCAAAACCTTTCGTTCCAGCCTTACGGATCCGCATCTTGGATGCTGACAGCTGAAAGCTCATAGCTGACAGCTTCTTTCCTACCACTTCAGCAAATTCACCTCATCCACATTCACCGTCTCTTTATTGCGGAAGAAGGCGATAAGAATGCCCAGTCCCACGGCGGCCTCGGCCGCCGCGTCGGTGATGACGAAAATCGCGAATACCTGGCCGTGCAATGCCGCCGGCCCGTGAATGCTCTGCCAATAACGCGAAAACGCTACCAAGTTCAGGTTGACCGCGTTCAGGATCAACTCGATCGACATCAGCACGATGACGACGTTCCGCCGCGTGAGCACGCCAATCACGCCCAGCAAGAACAGCGCTGCCCCCAGCACCAGGTAATGCAGCGTCGAGATGTCCAGCATGGCATGCATTGATCGTCTATCCGCTAATCACCGACCGCTACCACTGAGCCCTGACCTCTAGCCCCTGGCCCCTGCTAAATCCTCTTCTTTGCCATCACCACCGCCCCGATAATCGCCACCAGCAGCAGCAACGACGCGATCTCGAACGAGAACATGTACGTCCCCAAGTGGCGGTCGAACAACAGGGTTGCGATACTCTGCGTGTTCCCCGATTCCACGTACGACAACCGACCAACCGGCGGGAACAGAACTTTGCCTTGCGTGGTCGTTGTATAGACCGCAATAAACAGCCCGCCCAAAGCGGCTGCCGCCGCGATCCCCACCACCCATTGCTTGTTGAACGGCCGCTCTTTTACTTGCCGCTCGATCGAGATCAGCATGATCACGAACAGGAACAGCACCATGATCCCGCCCGCATAAAGAATGATCTGCACGCCGGCTACGAACGGCGCGTACAGCATCAGGTAGAGCCCTGATTGCGCCAGCAGCGTCGTAATCAACGCCATGGCCGAGTGCACCGCATTCTTCCGCGTGATCACCAGAATGCCGCCCACGATCATCACGAAGGCGAGCAGGTAAAAAAAGAACGGCGTCGCGACCGGAGGATTCGGAATCGGATTCATCAGCGCCATGCTCCTTGCAGGTCCGCCAGCAGTTCCGTCCGCATCCCCACGATCGCCGTCAGAATCAGCAGCGCCAATCCTGTCGGCAGCAGCACCTTCCACCCTACCTTCATCAGTTGGTCAAACCGGTAACGCGGGAACGTGCCACGATACCAGATATACAGGTACATGAACCCGGCAACCTTCGCTGAGAACCAGAAAACATCCTGGACGCGCACGCGTACCCCAGGAATAAACAGGATTAGCCCGATTACCGCGAGTACTACTCCGAACCCCGCCAACCCAAGCGTCTGAACTCTGAATAGCGGATGCTTCGGCATCCTCACCGTGCTGTAGAAGGTCATCGCCGCAAGAAATAAAAAAGTGATCCCTGGAATCAGCGAGAACACCAGATCTGCCGTCGGCCCTTTGAGCGCATTCGGAAATGGACGCAGCCATCCGCCAAGCCAAAGCGTCACTGCGATCGACGACACCGCGATCATCGCCGAATACTCCGCCAGGAAGAACAACGACCAGCGGAATCCGCTGTACTCGGTATGAAAGCCCGCAGTCAGCTCCGACTCCGCTTCCGGCAAATCAAACGGCGCCCGGTTCGTCTCCGCCACCATCGCAATCGCAAAAATCCCAAACGCAATCAATCCCAGCGGAAAGAATTTAAAGATGAACCAGCGCCCCTGCGCCAGCTGCGCCTCCACAATCCCGATCATGCTCAGCGTCCCATGATCGTTCAGGCTGGTCATCATGATTGCCGAAACGACCGCCAGCCCCATGGCCACTTCGTACGAGACCATTTGCGCGCTCGAGCGCAGCGCCCCAATCAGCGGATAATGCGAGTTCGACGCCCACCCCGCCGTCACGATACCCAGCACACTCAGCGACGACACGCCCAGCATGAACAGAATTCCGATATTCATGTCGGTAATTGCGTGCGTCGGCCCGAAGGGTACGACGACGAATACGGTGAACGCCGCCAGCACTACGATGAACGGCGCGATCCAGAACACGGTTGCATCGGCTTCGGCCGGAATAATGTCTTCCTTTAGCAGCAGCTTCAGCGCGTCGGCGATTGGCTGCAGCAATCCGTGCGGGCCAACCCGCATCGGTCCTAGCCGCACTTGCATGTGCGCCAGAATCTTGCGTTCCAGCCAATTCATCGCAATCACGGCAATCGACAATCCGACGAACACCAGCAGAATGTAAACCGTGGCCCAGAAGAAATTCCCCGCTGTTCCCGGTGTCTGATTGCTATCAAGGTAAGACTCGATGTAGAGCGTGATGTCGTGCATCAGCGGTCCACCTCGCCCAGAACAATGTCGAGGGTTCCGATCACCGCAATCACGTCCGCCACTAATTGATCGCGGCACATCAGGTCCAGCGCCTGCAGGTTTACAAAGCTCGGTGGTCTCACGCGTAGTCGATAGGGCTGCGTCGATCCATCGCTCACGATGAAATACCCCAGCTCGCCTTTGGGCGCCTCGATGGAGTGATACACCTCGCCCACTGGAGGCTTGATCACCTTCGGTACCTTCGCCATGATCGGTCCGTCGGGAATGCCCGCGACCGCCTGCTCGATGATCCGCAGCGACTGCCGCATTTCGATCATGCGCACCATGTACCGGTCGTACGTGTCGCCATTCTCGCCCGTAGGAATATCGAACTCGAAATTCTTATAATTTGCGTACGGCAGTGCCTTACGAATATCCCATTTCACCCCGCTGGCCCGCAGCACCGGCCCAGTCACGCCCAGCGCAATGCAATCTTTGCCCGAGATGACGCCCACGCCCTTCGTCCGTTCCAGCCAGATGCGGTTGGTCGTGAGCAGCTCTTCGTACTCGTCAATCTTCGGCTTCACGAATGAGACGAAGTTTTTGACGTCCTTCTCGAACCCTTCATACGCCTCGTACTGCAGGCCGCCAATGCGGAACGCATGCGTGGTCAGCCGTGCTCCGCAATATTTCTCGAAAATCTTGAGAATTTCTTCCCGGTCGCGGAACGTATAGAAGAGGGGCGTGATCGCGCCGATGTCAAGCGCGTGCGTCCCCAGCCAAAGCTGGTGGCTGGCAATCCGGTTCAGTTCTGTCAGAATGACGCGGATGTACTGCGCCCGTGGCGGCGCTTCCACGCTCAGCAGCTTCTCGACCGCCTCGCAATATCCCAGTCCATTCGAAACCGCGGCCACGTAATCCATGCGGTCCACGTACGGATTGAACATGGCATACGTGCGGTTCTCGGCAATCTTCTCCACGCCGCGATGCAGGTAGCCGATCACGCACTCCAGCCCCATGACCTTCTCGCCATCCAGCCGCAGGATGACGCGCAGCACCCCATGGGTCGCCGGATGCTGCGGCCCCATGTTGATGACCAGTTCATTCGCGTCAAGAAACGTCTTGTCCCGCGTTTCCAGGTCGAGCGGCGAAAGTGTCTTGGGATCGGTCATCCGATGATCTATCTCTGTGATCCTCTGTGTCCTCTGTGGTGAATACGCGCGGGTCTACTGTCCGCTCTCAATCCCTAAATTGATCTGCACCCACTCGTTATCCTGCTGCAAAATCCCGTAATCCTTGCGCAGCGGGTATCCCTTCCAACCGTCAGGCAACAAAATGCGCTTCAGATCAGGATGCCCGTCAAACTTGATCCCAAACATGTCGAACACTTCGCGCTCCAGCCAGTTCGAGGTCGCCCAGATCGGCACCGAACTAGGCAGGCTCTCGCCCTCCGCGATCTGCGTCTTCACCCGAATGCGTTCATTCCGCGCAAACGAGTAAAGCACCCACACTACATCGAACTGCTTCTCGCGCTTGGGATAATGCACTGCGGTGATGTCAACGCAATAATCGAACTGCTCTTCATTGCGGAGAACCTGCAAAATTTCAGGAATCAGCGACCGGTCGACGATCATGTAGTTCTGGCCGAGATGTGTCAACGGCTCAATCCCGGATCCGTAATTTCCCTTGAGCTTCGACACCAGCGGCGAATCCCAAGGTGTTGGCACCGGCCCGGCCGGCTTCGGCGGCGCAGGATGCCCTGCGGCAGCTGGCTTGGCGGCTGGACTCGCCGGCGCTCCAGTCGCGGGTTTCGCTGGAGTTGCAGGCGCGGCGGCCTTCGGCGGCGCACTGGGACTCGAAGTTTCCGCTGGCGGGGAAGGCTTAGTCGGAGTAGTTGTCGTTTCCGACTGAACCGAACCGGAGGAAGTAGCGCGCTCCCCACTCGGTTTCGCGGGCTGATCCGCCGTCGGCTTTGGTTCTTTTTCCGGCGGCGGCGTCGAGGGAGATTTGGTTTCGTCCGGCATAGGGCGACGGCGCAAACTCCGGCGCAGGCTTCGTTCGGCGAGAACGTTAACTTTTATCAGCTTGAGCGGATGGTGTCAACGAGTGTGGACACTGCCAACTTGCGATCCGGCGCCTTAACCGGGTTTTTCGTCGAAGTTGATCGATAAGCCTGCGCCTTGAGGTTGAAACCGCCTCTCTATCCGCAGAGACGCTCGCGCTCCGCGTCGGGATTCAGTTTGGCGGAGCACAAATTCCGGCGCATGCGATCCGCGCCGTCCTTGAAAGTCACGACTTCAACAGCACCGGAGTCTCTGAGCGTTGCCAGTTCGGCCATTTGAGCTGCAAATTGGTCAGTTGCGATCGGCTCCCACCCATCGTTCCATGTTCCGATTCCGTGGAAGACCACAATGTGCCAGCATCCCGGTCGCACCCACTGGTCGACCTGTTCATCCTGCGTAATCTGTCGGCAGTCCACCTCGAACCAGTCTAACGACGTGTGCTCGGAATAAAACGATCCATTGTGCCCAGCTTCAACGACGGCACGCTTGATGGGCTCAGTGACATGGTAGAAGGGATAGCAATAGGAATCAGTCTTCGCCGCTAATCGCCTTTCAACCCACTCCTTCGAACCTCGAGCCTCGAACTTCGGATCGTCATCCAGTTCCGGTATCCTGTGCGTCATGCTGTGGGCGCCAATTTCATGTCCACGCTGAATCATACCTTTGAGGAACTCGATATCGTCGTCGCTCCAATTGATCTTGCGCCAGTCCGGGTGCTGGCCTCCGTCGGTGTGAATCGGATCAGTGTTGGCGACGAGGAAGAATGTGGCCGGGAAACCACGCCGGTCGAGAAGCGGAACGGCCCTCTCAAACTGGCAACGCAGCCCGTCATCAAATGTGAGTGAGACTAGTGCCGGATGAGTCATACGAGTTGGTGAGTTTGAAGAGCAGCCGGCGGCTATCCGCGCGCCTGCGCCTGGTACATCTCAATCAAATCCCGAATCCGTTGCGCATCCGCCTTGCGGTGCCCGTGGCTGGTGAT
This sequence comes from Candidatus Sulfotelmatobacter sp., assembly GCA_035309485.1. Taxonomy (GTDB): domain Bacteria; phylum Acidobacteriota; class Terriglobia; order Terriglobales; family Acidobacteriaceae; genus Sulfotelmatobacter. The sequence continues at coordinate 71,139 of DATGFC010000092.1, forward strand.
CGGATCGGTGCCGCCGGTCGACTCAATCACGATCTCCGACCAGAACACGCCTGTGTTAATGTGCACCGAAGCCACCTTCGACATGGCGATGCTTTCTTCGTTGCTGCCCAGCAGCCGCGATTTAACGCGGGCCACGCGTTGCGGGCTGACCACCAATTTGGTAGGAAAGAAGAAATTACCCTGCGTCCAGCGCGAAGCAGTAAAAGTCTCCGACGGCGACGAATCCATCGTGTTGATAGCAGCGCCCGCCATGAACTCTATCTCTACCCGAGCATCATTAAGAGATGAACCCGGGTTCAATTACCCAATTACAAAATTACCCAATTACAAAATGTCCTACACCCACTCCAGCGCGCCCTTTTTCCACACCCAGATGTATCCCACGATCAGGATCACGAGAAAGATAAACATCTCGATCAAGCCAAACGCGCCGAACTCCTTAAATTTGACCGCCCAGGGAAACAGAAAGATCGTCTCCACGTCGAACACCACAAACAGAATGGCGATGATGTAAAACCGGACGGTGTACCGCCCGCGAGCGCTGTCCACCGGATCGATGCCGCACTCATAGGGCATCAGCTTCGTCTTGTTGGGATTGTCAGGACGCACCAGTTTGGCCAATAAGAGTGTGATCGGCAGCAGCGTTCCGACAATCGCGATGAAGATAAAGATGGGCACGTAGTTTTGCGGCATAGGGTCACTCAGCGCAGCAGGTCATCCTAGCGCGGATTCCCCAGCACTTCAAGCCGGACGGGAGGACCTAGATACGGTAGGACGGAGGCTTGATCCCCAGATCGCGCAGATAGATTTCCGCCTGCCCGCGATGATGCGCCACATGAATGTAAATCGCGAGTAGAACCTCGCGCCCGGGCAGCCGACCATCCGGAGAGTTGTGCACTTGACCGAGTTGGGCCTCGGTGAGGTTTGAAATAATTCCGGAGCAGTAATCGAACGATGCGCCAAGAAACTTGACCACCCCATCTTTGTCCGTCGCAGCCGGAACCACAGCCTTTGGCGCATCGGAATCCTTCAGCCCGGCGCAGAAGGCGTAATTCGTGCTGGCAATATGCAGCATGAGTTCGCCAAAGGTCATCGACTCGGGATGCGGCCGGAAAGTATATTTGTCTGCCGGCATCGCCTGGGCTACGGCCACGGAAAGCTGGCTCAGGGCAGAGAAGTGCTGAGCATACTCGCCGGCGGGCGAGGCCAGCGCTTGACTAGCTGAGAAGGCTACAACAAGAAGAGCGATGACAAAGAATTTCATCCAGCCTCCGCGGACAGGACATGACCCGCGCCGAGTTGGACGCTGCAAGCCGAGATTCGTTAGCCACCTAACCGTGTCAAAAGATTTCCAAATGTGGGGACAACCGCCCTCGGCTGCTCGGGTCCAACGTAGCCCCGGACGCATTCGTCCGGGGCGCTCGCGGCACAAGCGGTAAAGGTGAGAGTCGCCGCAGAAATCTCACGCAAACCCGTTCCTGGTCAGCGGCAACTCCCGTACCCGCTTTCCCGTCGCCGCATAAATCGCATTGCACAGCGCCGGCACAAACGGCGGCACTCCCGGCTCGCCCACTCCCGCCGGAGGCACCGTGCTCTCCACGATCTGCACATCCACGTGCACCGGAGCATCGTTCATCCGCGCCACTTGATAATTATGGAAATTCGACTGATCGATCACGCCATTCGTCGCCGTGATCTCCCCAGTCCGCGCGATGCTGGTCCCAAACACCGCCGCGCCTTCAAACTGCGAACGCACCATCTCCGGGTTCGCCACAATACCAGCATCCACAGCCGTATATACGTGCGGAATGCGGACTGTGCCGCTGCTATCCACTTCCGCCTCGACTACGGTCGCGACATAGGTCAAGAAGCTGCGGTGTACGGCGATTCCCATACCCCAGCCATTTCCCGATTTCTTCTTGCCCCAATTCGCTTTCGCCGCCGCCAGTTCCGCCACATGCTTCAACCGGGCCGTTTCATACGGATACTTCTGCGATTGCTCCGGAGGCTGCGTCCCCTCCAGAGTGCGCGCCGATCCCATTAGGGCAATCAAATAATCGTACGAATCCTGGCCCGCCGCCACTGCCAGTTCATTGGCAAACGACTGCACCGCGAACGCGTGATAAATATTCGCCACCGACCGCAGCCATCCAATGCGCACGTGCGCCACGGCCTGGCCATTCTCGCTGCGGAAGTTCGGCACTTCGAAGGGCACCACATTCCATCCCATCGACATTTCGCCCGCCCCGCCATACACCGCGGTCTTGTCGAATGTCGACCCGATCGGCGGAAACACCGACCGCTGCAGCCATGCCCGCGGCCTGCCCGAATCGTCGAGCGCCGCCTTTAGATACATAGCCGCCACCGAATGGTAGTAGTCGAATTGAATATCGTCTTCCCGGCTCCAGACCACCTTCACCGGCTTGCCCATCTTCTTCGAGAGCACCGCTGCTTCGACCGCATAATCGGGCTTCGACTTCCGCCCGAACCCTCCGCCCAAAAACGTTACGTGGCACGTAACGTTCTCTTTCTTGAGTCCGAGCGCCTTCGCGACTTCTTCCTGCACGCCCTGCGGATTCTGTGTCGGCGACCACACGGTCACTTTGTCGCCGCGCACATCCGCCACCGCGACCGGAGGCTCCATCGAAGCATGCGCCAGATGCGGCGCGAAATATTCCGCCTCCACAATCTTTCCACCCTTGGCAAATTCCGCATCCGGATCGCCTGCGCTGTGCACAACTCTTCCCGGCTGCCGCGCCGTCTCTTGCAGTTGTTTCTTGTACTCGCTAGAGGTGTACGCAGCATTGGCCCCATTGTCCCAATCAACCTTGAGCTGCTTCCGCCCTTTGAACGCCGACCACGTGTTGTCGGCAATGACCGCCACTCCCCCGAGCGGTTGAAACGCATGCGGCGGCGTGAAGGGATCGATCGACACGGTCTTCTGCACGCCCTTTACCTTCAGGGTCGCCGAATCATCCACCCCCTTCACTTTCCCGCCCAGCACCGGAGGATGCGCCACCGCCGCATACAGCATCCCATCCACCCGCACATCCATCCCGAACTGCGCCTTACCGGCGCACACATCGGTGACGTCGTATCCTGGCGCAGGCTTGCCGATGTACCGCCACTGCTCCGGCGATTTGAGCTTGACCTCTTCCTTCTTCGGAACCGGCAACTTCGCCGCCAGAGTTGCCAGTTCTCCGTATCCCAAGGACCGGCTCGATGCCTTATGCGTGACCACGTGCGCCGGATCGGCCATGCACTGTTCCTCCGGGACGCCCCATTGTTGCGCCGCCGCCCGCACCAGCATCAGCCGCGCCGTCGCTCCCGCCTCGCGCATCGTGTCGAAAAATTCGCGCACCGAGTGCGATCCATCCGTATCCTGCGAACCATAGCGCTCATCGCCATCGCCCTGGATCACCTGCACTCGGCTCCAGTCCGCATCCAGTTCGTCGGCCAAAATGCGGGGCAGGCTCGTGCGCACGCCATTTCCCATCTCCGTCCGGTGCGCCACGATGAACACCGTCCCATCCGTCTGAATTCCCAAATACACTCCAGGATGAAACGCAGTCGTATCAAGCGACGGATCCCAGGGTGCCGCGAGTGCGCCAGCATTGGCTGTCCCACTTCTCACCGCGTTTGCAAGCAATGGGTTCGTGCGTACACACAACACGAAAGCCCCGGCCGATAACATCCCCTGCAGAAAATTCCGCCGCGACACATTCTCGATGGTGATCATGCCGTCTCCTTTGCCGCTGCCGTCTTGATCGCGGCCCGGATGCGCTGATACGTCCCGCACCTGCAGATATTCCCCGCCATCCCTTCGTCGATGTCCTCATCCGACGGATGTGGTTTCGCTGCCAGCAGCGACACCGCCTGCATGATCTGCCCAGTCTGGCAATATCCGCACTGCGGCACGTTCACCTCGGCCCACGCCTTCTGCACCGCGTGCGGCCCGTGCGCCGAAATGCCTTCGATGGTCGTGATCTCACCCGTGACGGTCCCCACCTGCTTGTTACACGACCGGATCGCCTTGCCGTTTTCCAGCACCGTGCACGCCCCGCAAAGCGCCATCCCGCACCCGAATTTCGTTCCCGTGAGCCCGAGAATGTCCCGCAGATACCACAACAGCGGCATCTCCGGATCGCCATCAAAAGACCGCGAGACTCCATTGACTTTGAAATGAGCCATGATCACCTTCCGTGGAAAAACTGAGATGAGAAGTGAAGGCCCATTCTACTGCGGACCAACCCGCTCCACGCAAGATGTTGCCAAGGGGTGAAACGTACCCAGACGAAAGAAAGGTCGCCCGGAGGAAGCAGGCGACGGAAGCGTGGCTCGAGGGTAGCGCCGGCGTCTCGCCGGCTGTCGCGGGGGCGTTCCGCCCCCAAGCCTAGTAACTAGTATTTCGATATCCGCGTTCTCCGCGTCCTCTGCGGTCCTTCTCAGCGTGCTCAGCGGTTTAAGATTTTCACGACGGGTTCGCCCATCAAAGTCGAGAGTGCAACCTCCAGTCCGCAGCAGCTATTTCTCCCAATGCGTAGCCGCAAACTGCTGCGGATCGAACGTCCCCGGAGCCAATTTCACATTCGCCTGAATGTCCGTGTAATCCTCGGAGAAGACCTTCTTCCCCTCCGACCAAACTTCCACTCCTGCCGCGATCCAAGCCCCGGCCAGCGGCCTGTAATGGGTAAATCGGATATCATCCATCTTCGCCGCATCCGCCCGCGACGGCTCAATATCTCGCACAAACAGCAGCGAATCCTTCGCCACCCAGAACTGCTTCGACTTCAAATCACCTTGATCCGCTCCCACCACATAAGCCGGCTTGCCCTCCCACGTGTCCTCGTGCAGCTTCGACAATCGTAGCCTTCCCCCTTCACCACTTCGATGGTCTTCGCCGGGTCCTGCCGGTACACGTCGAATCCCAGCACCAGCAGCATATTCACTGAGTGTCGCGTGCCCGTGACTTTATTGTCTTTGATAATGCTGACATCACCGTCGACCAGCACATACCCCTTGCCGTCCGCCGGCGGTCCGATGTCGATCCGCAGCTTGCCTGGTACGGAGGCCGCCTCGTACCAGGTCTCCGCCGAACTGGTGCCATCCGGCTTGTAGGTCGTGCTCTTCTGGACGAAAGTGACCGTCTGGTACCACGACGACTGATACCGGTCATGCATAGCCCGTAGCAGGCCTTCGCCGTTCCCGATATCCTGGGCGCCGGCCAGAGTGGCGGTCAGAGTGATGAGAAGAATTATGGGTCGCATTCGAGTTGGACGGGATTCCTCCCGAAAAGACAGCACAGCCTATCAGAATTCTGCGATCTTATCGGGAAATAGAAACACTGCCCGGGCCAGCTCGGACTGCAGCGTGGCCTCCTGGTAGTAATGCCCGAGAATTCCCGGCTTCCACTGCAGCAAGTCCGGATTTTCCCGCGCGAACTCCTCCCAATCCGCTGTCGCTCCCCGCGCCATCCGCTCGCGGATCAAGAAGAAATAAGCATGGGTGATAGTTTCGTGATAGAGCCCCGGTTTTCCACGTGCCGCCGCAAAGCGCTTAAGCCCCGCAGCGAACCTCTCCAGCGCCTCCATAGGCGGATGAAGTGAAAGATACGCAAATGCTAGCCGCACATGATCGGCATGGTGGAACTCCCCAGGTAAGGAGTCCGTCTCAAAGCGGTGGATGAATTCTTCATGGCTCATGATGTCTCGCCGCGACGGCCAAGCTGGATTCCTTGATACCGTAAAACGCCAATTTCGAGCACTCGAAACTCAAAACTCGAAACTCGAAACTAACCCCTTCCCACCGCAATCGCGAACGCCGCCGCCGCATAAATCACCAAATTCCCAATCCCATACAACCCGTGCAATAAATGCAGCAGAATCGCCATCACAAACACCGCCAAAAGTAGCCATGCGCCGCGCACGCTGGTCTTCGGAATCAACAGCAGCACGGCTCCCACAATCTCTCCCCATCCCACGATCATCCGCACGATCGCCGGCATATGTGTACGCGAAAACTCGTGTGCCGCGCTCGGCAAAACGAACATCACCGCCTCAATCAGGATCACAATCCCCAACGAGCACTGCAACACGCACAATCCGATCTTGCTTTGCGAAACGCTCATAATGCATTCCTCTGTGTCGCTCTGTGTCCTCTGTGGTGAGGTTTTAGTTCTTTGCGCGTCGGCCCTTGGCTTTTATCTCCCGTAACCGATGGCTGGCGCTCGAATCCAGATCCAACCCGTAAAACTTCTTCAACTCGCGAATTCTCTCCAGAGACGTCGGGCTGAACGGCGTCTTGCCGTCAAACGCGTGCAGCACAATGCCCTCCAGCACGTCTCCCAAAGTCATATCGTGGTACTCGGCAAATGCCTTGAGAACTTTCAGAACGCGTTTTTCCATCCGTACCCCGGTCTGCACCCGCTCAATTTCCAGCTTCGGATTATCTGCCATGTGTACCAATGTACCACGGTACCACGATGGGAGCAAGATTCTTTCGTCACGCTGGAATGCCAACGAATAATTGCCCGTAATTTGACGGTACCGCGTTCCCGACCCGCTCTCACCTTGTTTATAATCTCCCTTCCGTCAATAACCCAGAAAAGGACCCCGTGGCACTCGACGACAAAATCTACCAACTGCGCCAGGAGAAGCTGAAGCAGATCGAAGCTCTCGGCCAGCCCACGTACCGCAGCAAGTACGAATTCACCCACACGGCGCCGCAGATCCTGGCCGACTACTCCGCCAAGACTGCCGAGGAACTCGAAAAAGATCGCGTCAACGTCCGCGTCGCCGGACGCATCATGGCCATCCGTCTCATGGGCAAGGCCGGCTTCGCGCACATCCAGCAGGGCGGCCAGAAGCTGCAGATCTACGTTAAGAAAGACGCCGTCGGCGACCAGGGATTCGAACTCTACAAACTGCTCGACCTCGGAGACCACATCGGCGTCAGCGGATACTTGTTTCGTACGCGCACGGGAGAACTCACGGTTCACGTCGAAGAGATCACTTTCCTGAGCAAAGATCTGCTTCCGCTGCCTGAAAAATGGCACGGCCTCACCGACGTTGAGCTTCGCTATCGCCAGCGCTACGTCGACCTCGTGATGAATCCCGAAGTCCGCGAAGTTTTTCTTAAGCGCACCAAGATGATCCAGTCCATGCGGCACACCTTTGACCTGCACGGATTCATCGAAGTCGAGACGCCGATGATGCAGCCCATTGCCGGCGGTGCCGTCGCGCGCCCGTTTGTGACGCATCACAACACGCTCGATATGGATCTCTACCTCCGCATCGCTCCCGAGCTGTACCTGAAACGGCTCGTCGTCGGCGGACTCGATCGCGTCTACGAGATCAACCGCAACTTCCGCAACGAGGGTCTCGGCTGGCGCTGGAATCCCGAGTTCACCATGCTCGAGGCCTACCAGGCCTACACCAACTACGAAGGCATCATGAACCTCACGCAGGAGTCGATCACCGAAGCCGCCAAGGCCGTGAACGGCAGCCCGAGATCAAAGTGGACGAGAGTTGAGGATGGCAAGGAAGTCGTCGAAGAACTCGACTGGTGGAACTGGCAGCGGCTCACCATGCGCGAGGCAATCATGCAGTTCTGGCCCGAAAAAGCTGGCGCGAAGCCGCAGATGGGCGACTTTAATTCCGCATCCGGCGTGAAGCACCTGGTCGATCGCTTCAACCAAGCGCACGCCCACATGGCCTACGATCCCAACGAGCCGGTAGGGAAGACGATTGCCTCGCTCTTCGAAGCCGTCGCCGAAGAGCATCTGATGCAGCCGACGATCATCTACGAATTTCCCACGGCCGTCTCGCCACTCTCCAAGCAGAAGCCCGACGAGCCTGAGTGGACCGAACGCTTCGAAATCTTCGCCGGGCAAATGGAAATTTCCAACGGCTTCAGCGAACTCAACGATCCTGAGGACCAGCGCCGCCGCTTCGAAGCGCAGTTGAAAGAACGCGAGCGCGGCGACGAAGAAGCCCACCAGATGGATGAGGACTACATCCGCGCACTTTCCTACGGCATGCCTCCAGCTGGAGGCGTAGGCATCGGCATGGACCGCCTCTGCATGCTCCTCACCGACTCGCACACTATCCGCGACGTGATCCTGTTTCCGCTGTTGCGTCCGGAAACCAAAACCGAAGCCGACGACGCAAAGGACGACGCGAAGAAAGAGGACCAGAAAGATACTGGGAAGGGCACGGCTTAGGCGGTGCCTCATCGCCTCGGCAAATAGTCCGGCACCCCTGTGGAAGAGCGGCCCTTCGAGGGCCGCGTTACGTGCCTAACAGAAACGAAGAGCTTTAGCTCCTAGGCCGCAGAACCAGCCAATGCACTCCCAAAGGTGCATCCCCGATGTTTATATTTCAGGCATAAGTTTGGGCTATGCACGGGCGGCGCTGCCGTAGTGTCCAGTCACCTGCGGGACACTGGGTCGGTGGCGCTTTGCCGTTCCGTGCGATCTTCACTCAGAACGCGAGCTGCAACCGGCTGATCAGCACGTTCTCATCGTGCAGCGGAGTCACGGTATTCGTCGCCATCCGGAAGCTGGTGTGCTCGTAGTCGGTTGCCAGTTTGACGTATTGGTTCAGCGACCAGTTTAGCCCGATACCCACTTCCTTGGCCTGTTGCGCCGCAGTTGTCGATTTGGCGAATCCCGCAAAGGCATCGCCGTCGATGCTCAGCTGGCTATAGCGCAACGCGAGTTCGACCGCGCCCAGGTGGCGGAATCCGCGATTCGGCTCAAACGAATTCCGCGGACGGATGGTTCCATAGCTGTTCTTCTCTCCCGTCAGCATCACCGAACCGGCTACCTGCCAGGCTTCGTTTCTGATTCTTCCCGTCAAGCCGTTGTTCAGCACCTGCTGCGACGAGATCACGTACTCACCCAATACGCCGATCGGCCCTGCGTAGTAGTAGGCCTGCGGCGACACGCGATTGTGATGCCCATCCGCCACGATGTTCGATGAGTATTTGAAGAATGTCGTCTGCGCCATCGTCTTCAGGCCGGCCATGCTGCCGTGCTGGCTTCCCGCCGAGCCGCCAAGGCCGAATCCAAATTGTTTCAGCGCGCCGAAGCCGGTTGTGGCAAACGGTTGTAGGAACACCCGCGCCGCAGCTTCGTTCCCGTGAGCCCATCGGGTGAAAACACCGTTCGATCCGTCGCTCGATCCGTTGAAATATCCCGCGGCGTAATCGATCAAGTTGGAAAAAAGCGACCCAGAAAGTTGTGCTCCGATGTAGCGCAGCGGGAGCAGGTCGGAAGCCAAAGAGCGCTCCTCATAACTCAGATCGCGATCCTGCCGCAGTACTTCTAGTCCGATGGGCTCTTTGAATTTACCTACGCGCAGCTTGGTGTAAGGCAAAGTCTTCAATTCAAGAAACGCTTCCTGGATCTGCGGATTGTACTGGCCGAAATCAGGCATGAAGCGGAAATCGACCGCGTTGAACAACGTGCCTTCGAACAGGGGACGAATCTTCCGGAACAGGAACGTATCCAGCTGTTCTCCATGCGTGTTGGCAGAGAACATGCGGTCGTCGGCCTGCAAATATCCATGGACCTGCAGATGCGTGCTTCCATCCTTAGTGGAGAGCCAGAGTCCGCTGCGGCGGAACGAGATCGGGCCGGTGTGTTTGACTGCGGAGGAGGCGGGCTGCACTGCCGCGGATTCGTCTTCACTCGTAGGGCTGGGACTGGCTGGTGCGGCGGTAACATTCGCGTTGGTGTACTGTACATCGCTCTGCGCGACGGTGCAGGTGGTGAAGACGGCCGATATTAATATCGTCAAAATCAACGTAGCTTTCATGTGCTTGGCTAACGTTCCCCTTTTGTGACTATTTCTAAGTGGCAGGCGTCAGTCCCCACTTGTTGTGGAGGTGACGCTCCATTCCTTTGAAGACGACCCCATCGACGACATAACCAATGGCGATGATCAAGATCATCACGGCGATGACGGCGCTCATATCATTCAGGTCGCGCCCCATCATCAGGACCTGACCGAGACCGAGACTGAGGTACAGCATCTCGGCGGTAATCAGCGAGCGCCACGCGAATGCCCACCCTTGCTTCAGGCCCGAGACGATGAATGGCAAGCTCGCAGGCAGCAGCACGTACCAAAAGAGCTTGAATCCGCTGGCGCCGAGATTGCGGCCGGCCTGGCTGAAGATTCTCGGCATCTGCTTGCGCCCATCTTCCATCGCCAACGTCACCGACAAAAGGGATCCCATGATTACCACGAACAGGATTGCGTTCTGATTCAGGCCAAACCAGAGCAGCGCCAGCGGCCACCAGCAGATACTCGGGAGGCTCTGCAGACTCACCAGCAGGCCGCCCATGGTTTCTTCCAGGAACTTGTTGCTGGCGACGCCGAGGCCAAGGATCATTCCCAGCACCACAGAGATGCCATAGCCAATCAGCACGCGGGCCATGCTGACGCGAATCGCGATCCAGTAGGTGTGATCCGCGAAACCCGCGTACAGCGCTTCACCGACGCCCCAAGGTGTTGGGAAAAGATATGGCGGCCAAATTTTCAGTTCGGCGAGCAGCGTCCAAAGGCCTAATAGTGCGGCGTAAAAAATGATGTAACGGGCAGCGTGTTTCATGCGGAAACTCCCGGCTCGATGCGCGGCTTTATCCCGGCCTGGTATTCGGCTTCGAGCGAGCGATTAATTTCTTCGCGCAGTTCGTCGAGGATTTCGCGCGCGGTGCGGGCCACGTCGAAATCTTCCAAGTGTCGCGGGCGCGGCAGATCGACGAGAAACTCGTTCTTCACGCGTCCCGGACGGAAGGTGAGCAGCACGACGCGATCGCCGAGGCGAACGGCCTCGCGGACGTTGTGCGTGACGAAGATGATGGTGCGCCCGCTGTCGCTCCAGATGCGCTCCAGTTCGTCATGCAGCAGGTCGCGAGTCTGGGCGTCGAGGGCGGCGAAAGGTTCGTCCATCAAGAGGACGTCGGGTTCAGTCGCCAGGGCGCGAGCAATCGCGACGCGCTGCCGCATTCCGCCTGAAAGCTGGTGGATGTAGCTGTGTTCGAATTTCCCGAGGTGCACGAGGCGAAGATACTGCTGCGTCTTCTCGCGGCGCTCGGCCTTTGCGATGCCTTTCATTTTCATCCCGAACTCGATGTTCTGCCCGACCGTCAGCCACGGGAACAGGCCATGGTCCTGGAAGATCATGATGCGGTCCGTGCCGGTGCCCTGGATTGGATTGCCATCCACAAGGATTTGCCCGGAAGTCGGCAGATGCAGCCCAGCGATCAAGTGCAGCAGCGTCGATTTTCCACAGCCGGAAGGACCGACCACGCAGACGAATTCTCCCGCGCGTACTTCAAGGTTGATGTGATCGAGAGCGAGCAGGCGTTCGCCGGATTGCGCGCGATAGCTGAGGCAGATGTGGTGGAGCGCGACCTTCATCGTTTCCAGCGCCTTGTCGTGATCCGGATGTGGAACCGCGATTGGACCGAGTCCAGGCTCACGCTTTGCAGAAAACCACTCCTCCACTGGAGTTGGAATTTGTCGTGGAACACGATGTGCGCTGGTGCTCATGGAATCGCCTTTCGGTTCTTCTCCGCGAGAACCTCGTTGAGGAGTGCGAGATCGTACAGTCCGGAAAGATCGGGCATTTGCCGACCCAGAAATCCGGCATAGAAGGCCTGCTGCGCAGCGGTGTTGAGCGCGCCGTGCAGCGGATCGTAAGTTACCTGCATGCGCGAGAAGGCTTCCTCAAGAACCTGCGCGGGCAGGGCCTTGCCTGTCTCGCGCCGAATTTGTTCGTTCAGAAGTTTCTTCGCTTCGGGTGGGTGAGCATTGATCCAGTCGGTGAGTTCGACGTTGGCGCGAATCCAGTTCTTCACCAGGTCGGGATGAGCTTTGAGGAATTTCGTGTTCACCACCAGCAGCCCAATGACGAATTGCCCGTTCGGCCACAGCGTGCGCTCATCCACGAAGAGACGGCCATTGCCTTCATGGATCAGGCGCGTCGCCCAGGGTTCAGGAGCCCAGGCGGCATCGAGGCCTTTCTTCAGGAACAGCGTCAACTGATCAGGATTGGCCATAGGGACGACTTGCACGTCGCCGCCCTTGTCTGTGGTTTTCATGCCGTGCTGCTTGAGCCAGTTGCGCAGGGCGACATCTTGCGTGTTGCCGAACTGCGGCGACGCGACCCGCTTGCTGTGAAAATCTTCGGGACGGTTTATGCCCGAGTCGTTGCGGACGATCAACGACGCCCCTCCGCTGGCTGCACCGGCGACCACGCGAAGTGCTTCGCCATTGGAACGGACAAAGCCGTTGATCGCGGGATTGGGGCCGACGTACGTCATGTCGATTGCCCCCGCGAACAGGGCTTCAATCGCCGAAGGGCCGGCATTGAAGCTGGTCCACTGAATCCTGACCTGCGGTCCCATGGCCTTGTCGAACCAGCCATTGGCCTTGCCCACCATCGCCTGCGCGTGGCTGATATTCGGGAATGCGCCGACGCGGATGACGGTGGCATTTTCTTGCGACCATGCAGGAAATTGCAGCAGGACTACCGATAATCCCGCGATAAGCAGATACCGGACGATGTATTTAAAGTCCATAGAACTAATAGACATTATTAACATAGAGGACATAGCAAGCAAAGGGCCAGATTAGCCCCCTGGAACTGACAATCTTCCTTTTCAAATGAGGCCCTTGGCAGCAAACCCCCAGCATGTGGAAAATCCATGTGCATCGGATTGCACTTTCGCTTAAGGGAAGGTCACACCAGGGCTAAACCCGAGTATTTGCCGCAAACGCGGCTCTCAATGGCGGCTCGTACAGTTCATCGCCCCATGCTTGCAAGGTCCTGCATAGAGGAAACGGAATGCGGAGCGCTAGCGGCTGGATATGCGCAGCAACTGCACCGTGATGTTATCTGGGCCACCACGAGCCAGCGCCATCTTCACCAGCTTCTGGCAGGCCTGTGCCGGCGGGTTCGCTTGCGCGATATGGGCGAGATCGTGGTCGGCTACCTGGCCCCAGAGGCCGTCGGTGCATAGCAGCAAAAGGTCGCCTTCCTCCAATTGAACTGGAGTTTCCGGAACATGCGGTGTCACCTCAGCTCCCGACCCCAGGGCTGCAGTGAGGATATGGCGCTGAGGGTGGGACTCCGCATCTTCGGAACGCACGATTCCGCTTTCGACGAGCCGGCCAACGTAGGAATGATCTCGCGTCAGCCGCGTGATGTTTCCGCCGCGGATCAGATACAGCCGGCTGTCGCCTACATGAGCGAAATAGAGCTGCCGGTCGATAATTGAAAGCGCGGTGCAGGTCGTTCCCATGCCGTGAAATTCGGGATGATCGAAGGCGTAGCGCTGAATCGAATCGTGCGCATTGCGGAAGGCCGTCACCAGGACCTCCTGCGGTTGCCCGTTAAAGTCGTGATCGTAGACGTAACGCACGGTCTCGACCGCCAGGCGGCTGGCTTCCTGCCCGCCCTCATAGCCACCCATCCCGTCGGCTACGATCGCGAGCCGGCCTTTACGGAGGAACTCGTCGTCCGAGTCCGGTTCCCAATAAGTATAGGAATCTTCATTATTAGTGCGCTGCAGGCCGACATCGGTCAGGCAGGCCGCTTCGATTCCAGGCTTAGGCTGTTTGCAATCCACTGGCATATTAGATGCGAACGCTGGAGCGAGAGCCTTGCTCGAGGCTCAAGGATGAAACGGCTGGGGAGAGTGTCCGTTTAAGTCCCGGTCATTATAACGGCAAGCTTGCCGGTTACGGCAAGCCCATCGTGATCTGTTCGAAATCTGGAACGGCGAACGATGTAGCCTATCATTTTCCGTGAATTTTGCACACGAACTCTGTGTCTTGTTGGAAAAGAAAAAGCCGCGAACTGCCAATGCGGCCTTCTCCTTAACCCTTTCAAAACGCGAGCAATTGGACTACTTGCCTGAGTTCTTGTCTTTGGCGATGTGGCGGCTCATGCGATTGGATTCGCGATTGAGCTGGTGCTGATCTTTCTTGGTCAGGTGGCCATTGTCCTTGGCCATATCTTTCTTTTCATTCTTCTGCAGGCGCTGTTCGCCCTTTTCGAGATGTGCAGTCTGCTTGGGTGTCAGCTTGCCGCTCTTTGCGCCATTGGCAATCCGGGTTTGTTGGCGGGTTTCGCGTCGGTTGACTTGATTGACGCGGGGATGTCCGGGATCGTGCTGGCCTGCGCCGGCGTCGGCGGTATTCGTAGTTTGAGCAAAGGCTGATCCGATAGACATCAGACCACCCACTGCCAGGATGAGCATGGACTGTGTGATTTTGTTGGTCATAAGAGAGTGAACCCCTTTCCCGGCAGTGTAGTTCTGAAAGCCAGAGGCGGAGGCGTTACGAAGGGGAAGTCAAAGTTCATGTTATTGGGCAGGTAACCGACCGCGGGTTACCGTGCCCGAATGAACGGTAGGACCGCGATTTGGCAAGCCTCACCGCGGCAAGGTATATTCGACCACTTCCGAGGACCTTTCATGAAAATGATCCGTTGGGTGGGTTGGCTTGCGGTGTGCCTGGCGATTTCAGGATTTGCATCGGCGCAGGAGGCAACTCCCGCCGCGAAGCTGCCGAGTGAGATGCCGGAGAAGTTCACGGCCGTGACTGACAGCTTTGACTATGTGAAGGGCGCGGTGATGACCCGATGCGCGACGGTGTGAAGCTGCACACCGTCATCGTGGTTCCGAAAGGCACCACGAGCGCTCCCATCCTGCTGACGCGCACTCCCTACAACGCCAGCGCTCAACTCAGCCACGCGCCGAGTTCGCATTTGGGATCGATTTTGTATGGCTACGACAATGCTACGGACGTGATTCTCAAGGGTGGATACATTCGCGTGGTGCAGGATGTGCGCGGCAAATATGGCTCGGAAGGCGATTACGTGATGACCCGTCCGCTGCATGGGCCGTTGAATCCGACGCCAGTCGACAATTCCACTGACACCTATGACACCATCGACTGGCTGGTCAAAAATATTAAGGTAACCAACGGGAAAGTGGGGATTCTGGGCATCTCCTATGACGGTTTTCTGCCTCTGATGGCATTGGTGAATCCGCATCCGGCGCTGAAGGTCGCGGTGCCGATGAATCCCATGGTCGACGGCTGGATGGGCGACGATTGGTTTCACAATGGCGCCTTCCGCGAGCAGAACATGCCCTACATCTACGAACAGCAGGCGACCCGATCTAACGCGGAGTCGTGGTGGACCGACCATTTCGATGATTACGACTTCTATATGGCAGCGGGATCGGCGGGAGAGTTGGGCCGCCTGCACGGGCTGGAGCAGGTTGGCTTCTGGCGGAAGTTGCTCGAGCATCCCAGCTATGACTCCTGGTGGCAGGATCAGGCGATGGACAAAATTCTGGCCGCTCAGCCCCTGAAAGTTCCCGTGATGTTGGTGGACAGCTTGTGGGATCAGGAGGACATCTACGGCGCGCCAGCCGTTTACAAGGCAATCAAACCCAAAGATACCGGCAACGACAAAGTTTTTCTCGTGATGGGCCCCTGGTATCACGGGGAGGAAATTTCGGATGCCAGTTCGCTCGGTGCGCTCAAGTTCCACAGCGACACGGGCCTCTATTTTCGAGAGAACATCCTGTTGCCGTTTCTGAATCAATATCTGAAAGACGGCGCGCCCAAGGCCGACGTTGCCCCCGTGACGGCCTTTGAGACCGGAACGAACACCTGGCGCCGGCTGCCTTCCTGGCCGGCGGGATGCGCCAGCGGGTGCACGATTCATCCCTCGAAGCTGTATCTGGAAGCGGGGTTGAAGGCGGGCTTTGACGCCCCGAAATCGGGCGACACTGCCTTTGAGGAATATGTATCCGATCCCGCGAAGCCCGTGCCCTACCGTACGCGGCCCGTTCAACCTGTGGGCTACGGCGACGGATTCACCTGGTCGGAGTGGCTGGTGGACGATCAGCGCGAGCCATCCGGACGCCCCGATGTGCTGGCGTTTGCATCGAATGTACTCAAGGATCCCGTGAAGATCAGCGGTCAGCCGGTGGTCAATCTGATCGCCTCGACCAGCGGAACCGATTCGGATTGGGTAATCAAGGTGATTGACGTATTTCCCGACGAGGTCGCAGGAGACGCGAAAATGGGCGGATATCAGCTGATGATTTCAGCGGATATCTTCCGCGGGCGGTATCGCGAAAGTCTGGAAAATCCGAAGGCGATCACGCCCGACAAGCCTCTGCTTTACCGCTGGACTCTCCCCACGGCGAATCACGTTTTTCTGCCAGGGCACCGCATCATGGTGCAGGTGCAGTCCAGTTGGTTTCCGCTGTACGACCGCAATCCGCAGACGTTCGTCCCGAATATTTTCTGGGCCAAGCCGGGCGATTACAAGAAAGCCGTGCAGCGGGTTTACCATTCACCTGAGGAAGCGAGTTTCATCGAATTGCCGGTCGTTGAGACGAAATAATTTTTGTCCGCTTTTCCTCCGTGAGACTCTGTGACCCCTGTGGTTGGAATTTTCATGCCCAAAGCCTCGCCCGTGATTGCCTACATTTTGCTGCTGACCGCGCCGCTCTGCGCGCAAGAGAAGCGCCTGTGGGTGCTCCGCGCGCCGGGAGAGATGGTCGAGTACGATCTGCAGACCTTCGCCGTGAAGCAAACGGTGAAGGTTCCGGCGGACGCCCTGAAGAATCCCGCGGCCATCGAGGTGAACCATCTGGGGGAGATTCTGTTCGCCGCTCCCGTATCCTTGCCGCTGGCCGCGGACGACGCGAAGTCGCCGCATCAGGTGTGGTTCTGGAATGGACATGCAGCGAGCATGATCGATCAGGGAGTGAAGCGGGAAGCGAGCGCCACCGGGTCGAACCAGGCGATCACGGAATCCGCGCCGAATCCCTCTCTTTCGTCTGACGGCGCGCATCTCTACTGGTTTGCCAATCAGGCGCGCCGCCTGCAGCGGGAAGAAATCGATCTCTCGACCGACACGACTTGGCAGGCGTGGCGCACCGATCTCAGCGGAGGAGACCGCGAGGATCTGGCGACCGTGAAACTTCCGGGCTGTCGCTGCGAAACCGGCACGTGCTCGGAAACCTGTCCTTATTGCGGGGTGTGGACGCCGGATGCCGGAGTCCAAAAGTTTTTTCTCATGACCGAGTTTGTGACCGGGCAAACCGAAACTACCTATCAGAAGAGCATCCGCTATCAGGAACAGGGCGGCAAGTGGACGCCCACGGTCCTCGATAAGCCATTGGAAC
The DNA here is from genome assembly GCA_035309485.1 of Candidatus Sulfotelmatobacter sp. Classification (GTDB taxonomy): domain Bacteria; phylum Acidobacteriota; class Terriglobia; order Terriglobales; family Acidobacteriaceae; genus Sulfotelmatobacter. Next base: position 88,363 of record DATGFC010000092.1, read on the forward strand.
GCGAACTGGACGCGTCCCCGACCGGCGATTTAATCATGGAGCAGATTCCCGACTCCGGCTGCTGCGGGTGGTCGAACGAGAGCAACGATCAAACGCTGGTGCTGGCCGATGGAAAGACGCGCACGGTATTTGATGAGCAGGCGACTTTCAAGAATCCCGATTATGACGTGAGTTTTTATACTTCGAATGCGAAGCTCTCGCCAGAACTGGCATCGATCGCCATGACCATCGTCGCAACCGCAGAGCCGAACAAGCCCATTCAGTTGTCCGAGGATGGACAAGCGAATCCGGAAGAGTCGCAGCGCATTCGCAAGGCGCTCACCGAGTTGCCGGCGGTGGAAGTCAAGAGCATAGAGGATTCTCCGAAACGGCTGGCCTTCGTGCCGCACGCTTCACTCGTGGGATGGATCAACGAAAAGGAGTTGCTGATCGTCGAAGATCACGTGCTGGTCGCGTATCACCTGGGTACCGGGGCGCGAAGGAAGTCGACCGTGAAGGTGGAAGATGCGGCGCGTGTATTTTTGAGATAACGCCGCTGGTCCCAAGTGTTTCTCCGCGTTCTCCGCGATCCGTTCTCCGCGCCCTCCGCGTTCCTTTCTCCGCGCCCTCTGCGGTTTAAGCTTTTTCGCGGAGCCCGCCGAGAACGGCCGCAGAGGATACCCAGACGCGCGAACGCGGCGATCCTCCCTAACTCAGGTTAGATTCAGTTCTCCCCTTGCCCCGGCCGGCGCGGTAGATGATCCACCCGAGAAGATTCGCGCCGAGCACGACTCCCCCGATCTTCCAGGAGTATTGCGATTCGCTCTCCACTCGGATCACCGGGAAGATTGAGAGAACCACAAATAGCACGGTGACCAGCAAGCCCGACAGGGCGGCTACGCGCAATGCCAGACCGGGGCAAATGCCGCTCGCTCTTGGCGCGAACAGTGGAATGGCAAACAGCGCCAGGTACGCAATCCCGTAAAACACAAATCCCCAAGTCAGGAGAAGTTCATAGGCTTCCTGCTCTCCGACTCCGATGAGCGCCGCGAAGCTCGCCGCCAAGGTTGCTCCTCCCAGAAAAAAAATCGAGTTGACCGGCGTCTTGTAGCGCGCGTGCAGGCGCGAGAACCATGCGGGCAGCAAGTGGTCCCATCCGGCCGCCATCGGCAGGCGCGCGCTCCCGCTGAAATAGAGGCTGAAGGTCGAGAGATAGTTCGTGAGCAGAAGGAAAATGGCGATGGGCACGATGATGCCGCCGAAGTTGCCGAAACCGAGGCGCAGCGCCTGCGGAATCGGACCGATGACGTCTACGTTTTCGGGCGAGACGTAAGCCAGGATCGCGCTGGTCGTCAGAATATAGATCAGAACGATCGCCGGCGCTGTGATGAGAATCGAGCGTCCGATGTTGCGCACAGGATTACGCGATTCTCCCGCAAAAATCGCGACGTATTCGAAACCACTGAGCGCGCCGAAGGTCATCTTACTGAACACGCTGAGGCTGAAAACGGTGAGCGGCGGCGCCACCAGCCGCATGGGATGAAACGCGGTCAGCGTCCCGCGCCACACACTAACGATCGGCAGTCCAATGAGAACCGCGACCGTGATCAAGACGGCGACGCTGCCCGCATTGTTGACCCATTTGCCGACATGAAAGCCAATCGCCGCGAGAATGACTTGTGCCACGATCAAGATCAACGAGGCCCCGCATACCGCCCACTTGTTGTCTGCGATCCATCCAACGGCTGGGAATGAGTAGGCAATGAAAGTGGTGGTGACCAGGCCAATGATGGCGACGTACAGCATGATGAACAGCCACAGATTCCAGGCTACGAGGAATCCGATTTGATCGTTGAATGCCAGTCGCGCCCACTCATAAAGGCCGCCTTCCAACGGCATCAGGCGGTTGAGATGGGCTACGACGAAGGCTAGCGGCACGAAGAACAGCACAATCGCGAAGAGCCACAGGGCGACGTGCGCGGGCCCGGCTTTGACCGCTGTCCCAAAAAAATCGGGAATCACCACCAGCAAAATTTGAGCCAGAACCAGGTCGATGAGCCCGAGTTCGCGGCGCAGGCCACCGTGCGCTTGAACCTTGGTTTCGTCTGCTGCGACGCTCGGATTGGAGACGGTGTTCAGAGTCCGGTACTCCCAAACGAAAGTCGAATCCCCACTTCTCCCAAATCTGGGAAGTGGGGATCCAGGTTATTTTTTCTCGGATACAGGGATCACGGCCGGTTTCAGCAGCAGGTCCTGATAGTCGAAGCTGAAGTCGGCGAGCGGAGAGACCGCAACCATTCGAGCGCTATCAATCGAGCCATCGGGATTCAGCGCGAACGTGATGAAAGCGTCTTCCGTTGTGCGCACCCGCCAGTGGGCCTTGAACGTGTCGTACTGCCAGTGCTGCAGGTCGCCAATCATGCCCGGCGTGTGATCAAAGCTGATGACCAGCCCGCCATTTTCCATGCGGATCGTGATCGGTCCGTACCACGCATCGTTGTAGACGCCCGCGTATCTTTCCAGGGCAAGAGACGGCTTGGAGTTGGCATCGCGCGCGCTTGCCGCCTTCTTCATGGTCTCCGCGGCTTCGGCTTCTTCTTTGTCTTTCACCGCCTTGAACGCGGCAATCCAGTCCGTCGGCGGCAGGTGAAAGTAATGGTCGAGCACGTGATAAAGGATCGAGTCGAACGCTCCACCTTCTTCGCCGTTGGTGAGCACGACCACTCCCAGGTTTTCTTCCGGTACCAGCATGACGCGCGAAACGAAGCCGCCAACGCCTCCCGTGTGTCCTACGAGTTTGCGGCCGTGGTAGTCGCGAAGTCCCCAGCCCAGAGCGTAGTCGGCGAAATTTGCCTTGAGTCCTGCCAGCGGTGGCGGAGGATCGCCGACCGGAAGAATGGTCTGCCCCGACCACATCTCTTTGGAGCGGTCCTCGGAGAACAAGCGGCCTTCCCGGCCCGTAAATTTCCCGCGATTGAGTTGCAGTTGCACCCATTTCGCCATATCGGCGGCGCTGGAGTTAATCGAACCTGCGGGACCGGCATTGTCGAGCAGCCCGAACGGAATCACTTGCAGCTTGCCGTCAACCCGCGAATGCGGAAATGCGTAGTCGTCGCCCGCTTTGAATTCGGTATTGCTGACATTGGAATGATTCATTCCCAGCGGTGCGAAAATGCGCTGGCGGATGTAATCGTCCCAGGAAGTGCCGGTCACGGCGGGAATAATCTGTCCGGCCGTCATATACAGCAGGTTGTCGTAAGCGTAGTGGCTGCGGAAACTCGATTGCGGCTTCATGAACCGCAGCTTGTAGATGACGTCCTCGCGCGAATAGGTAGTATGCGGCCAGAACAGTAGATCGCCCTCGCCTAGCCCCATGCCGCTGCGATGCGTGAGTAGGTCGCGGATGGTCATCTCGTGCGAGACGTAGGGGTCGTACATAACGAAGCCGGGCAGGCGCTGGTACACAGGATCGTCCCAGGAGAGTTTATGTTCGTCCACAAGTGTGGCCAGCGCCGCGGTGGTGAAGGCCTTGGTGTTCGACCCAATGCCGAACATGGTGAATTCGTCGACCGGCGTGGGCTCGCCCAGCTTGCGAACCCCGTAGCCTTTGGCAACGAGAATCTTTCCGTCTTTCACGATGGTCACCGCCATACCCGGGACGTCAAAGGTTTTCAGCGAGGCCGCAACGTAAGCATCCAGATCAGCCGGCGGCGCATTCGACGCGGCCGTCTGGGCTTTTATGGAAATTGCGAGAAATAGGGTAAAGAAGAGAACAGCAATGTGCTTGCGGTCGATCTGAGGCATGAACATCTCCCGATGAAAATGAAAGTGTGAGAGGACGACGCCGAGATTAGAACATAGATTGCGGAATTTTCGAATGGAGAAGCGAATCGGGAAAGCGAATGAAGAAGAGAGGATCTGGGACCGCCAAGGCGGCCCCAGGCACGATCGCATCGTTCAGTTCATGCGTTGCGAGACGACGGCATCGATGTAAGAAAGCAGTTCATCGATGCTGAGTTCGGACTCCAGCACCTCTTGCATCTCATTTGCAGTGAAGCCAGTTCTGGCCGCGGCTTCCTGCAGCAGTTCTGCCATGGAACAGGATGGAGTCTGGTCGGAATAGAACGTCATTGCATGCTCCTCGATATTTTTGCGGATGAAATTTGCGCTGTTCGCAGACGAAGCGGGGACCACGCACAACCTAGAATCAACAGCGAATCGAGCGGAGCAGGATAGGACGGAAGTTAGGCTCGAGGGTGAGATCGAATTCGCTCAACATGCGCAATGCCGATGCATATTGCACGATCCCGTGTAGCGGCAGCAGGGAAGCTGCCATCAGCGGGGCTGGCGCCGAATTAGCACTGGCGTGAACCACCACCGGCGCCGTACCACGGTGAAAAGCCGTGTCGAGCAGATCGACATCGGGCAGCACGAGAATCACCAGCATGAGAAACGCCAGGACACCCAGCACCAACAGCGTCGACGCTTTTACGTTCCACTGCGACATAAGCTGCAATAGTCTTGCTGAGTTGTTTGATGCTGTCAAGCCGGAAACAGTGGCATGTCGGTAGCACATGATATGTCCGGTTGAGATAGCACGTGATATGTCCGCTTTGCGGGCGGCGAGGGCAGGAGACCATGCGGAGCATGGAATCCTACCCGAAGGCCGCGATGGAGCGGGCGATGAAAGTACAGGACGTGATGTTGCAGGCGATGGCCAAGAAGATCAGCTGGTGGCAGGCGGCGGAGATCCTGGGCATTAGCGACCGGC